>CAYTGI010000029.1:0-8622 GCA_964437465.1 uncultured Candidatus Saccharibacteria bacterium | reverse complement strand
GAATTGCGTATCTTTGGGAAGGAAAAACCGATTTAATTATTCCAATTAATATTAAAATTGACTATATAGTTACTTACGATACAGTTAAGGAGAAAACTTTATTCATCCCTTTCGATGTATTACAAAATCATATTAAAGAGGGAGAGGAGAAATATAAAGGGCAGTTAGGGAAAAGAAAAGTTTATAAAGAAATAGGTAATGAAGTTTCAACTTTTGAATTAATTCAAAAAACCCCTGAGCTTAAAAACACAGACTTATCTATTCCTGAAGGGTTTTTATTAGATGAGAATTTAACTTCTTTAGTTAGTGTTTAGGAACTCCATAGATTAAGTATTACTGAACAAAAAGACAATTAGTCTTTTATTTTGTTTTGGGATAAAATCAGGGTAATCTACACTTCAAATAACTTACTATGAGTAAAAAATCCAAATCGATCGAAGAAACATTATGGGATTCAGCAAATAAACTTCGAGGTTCCGTAGAATCTTCTCAGTACAAGCATGTTGTTCTTGCATTACTATTTTTAAAATTTGTTAGCGATAAATTCGAAAAGCGAAAGCAAGAGTTAAAAGATGAAGGAAAGGAAAAGTTCTTAGAGATGGCTGAGTTTTATAATATGCAAAATGTTTTCTTTTTATCTCCAGAATCTAGATGGGAGTACATTATAGAAAACTAAAAACAAGATGATATAGCTCTAAAAATAGATACTGCATTACATAATGTCGAAAAAGACAACAAAAGTTTAAAAGGTGCGCTTCCTGACAATTATTTCTCCCGACTAAATTTAGATACTAGTAAACTAGCTTCTTTGTTAGATACTATAAATAATATTGATACACTTGCAGATAATGAAGAAGATATTGTTGGTAGAGTGTATGAATACTTTTTAGGTAAGTTTGCAGCAGCGGAAGGAAAGGGTGGAGGAGAGTTCTACACTCCAAAATGTATTGTAAAACTAATTACTGAAATGCTTGAACCTTATAAAGGTAAGATTTACGATCCTGCGTGTGGGAGCGGAGGAATGTTTGTACAAAGTATTGAATTTATAAAGAACCATCAAGGTAGCCAGAAAGAGGTTTCTATTTATGGTCAGGAGTTAACTGAGACTACATATAAACTTGCAAAAATGAATCTTGCGATTCGAGGCATTTCAGCAAATCTTGGAGATGTTCCGGCAGATACATTTTTTAAGGATCAGCATCCAGATTTAAAAGCTGATTTTATTATGGCTAATCCTCCTTTTAATCAAAGTCAGTGGAGGCAAAAAAATGAACTTACTGATGACCCAAGGTGGGCTGGTTATCCAGTACCTCCTGAAGGTAACGCTAACTATGCATGGATTTTACACATGGTTTCTAAGCTATCTGAAGGTGGAACCGCAGGTTTTGTTTTAGCTAATGGTTCTATGAGTAGTCAGACTAGTGGAGAAGGAGATATTAGACAAAAATTAATTGAAAACGACATGGTAGATTGTATGGTGGCTCTCCCAGGGCAACTCTTTTACACAACCCAAATTCCTGTTTGTTTATGGTTTATAACTAAAAATAAGCGAAAGACAGATAAATATAGAGATAGAAAAGGAGAAACTTTGTTTATAGATGCAAGAGAGATGGGAGAGATGATCGATAGAGTGCATAAAGAATTAACAGAGGAAGATATAAAAAAGATTTCAGATACTTATCATACATGGAGATCTTTAGAACCGAAAGAAAAATACGAAGATGAGTTAGGTTTTTGTAAGTCTGCTAGTTTAGAAGAGATTAAGAAACACGATTATGTTCTAACTCCTGGAAGGTATGTTGGTGTTAAGCCAGTAGAAGATGACGGTATTCCTTTTGAAGAGAAAATGGCTGAGCTGACTAATAAGCTTTATGAACAGATGGAAGAATCACAAAAGCTAGACAAAATTATTTCTGAGAATTTAAAGAATTTAGGATATGGGAAGAAGTGATTGGAAAGAAGTAAAACTAGAGGAGATTTGTATTAAAATTGGAAGTGGTGCTACTCCAAGAGGCGGTAGTAATGTCTATATGGAAACAGGAGAGATTAGTTTAATCAGAAGTCAAAACATTTACAATAATGAATTTAAAGAAGATGGACTAGTATATATTACTGAAGAGGCAGCTGATAAATTAAGCAATGTAGATGTAAAAACTGATGATGTATTAATAAATATTACTGGTGACTCAGTAGCAAGAGTATGTAAACCAAATGTTTCTGTTTTACCTGCAAGAGTAAACCAACATGTTTCAATTCTTCGTCCTGATATTGAAAAGCTAGATTCAAATTATCTTCAATGCTCTTTAGTATCTCCAACGAAACAGAAGATGTTATTGACTTTGTCGGAGGCAGGAGCAACAAGAAAAGCTTTAACGAAAGGAATGCTTGAATCCTTCAGAATCAACCTCCCCCCACTCTCCGAGCAAAAAGCCATTGCCCACATTCTCGGATCTTTAGACGATAAGATCGAGCTTAACCGACAGATGAATAAAACCTTAGAAGAAATGGCGCAGGCTATGTTTAAAAGTTGGTTTGTAGATTTTGATCCAGTTTTTGACAATGCAATAAAAAATAAAAAAGATGTTCCGGAGGAGTTGCGAGAGAAATTGGAGAAAAGAAAGAATGTCAAAAATAAAAAGCCACTACCGAAGGACATTCAAGATTTATTTCCAGATGAGTTTGAGTTTACGGAAGAGATGGGATGGGTTCCAAAGGGGTGGGCTGTAAGTAGTTTTAGACAAGAATGCGATTTTCAGAATGGTTACGCATTTAAAAGTAAAGAATTAATTGATGAACCAGAGTTGGGATACCCAGTATTCAAAATGGGACACATTCAGAGAGGTGGTGGGTTCAACTATGAAGGAACGAAATCATATTTCCCAAAAGAACGTATTGAAGAAGTAGAGAAATATATATTAAGAAAAGGAGATATTTTAATTGCAATGACAGATATGAAATCAAATATGGCTATACTTGGACATACTGCGTTAATGTCAGTAAATGAAAAATTTGTGCAAAATCAAAGAGTTGGAAAGCTCTCCTTAAAGAAATCAAGTTATCTTGATTATCCATATATATTCATATTATCGAATCATCATAAGACAATTGAAAGGCAAAGGAAGAAAGCAAATAGTGGAGTACAAGTAAACCTTACTACAGAGGGAATAAAAGATACTGTTATCTTGAGACCTAGTGAAAAGATACACGATATATTTAATAAAGTCGCAAAATCATTGTTAGAAAATATATTTTGTAAAGAAAACGAAAATAGAGATTTAACCTCTATCCGCGATACTCTCCTTCCAAAGCTGGTGAGTGGGGAGGTGAGGCTTGATAGTAAAGTTATAGATAAGATTTTAGAAGAGACTGATGGATAGACTTTTACTAATAATTTTATTAATACAAACAGTAATAATTAGTTACCTAGTTTATAAAACAATACGAAACTCAGAATCTTACAATTCCCTTGAAACAAAGATTACAAAAGTTCTAGATATTCTAACTACTACAAAAATTAATAAATCAAAGAAAAATAGAATTAGAAAGATTTTCAGTGAGGATAAAATAGAATCAATTCCTATAACTGAATTAACCAATATAGAGGCAAAGGAATTCTTTTTGCAACATGAGAGTTATGCTAATTTTGCTTTACCCCCATACATAAAGTTTGAGAAATTACTTTATACATTAGATGAAGAAATAGAAAAAAATAGTAATTTTCTATCGTCAGATACTGAAAAAAGACCACAAAAAATGGATGCGGTTAACTACAAATTACTATCTAATAAAGATGGACAGTATGATTGGAGGCCTTTTGAAATAGTTCATCCTGTACTTTATGTTGATATTATTAGGATTATTACGATAGAGGAAAATTGGAACGAGATTGTAAGTGCGCTCGATAATCTTCAAAAAAAATCACTAGTAGAGTGTAAGAGTTTCCCAAGAAAATCTTATTCAAATGAATCAGATCAAGCTGAAAATATTTCGAACTGGTTCGAACAAATTGAACAAGAATCCATATCACAATCTCTTAAGTATAGATATATTTTTAAAACTGATGTTACAGACTGTTATGGAAGTATTTATGTTCATTCGATCCCCTGGGCATTGCATACAAAAAAATGGTGTAAACAATATCATAATAATAAAGATAAAAAGAAAAAAGATAAATACAAAAATTCGATAGGTGGTAGGCTGGAGAGGTATTTGCTAAGTATTCAAAATAATCAGACAAATGGTATACCCCAAGGCAATGTGCTTTCAGATTTACTTGCAGAATTAGTATTGGCATATGCTGATGTAGAATTGAGCCAAAAACTGAGCACAGACATTAAGTCAAAAATCAAAATTATCAGATATAGAGATGACTATAGAATTTTTACTAATGAAAAAGCAGTAGGGGAAGAAGTACTAAACGCACTTACAGGAGTTTTAGTAGAACTCGGTATGAAATTAAGTAAAGGAAAAACTTCAGTCTCTGAGAAAATTATTGAGGATTCAATAAAAATGAATAAATTAAAGTGGAAAGTTTCTTACCCAGTTACAAAAGAATTCACACCATTGACCCATTTAGTTGTCTTATTAGAATTTTCTAGAAATTATAATAATGCCAGCGTATTAAAAAAAGAATTGACAAATTTATATAAGAGTATAGTTGATTGGAATTATTTTAAACAAGATATTCTAACCTTGATTTCATATACTGTAGAAATAGCTGTTCATAACCCTGGAGTATATCCACACTGCGCCGCTCTACTAAGTAAATTTATTAATAGCATTGAAGATAATTCTGAAAGGGATGAGATATTCAGGCTAATAAAAGAAAAACTTGGAAGAATACCCAATAATGAGTGGTTAGAAATATGGTTACAAAGAGTAATTATTAAACATAATCAGGATTACAAATTTGATAGCAAAATATGTCAATCGGTCAGCAAAGGAATCTTTGACATTTGGGACTCAAGTTGGCTACGAAGGAACTACATGAAAACGATTAAGGAAATACGTGTCATTGATATGGAAGTTATTGAAGAAATGGACGAAGTTATCCAGCCAGTTGAATTCGAACTATTTAATAATGATAAATCACTATAAACTAATATGAAATTCACTGAATCACAACCAGAACAAGCTTTTATAGAACTACTAGTTAAACAAGACATACTCCGCTTAAAAGGCGACGAGATTCTACGCGATAGTCCATAAGAAGTTTTAATAAAAAAACGACCTAAAAGACTATTCAAAAAAAAGCAAACCATATTTATGCAATTTGAACATTAAATATTCAGATTACATAAATATGCTATAATAAAACATGATAAAAAGAAAATTAGAAGAAAAATTAATCGATCAAATAAAGAAATTCCCTGTGGTTGCTATAGTCGGACCTCGTCAATCTGGTAAAACAACCATAGCTAGATCAGTAGGCCCGAACTACTCATACTATAACCTAGAAGATATCTCAATAAAAAGAAGAATTGCCGAAGATCCAGTTGGCTTTATAAATAATATAGAAAAGCCAGTTATACTAGACGAAATACAAAAATTCCCCGAGCTACTATCACAGATTCAAGTATATGTAGACCAATCAAAAAATTTAGGAGAGTTTATTATTACAGGCTCAGAGAGCCTAATTCTTTCTGATAATATTAACCAAAGTTTAGCTGGAAGAGTTGTAACAAACACACTTCTTCCTCTAAGCATAGAAGAATTAAAGAATGATGGTACCCACGAAAAAAGCACAAAAAAAACCATCTTAAGAGGTTTTTATCCAAGAATTTTTAGTACACCTCAAACTTATAAAGACTTTTATCCTGAGTATATATCAACATACGTAGAAAAAGACGTTAGACAAATAAAGAACATTGGAAACCTAAAACAGTTTGAGATATTCTTACAGTTACTGGCAGGAAGGACAGGTCAATTAGTAAACTTAACTAGCCTTGCTAATGATGTTGGAGTATCACATACTACTATAGAGAGATGGATTTCTCTTCTAGAAGCTTCTTTTATAGCATTTAGATTACGTCCTTACTTTAGAAATGAGGGTAAAAGATTAATTAAATCTCCAAAGATATATTTTTATGACACTGGATTGCTCTGTAATTTATTGGGGATAAATTCTGAACAAGAGCTCTTTTCTCATTACTCCTACGGTAGCATATTCGAGAACCTAGTAATCGCTGAAGCTTATAAATATATTTATAATAGGAAACTTTCTACTAAATTATATTTTTTTAGAGATAGCAATGATGTAGAAGTAGATTTAGTTGTTGACAATGGAAGTTCTTTGAAACCAATAGAAATAAAATCTTCAAGCACATACTCTACTGAATTCATAAAAAATCTTAAAATTTTTTCTGAAGTATACGAGAATAGATCCAAATCGGGTATAGTTATATATGATGGAGACTCAATTTTAAATTCTCAGTATGATTTTATAAGTATTTCAAGTCTGGAAGTTCTATATAACTACCTAAACGAATCAGATTAAAAATGAAATTCACAGAAGCACAACTCGAACAAGCTTTTATAGAACTACTAGCTGAACAAGATATTCTCCACCTAAAAGGTGATGAAATTCAACGCGATAGTCCAGAAGAAGTTTTAATAAAAAATGATCTTAGAGACTATTTAAAAGAAAGATATAAGAATGAAGAGATAACTAACGAAGAAATTGAAGGAATAATAAAAGAGCTGCAATCTTATTCTGAGTTAGACCTCTACGAAAGTAATAAAGCAATAATGAAAAAAGTTGCCGATGGCTTTATTTTAAAACGTGAGGATAGATCCAAGAAAGATATATTTATTGAACTAATCGACTATTCAGAAAAAGACAACAATACTTACCGAATAGTAAACCAGCTAGAAATTTATGGGACAAAGAAACGAATTCCAGACGGAATAATCTATATAAACGGGCTCCCGCTTGTAGTAATAGAATTTAAAAGCGCAATTAGAGAAGAAACCAATATTCATGATGCTTACGTTCAAGTAACAACAAGATATAAAAGAAATATTCCAGAACTATTTAAATATAATGCATTCTGCATAATAAGTGACGGAGTAAATACAAGAGCTGGATCTTTCTTTGCTCCTTATGATTTCTTTTATGCATGGAGAAGAGTTGATGGCGGACGTGAAGAAGTTGATGGAATCGAGTCTCTTTATACTTTAATTCAAGGAATGTTAGATCGAGACAGACTAAGAGATATTATTCAAAACTTTGTATATATACCCGACAAGTCTACTAAAGAAGCAAAAATTGTTTGTCGTTATCCTCAATACTACGGAGCTAGAAAACTTCATGAAAATATAAAACGACACATGAAGATTACTGATTCAGAATTTAATGACGGTAAAGGAGGTACTTATTTTGCAGCTACAGGAAGTGGGAAAAGCTACACAATGCTTTATCTAACAAGATTACTAATGAGAGACCTTGAACTTAAGAGCCCAACAATAATTTTAATAACTGATAGAACCGATCTTGACGATCAACTTTCAGAAACATTTACAAACGCGAAAGGTTTTGTAGGAGATCATTTTATTAAAACAGTCGAAAGTAGAAAAGATTTAAGAGATCAACTACAAGGAAGAAAAGCTGGAGGAGTATTTTTAACAACAATTCATAAATTCACAGAAGACACAAAATTATTAACAGACAGAGCGAATGTAATCTGTATTTCTGACGAAGCGCACCGAAGTCAGATTAACTTAGACCAAAAGATCAAATTTACACTCAGAGGAATCAAGAAAACATTTGGGTTTGCTAAATATCTTCATGACTCACTTCCAAATGCAACTTATGTTGGATTTACAGGTACTCCAATCGACGCAACTTTAGATGTATTTGGAGACATTGTAGACTCATACACAATGACTGAATCAGTAGATGATGAGATAACAGTAAAGATTGTTTACGAGGGTAGAGCTGCTAAAGTTATTCTAAAAAATGATGAATTAAAAAAGATTGAGGAATATTACGACAAATGTGCTGAAGAAGGAACAAACGAACACCAAATTGAGGAGAGTAAAAAAGCAAGCGCAAACATGAGAACAATTCTTGGCGATCCTCATAGACTAAGGGTCTTAGCTGAAGATTTTATAGAACATTACGAAAAAAGAATTGAAGAAGGTTCAAAAGTGAAAGGTAAAGCAATGTTCGTATGTAGTAGTAGAGAAATAGCTTATGAATTCTATAAAAACGTAATTGAATTAAGACCTGAATGGGGTGATGTTAAAGAAGCAGATGAGAAAGCAATATTAACCGAACAAGAAAGAAGAGATATTAAGCCAATGGAAAGAATTAAACTTGTTATGACTAGAGGTAAAGATGATCCAGATGAGCTATACGAAATTCTTGGAACAAAGGATTATAGAAAAGAATTAGATAGACAATTTAAGAATCCAAAATCTAATTTTAAGATAGCAATAGTAGTAGACATGTGGCTAACAGGGTTTGATGTTCCATTTTTAGATACTATGTATATCGATAAACCAATACAAAGGCACTCGCTTATACAAACAATCTCAAGAGTAAATCGTAAATATGAAGGAAAAGAGAAAGGATTAGTTGTTGATTACATCGGAATAAAGAAACAAATGAATTTAGCCCTT
>CAYTGI010000028.1:0-10037 GCA_964437465.1 uncultured Candidatus Saccharibacteria bacterium | reverse complement strand
TGCCTACCTGCCTTTAGCAGGTACTTTAGTACCTTAGTACTTTTATTGTGTAACAACTGAACGTTTTAAAACTTTTTCTACCTCCTTTCTGCCCGGTATGGGGGTGTATGTTGATTACTCCATACCGAGCAAAATGTATCCATTATCTTCAGTTCTAACGATTGATTGGGAAATTGCTGATGTATCCACCTTCCATAATGTTCCGAGTGTTATCGAACCATATGTAGAATGGCAATTCGTCGATAGTAAGTACACGCGATCGGGCACCACTTATGTTGAGGACGAAGTACTGCATATCGCCATTTCCAGTGACATACAATTCGACAATGTAGTATTCTTGTACAGCCACATAGATGCTGTCACCGAGTTGATATCCGGATGGAATTGTGACTTGAACTCTCGTTTCATAGAGGAGCAAGGGGGCTTCTCGTGTGAAATTGCCAATGCTAGCCATGCCGCCGTTTTCAGCTTCTTCGCTTCCTTCTGCTTCAGCCGACAGGTCGCCATTAAGGATGGCACTCGCGATGACTTGCGTGACACATTGCTCGTACGACTCGACCGCTTCCACGAGTTTAGATGTTGGCTCTGCATTCAGAATCTGATCCCGAACATCTTCGCATTCAGCGATGACATCAGCGACTCGCTGATCGAGAAATTGCTCGCCTTCTTCATCCTGTGCGGCTACCATCGGTGCCATCACGAGCAGAAGCAGTACTACCAGAGTTGTCAATTTCGTTTGTTTCACAGTTGTTTCTCCTGATTGAGTTCAAAAAGACCCTTTCTCTTACTCTAGATTGAGTTCATTCCCTAATGAGAGGAATCATCTCTGACATTTATCCCAGTCTTGGAATTGGATAAATATCTAATCTAGCTGACCTAGTCACTAACGTGGTTAGCTTCGCCTACAGCAGGCTAACTTCTTCGATCACCCTCAGGTTCGATGAAGTCCTAGTTCAGATTTGAATCGAAAACCTCTCGATCCTTGGTCCTCTTTTTCTTATCCTTTTTTTTGGGGAGGTGAGCTGTTATGTACCCTTATTTATACAGAGAATCTAGAGCTCAAAAAGCCCTAAAATCTCTGTATAAAAAAGGAACAGAGTTCATCCCTCCAAGGAATTTGGAAAGTAAAATAGTTTTAATAAAACGTTCAGTTGTTAAGGATCTTCCTACGTAGCTTTAGCGTAGTAGGATGCACCTAATTTTATAATTAGTGCTTTTTTGTAGACTTAACGTCATACTTTAAAAACTTAGCATTAGCTTTGTGGCATAATGCTATACTTATTATATCATATTGGCGCCGGTTTGTGGAGACTTGAGGGGGTTTTAAGTAATAAGTTGTAAGTTTTAAGAGGTCTATTACCATGAAAAAAGCATTAATTATCTTTATATCTATGTCCTCCCCTTGCGGGAGCAGGTTTGTAACCTGCTCCTTTAGTTCTCTACTCATTGCTAACTTTCAACTCACAATCAACACTAGCCGAGATCCAATACCAATGCTCAAGTAATGACACATAGCCTTTCTCCACAAATGCATAATTTTAAGTAAGTATTTAAAGCTTGTAGAGAAAAATGTGAGCATATTACAAATATGCTCCCGCAAGGGTGAGCCTCAGGGTGACAAGGTCAACATAACTGTCATGGTGAGGTTCTCGAACCACGAACGCGTCTAGTTAATTTTATTAAGGGGAATACTTGATTATATCAGAAGAACTACTTAATGCCTGCCTGCCTCCGGCAGGTACTTTAGTACCTAGGTACCTTAGTACTTTTCTCATACGCCTCGATCTCATCCTTTTTATACCAACGAACAAACTTTTTAAAACCTATAAATAACCCTACAATTCCAACTATTCCCCCAACTGTGTAAAGGGAGAATCTAGTTAGATAATAAACAGTCTGAGCCTGACGATAATCGCTAGGGATTCTTACTGTGTTATCTACAATTTCAACAACATCTCCATATGCATTAGAGGCGAAATTTTTCCTGACTGAAGCTACTTGTGCTGATCCTGCCCCAACAACTCGAGCTGTTGCGGATACTTCAGTACCTCCAACTCCTGTTGGGCGTATAGTAAAAGGTAATACATATCTCTGTCCATCTCTAACAGTGAGTATTACCTCTTCTTGATCTTTGTTAATAACTGCGCTAACTCCTCTAACATCCCAAACAATCCTGACTCTGTCAGAGTTTACTTTTGAATCTATAACAAGTTCAAAAGTCACATTTCTATTTGCAGGATTTTGTGTATTTTGAATTAAGTCTACTTCTAAATCCTGGGTACTTGTAGTTTCAGTTGGCTGATCCGCCTCAATTAGCATCTCAGTTTCAGGATCATTTTCAAGTCGTAATTCCTGTGCATTTATTGGTAAAATGAATATAGGTAGTAGTAATAAAGCTAAGACTATAGATTTCATAAACCATTTTATCTATTTAACAAGCTACAAGCAATTTTTAGCACTCTTGACTGAATACTGCTAGTTTGTAGTATAATTTATAAAGTACCAAAGTACCAAAGTACCAAAGTACCAAAGTACCAAAGTACCAATTTACAAATTAAATAAACAAAAATGATTTTTTTTGATCCACTATATTTACTATTCGCAATACCAGGTCTTCTTATCGGACTGGGAGCTCAAGCATTTTTAAGATATGCTTACGGAAGATTTTCTAAAGTTTCAGGAGGAACGAATATGACAGGAATGCAAGTAGCTGATTTAATAAACAAAGGAGAGGGTTTTAATGTTGGATTTAAAACTACACCTGGAAAACTTAACGATTATTATGATCCTAGAAACCATTTAGTTAACCTCTCAGAAGACAACGCAAGAAATACTTCAATAGCCAATATTGCTGTTGTGGCTCACGAATTCGGTCATGTTCAACAAAAAGCTAGCGGAAGTTTTATGTTTAAGTTTAGATCCGCTTTAGTTCCTGCAACAAACATTGGATCAAACCTTGGAATAATTCTAATAATGATTGGTCTTTTATTCTCATTAGGATCACTAGCATGGATTGGTTTAATCTTTTTCTCTCTAACAACTCTTTTTACATTCGTTACATTACCTCTTGAATTAGACGCAAGTAGAAGAGGTATGAACTTGATTAAAAAATATAACTTAATTGATTCTTCTGGAATGGGAGGGGCGAGAGCTGTTTTAAGTGCTGCTGCAATGACTTATGTTGCTGCATTAGTTTCATCTATAGGGCAATTGCTGTACTTCTATCTACAAGTTCAAGCAGCTAATAGAGATTAATACGAGTTTGACCGACATCCTCGTCAGTGTTAGACTTTAGTATGTCTAGAATAAAATCTGTATTAAAAAAGTTTGGTTTAACTGAAAATCAGATAAAGGTTTATCTAGCGATATTAAAAAAAGAGAAAACTACACATTCAGATCTTTCTAAGAAAACTAAAATTGCTAGAACTACAGTTTACGACATAGTTAGTGATTTAAAAGAGTTAGATTTAATTTCACAAGAGCAGAGTAGTGGAAGTAGCTTCATAGTTCCAAATAATCCAAATCATCTAAAACAGTTATTAAAAGAAAGATTCTCAGAGCTACGAGAGTTAGAAGAGGACGTTACTTCTATAATCCCCTCACTTTTAGATAAATCAAAAGATCAAAAAGGTCAATCTGAACAGATGTTTTGGGAAGGAATAGAAGGGGCGAGAAAAGCTTACTTTTGCGAAGGCTTTGAAAGTCTTACGCAAACGAGACACATCATAACTGATTTAAACTCGTTTAATGCTTTTGGTAGAGATGATTTAAAGAATAAGTATCCATATGAGATTAAAGAGCTTGTGCCTATTAACGAATGGGTAAAGTTTATTTTCAAGAAGAGATTAGGAGAAGATCCAGGTTTTGTGAAACAAAGAGATTATAGATACATTGAACATCCATTATTTACTCAGTATACGAGAACTACAATTATTGGAGATAAAGTTTTCCATGCATGTGCTTATAAAAATGAATCTTGGGGAATGATGATTGATAGCGATGCTTACAGTGCTTCAATAAAATCTTTTTTTGACTATCTTTGGTCAAAATCAAAGAAGTTAAGCGCTGAAACAATAAAGAAGTGGCCTGAGATAACTATGCCAAACGGAACTCTTGATTCACCAAGCCTAAAAATCGAAGGGGGGAGAGTAGAGAGAGTTTAAAAATACCTAAGTACTAATGTACTTAGGTACTTAATTACTTAATTACTTAATCACTTAATTATTTTCTTTCAACTGGAGAACTCGATCCACCTTTCATTCTCTTTACTAGGCCGTCTAATTCGCCTTTATGCTTATTGTTAAATATTACAAAAAGAGCTATTCCTACGACACCGATTACCCCAACTACTGCAGTAGGAATAACAACATCATTTGTAAAATTTGCTTGTGAAACTCTTCCATCAATTAACAAATCTGGACTTCTTAACGTTACACCAAACAATTCCGGTTTACTATTAAATGTAGAAATTGAATCTTCAAAAAACTCAATTGCAGTCGGACCAGAATCTACATCTTCAACAGAACTTACACTTTTTACTTCACCTTGAAGATTTTCTAGAAAATATTCTTCAAAGCCTAAAGATTCAAATTGGTTAGCATAGCTTGAACCTGCAGCATATCTAAAAATAAAAGTATCTATCTCTTGTGGATTTTCATAATCAAAAACAAAATCCTCAGTAAAAGGAAGTGACATTAACATATATGTATTCCCCTCACTTGTACTAGATCCAGTCTCAATTCCGTAAATTGTGTCTGTTGTTTCTATTTCTATTGCATAGCTATCCCAGTATTCTGCATCAGTTTTTACAAAATCTCCCTCTTGAATCTCCGAAAGAGAGTTGAACTCAATAACCTCAACCGTAAAATTTTTATCAGCTTGTAGAGCAAAGAACATTATTGCAGTAACTATTAAAGCAATAATTCCAACTACTAGTCCAACATATTTAATTGTAACCATACTCTTAAAAGTAATTTTTCCACTATCCATTCCAACATTATTTTTCATTCCCTCTTTAAATGCACTTTCTGCAGTAATATTATTCTCAATAAGCCTTTTAAGCATTGGCCATCCAAACTCCAAAGTTTTTCCCTCATTGTGAATAACTACTTTTTGTACTTGTTCGGGACCTCTTTTCCCTCCCAACATTACCTGGTATCTAGAAGTTTTCTCAACATAAATTTTATCTTTAGGAACTTCTGAAATTTCTTTAAAGTTGTTATCTAGAATTCTGGTATCTACTATAAACTTAGCCATCTAACTAAATTAAAAAATATTTTGGTTTAATACTCTAGGTTTAAAATAATCTAAAGTTATGGGATTATACTTCGGTTTACAAAAATATATGCAAAATTTGTCATCAATTCGTACAAATAAATACCTCATTATAGATTTTGATAGCACTTTAATCAACGGGGAGGGATTAGAAATGCTTGCTGAGATTACTTTTGAGGATGTTTCTAATAGAGATGAACTAGTTCAAGAAATTTCAACAATAACAAATTTAGGTATGACAGGGGAGATAAATTTTAAAGAATCTCTTCTGAAAAGGCTTGACCTATTCAACATCCACCAAAAACATCTTGAAAAATTGAACGATAAAATTATTGAATCAATTTCTAAATCAATTTTAAGAGAAAAATCATTTTTTGATCAAAATAGAGAGAACATTTTTATTGTTTCTGGAGGATTTAAAGAATGGATTCTTCCAGTTACGAATTTTCTTAATATTAAGGAAGATCATGTATTTGCTAATACTTTTGTATTTGATAATCAAGAAGTTATAGGAATTGATGAAGATAACCCTCTTTTAAATAGTGGAGGTAAGGCAAAAATTGTAGAAGGGCTTAATTTAGGCTCTGAGAGAATCGTTGTTGGGGATGGCTTTACAGACTATGAGATCAAGCTTGCTGGCAAAGCTGAAAAGTTTTATCTTTATACTGAAAACATTACTAGGGATGATTTGGTAGAAAAGGCTGATTTTGTGATATCTGATTTTAGAGAGTTGATTGATAGGGAGTATTAAAGTTGAAAGGTTGTAAAGTTCCAGGGTTGAAGAGTTCTATTGTTCCAAAGTATTAAGTTTGGAAAGTTTGCTTTTTCGAAACTTAGATTTGAGATTTGTTTAGTATTTTGAGATTAGGATTTAAAGTTGAAAGGTTGTAAAGTTCCAAAGTTAAAAAGTCTGAAGGTTTTAAAGTTATGAGCTAATCGCTTAAAGCTAAAAGCTTTTATTGTTGCTATAATTATTCATGAAATTAAGTAACCAACCACCAAAAGGAACAAGTGACTGGCTCCCAGAAGAGTTTAGAATTAGAAAATACATTTTCGATACTTGGAGAGAGGTTTGTGAAAAATTTGGATATGAGGAATATTTAACACCGATTATTGAATCGGCTGATGTTTATCGTGCTAAGTCAGGGGAAGACGTTGGAGGAAAAGAATTAATGACTATGGAAGATAGAGCTGGGCGAGAGTTGGCTATCAGACCTGAGATGACGCCTTCAGTTACTAGGATGGTTAGTAAAATCTATAACGATACCCCTAAACCAATAAGACTATTCTCAATTGCGAACTATCTTCGAAACGAAAAACCTCAAAGAGGTAGAAATAGAGAATTTTGGCAGTTGAATTTTGATATTTTTGGAAGTGAGTCTATAAATGCTGATATTGAAATTATTCAGATGGGAGTTGAGATTATGAATGCGTATAATGCTGATAGATCAATGTATAAGGTTTTAGTTAATGATAAGAATGTTCTTTCTGACATAATAAAAAATTATTTAGGAGTTAGCGGAGAAAATGTTGCTGAAGCAGTCAGAATAATTGATAAATATGGAAAAATTTCGAATGACGAATTACGAAATAGATTGGAAGAGCTTGGAGCAAATCCAAATGAATGGGATTCTCTTTTTAGTTTATTAGAACAAAAAGAAGGTTCAATAAATTTCTTAAAAGAGAATAATTACATTTCTGGCGAAAGTATTGAAAAAGTTGAAACTATTATCTCTAAACTTAATACATTAGTTGAAGCTGAAATTGTTTGGTCACCATCTTTAGCTCGAGGCTTCGACTATTACGATGGAATGGTTTTTGAGGTATTCGATAAAAATCCTGAGAATAATAGAGCTATGTTTGGCGGAGGCAGATATAACGGATTAGCTAGTCTTTTCGGAGGACAAAGTTTTCCGGCAGTTGGATGTGCTCCAGGGGACGAGACGATGAAACTGTTTTTAGAGGCTTGGAACTTATTGCCAGATTTCAGAAGTCAGATTTCAGATCTAAGATATTTTGTTCCCTTGCTTGATGAAAGTCTTGGAGATGACATTAATTCAATTGCGAAAGCTTTACGTCAAAAAGGTAAAAATGTTGAATTAGGGTTAGAAGTTCAAAAGTTTGGAAAAGCTTTAGACTACGCAAATAGAAAAAATATTAGAAATGTTGTAATTTTCGGAACTGATGAAAAGAGTAGAGGAATTTATAAGATTAAGGATATGGGTTCAGGAGAGGAGAAAGAAATTGAACTTTAACTTGCAGATCGTCTGAAGGGATTAACTTGTTCAATCAGCATATTAGATTATTTCTTTCAGGTTTTGTCTCACGACATTTTAAGCCAATTGGCTTAATTCCTCCTGAAGGAACAAGGGTTTCTTCTAGATGATACATTCTAAAATTTCTAGAATAGTATCAGTCGTTATTTCCCCATAGAGAGATCTAAATTCTATACTTCTATTGCAGTGCTTCATATATACTATGAAAGCACAATTCTTTGAGGCATATATTACAATTCTGAAACTTATTATGCGCCAAAGTAGCTCCAAGAACTCTTCACTATAATGTTCAAGAAGAAAAGCTATTCCTCCTTCGCTCATTTTGTCTGGGGAAAAAGCGTTTCCCTTACTTCTAGTCGTATGACAATCTTCAAGAATCCTTCTGATACTCTCAATTTTCATTGTATCTCCCTTTCTTGTTTTTTGTTCTATGGCCAATCCATAGAACATACAAAGCACTAATAATGCTCTCTATGTTCTATGGAATTAAAACCAATATACTAATATGCTGATTGTTAATGTTCTTGGGGTGAGATAGTTTAATATCATCACTATATACTATAATAACAGAGAAAGATTGGTTTTGTCGACAGGGATTGATGTCAGATTATTGTTCCTCAGTCTCTCTTAACTTTCTATCTAAGACTATTCCTAAATTATTAATTCTTACAAAAAGAGTTTTATGCTCTTCAGTTAAATCTATTCCTTCTTCTCTGTCAAATATAACTTGAATTACTTGTGGTTCTGTTAATGACTGAATTTGCTCTGGGCTCAGATTTTTAAACCCAAAGGCTCGTAATTCGGATACTGAGTAAAACATCGGAGCTTTTTCAATAGCTATTCTCACTAATTCATCAGTGTCATCATACTTAAAAGAGTATCTTATAGGTTTTCCATCTTCATTCATAAAACTTATATTAAACTCATAAGGTTCAGCTGGATTTGCTCCGTGGTAATCATTATTACATGTAATATTTACTGAATATCTTGTTCCAACTATGCCTTCAATAAATTCCTGCTGAACTATAAAACGAAACTCTAAAGGTAGATCTAATAATCTTCTTGTAATATTTAAGGCTTGTTCCTTATTTAAGTTTGAAATTTGAGATTCGTTTTCTATTCTTTCTTCAGAGGGAGGGTCAACTGCGTTTAATGCAGTCGCTGGTTCATTTGGGATTTGTGCGTGCATTTTAAAAAATGTAAGTATGAAATTCTACCATCAATTGTAAAAAATTCTACTGTTCTTTATTACCATCTAGCTGGGTCATGTCTATTCTTTCATTGGAATATCTAATATTAATATTCCCTGTACTTGCTGTAAGACCGCTTGCTAATCTATAAGCTAGATTTGGTCCTTCGAATCCTTTTGAATATTTACTAATCTCGTCTTCTCCTATAGCATCACCATTTGAATCCAAATTCTGTCTTAATACTTCATGAATATTTAGTATTGTTTCGCCAATTCTAAAAAAAGCTATGTTCATATGTTGTTTAGTTGGATGAATATGAATAATAGTATCTCCAATGTCCTGATTATCAAAAATATACTCTCTCATCTGTTCAGGAGTTATTTTTTCAGCTTCTATCGAGGGTGGTTCTTCCTCACCTGAAGTTAAGAGAGGAGGATACTTATTAAAAAAATTTTTAAATCCTTCAAAAAAGCCCATATATAATTATAGGAAACATTGAGTGAATTGCAAATTTTGAAAAAAGACCAAAACCAGCACGCTAAAACACAGAAAAATGAGGGATTATTTATATTCTCCACTCGAGAATTTCCATGCTTTAACCTGCTGGCCTGGCCACTGGATGTTATCGGCGAAACTTGAGTTCAGGGGTTATGTTGTAGGCCTTGTTGAATTCTGACACGATGTTAGTCACATCAGTAAATCGAAGATTGTCTCCCTTACCCATCAATCTGATGAATTTCTCAAGAGGAACTACTTCAAGATTTTCAACTTGGACTAGAAATCGGTGTTTTACATCGGGATAAACTATCACCCTAGGCATTCGTTCTGCGGATACCCTTATCAACGTTGAAAGGATTGTAGTGCTGTCGATTATGCTTTCAATAGATCGTTCAGATTTTGCCATGTTGTTCTCCATTATGGTGGGTTTTCAATGACTTCATAAAATCTCCATAAGAAACTTTATGAAGCCATTGAATTCAGTAGGTTAAAAACATGCTGGCTTGTTAATGTGTGAGTGAGATTCAATATCATCACTATATATAGTGTACACTCTTTAATATATATTGTCAACACTTTGTGGTGACAGTCTATTTTTTAAGTCCTAACTCAACTTGGAGCTCATAAAAATACTTATATCTTGAGAGTCCCACCCAAGGAATTTCTTCCGTCCAGTAATTCAACATTAAGAATAAAGACTGAGTTAATACTAGTAAAAGAAATATTCCTAGACTAAATAAGAAGACTCTTTTTTTATATAAATAGTGACAAAAAATTACGACTGGGAAAGCGTAAATTA
>CAYTGI010000027.1:5088-13334 GCA_964437465.1 uncultured Candidatus Saccharibacteria bacterium | reverse complement strand
CTACTTCTCGTAAGTTTGTTAGTGCTACTTTAGTAGGTATAAATCTCAAAAAGTTTAGTAAGATTTCAATAAAATATCTTTATGTTAAAATCAAATTATGAATGATTGTATTTTTTGCAAGATTGTAAGAAGGGAAATACCAAGTTTCAAAATCTTTGAGGATGATAATTATCTAGCCTTCTTAGATGTCTATCCTTTCGTAGAAGCTCATACCCTTGTTATTCCTAAAAAGCATTATGACTTAGTTTGGGATCTACCAGAAATTGAAGTTGGAGAATACTTTAAGGTTTGTAAAAAAATAGCTAATCACTACCAAAATGTTTCAGGTAATAAATTTGTTTACTCTTTTATTCATGGAGAAGGTGTAAGCCATGCGCACATTCATATTGTACCTAGTGAAGATAAGAATTTTGGTAAAAGATTTTCAAAGGCTCTAGATTCTGAGTTTAATAAATTACAACTTGACGAAAAAGAAAATGCTGAAAAGATCGTTAATCGTTACAAATTAGATAAATAATCTCATATGCCTTTAGATATCTATTTAAAGCCCCACTTCGAAATAGATTTACTTTCAGATAAAGAAAATAACTATAGAAGAATTATCGGAATTGATGAAGTAGGGAGAGGTAGCTGGGCTGGTCCAGTTGCTATAGGAGTTTATTTTTATGATCTTGAATCAGAATTTGTAAGCGGAATTACTGATTCAAAAAAACTTTCTATAAAAAAAAGAGAATCAGCTTATAGATTACTTTCTAAACATAATTACAGTGTAAAGATCGGAAGTGTTCAAATGATTGATAAATATGGAATAGGGAAAACAATAGAAAAACTTATACTTCAGACTGTCAATCTCTTTAACGATGGTGAAACTTTTTTTTTAATTGACGGAACATTTAGGCAAGATTTTGGAATCCATTCCAGAAAAATAATTAAAGGCGATCTTAATCACTACTCAATAGCTGCAGCTTCTATTCTAGCTAAAGTTGAGAGAGATAATATGATGAAAGAATTATCAAACAAGTTTACAGGTTATGGATTTGAAAGAAATAAAGGTTACGGTACTAAATTCCATAGAGATGCTTTAAAGAGTCTTGGTATAACTGAGATACATAGAAAAAGTTTTAAATCTATAATTCAATGAATCTGAAAGGTAAAAGAGTCTTTGTAAAAAAAGACATTATAGAAAAGTTTGTTCTTAATGAAGATGAAAGTTTAATTATTAGTAAAGATTTTTTCTTTCAAAAAAATACTTCAGCAGAGATCATTATTAAAGCTGTGGTTGGAAAAAACTCTACTTTTGAATATCATCCTAAAATTATTATTCCAAAAGGAGCGAAAAATGTCTTAACAAATTTAAGTATAAAATGCTTATTAATTGACGAAACATCAAATGCAATAGTAGAACCTTCTATGGAAATTGGAGAAGACGAAGTGGTTGCAAGTCATGGAGCTTCTATAGGAAAAATCTCCGAAGAAGAAAAGCATTACCTTCTTAGCCGAGGAATAACAGAAAGTGATGCAATTAAGATTTTAGTTGACGCTTTTATTATTGATTAAATCAATAGTCGAAATATCTAAGCCTTCGAATGTAATCTGTCTCCATTTGAAATTTAAGACATCATAGTAGTAAAGTTCCGTCCCTTTTATCACATATACTGTCCCATTATTCTCAAAAAATTCATCTACCCTTCTGAATGGAGCCTCCACTTCAGAAATTATAACTTCTTCGTTAAAGTTATTTTTAGAAGCTAAAAATAAATTATCATTCTCCCAAATTAAATAATATTTTCTATTGTTAGATTTAAATGACGCAAATATGTCGTAATTTTCTTCTTTATATTCAAGTACTTTTTCTTCCTCCCCTGTTGATAAACACTTAGAATCTTCAATTCTTTTATTATAGAAGATATAAGAGAAACACTTATTATTACTTATAAAGTCAATTTTTTTATTATCTATACCTTGAAAACTAAAATTCATTTTAAAAGCTTCCAAGCTTCCAAGTAATTCCAAAGATTCATCTTCTAAACCTAGCCAATATAAGTAATTATCTCCATCAGCCTCAATATTAAAATAGAAGGAATTATCAATATAAATATAATCTATTACCTCATCAATACTTTCTAAAGTGAGCTTTATCTTCTTTGAATAGTCGTTATCCTTCATGTTTAAAAATACTTCATTCGCATCCTTATATATAAAACTTATAACCTTTTCATCATATATTTTCACATTTGTGGCTGTATTAGGAATGAAGTGAACTGGATTAACAATATCAGATTTTATAAGCTTATAAATTATTGAGAATTCACCATCTTTAATTAATAAATAAGGAAATGATTCTGAAATAGTATCTATACTTCTTAAATTTTTAAGATTCCAACCTTCTTCTTTTTTATTACCCTCACCTAATATTTTGCTCCTAGATGAAGTAAGTTTTTCTCTATCTTCATCACTTATTTGAAAACTGGTAAGATCTTGAGTATTGAATAAATCAGATAAATTTATTGAAAACCTTATAAATAAAGCTAATCCAAGAAATATTAAAATTCCTAAAAAAATAGTTAAGTAAATTATCTTTCCTCTATCTTTATCCATCAGTATTGAATTATTACTCTAATCATATTATAATCAGGTCGTTTAGAAAAGGCATTATGGCAAAACAAGGTCCAACATATCAACCAAGTAAAATTAAAAGAGTTAGAAAATTTGGCTTTCGAAAAAGAATGGCTAAATGGACTGGTCGTAATGTTCTTAAAAACAGACGAAATAAGGGTCGAGCAAAGCTAACTGCTTCTGTAGACTTCGGCTCAAAGATGGAAAAAAATAAAAAGTTCAAGAGAAGAAAGTAATCCCCTGTAAAGTCTTTAACTCCATTGTAAGTGATTGTAATTCTGATAATGCATCGTCCGATTCATCATCAGTAGATATCTTTCTTCTAACTTCTAAGATTTTTCTTTTTAAATAATTTCTGTAGAGTCTTACATACAGTTCATCAACCTCATGGTCTATATCTTCAACATCAGTGATGTCCATTAACAATACTCTTTCTAAAGCTATTTTGATAGACTCATCCTTAACATCTTTAACAGATTTAGAAATATCTTGATCTTGTTCTACAATTTTATATATAAACTCTTGAAGATTCTGATTACTGAGAAAATCTTCTGGAATAGTAAGAAAAAAGTCTTTCATATTATTTTGAAGAATTAATGAAAGAAGATATTCCTCCTGACTAAGTGTTGTTTTATTTACCCTTATGTCTTTTTCTGATTCATCAATACTAACTGAATGAAGCTTAAGTTTTTTATTATTTTGAACAATACTTTTAAGATCATCCCGAGTAATTTCTAAAGTTACAGAAATATCCTTTATATAGTGATCTTTAACTGTCTCATCTTTAATACTTTGTAGGATTGGAACAATTCTGTTTTGAAAATTTCTTTTGCCCTCAGCAGTTCCCAAATCTAAATCCTTAGCGAACAGCTTTTTGAGAAACATAATACTATCTTTTGGATTACTAAGTGCTTCTTTCCATTTCTTCTCATCTCTATTTATCATTTCATCAGCATCCTGAAAATCTCCAAGTTCAACTACTTTATGATTCAATCCAACTTCTTCTGCAATTGGTATAGATCTAATTAATGCATTAATGCCAGCGCCATCAGTGTCGAAACAAAAATATATTTCATCAGCAAATCTTTTTATTTTTCTTGCTTGACCAATTGTAAACGCAGTTCCTAACGGTGCAACAATATTTTCAACTCCAACTCTATGCGAAGAAATGATATCAATATTTCCTTCCACTAATATTAAAAATTTTTCTTTTCTCAAAGATTCTTTTGCTTGAAATAATCCATAAAGTAATTCCTGTTTTTTATAAACTGGTGTTTCAGGAGAATTTAAATACTTTGGAGCATAATCACTTTTTTCGATATATCTACCACTAAAACCTACAACCTCACCTTTTTCGTTAAATATTGGCTGAAGAAGTCTATTTCTAAATTTATCAATAACAGTCCCATTCCTATCTATTAACAACCCAAAATCAATAAGCTCTTTATCTTCAAAGCCCCTGCTATTTAAGAAGTTTTTAAGATTTTGCTTATTTTTTGGAGCAAAACCAACTCTAAATTTTTCAATCTCATCAGCCCCAATACCCCTTTTCATAGCATAATCTCTCCCAGGCTTACCAGCCTTATGAGTTTTTAAAATATGATTATAGAATTTAGAAGAAAGGTCGTTAGCTTTAAGTATTCGCTCTTTTAACTCTTCTTCTTTTTTATTTCTAGGCCTTATATTCTCCTTTAACTGAATTCCTACAGAATCGGCTGCTTTTTTTAATGCTTCCGGAAAATCTAACCTTTCAATTTCCATCAAGAAATTAAAAACATCTCCACCACGACTACAACCAAAACATTTATATATTTGAAGATTAGGATTTACCATGAATGATGGAGTTTTTTCATTATGAAATGGGCAAAGACCTTTGTAGTTAGAACCTGCATTTTTTAACTCTACATAGTTACCAATGACATCTACAATATTAATAGCTTCTTTAACTTTCTCTACGTCTCCCATAACTGTATTTTATCACCAAAGTAAAGCTTAATATTCTAGAAGGGTCAATATTGCAGCCTTATTATAGTCGTAGTTATTAATGTAGTTGGAAGCAGCTTTTACTAAATTTTGTCGAAGCTGACCGTCACCAAGGACAGTTTTGATAGCTTTAGCAATATTTCGGGAATTAGAATTCTCTATCTTGAAAACTTCATCCCTAAATTCACTAAACATTTTTATATCTGTAACAATTGTAGGCCTCTCTGAGGCTAGTGATTTTGAAATTGCACTACTTGCACTCTCCCCTACATCTTTATAGGGAAATAAAATCATATCAGAGGCTTGTAATAACATGTATACCTGATCTTTTGATAAGAAATCTGATATAAATATTACATTATTTTCAATTCCTAGTTCTTTTGTTTTAGCCTTTAATGATTCAAAATCAGCATTAGCTTTTGTATTACTACTTACAACAGCGTTAACTGCAAGATATAAAATATCTGGATAGTCTTTTCTCAATTCAGATACAGCGTCTAATACATTTTCAATGTCTATTTTTTCTAAAACCAACTTACCGTGTGTAGCGATTACAGGAGAATTTCCAAATCCCAAATCTTTCTGAAGTTTATTTTTAGACCTTCTTTTTATTACTGATCTTGGATGATGAAATAGGATTTTATTTTCAGTATTTACTAAGTCATAATCTTCTTGGTTATGGATAAATAGTTTATCTACTAGACCTAGATTCTTTGATTGCTTAGTAATATTAAAGCCATTCCCTTTAACAGCGTGAAGAGTTATGTATACTTTTCTATCTATATCTTTCAGCTTTTGTATCAAAGTATCTAAGCCTGATGCAGGAAAATTAATACCAGAATGATATTGAATATGAACATATTGAATATTATTATCTTTAATAAATTTTAAAGTTTCAGAAAACTCTTCTTCACCACTTTCCCAAGTTCGAACTACGTTATCAGCATCAAGCTCAACTCTTGAATCAATATCCTTGTTAGAAATGTAATAAAAGTTTTTGAATGAATTCTCAATATTTGAATAAAGCTCTTTTGTGTAGTCAGCAACTCCATCTTCGTTATTAAAAAAAGAAATTACGGCACCGTTTTGATTTTTAAATTTAGTGATTCCTTCTATCCTTTTTACGAATTCTTGAGTTTTCTTTGTGGCATTTTTCCAAGTAATTTCTGACGCTGCTTCCTTAGCTAATCTAACTTTTCTTTTTACTATGTCTGAATCTATATTTTCAAAGATAAATCGCATTTTCTTCTTTAAATCAGCCGAATCAGGCTCAGCCCAAACTGCACCGATATTAACCATCTCAGAATCTGTAGCTTTCTCAATATTATAATCAATTAAAAATGCATTCTCTTCATTAGCAAAATCAAGATATGCACTGTAATTTGTTGCAATCACTGGGACAGAATGAAACATTGATTCCAATATTGGCAACCCAAAACCCTCTGCTCTACTTGGATAGACCGTACAGTCGCACGAGTGTAATAAATTAATCATCTCCTGATCACTAACATCAGGTGAAGTAATATGTTCAATTTCTGGTGAGTTTTCATTATGTAATTCCTGAAGTAACTCTTTAACTTGATTATCAGGACCAGGAAAACTTTTTATTACCAAACAAATATCATCGTCCTTTTTAAATTCTTCAAAATAGGATTTTATTAAAACATCAATTCCTTTTCTCTTTCTAGCTGAGCTTACATGTAAAAACTTAAAATTTTTCTTAGTTTTAAGAGGATAATTACCATTTGGCTTACCCATCATCCCTTCATCAATCCCATTCCAAATCACCTCAGTAGGAACTTTAACTCCATTTTTGCGTAAAATATCTCTAACAAACCCAGAAGTTACCATAACTCCGTGTAAATTCTCATTTATTTCCTTAACCCAAATCTCAGGATAAATACTCTCCTCCCAAGGAATGTAGAAAATTTTAGTTTTTGATGGGAGATCCTTAAAGCCATGTTCAACAAGACCTTCTTTTGGAAAGTCAAAATAAATTGCAACATCAGTCTCTTCTCTCTCTTTTCTCCAAAGCTCTCTTAAGTATGGGAATTTGTTTAAATCGTCTTCTTCTGGCCACTTATCAATTCGTTCTCTAGATTGATACAAGGTTATCTCATATTCATCCTGAGTGTAAGAAAGTGCCTTTGCCAAACCTCTATTAACTCTTGCAAAGCTATAATTTGTGGCAAACGGACCAATAATTTGAAGTGATTTTCTCATGTTTTAGTTTAACACTCATGTAAGCTACGGGCTACGAGTAACTAGTTACTAGTTGCTTTATATTGTAAAATTCTATATTTAACACTTCTTTTATGAAAATTTATATCGGTTCAGATCACGGTGGTTTCGACCTAAAAGTAAAAATAATAGAAGCTTTTAAGGATAGTTATAACGTTGAAGATTTAGGTCCATACGAATTTGATAACAACGATGACTATCCTGACTACGCCCTTCAAGTGGCTGATGCAGTAGCTTGTTTTGAAGGTGAAGCAAGAGGAATATTAATCTGTAGATCTGGCAATGGAGTTTGTATTGCAGCAAATAAAGTTAAAAAAGCTTACGCTGCTCTTTGTTTTGGAATAAAACATGCTGAGATGGCTGTAATACATGATAATGCAAACATATGTTGTTTAGATGCTGATTATGAAGGAGAAGATCCAATAGAAATCGTTAAAGCTTTTTTAGAAGCTAAATTTGAAGGTGGAGATGACTCAAGACATCAAAGAAGATTCATGAAAGTTCAAGCAATTGAATCGAAGTTTTGTTCTTAAAGCAAACACTCAAAATTCAAAATACCAGTAAATTCATCAGTGGGGCATTCTCCATTAGCACGTCTCACAAAAAAGAATCCTTCCTGAACCTTAGGTACTGAATCTAAAGCGTTTGTAGGTTTATGCTCATTACTCGTAATCGCCCAAAGGAAAACTAAAGAGAAATAAAGAATGAACATTCCAACCATAACACTCCCAACTCTTCTGAATTGATTATTAAGATTCACTCTCAAAACGTTAATAATTTTTTCTAGCTTCAAAACCTTAAAACTTTGGAACTTTGGAAATATATGCCTTTCAACAATATTCGGAGCCAGAAATAATCCAACTCCGATTCCAACGAATGAACCTGTCAAAAATCTGGTTAAATTATTACTATAGTAACCAATATCAGCGACTTCACCTGTGCTATTAAAGTTTAACAATGTGTTGATAGTTTGAATTCCACCATCCAAGCCTATAGGGATAACAAAAAGAATTAGCGTTAAGAATCCTATGCCCTTAAAAAATCTAAATTTATATCCAACTGAAGCAGCTAATACACCAATCCAAATACCTGTATCTCTAGCACACCAAGCATATTGGTAATCGAAAAGATGCAGAGACCTTGTATCGAATTGATGACAGAAGAAACTAAATATTAAGTAAATTTTTTGAGACATCTCGTTTAAACCAACATAACTTAGAATAGGAGCAAGGATTGGAAGAGTAACTAATAGAATTAGAAACGAAAAAAAATAAAACTCAATAGATTTTACAAACTTCACGGATGTATTGTAGTTCCAATAAATTCTTCATTCTGAATTGCTTTCAATAGATTATCAAGATCATTTCCATCAAGAATTAAAAAAGTTAAGCCTTTTTCTTCAGATT
>CAYTGI010000027.1:957-5078 GCA_964437465.1 uncultured Candidatus Saccharibacteria bacterium | reverse complement strand
CTGGATCAACTGGGACTGCCATCTTAGGTGTAAACTCATCAGTACCTAAAATTTCTTTTCTATATTCATCCCAAGTTAGATCTTCATATTTTTTAGCATCAGGATTTTTATTTGGATCATCAGAATAAACACCATCAACATTTTTTAGACTAATAATTCTCTTACAGCCTGTTCGTTCCGCCATTAAAACAGCATCATAATCACTAGAGTGACCAGGGTCTGCAGCTCCTACAGTCAAAAAGTCTCTCTCAAAAGTAATTCTATCAGTTTCTTTAACAGCATCTGCAATGATTGCTCTATCCTCGGCTAAATCCCCAAGTGCAGCCCTCATCATTACAGCATTATGACTACAAGCTGAAGTTCCGATCCAATTTATTTCCCTTTCATTACCTCCATTCTCCCGAACCATCTCTTGATAAACTCTTGCAAGAGCTCCTCCTCCAATATTTAAAACAAATTGATATTTATCACATAATGTACATAGAGATTCTTTTATTTTATTTGCTGCATCAAAATCAAAAAGTTTATCTGGTGTTGGAGATAAAACTGAACCTCCTATTTTAAGTAGAACTATTTCTTTCATTTAAAATTTTATTGATAGTTAATCTCTCGAATTATATCAGGTAGACAGAATTATATTTATATCTAATAAAGTAGTACTAACAAACTTACGAGAAGTTGGGGTCTGGGGGACTTAGCAGTCAAGCATGCGAGTAAGTTAGACTTGCTAAGCCCCCAGGACTTTTGCATACTTTTAGTCATAAAAGTATGTATATAAACTTTTTCTTATCCCTGTACTTTTTATAACTAAACAAAGAATGTCATGGTGAGGCTCTCGAACCATGGGCGCGAGTACCCTTCGAGAGCCCTGCCTATCGGCTGGCAGGCTCAGGGTGACAGATTTGTGATGGAATTCTCCCCCTGCCTGCCGGCCGGCAGGCAAACCCCTCATGTTACTGTTACTTTTTCTTGCTAGTTAGATAAGCTGGATATAAATATAATTATTTTTTAGAAAAAACTTAAATCTTAGAACTTTCTAAAATCCCCCTCCTCCAGCTCGTTGATTCAACCATGAGAGAAGATAGTAAGTAGGAATTGTAAGCATTGCACCTAGAACAATAGTATTAAACAACTGTGCTATAAATTTAGTGATACCAGATAAACTTGTTACAGCAACTGGAAATCCCGATATAAAAGGACCTTCTAATACTCCTGCAAAAAAGAAGCTTATTATCCCTGAAAAAATAAGTGCAATTACTCCTGCGAATATTAAGTATTGTCTTTTTCCTGGATCATCAAACATATTATTAATATTAACTAATACATTCTACAAAATTATTCTGAATTTTTTAATAAAGTACTAATCTCTTTATATGTTTTACTTGCTGTTTTGTCCCATTTATATTTTGATACTACTTCTTTTCCTTTTGCAATAAGCTCTTTAATTTTTTCTTTGTTTTCAAAAAGTCCGATAATTTCCTTTACCGTTTTATCATGATCATTAGCTTCAACCATCAACGAAGCCCCACTTGTTATTTCTGGGAGACAAGATGCGTTATTAACTATTGAAGGAACTTCTGCAGCCATGGCTTGAATTGGACCAAACCCGAACCCTTCATACTCTGATAGATAGATATATCCTTTTGAATTGAAAAGTAAAATCTGTAATTCTTCATCAGGAATTCTAGATGTAGTCACAATGTTTTTTAAAAGTCCTCTAGTCTTAAGCTTTTTGTAATATATTCTCCCAAGTTCAGACCTAGGCTTTATATCATCGTCTTTTCCTTGATAGAAATCCCCACCAACTATAACTATTTTATTTGGCACATTTTTCTTATTCTGTTTGAAAAGCCTATCTAGTATCTCAATTAAGTTATCAATCCCTTTGTTTGCCTCAAGCCCTGAATCATAAAGAAAGTAGTCTTCATCGTTTACCTGGAATCTTTCTAAAACTTCTTTCCTATCATTTTCAGGTATCTCATTTACTTTATCTTTAAAGAATTCTTCATTAATCCCCAAGTAGATAACTTTAATATTTGACTCAGGTATATGCCCATAATTAATTAAATCTTTTTTTGAGAATTCTGAACATGTCAAAACTAAGTCAGATTCTTCCACACCTGTCCACATAAATTTGTAGAAGAGACCCTTTAAATAATTAAAAAAAGGATTCTTCCTTGAAAATTTATTATTTACTAAAGGAATAACGTCATGTACAGTTACAATTGTCTTCTTGGGTTTAAATCTTGTTCTTAATCTTCTTACTGTTGGAAGGCCTCTCTCAAAGTGAGTTGCATAATAGACATCTGGCTCAACCTCGTAAATAATGTCCTCAATATCTTTCCATTTAAAAATATTTCGAACAGATGAATTATATGGTTTTCCAAGTGAGTGAAATTTAATTTTTTCAGAAATTTCTTCTATAGAGAATTTCGAAAGACCAATTTCAATAAGATTTTGCTTTAAATCATTAAAACCTAAAAGATTAACCTCCCAAACATTATCTTCTAAAAAAAGCCACAATAGTCTATTAAGTAGATCTTTTGTATATCTACCAATTCCTCTTTTTGAATATTGATCAAAAAGACTTGTAACGTCAATAAGTATTCTTTGTGTTTCTTTTTCGTCCATTAAGTTATTCTCCCAATAAATCTAACGGTATCCCTTCTGCTATATCCACTAACCAATCCAAACTAGTTTCATAATTTTCAATTGAAATTATACCATCTTTATAATTTATAACCTTATCTCTATTAAGTGTAAAGAGAATTGTATGAACTTGACCATTATGATGTATGTTTATCGTATAAGGCTCACCCCATGATTTCCCTGGATGTTTTTGAATGAGCATTCTATAGTTCCCATTTGCCTCATAATTTAAGTATTCAGGAAGTTCGTAACTAACTGTTAGATCTTGTTTTGGTATCGGATCTTCTTCTTCTAATCTTCTATGATCAAATCTTATGATATTTTCACTAACTTGTTTATTCATTTCCTCATCATAATAATCATAAGGGATGTAATAAAGAAACCCTGATTTTACTAATCCATCTGAATCAAAATTATCAGAATCCTCTGGAGTAAATATTCGAACCCAAGCTCTATATGTAAAATTTCCAGAAGGATCGTATTGCAATCTAAGACTTTCTTCATAAATTTGAGGCTGTTCCCAATTCGCTCTAACTGTTTTTTCTATTGATCCGTCATCATTGATATAGATATCCTGAGTAATTTCGTTTCTTACAAAATTATTAAGTTTTAAAGAGCAGTTTTGTGCTTCGTTAAAGTGAAAATAATCCCCTTCAAAATCCTTAATAATTCTTCCACTCATAGAATATTTATCAAAAAACTCTTGCATTTCATTTTCAGGAGAGTAAAATCCAATGTCTTTTGCATTTATTGAATCAACAATAATCCTAATTATCTTTGGAACTTCATTTAAAGGTAAATCTACAAACTTTTCTTTGGCTGCATTAGAAATCTTTTCAATAATTGCTTTTCTTTCAGGGCTGAATGCCAAGGCAGGATCATCTGTCTCTTCTTTAATAAATTCAAATAAACTCTCAGCTGTAACCTCTCCATAACCTTCAACTTCTAGTGGTTGTATTAATGACAGTAAATTTTCTGCAAATGCATTGTTTAAGATAATTACATGATCATAATCAGGAAAAAGTTCATCATTACTAGCGTTTGCTAAATCGTAGTATTCAGTAAATTTTTCTGCAGTCCAAAAAAGATCTGGGTATATACCTGCATCTTGAGCTCTTAAATATGAACTTCCACACCCTTGATTCATAAGGTATAACTGGCCATATATATTCCTATTTCCCGTATCAATTCCAAGAGTGTACGAAACATAATTCTCTAAATTCCACATATCACTAAAGCTAATCTCACCATCGAACTCTCCATTTTTAATTGTCATATGACCAAATGCAGTTAATAATCCACCAGAAGCTCTCATTTCAGCCTCATTTTGAAGTATTATTAAATACTCGGTTGGGCCATCATTTGATCCTACAAGTTCAGGTACTCCTCTCATAAACTCCAGTGTTTGTTGCGATATTTCAGGATAATCATTAATAAAATTCTTCATTCCTTCAACATTATCTTTTAGATTA
>CAYTGI010000027.1:0-947 GCA_964437465.1 uncultured Candidatus Saccharibacteria bacterium | reverse complement strand
CTTCCCAAGCTCTTCTAAAATCTCATAAATATCAGGTTCGATTCTTTCATAGAAATCTAAATATCTTGGAAGCTCTGATAAGATCATAGTAGATGCTGTTGCTTCTTCCTGAGTTCCAGTTTCAAAAGAATTATCAATGTTAAATTCTTCTGTTGGGATATCGTCATCATCTACAACAAAACCAGTCGTTCCAAGTACTCGTTTCATCTCAGAGAGATTTTCCTCAATAATTACATCTGTTTTTTCAACCGCTGAACTAATATGCTCAAGGTTTTGATAATATCCTTTAGTAAACGAAAGAGTTTGTAAAAAACTAAACCTATCCAACTCAGATTCAATATTTTGTATCTCTGTCCTAATATCAAAAATATATCCATCAAGCTTTCTAATGTCTTTTTGCTCAATATCAGTAAAAATTATTCCTGCTGTATCTCTAATAAAATTCAAAGAATCTCTAATTCTTTGTAATGGAGAAATAACAAAAAAATAGCTAAGAATAGTTAGTATAATTACAAGTATACCCACTCCAATGAAAACTTTTTTTCTAAGAGATTTCCTAGCCTTAAGTTTTCTTTTTTTATTAGAGACTTTAGGCATCTTTGGCTTTCTCTTTTTAAGATTATTTTTAGATTCAGGAGAATAAGGTTCTTCAAAATGTAGATGTTCAGATTTAGTCATTTTTTGAGTAGATTTCTTATTCTCCTCTCCAACAACTTTTAGTTTCTTGCCTTTTTTTTCTTTTTTTATATTAATACTCTTGGTTTTTGCCATCAGATCAATAAAAGACGCTTTGTTAAGTATACCAAATAAGAGGTAAATGTATCATTTCAACATAATATAAAAAAATGAGACTTAAAATAAGTCTCTTTATAGATTTTAATGAATTTGATCTTCTAAAGTAGCACTAACAAACTTACGAGAAGTAGGGGTCTGGGGGACTTAGCAGT
>CAYTGI010000026.1:6582-14286 GCA_964437465.1 uncultured Candidatus Saccharibacteria bacterium | reverse complement strand
CTTTTTAACCAAATTTCGTTACACGGATGTAACGAGCATGTAATATGTATTTATCCCGACTTGCAACCTTTTAGTGCGACAAATTCAGATTTGAGATTAACTCTTTAACTTCTTCCGTTAGTTCTCCGGGAGCCTCAACTATCTCTCCAGTTTTCTCAACCCTGATTCTCGTATTAATCACATTCCCTAGTATTTTTACTATCTGCTTAACACTTTGATTGGATTCTAGCTCCATCTTTTTACCAATACACAATGCCATAAAACACATCAATATATGTGCCTTTATGCTCTCAGATCGTCTATGAAATATTGGTCTTGTTGCTAAATCACTTTTTGCCATTCTGAATGATTTTTCTACTTGCCATAGTTGTGAATACTTTTTGATTATCTCAACATTACTCCAATCTTTTTGATTAGTAATGTAACCCTTAATCCCCAAGAGCTTCTCAGTCTTTTCTATCAATGCTTGGTTTAGTTCATATCTGTTTATCCCCGCCTTTTTTATGAATTTGTATTTACCAATAAGCTTTGATTGCTTACTGAGATTCTCTTTTGCTTTGCTTACATATTTCTGGTGTTCATGAAGATCTTTCTTGTAGCGCTTTTGAGAATATTGACATATCAATAGACCATACTCTGTTTCTAAGCGTATAGTATTGCTATCTGTACGTTCTAACTGCCCAGATATCTGTTGGACGATTGTGCTTTTCATTCCCCCTTAATCTTGCTCCTACCACATAGTTCAAATCATTTTCACGCAATGCTTTAATGTTATCTTTACTTATCATTGCAGCATCTGCAATTACTGTCAGATCTTTAGCTTTATGATTGTTTTTAAAATTTACTATTGAAGGAATGATCGTTTTCCCTTCTGCGGTGCCTCCACTAAAAACTTCATAACTGACAGGGAAGACTTCCTTTGTCACAACGAGACCGATGAGTACTTGTGGTTGATTAAACTTGTTGTCCTTAGAGAAACCTGTCTCTCGTAAAGCATCTACTTTAAATGTTTCAAAGTAGAGAGTTGTAACATCATAGAGTACAAAGTTAAAATCAAAATCAAGGTTCTTCTTTGCATAGACTACAGATAACTCTTCTACTCTCTGCTTGTACTCTAAAAGCTTAGGAAATTGTCTGTATACGTATTGCAGCGAATACTTAATTCCGAAGTATCTTTCCAGTAATTCCAGGGAATATCTTTTAGAAGCTGGCTCTACGACTCTGATAATTGTCAGATTTCTCAATAAATTATCATTGACTCCATCAAAGATATGATCGTAACTACTAGCACATATTTCGTAGAGATAAGTTCTTTTAGTGTCAATAGTTGTGAATGCTTGTTTGGGTGGAGAGGTATACAGTTTAAGTTGTATATCATTGCGGTCAATGAAATCTTGAGCCTGGGTGATTAAAGCATCTATTCTCGCAGTGGAGCTAGCTGATCCGATATGTTTGACGATATTAGTTTTTCTATTCACATATCTGACTACTTGAACAGCTGTTTTTCCTGATCCAGTTTTAACCCTTCTGATTTTGAGCATACATGATTCTACCTTAGTGCGACAAATTCATGTTAAAAACTTAAAAAAACCTTATCCTATGGGGGTGGATTTTGAGAAATCCTAATCTAGTGAAAAAAGGTTGCAAGCCAGGAGGCTCGCAGGGCTTGTCCAGTAAGTATTCCAGCGATATATCAAACCTCCACTTTTTAACCAAATTTCGTTACACGGATGTAACGAGCATGTAATATGTATTTATCATCAAAATAAGCATTTTTCTTGACAAATGCTGACCACAGCCTTAATATTTAATTAGTCACTAATTTAATAAAATATAATGATGAATATATGAGAGATTTAGATTTTTTAGACAAAGCAATACACAAAATCCAAAAACAATTTGAAGAATTTGGGCTTTTAAAGTCATCTTTAGAAGAATACAAGCTCTCTACTGAACAGATTTTAGAATATACGAATATTAATCACTTTCCAGTTGAAGTTAGCAAAAACAAGCTATCTTATTACGTTCAACACCAAATGATTCCAGCCCCTAAACGAGTAAGCATTGCCGATAAAGTATCTGGTTCTATGGGAAAATACAAAGTAAAAACAATATTCATAATCTGGTACATTGCTCAGTTACAAGAAAGAGGAATTAAAAGCCATGATGAAATTAGAAAACATATCTACAACTATTTCTCAGAACAATTGCCACCTATTCCAGTTACAGATACACCACTAGCAGAAAGAATTGTTTACGCCTACCGAACTAACCAGCGAGTAATATATATTCCACCAATAATAAAAGAGATATCAATTCCTTTGTATTCAGGAAAAGAGATTGTAGAAATTCCAGCAGTTACCCTGCTTCATAGTTATCAAGACAAACCATTGTCATTTAACTTAGTTTTGAAGCGTAATATTTCGCACTCAGAGGCTCAGATTTTAGAGATTATGCGAAAAGATGAACATTTTATAAGTGAGCATGGATTTAAAGTTTTTAGCGAAGATAAAGGCTCAATTTCTGAAAAGAAATTACTTGATTTACATATTTTCAAAAACTATCCAATTGAATCGAAAAAAGATAGCGAAATCAGTTACTTAGATTTACTTGACGAGAATCTAACCTATGAATCACTCTAAATCTAAAACAACTAAAATAGCGGTAACTGTTGAAAGAAAATATGCTAAATATATTCGTCAAAGCGATTTACAAGATTTTGTAGATATGATTATCAAACACAAAAAAGGGGTATTACATGCAATATTTAGTAACAGCCAAGTAGATAAATTTAAACTTGAACTAACAAAGTACCCAAAGAAAGAGGTACAACAAAAAACACTGACAAAGTAGTCGGAAATTAGACTAACAGCTTAACTTGATTGATTAAGAGGAGTCTAAGTGTACATAGCAATATGTATTCTTAGGCTCCTTTTTTCGTATTTTATCTTTTACAGTTATTTACTATGACACAAGATCAAGATGAAGGATTAAAAATTGTAAAACGTTTTCTGTTTGCCAACGAGAAAACAGAAGATAATTTTGTAACAGCTCTACTTCTATCGAAAGAAGTATCCCTAAAAGAAAAAGAACTTCTGCTCTTTATTCACCATCTCTCAGATAGGTCAGAAGAATTACAAACACAGATTGAGTCAAAAGCAATCTTTTCTCTAAATGATTTGTATAAATTGGGAATTACTTATCCCTCAACTGCAAGCAAGTTACTCAAACAATTAATAGTAAAAGAGATTATTACATGGGAGAAATCAAATCATGAGTTTCAGATAAACAAAGCGTGGGTAAGTAATACTTTGATAAGACTTGAGAACACATCACTTGAACACTTTTACAAGTTATTACTTAAGCAGAAATAGGTGAAAAAGCGAAATCAGAAGAAAATAGTAATTCCATGTAAGAAGTACCGCAAGCATGAAGCATTTGTACAAGTACCATCAAATCTACTGAGAGTAAATATTACACCAGTTCTAGCATTTAAGCTGTATGTACTGTTACTAGATTATGCATGGGATAAATCTTTTTGCTTTCCTTCTCAAACAAGGCTTGCTTACGATTTAGGAATCACGGAGAGATCTGTAAGAAGGCTACTGTATCGCCTACAAGATCTTGGGTATCTATCAATAGAAAGGACTGATACACATAACATTTATCACCTAGCGGACATTTCTTTCCGGTGTAGATGTGGCAAATGTGAAAAGAAGAGGACAGGTTTGTCCGGTATACCCCAGACAGATCTGTCCGATAGGGGGAGGACAGAAGAATCCCTAGAAGAAGACTCAATTAAAAATACTCATTCTAATAATACGTTAGGAGAAAAAACAAAAACGGATAGCAAAAAACTAGATCCAGAAAAAGTTGATCTATCTAAATACGATGATGAAGCAATTGCATATGCGGAAGAACTGAATAACTTAGAAGACCTCAACTATTATCAAAGCCTTATTCGAAGACGTGATAACGGAGAATTACAAGATTCTGACCTACAGATAGCTCTTTGGAAAACAAAAAATATACTCCGTACAGATAAAGTTGACGGTACTAACTTTTGGAAGAAACCAGGTGCACTATTTGTAAAGAATTTAAACAAAATATTGGAAAAGAACCAAAAAGAGAAACTTAAAAAACTGACTAAGAAAATTTCAGACAAAAAAGTATTTGGAAATACGTATCAGGATGAAACACAAAAAGTTAATCAGAGACGAAATGCACAACTCAATTTAATCAGAAAAATCGCTGAAAATGACTAAAAAATATTTCATTAACCAAATAGCTAAGTGGTTTACTGGTGGATGTAGACGGACAACCACTCAGAATACACAGAACATTTGTGGCTCAAAGGCTATTTCTTCTGATATAGCCGCACCTTCCAAGCTTCGATCGGTACTGATTGGGTGGACTCTGTTGGACTCCACCCAATCACTCCCTCGACAAAGGTTACTTATGTGTAACTTAGTTCGCCGAAGCTTGTTCGGTGCTAAGTGGAAAAGAAAAAATATATGTTACGCAAATTATATTCATGCAGGATAGTAAAAATGCAAAAGTAACAATTGAGGAAGCTAGACAGATTCTTGGAAAAAGAGCTGAAAAACTAGAAGATAAAGAGGTAGGTATGCTAATAAATCACTTGTATTCACTAGCTGAAATTATGGTTGATGATTTTTTGTATAAAAAGATCCCTGAGATTGAGAGAAAATTGTATAATTTAACTGCTTATCAACCAAAAAAGAGAAAGAAACCAAATAATAATAGTCTTTGATCTGTTACAGAGAAGGGGCTACTTGGACAATCTTTCTCGAAAGGTTGATAAGCACCAGGTAGTCCCTTTTCTGTTTACTTTTTACAATCTAAATGATGTATCAAAAACCAAGAGCAATAGTTTACACAAGAGTATCTTCCGAAGCACAAGTAGATAACACCTCTCTTGATGAACAACTACGCCTTGGGAAAGAATACTGTAAAAAGAAAGGCTTAGAGCTAGTGCAAGAATTTCGAGAGCTTGGAGAATCAGCAAAATTTACAGAAAGAACACAACTTAAAGAGGCATTGCAGTATTGTTCACTCAAGAAAAACAATATTCGATACTTTTTGGTTTACAAGTTTGATAGATTTTCGCGTTCTGTTGAAAATCACCACTTCATCAAAGCAATTCTAAGTAGGAGTGATGTAAAACTTATCTCCATGTCGGAAGACACTCCAGACACACCTGCTGGAAGACTAACAGAAAACATGCTTGCATCTTTTGCCCAGTTTGACAATGAAATACGAACAGAGCGATGTATAAATGGAATCAGATCAAAATTACTTCAAGGAGTTTGGCTTTATGAACCACCACTTGGATATATAAAAGATGAAACATATAAAGGCAAAGGTGCAAAACCAATAATTCCAGATCCGGAAAAGTTTGAGATTATCAAAAAAGGCTGGGAGATGATACTAACGGGCAATTACAAACAAATTCAAGTAATTGACTACTTCAACAAGGTTGGATTAAAAACAAAGACTGGAAAGCCGATGCGTAAGCAACTAGTTTCAAAAATCTTTTCGAATCTATTCTATGCAGGGATTATCTTTGTAGATAATCTTGATGTAAAAGTTACAGGTAATCATCAAGCGATGGTAAGTGAAAATCAATTTCATAAAGTACAATTATTCCTTGAAAAGAATCGAAATACTAAGAAAGTTAAACATTTAGGTTACAACGGTGATTTCCCGCTCAATAAAATAATTCACTGCTCCAATTGTGGAAAAGTAATTACTGGTGCTTGGTCAAAACAAAAAGGCAGATTTGGTTACTATAGTTGTAGGCGAAAAGACTGTACAGAACGAACAAAAATATCTAAACAGCAAGCAGAAGAAACATTTACCCAGCTATTGCAAGAAATTAAGCCAAGCGAAGAATTAACTCTACTTGTTAAAAGAATTGTCAGTGATGTTTACTCAAGAAAACTCGAAGTAGCACAAGATATTCAGAAAAACATGAAAAAAGAACTTACTGAGCTTGAATCAAAACTAGAAAGGCTAGAAGAACTCCTCGAGGATAGAATCTATTCAAAGGATAAATTCAAAGAAAAATCAGCACCTATAGTTGCACAAATAGCAGCAAAAAGGGTTGATGTAAGCGAAGCAAATATTGAAGCATATGATTTAGAGGAAGTAGTGAACTTTGGAATGAATATGTTACAACTCTTACCAGAATACTGGATATCCCTTACGCCAAAAGCAAAACACCAACTGAATGAGATACTTTTCCCAAAAGGTCTAATAGTCCAGAATAGCAGAGTTACAACTCTGGAGTTATCACTGGTCTTTAAGGATATTGAGGACATTTCAGATGAAGATGTCCCTAGTGGTACCCAGGGAGGGACTCGAACCCTCACGCCTGTAACGGCAACGGATTTTAAGTCCGCAGTGTCTACCGATTCCACCACCTGGGCTAGCTAAGAAACTTTCATTTACAGATTATTTAGTAAATGAATTAGATTCTTGTTATCCCGATAGACACAACTCTTTGATTAGTTGTCTTGTCGGGAAAATACTTAATTTCCAATGTATGAATTATAAATTAGCTAGGCGTTTTTTACAATTATATAAAAGTAAATCTTGTTACTTCTTTTCCTTCAAATTCAACAACATCAAAAAACTCAGACATAGGTCTTACGAAATTTATACCTGGCATATATTCAGCTTCATAGACTATTCCAATATCTTGATTATCTTCATAAATTACATAATCCTTAATTTCATAAGTTTTAGATTGATCTTTGTAGTGATAGCATCTACTTCCTAATTTAACTTGATCATTGGCATTTGTAATCATACTTTGGAGCTCTTCATATGACTTTTTTTCTTTTCCCATTTGAATGATGTATAAGAATTAGAATTTTTTATTTACTAAAGATATCTTATCATCGATTATTGAAATATAATATGCTAATCCGTGATTAATAAAGCCTGAATTGATGTATGAGTCATTGAGGGAAAGTTCTGGAGCATGTGTATGTCCACTTATCAAAATCTCTGAATCATTTTTAAAGTTATGCATAACTTTTTTCATGTGCTTATTTTTAGGTCTAGTGAATTTATGATCGGGGAATATTTTAACTAAGAACTGTTCAATTCTTGGAGATGCATGACTATTAAACTGTTTATAAATTGGGAAATTGTACCAGAAAGGGTGGATTAGTAAATCAGGAAAAAAAGGATAGATTCTATGACCATGTTCTATATGAAGTTTATGCAATTTTGTTGTTATATTTAGCTGATAGCCATAATCACTTTTTATAGCTTTAGCTACTTTTCTACTACCAAAAATCAGATCATCATGGTTCCCTAAAATATAGAAGACATCTTTGCTATTAAGAATATCTAGTAAGTCTGCCCATCCGGAGTTAATGAAAGTTTTTACATCAGTCACATAACCATCCCAAAAGTCTCCGTTGATAATTATTTGGTCGAATTTATCAAAAAGATCAGTAAGAAATTTAAACTTATTATCATCAAACTTATTTGTTAGGTGCAAATCTGAAACTATTAATGTACTCATGCTTATCGTGCTCTTAGTTTATAGGCTGGAAGTTTCCCCTCACCAACATTTATAACATAAGTATTAAACTTAATCTCTGGATGTTCAATTTTTACATTGTATTTAACTCCTTTAGCTAGTTTTTTTTCTGTTGTGAATTTCCC
>CAYTGI010000026.1:0-6572 GCA_964437465.1 uncultured Candidatus Saccharibacteria bacterium | reverse complement strand
CTGGACCTGAGTAAGTTATCACATCTCTATTTCCATTCTCATCATCAAATATAACTTTCGCCTTTGCAACAGGCTTATCATTTTTATCAACAATAATTCCAAAAACTATCTGGCCTTCAATACTTTCTTCACCCTTCATATTGACAATTTTTTGAACAGCTTCAACTTCTTTTTTCTCAAATCCTTCAAAAGCATTACCTGTTTCATCAAGCATCTTTATTTCATACATTAGGTCATTAATTTGGTGCATGATTTCAGATTCTTTATCTTTATAGTGTTGATCCCTGATTATTCTGTTTAATTGCTGTTTAAGTGCTTCAATTTGGTTTAAGTAGTCCTGTTTAGTTTTTTGTTTCGTTGTACTCTGAACTTTTTGGTTCGAGGCTTGATTTACCTGAACCGTTTTATCGGCTACTGGAGCTTTAGTTTCTTCTACTTTTGATTTTTGTTTAAAGACATCACTCATTATTCGATCGATATTACCTTGTCTGACAGGTTGATCTACATTTTGATCTTCTTCTACTGGTTGACTTTGCTTAGTTGCAACTAACGGAGTACTTTTTCTTGGATTATCTCTAGCTGCTAATAGCTTCTCAAGAGAAATTTCTTCTAAATTTACTTTAGTATTCGCTTTACTTGAACTTACCTTTTGAGATGCATCGGTTTTGGCAATTGCCTTAGTTGTTAATATTTCCGGAGGAGAAGTAGTTTGTTCCCATACATACCTGGGAGAAATGAAAATGGCTTTAACATAATTAGAAAGCCATATACCAAATCTAGGCACTATAGCCAAACCAATGCCTATTAATACAGCAGTTCCAACAAGAGGGTATTTTATGAGTGCAGGAATATCTAAAAGAAAAATTCCAAGCCCAACAAGACAGGCCATTACAAGCTTCAAGAATTGCTTTAAAGTAAAGCTTCCAAAAAGCTTGAATTCAGTATTTAAAATATCTTGAGGTACTGGATGCGGTTCCATATTTTAGTTTAATACTTATACGAAATTGGTGCAAAAGTTATTAAGCATCTGGGTCAGAGTGCATTTCGGCAATAACGTAGTCCACTTGATCTTGAGGAATCTCAATGTTTGATGCTAGCTGGATTAGTTGTTTTGAACTAATGCCACTATTTGATAATATCTTTATTCTTGCAAGAAAATCTTCTAATATCTCCCATGGACTTGGTCCTTGTGAGACTCTAGTGGAATCCTTAAGAGATATATCTCTAACAGTTGATGTAAGGAGCAGTATGGTTACATCTCTAAGTTCACTAGGTGAAAGTTCATTATATGAATCCATTATTATTCGTGACGTACGATTATAAGCACTTTCAACTAAAGGAATAATTATATCCAGTAGTAGCTTTTTATCTCTTGGTAAGTGGGAGCTATATCTAAGACCTTTTTCTAAGAGTTTTTCTAATCCAAGTATAAGATCTGTAGTTTCTTCTAAATCAAGTTTAGAAATATCTAACTCTTCGTTTAGTCCATTTGGAGAAAATGGACTAACAAATGAATCTGCTTGAATAAGATATTCTTGAATATCCGTTGAATTAATTCTATAACCTGAGCTTGTTGTTGAGGCAGTAGAAGAATTGATTAGTTCAAAAAGAAAGTCAACAACCTCATCAGCAAATATTCCATCATTATCGGGATCATCAACTAGAAAATATCCTTTTTCAACTTGGATTTTGTTAGGGTCTACACCTTTCTTCTCTGCAAATACAAGTCTCATTCTCTCAAGATACTCTGGATGGTTATCCTTTACATAATGAAATAAAGATAGTTTTGAGTATTGGTTCATTATTAACCCATTACCTAACTTGGCATTTGCTTCTAAAAAATGTCTTTGCAAAACCTCAAGAGGATTATTTGATAATTCTACAGCTAACTCAATTGCTTGATCAGATTTTATTGGCAACACAAACATATTCCTTCTCATAGTATTTACAACTTGTAGGGCATTTTCCACATTTCCTTGTGCATAAGATACAATCATATTAACCAAACCTTCTGGGTCCTGGTTAATTGCAAGACGATTTAAATCCACTTGAGTAATGATTCCTGCATCGATCATATCTCTAGCCCATCTTACTAGTCTAGAGTATCCAGTTTGGTGTCTATTTTTAAATTCCGCATCTGTGAATGTTTCTCCATACGAAAGAAGTTGAACATGCTCTGCAAGACTATCAGTTAACAGCTCATTGATTTGAGTATAGAAAAAACCATTAAAATCTAACTCTCCTAATTGATGTATATCCTCATGTATAACTGTTCTTCCAAGCTCATATATTATGTTTCGAGATCTATGTTCTGAATCTTCTGGCCTTTCTAAATTTTTAAAATTATGAGTATATACTCTTGTGAAAGTAAAATTTAACCCAGTAACTGGATCAATTCCAGATGTTAATGCTCCAGGAGTTCCTGAGATATACGGTGCCATTTCTTGAATTGATCCAATGTTAGTAACAGGAGGGTATCCCTCTATTCTACTTGTAAATACTGGGTGTAGATTTGTATCTACTCGAGCCATTCTTTCAGAACTTTCCTCACTTACAACCTCACTTAAAGTACCTCTATACCTATCAATTTCTTCTTTTACTGCTGTTTGAAATTCACTATATTGTCTATATTTCTCTTCTACAATATCTTTCTCACCACCATATATATCTAATGGTATTGTAGCAATAATTAATTTAGAAAGCATATTACCTAATGCTGATCTTTTATCCCATCCATCGTAAAAATTTCCATCCTCATTTTCAAAAAAATATTGATCAATGTATCTTAAAGTATTAACCTGCTGAGATTTTCCAACAGTATACAAATGCATCCTAATGCTCTTCAGAATTCTTATATACATTTCTTTGTCTACGTTGGGATTTTCATCTTTTTGTCTTAAATATATAGATGCAATTAATCCTGCCAATTCATCTTGGGAATTTGGAGAATTATTAGTCAATACATCGTCAGGAATTTTCCCTAGTACACCAGATACAAAACCTAATATTCTATCTCTATAGTCATCTGATACTGATTCTAATAATCTCCTTAAATTTGAGCTATCTCTTGGATCGTAATGTTCATCTTTTTCAAGAAAGCTATTAATGTCGACTTCTAACTCATCTTCTAAAAGCATCCCTGAATACAGTTCACAAGATTCATAATATCTTCTGTTTTGCGCTGCTTCAACTTGATGAGCTTCATCATATTCTTGTATTTCAGGATTATCTGCCATTTAATATTGAAGTAATTTCAGTATATCTAAATCCTTTACTCATTAACCTCCTAGCAACCTTCTCTTTCTTCTTCATAGGATCCTCTTCTTTAATCTTTCTCTCAAGCTTTTCAATTAGATCATATAATATTTTCTCCTCCTCTTCTATATCGACCTTTTCTTCTATTGCATTTTTAATATGTTCTTTTGAAATCCCTTTTTTAATTAAATCTGCTTTTATCTTCTGACTTCCGTACTTTCCTGAATTTATTCTCTGTTCTACAAACCATTTCGCAAATTTCAAGTCGTTTAGAAAATTTTTATGTAAGTACTCATCGACAATAGCTTCAGCCTCTTCTTTTTCTATTTTTCTTTTATAGAGAAGATAGTCTCTAACTTCTTTTGTGCTTCTTGGTCTTAAAGATAAAAATCTATTTAACTTCTCTTTAATCTTATTTCTTTCTGAAGACTTTAAGATTATTTCTTTTTCATCTTCCGTAATCTCTTTTTCTTTATGAAGGTCGAGTTCGATCAGTTGATTTTTTGAGATAGAACAGAAGAACTCATTATCTATAAATAGATTTACATTATCTGTATTTCTTTTTTGTTGTGAAATAGATGTAATTACCATATTAATGTCATGGTGAGGCTCTCGAACCATGAGCTTGTTGCTTAATAAATCCGAAGGTCATCCTTCGAGAACCTCAGGATGACAGCTCGACATTCTTAATTTTATCTTGGATACTTTTCTTTTTTAACTGATTTATAAGCATTCCCATCCTTGCATTTTTCTTTAAAAAATCTTGATGCTTATCTAAAAATCTCCAGAATAGTCCATCCCAAGTCTCTTGCCATTCAGAGTCTTTACTCTTTTTATAATTACTCATTTTTAAAATGTAGCTACTTCCGCTTACGTAAGGCTTTGTAACTATCTTACCTCCATCTGCAAACTGACTCATTCCATAAACATTTGGAACCATTACCCAATCGTAAGAATCTATATACATTTCCATAAACCACTTATAAACTTCGTTAGGATGCATCTCAGTTAAAAGCATATAGTTCCCAATAACCATAAGCCTTTCAATATGATGAGAGTAAGCTAGTGAATTTAGATTTTTTATTACGTTATCTATTGGTTCAATCTCTGTAGTCGCTTCATAGTGTTCATCTTTTAATCTTTTTCTGTGATTAAAGAAATTTGAGTTTCTTTGGTTAACTCCTTCGAAAAGATAAATCATTCTCATAAATTCTCTCCAGCCAATTATTTGACGAATAAATCCTTCCACTGAGTTAATAATTTTTTCCTTTTTATGACTTGATTGGAAATAAGACAGTATTTTTTCTACAACTTCTTTTGGGTCTAATAAGCCAATGTTTAAAATAGGAGAGAGTAGTGAGTGATTAATAAAATTAAAATCTATATGAATTGCATCCTCATAAGTCCCAAAATCATCGAGTCTATTCTCTATAAAATCATCTAACCACTTTTCGGCTTCTTTAAAATTTGTCGGATATATAAAATTAGATTTACTTAAATCAATTTCAGATGAATTATTGGGGACAACTATTTCTTCATTTCCAGGATGATCTTTAAAATTTTTATTTACATATTCAATTGCTTCTTCTATGTATTTATTAGACTTAGGGAAAGCTATTTCCTGTTCTTTATAATCTTTAGGTAACTTCTCTCTATTTTCATTGTCGTAACTCCATTTACCTCCAAAAGGTTCCCCGTTTTCATCAATTAAAATATTCAACCTTTTTCGTTGCCACTCATAAAATTTTTTATGAAAGTACTTTTTATTTTCTTTTGTATATTTATCCAAAGTTCCTTTTGAAGTTAGGAAGTTTGGAGATTCAATCCATGTAATTGCGATAACATTTTTTCTACAAAATTTTTTAATTCTTTTTTCCAACATGAAGTCAGTTGGATCTATAACTTGTACTGAGACTGCATTTTTTAAGAATGAATAATCTTCGAAGTCTATAAACTCAATATATTCAGTTTTGTATCCTTCATTTTTCAAGTATTCTTCATACTGCTTCATTGATGCCCGATGGAGAACAAGCTTTAACTTATGAAATTTAATCTCGTAGTTTGAGTCGAAGAAAAAAAGAGGGTCTTCTAAAAGATAAACCTTATCGATATCTTTGAATTTTATATTTTTATAAAGCTGATGTGGGAAAACTAAACCTATCTGCATATTAACTTAAAAGTATATATCCAATTGTAACAGCAATAACAACCATTGATGAATAACCTAATACTTTATTTGCAATTAGTGTTTTTTTCTTACCTAAGATGTGAGCTGTATTCTTAAGTCCAGCTTCTTGATCTGAATCAAAGTCTCGATACTCATTCCACAAATCACCTGCAATTGAATAACACATTGCTGCAAGTAAGATTATAATTGAGAACGCATCTACCTCTGCATTTATAAAGGTCATAAAGTAGATTATCTGAGCTCCAGCAAGTAAATATGAGTGAGAAAGAATATCTATTGGGAACTTTGATTTAAGCTGCATAGAACCTCCGGAATACAAAACTCCAACAACTAAATTAGAAACAGCTATGAAAAAACCCAGGATTCCTCCAACAAAAATACTTAATATCAATGAAATTATAATTAAGCTTAGAAGAATATTGAACCCGTCTTGTTTAGTTAACATTCCATTTGAGAAAGGATTTTGAAATCTTCTTTTACCTTTCTTCTGTTCGAACATACCAAGATTCATCATTATGTGTTTTTGAAATGATAATCTTTCAAATTCGTATTTTGCATCGGCCTCTGCGTCCTCAACATCGTTATATATAAACGCGAAGGCTAGTAAAATATAGTTTACTAAGAATCCTAGAAAAACCTGAAAGGAAAATAGTTCTAATCTAGAAGCAATTACACCTATAAGCATTAGTGGAAAATAAAACGTTATAAGATCAAGTACAAGTCTTGGATATATATATTCATTCCAAAGTTTCATTTTTTGTTTTTAATTGAAAGTAGTTTATCTCGAAATATAAAACAAATCCATAAATGAATTAGGGAAGAAAATGACTAAAAACTTGCAAACCGACATTAAATTACCCGAAGAAATAATCCCCTTAAAAGCTAAATTATCATTTGGAGGTGCCACCTTCTCAAGTAATCTTTTATCCAATATTGTGTTTGGAGCGATTACCTTTTTTTATAATATTAAATTATGCTGTTTTATGTGTATCCTTAAACATATTTAGGCTCAATTATTACAACAGAATTATTTTAATTTTATTAAATCAGGGACATATTTTCTAACTATTTTAATTAATATTTTTATCTATAGAGAAATAAGCAATATAAATACTTTTAATTCTTCCAT
>CAYTGI010000025.1:2904-15751 GCA_964437465.1 uncultured Candidatus Saccharibacteria bacterium | reverse complement strand
CTCGTAAGTTTGTTATTGTTGCTTTAGTAAATATAAATCTCATTAAATTGACATTTAATTTTCATGCTGTTAATATTCGGAATCGAAAAGATAAATTATGAATAAAAATTCTGTATTCACAACTCTTATTGCAATTACACTCATTATTGTGAGAGGTAATTCTTGGGAGGTGAATATCTAGAAAGATATATTAGAAATTATTATAACCTCCCAAAAGGGAGGTTTTTTTATGGACAATTTTGAAGTAGAACAAAAAGCAAGAGAATATATGAGTGCAGCGTATGACTGTATGTATGCAATAGATGACACTCGTAAAGAGGGAAGAAGATTGGCTAGAAAAATAGACATTGAAGGTGAGAAATTCATAATCACTGATGATAGCCCATTTTGGGCAAAATATAGTATGGTAAGACGATTATATGATGAACTTCTACAATCGGAGCCTGGACAATCTATACTTGAAGTTGGAAGTGGTAAACAGATTTTGCCTTTGATGATGTATAGACTACCTGCTCAAAAAAAATATGAAGAATTTGACGAATCATTATTAGAAATATTTCAAAGAACTAGTTTTTTAACTTTGGATATTGCTTATATTGATCCAAGGGCTCTTTTAGGATATAAGCCTGATTATGAACCTCAAAATACTCAGCATATAAGGGGAGATGCAATGAGCCTTCCAGTAGCTTCAGGTTCTTTACCCTTTGTTGTAACAAACTTTTCTATTGATTTTATACCTGGAAGAGTTCAAATGTTTAAAGAAGTACATAGGGTTTTGAGAGAAGGAGGAACATATTTGGCAAATTTTCATCACCGATTTCTAGAAGATAATGGTGATGGTCGTCTGAGGTTAAACAATGGAGTAGTAAGGTTTGAGCAACTAGCGCCATTGTATTCATGTCCAGAGGAATTTCTGACAGATTTAAGTATAGCTGGATTTGATTGTACAAGAATTGATTATAGTCTTAGAGATAGTCTTGGGAAAAGAGGGGTTTCTGAAAGAGATTATGATCTATGGTGGGAAATAAAGATAGAAAAATAATTATCATAATAATTACAACTTTTTTATGTCAAATGAAATATATGAAGCAGTTTTGGAAAGAATAGAATTTGCCAATTTTGAAGCAGATGAGATGAATCGTAAACTTGATGAGATGGGCCTAACTCATGTACGAGCTATTGTTCCAGAATGGACTTATAATAATCCTGACAACGTTGCTCTTGATCATATAACCCCAGTGTTAATTCTAGAATTAAATGATCAGGTTAGAAATCAGGTTCATAACTTTGTTATAAGAAATTTTGGAGATAGAAAAGCTAAATTATCAGCACCACTAAAAAGTTATGGTGAAGGTTTAGCTCCTTTTACTCATCTACTTGATTATCCTCAGAACTTTGGGCATAAAGTCGAGCATTTTGTTGAGATTTCAAGAAGAGAAAATATTGAAATTATTAGAAATAATCAAACTGGTGCAGCAATCTTACATGGCCCAGCAGGTATATTAACTATAAGAGGTTCAGATTGGTGGTCCGAACAGGATAGAAATAATTTTGATCCTAGTGTTAATGAAGTACCAAATTATGCTATAGATGTATTACCTATTAGGGGGTTTGAGCATGACAGGCAGGATAAGTTAATTGATCCTAAAGAAATAAATTCAATCTGTTCATACGGTAGAGAGGAGGAGTATCAAATTGTAATGGAATTTAACGGTCAATATGCAGGTGTAGATATTCAAGGGCTAATTAAAATGTTGTCAGATTACGGCCTTTTGTTTGATATAGAAGGATGGGCATCCCAGGGTGAAACAGCACTTTACCCAATATTCCCAGGCGATGGTGCAAGTAAAACTGAACTTATTAATGCCCAAAACTTACTAATAATACATGAAGTTATTGATCTTCTTGGTCTACAAGTTATGCCCTGTGGGGTTATGGTAGGGAATAGGAAAGGACAACCAAACATGGGTACACCTCATGTTCAATATGTATTAATGAGAGGCATGAAGTCCGCAGCAGGTAGAGACTTAACATTAAATGAAGCTTCTAATATGTTAGGGGGGTTTGGAACAAATGGTTGGCATCTTAACTTTGGCCATAAAAGAGGTCCAGATGGATTAGTTAGTGATAGAAGGCAGACTATAGTTGCTAACTTAACTCACCCAGAAATTATCCCTATGTTGAGAGCAGTAACTCATAGTGGAAATACAAGATCATTAGAAGCTTTGGAAGATTCTTTAGGTGATGGCTTTCTCTCAACAAGAGAAATCAACAGAACAGAATTAGCTACGGCTAGAGTGGGGAATTTCTTGCCATTCTCAAGCGATGAAACAGTTAGAAGTTTTATAGATGACCAATCAGCACAGGCTTTAGAGAGGGCATCTCATGATGAAGGTAAAACACCTCATAACCCTTTAGGAAGAAGAAAAGGTCTAGGTATAAATGAATTTACGTTTCTAGATGGTGATTTTAGCCATTATAAAGGAGATCAACTATCTGTTTTACTAGCAGCTTATACAGCAGTTGTTGATAAGTGTACTGTAGAGTATCTCCATAGAGATTTTAATGCTACTACTGAAGATGTGAGAGAGTACATATTTCAACAAAGTGAGGGAGCTATTGAAAGAGGGTATTTTGATGTTTTTGTTGGCTTATTAAACAACCAAGATCGTTTTATTAAATTAATTCAGAACATTGACAGAGCTGGCTTGGAATCAATTATTGAGATTAATGGAAAGGAAGTAGGGATTGATCAAATTTTAATGAAGTTTACAGATTGGGTAACTAGTATGACGGAAAGAAAGGGAATTATTCTTTCTGAAGATCAAAGCTCCCTTTTAGAAAACTTTAGAGATCAATTAGATCTAGCAAAATGGGCTAATACTTTTGAAGAATATGCTGAAACTGGTATTGGTCCAATTTCATGCATTGCACAAAGAGAATTTATTCAAGAACTTAGTAAATTCCCAAATCCACCTTCAGATGAAGAAAGGCAGATGGTTTTTAATAGAATAATCCATAAAATTAATTTAGCCAGACTAAAACATCTAAGGAAAGTTTATGCAGAAAGGCAAGCAGCTTTAGAGTAAGATAAATATCTATTACTAAAAATATATGAAAAAAATACTATTTGATCTAGTTAAATTTGAAACAACTGCAGACAAGAATTCAGAGCTTCATAAAATTATTGATTACGTAGATGCCCTTTTTAACAATCTAAATGTGCATACTTCTAGATATATTAAAAATGAAAAACCATCTATTGTAATAACTTCTAAGTTCAATAAAAATCCAAAGATAATGTTGAACGGGCATCTGGATGTAGTAGCTGGGGATTATGAAGAAGCTTTCTCACCTTTAGAAAAAGACGGCAAGATATTTGGGAGAGGTAGCGCTGATATGAAGGGGCAAGTTGCTGCTATGATTAAGGCATTTTCTGAGTTGATTTCTGAAAATGGTGATCTTGATATTGGTCTTATGATAACAACTGACGAAGAGATTGGTGGTTTTAACGGTGTTAATTATTTGTTAAATGAAGAAGGATACTCCGCAGATGTCGCTTTTGTACCTGATGCAGGAATTGACTGGAATATTTGTACTGATGAGAAAGGTATAATTTGGTATGAAATTAATGCAGAAGGCAAGAATGCGCACGCTTCTAGACCATGGGAAGGAGAGAATGCAATAAATAAATGCTGGAAAACATACAGGGATATTAGAGATGTTTTTAGGGAAAAATGGGGTAAGCTCGGAGAGAATGATGGATGGCAACCTACAGTTAACTTAGCGGCACTAAATGGAGGAGATGTGTATAACTCTGTTCCATCAAAAGCACAGATGAAGCTTGATATTCGCTTCCCTGAGGATCCTGGAGCTGAAGAAATTAAAACAATTGTTGAGGATGCTTGCAAACGAAATGATGTTAATTTTGAAGTTAAAATTACAGGTTCAACAAACCATACTTCAAGAGAAAATAAATATATTAAACTTTGGGAGGAAAAAGTCTCAAAAGTAAAAAAAATAAATTTTGAGCACTCACATGGTGGTTCTGATGGAAGATTCTTCTCTGCAAAAGGTATTCCTGTTTTAATGACAACACCAAAAAAATCAGTTATACATTCTAATAATGAATGGATAGATTGGCAGGATTTAGTTCTTTTTAAAGATTTTCTAAAAAAATGGATTTTAGACGTGCACAAAATTTAAAATTCACTTGTCCTCATCAACTATCATCGTGTATTCTATAGTAGAAATAACTATTATAGCTAATATGTATGGGATTGTTGGATTTCATTTCTGGTAGTAAAGATCAAGATCAAAATGCTGCGAATGCCAATCCTTCATTACAACCAGTAGGTGATTCACAAGGTGGTAATCCCCAGGCAGCACAGGGTATGCAACAAAATCCACAGTCTAGTCAAAATCCTCAACAGGTAGGAAGTCAAAACCAAAATAATTCTCAGCTTCCTAACGGTCCTATACCTAACTCAAATTTGAATACATCAATACAAAACACTACAGTAAACGATTACGGAACTGATACTCTTACTGGGAATCCTCAAGCACCTCAACCTAATACAGGGCAAACACCTGGAATGGTACAGGCTGATAATATGCCAAGTGCAACTGAAATTCCACAAGAGATACCAACTTATTCAACACCTAGTCAAGTTCAAGATGGAAATAACAGTATGCCGAGTATAGATCCAGTAGGTGGACAGAATTTGGGAGATAATCAAAATCAAGAAATGCAACAAAATCCAGTTCAACAAGATCCAATGCAAAATTCACCTCAGCCTGATCCATTAAATGCTGGGACAGGTCTAGCTGGAACTAATAATAGTAATGGTAATCAAGAAGAGACTATTTTTGGCGATGGTGATTTAGCTGATATTTATTCAAATAAATTTCCAAATCCAAATGCAATTGAACCTGCTCCACCAGCAGGCACTGGATCTTTTGATGCTGATACAGTAAATACACAACAGACAACTACAGAGCCTAGTGCTTCATCAGAAACAAATACACCATCAAATAATCCCACTCAAGTGCAAGCAGTAGATTTAGGTACCGGTGAACAGGCGGCTGACCCAGTATTAAAAGAAAATTCAAATACTGAAGTCACTTCTCAGGATCCAGCTCAAGAAATTCCAGCTGAAAAAGTTGAAGAAGAAAAACCAGATAACTCACCTCCTGCACAAACGGAGGTCGTTATTGGAGGTCAGCAAACTGAAGATACAAATGAAAATATGGGAATGGTTGATAGTGAAACTAAATTGGAGGATCAAGCAAGTAGCGCAACACTTAATCAACCTGAAGTCCAAAACAACGAGCAGCAATTAAGTGAGGAGAATAATAGCCCCAAAGATTTAAAACAACAGGTCTCAGATAACCAACAAACACAAGAAGTGAATAAAACAACACCCATAGCAAATGTTGAAGAAAAAAAGAAAGAACCTGTACCTTCAGAAAAGAAAGAAAAAATTACTACTAAGGGAAATAATAAGAGTAGTAAGCAGTCAAAGAAGAATAAAACAAAGAAGTTTTTTAAGAAAATAGCATTATTAGGATTAGAGAACTCTCAACATGAAGGGATTGATCAAGTGGCTAAAACTCTTTTAGATAAAAATTACGATATTTTAATAGACTCAAGAAAAGGAAATGGTCAAAAGGTATTACTAAATTCTGAAGGAAAAGTTACGGGTGTATATCTAAAACCTATAATTGGAAAAACAGACGAAGTCGTTGAGGAACCAGTTGAGAATAATAGCTTCTCCATACTTTATTCAAACTATTTTGAATGGATAAGGCATTTTGCAAAGGACTCTAGATTATTTGTGTTTCTCTCCCTTGAAGGAATGTCAGGTTTAGCTTTGTTCGCAAGTTTAATAAATTTAAATCAGATGTATAACGGTATGAGCAAACCAATCATTTGTGTTGGTGATGAATGGAATGAAAAGATTAAACAGATTATAAGCCTTTCAAGTTCTCCAATTGAACTAGAACAAAGGGTTCATGTTGTAAGCTCTATAAATGATGTTGAAGGAAAGATTAATGAAATTAACGACCAATATAATTCAAACTTAGATAGAAAGAGAATTGAAAAGGTTGTTGATCGAAGAGTGGAAGGCGATGAGCGTGACTTCATAATTTTCTAGTTCTTATCTAAATAAAATGTCTAAATATATATGGGGTTTTGGTCTAATCATTGCGGGTCTATTATTTCTTGTTGATGAGCTTTATCCATCTTTTGATGCTGGATACATATTTGCTAACTTCTGGCCATTAATTTTTGTTGTAATTGGTGTAAATGTTATTACCACCAATCCAAACAAGCCGCTAAATGGAATATTATTTATACTTTTTGGAATAGGTTTTACTGCAGCTAATATTGTAGGATTTAATATTTGGGAGTTTTGGCCAGTGATTTTAATAATAATAGGAATATCAATACTATTTAATAATGAAAATGCTAGTAATAGTACAGGCAGTTCAAGCAGTAATGATTTTGAGAATCATAATATAGCATTTTGGGGAAGCGAGATTAGTAATAATTCGAAATCCTTTAAAGGAGGAAATATTTCTGCAATGTTTGGGGGGATTGAGCTTGACCTCTCAGATGCGGTAGTTAGTAAAGATGGTGGGACATTAAACGTGAACGTAGCTTTTGGGGGAATTGAAATTAAAGCTCCAAGAAATTCAAAGGTTGAAGTTAAGGGCACAGGAATATTAGGTGCATTTGAAAATAATATTAAAAATAATGAGGAAAAAAAAGGAGGAACTTTAATAATAAATGGTTCAGCGATGTTTGGTGCAGTGGAGATAAACTAAAAAACAGCATCGTAAATACGATGCTGTTTTCTTTGCATAAACTTATTCTGGAAGCTCTAGAACTGTACCAGGATAAATTAATGATTCTTCTCCATTTGGAAGTACATCTATTTTTTCGCTGTTGTTATTTCTAATGTCTCCCCATCTGTAGACATCTCCATAATAACCATCAGCAATTTCCCATAGTGTATCTCCTAGTTGAACAGTATATGAAGACTCTACTATATCACCAAAAATATAGTCTGTAGCTCTCCAGATTCCTGTTCTAGCAATTTCGTCTTGAACTGCTAGGCTTTTAGATAAACCTGCAGCTGAATGACCAGTTGCTTCATTGCTTACTTGTTCATCATTATTGCTATCACTATTTTCATCCCCAGTTCCTTCTACATTACCTTCGTCACTTGTTTCTCCAGAGTTTTCAGTATTTTCACCAGAGTCATTTTGTTGTTCTTCTTGGTTTTCACCACTTTCTGAATCTTCAGAATTTTGTTCTCCTTCTTCTGAATTTGTATCTTCAGAATTTTCAGAGCCCTCTGAGCCTTCAGTGTCAGAACCTTCAGACGAATCTTCAGAGGATTCACCATTCTCATCAGTTGATTCTTCTGATGTTTCTTCAGCATTGTTTGAAGTTAAGCTGTCTACTGCGTAGTATGCTCCAACTCCAATTGCAGCAAGGATAATAAGTCCAACTAAAACCACGATTCCAAAAAGAGGTTTATTCTCACGGATTCTATCCGCTCGAGTTTTTTTCTTCTTTTTTTCGGAGTTTTCTGACTTATCTTTTTTGTCTCCTTTTGCCATACAAACTTAAGCCGTAATAAATAAAATAGGAGAATTGTTGTTGTACCCGAACAATTGGATTATAAATATATATAAGGGAATAATCAAGCTTGGCCATCAATATGGCTAGCTGTAGAGGTTATTGAGGAATTAAGCCTTTAGGCAAACTACAAAAGGGTATAGATTTTCTCTAATATAGTGATCTAACTCCTTTGAAGCACCTGGAACGATAAACATTTTATAGTCTGCTATTACGTCATCTTCTAAATCTGGATTATCATCAAGCTCATATCCTTTTTTCGATGCTTCTGATTTTAGTAATTTATCCTCTATTCTGTTTAGAAGGTCTTTCCAAATCTCATCTAGTCTACTGCTTTTCTTCGCAGCAAGATACATTTGGAAATCTTCGGGGCTTAGAGAGTAGTCTGAATATGTCATTAGATTTAAATAACACTTTAATATTACTGAAATTATACTATAATAAGGGAATTCATTCAATGTAAATAGTTGTGTATACTGCGTTATCAGAAAAAAATGTCATAACTGGACTTTGGATAGTAAGTTATATATAATTCATTATAGATTTTATGCTAAAGATGTCAATCTATATTGTCTTTTTTTAGTAATGTTTTTCCAGCTAATCAAAGAATATTTCAACAATGTCAGCTAGCATCATCATTTTCTATTCTTAAAAAAGTATTTTACACAGGCGAGTTTGATGGTATAATTATTTTAAATCCAATTAGAGCTGACAAAATTATCGTATAATTATTTTTTCAATTATGAAAGTAAAACTTGATAGACACATTCAGGATTATTTAGAAGAGTTTGCATTAAGCGAAAGAGAGGTTGTCATATATTTATCATTATTAAAAACTGGTCCAAATACAATAATGAATTTGGCTAGGGAGACAGGTATAAAGAGATCAACAACCCATAATAATGTTGAAGAGTTGATAAAGAAAGGACTAGTTAGTCAAACTAACTATGGAGAGAGGAGAATGGTCGTTGCAGAAGATCCTGAGAAATTGAAATTTTTAATGGATCAGAAAAAATGGAGAATTAAGAAATTAGAAGAAAATCTTCCATCAGTTATTGAGAGGATTACTCAGATGGTGCCTGAAGCTAAAGAGAAGAATATAGTTGATGTGAAGTACTATGAAGGTAAGGATAATGCGACTTTAATATATAAAGAAGCTTTTGAAGCACAAGAGTTAAGATCCTATGTGAATTTAAAAGCTGTATCAGAAACTTTCCCTGATAATGGCCAGATCTTTTTGGAAGCACAAACAAAGAAAAAATCAACACTTATAAGGGAAATTATTGACGAGTCGGATGAATCTATAGCAAGAGGTTCTGATTATGCTCAGAATGATAATTTCGAATTTCGGGTTTCTAAGAATGGTATTAACTTATCTTCTATAGATGTTCTTATATATGATGGTAAAGTTGCAATGATTAATTTTGGGGAGACAATTACTGGAACTGTAATCATCAATAAGGATTACTACGAAAACTCAAAAGCAATATTTGGCATACTGTGGAATATGTTGGCATAAAATGGTAACGGTGCTGAATTCCTCTTCTTTATGTGATATAATGGGTGAAAGAATTTAGTTTTGTTACCAAAAAATAATGTCGGATCTAAGTGATGTTGACACAAGTCAAAAAATAGAGGGGAAAGCTGAGGAGTGTTCTGAGTGTCAACCAGAAATAACAAAATGGACAGACAATTTATCTCTTGCTTATGCTGAATTTTCTGGAAATATTCCAACTGATAAAGCTGGTTACATTGTTATACTCAAGCATTTTATAGGAGAAGGAGACAGAGTAGTTGAGATAGGACCAAACGTAGGAAACTTCGCAAGGCAGATAGCTAAAAAAGCTTCGTATGTACTAGCATTAGAACCTAATCAAGCTGCTATAGAAGAAGGAGAAAAACGAAATCAAGAGCAAAGTGTAGATAATGTAACCTTTAGAAAGATACCTGAGATCGGTGAATACGAAACAGGTGATGAAGGATCATTTGATGTTGCGGTTATGTGTTTCGTTGACCCAGTAATGTCGACGGAACAATTAGAAAATGCAATTCAAGAATCTTCAAAACTTTTAAGGCCTGGAGGTAAACTTCTTATTTATAGTCTTAATCCTCAAAGCATTTTAAATGGGCCAGAATCAAGGCACCACTATTATACTGAGAGAGTTACAAAAGGAGATATCATAAATCAAGGAGTGACTATGACCCATACTTTAAACTTGCCAAATGGACAACAGTTACCCCTAACAGATGTAGTTCATTTAGATAATGCAATAAGTAATTTTGGTATAAGCAACGGATTCGCTAGAGCAGTAGTTAGGGTACTAACACGGAATATGAGTAATGGAATTGGTTTGACTGTTAAAGAAGCTATCACAATGATCGAAGAGGAAATTGGTGATGATGTACTTGACGAATTTGGTGATATGACAGGAATACCACTTTATCGGTTAATTGAGCTTACTAAGCTAGATCCTAATCTAATACAAGAAATTTAATAAAATTAGTACTATAATAGTATTAATGAAGATTATACTAATCTCCCCTTACTCTAATCCTTCAAAATGTGGAATCTGGAAGCGGGTTTCTCAAGATATCGAAGTTTTAAGAGATAATCATGAAATTATTAGCTTTTCCTCCAACATTAAAAAAGGAACATCTGAAAAATTGTCTCTTGAAAGTGATTATAAAGGAATAAAAATTTTTAGATTTCCAGTTAGGTTTAAACTAGGTGGAACCTCAATGTTTTTCTTCTTCTGGAAAAAACTTGGAGAATTAAATCCTGATGTAATTAATGTTCACGGATACCGACATCCACACTGCTTACAGGCATTGCTTTGGGCTAAATTAAATAAAAAGAAAATCATAATTACAACACACGGCCCTTTTAAAAAAGATCCTAGAAGGTCTATGTTATTGAAAATCATTGATAATCTTTATGACTTATTGATTGGTTGGTGGGAATTAAGATTATATGACCAGATTATTACTGTCGCTTCTTGGGAGGTGCCATTTTTAATAAAGAGAAATGCTCCTAAAAGTAAAATAGCTGTAGTACCAAATAGTATTGATAATGAGTTTATTGAAAATAAACCTGAAATAAAAGAACCGCCTTTTGTAAATGTTCTATACATGGGAAGAGTTGAGAAGGTTAAAAGAGTAGATTGGATAATAGAAATTGCTAAAAAATTGCCTAAATATAACTTTACTATTTTTGGAGAACATCAGGATAACTCACTAAAAGATCTTGTAATACCAGAAAATGTGCAAATTATCGATAGAAGTTATGAAGGAAGCGCTGAATTTATTGAAGAATGTAAGAAAAATGATATCTTCATATTCCCAAGTATAAGGGAATCTTTTGGGATTGTAGGTTTAGAAGCTATGAGTCAAGGGTTATTGCTTTTATCAAGTGACACGTACGGAATAAAAGAGTTTCTTAAAGATGGGGAAAACGGATATATATTTAAAGATATTGATAAGGCGGTAAGTATTCTAAAAGAAATAAACGTTGATCCAGATAGGACGATTGAAATGATGAAAAAGGGAATTAAGACTGTTAGTAACTATGCATTAGATAAAAATGGAGAAAAGTTAATTGAAGTATATAAATCTGAAATAATAAATTCTAATGTCTAAATTCTAAAATAAATCTCAGTTTGGGACTTTTAACTTTCAAACCTAATAATTTCTCTACTTTCCTATAAAAATTTACACCAAATTCATACCTTCGTGATAATATAAAAAAAGTCTGAATTTTGTTTACTTTATATATTAATTTAAATTGATGAATAACAATTCAAGTACATATTTTATAGTTGGAGCTTTAGTCCTAGGATTAGGATTTTTAGGAATTCTAATCTTCTCAAGACAAGGACAACCAACAAGTTTTGAAAGAGAACTAATCACTACAGCAGAGTCTTTGGGAATGGATGGAGACAAATTTTTTGAAGATTATTCAAATGAAGAGATCAGGGCTAGAGTTGCTGAAGATATTGAATATGCTGACTCACTAAGTGTAAACTCAACTCCATCAGTATTTATTAATGAAGAAAGAGTAGAGTCTACAGCAGATTACGAAGTGTTTAGAGGTACTGTACAAGCTGCAATTGATAATGCAGAAGAGCTACCAATTACATTGGCTGTTTTTGAAGATTATCAATGTCCATTTTGTGCGAACTTCTTTCCAATTCCATATTTCGTAGAAGCTGAGTTCGGAGAAAATGTAATTGTTGAAAGATATCATTTACCTCTTGAGAACATTCACCCTCTAGCTAGAAGATATGCTTACGCTGCAGAAGCTGCTGAAGAACAAGGAAAATATTATGAAATGAGCAAGGCAATTTTTGAAACAGAAACAGATGTTGATTATTCACAAATAGACGCACTTTTAAGTGGTGAACCAATCGAAGAAACAGGAGAACAACCAGAAGTAGAAATTCAACCTGAAGAAGGTCAAAATGAACCTGTTGAAGAACAACCAGTTGAAAATCCTGAAGAAACAGTAGAAAATACTGAAGATCAACAATAAAAATTGAGAAAATTTAGATTTTTTTCAGAAAGAAAAAATTTGCGAGTCGGGTCAAGCGTTAAGCTTCCAGACTTTGAATCAAAACACATACTAAAATCTCTTCGTCTTAAAAAAGGCGATGAGATTTTTTTATTTAATGGAGAAAAGGAATATAAAGCAAAGCTAAAGTTCGTTTCTAAAGATGCGGTTATGGCTGAGATAATTGAAGAAGTTCGTTTAGTTAGTGATAAAAATTTCAAAATTGACTTAATACAAGGTTTATCTAAAGCTAAAAGCTTTGAGTTTATTCTAGAAAAGGCTACAGAGATAGGTGTGAATAATATTATTCCTATGGAGACAGAGTATTCAGTTGTTAAAATTGAAGATAAAATAGAAGGAAAGCAAGAAAGATGGGAAAGAATAGTTATTTCGTCATGTAAACAGGCAGAAAGAATAAATATTCCAACAATTTCTAAAGCGATAAAAGTAGAGAATATAGAAGAGGTTTCTAAAAACTACGATTTCTTATTAGCATTTGTAACTGAGTCAGATGAGAGGATTGGAATAAATGAGATCCTATCTCAAATTTCAGGTCGAGATCATGCTAAAGTAGCTGTTTTAATCGGAACTGAGGGGGGATTTTCACCATCTGAAATACATTGAGAACATTTCTGATTAACATTAAATGA
>CAYTGI010000025.1:0-2892 GCA_964437465.1 uncultured Candidatus Saccharibacteria bacterium | reverse complement strand
CTATTTTCACCATCTGAAATTAAGTATCTTAAGAAGATAGATAACCTTGTTCTTGTAAAGCTTACAGAGAATATATTGAAATCTGAAACTGCTGCTATTGTTGCTTTAGGAATGGTAGAACTAGTCCTGAATTGACAGTACTTGAATAACCTCTTCAAAAGTAACCTTTTCACCATTTTGTATTCTTGCTGAAAAATCTAGGAAATAATTTTGCTTTTCAGGTTGTTTAGTTCTTTCGAAAAGAGTAGCTAGTGCATTGTGAGAAAATATGAAATTAGGTTCTAACTCTAATGATCTAACCAGAGACTGCAATGCATCGTCTAAATCCCCGTTTTTTGCATATAAATTGGCAAGATTGTAATGAGTCTGGGGATAGATATCATAAAGCTCAATAGCTCTCTCATAGCTTTCTATAGCATCATCATTTCTTTCTTCAGCTTCATAAGCTATTGCGAGATTATTGTAGATTCGAGCAGAAGAATCATTATGCCTTATCTCATTTTCATAAAATAGAATAGGATCTGCCCACTGTATATTTCTCATATAGGTTCTAACTCCAAGTAGTAAAACTATAACAATTATCGGTAAATACAAATACTTATAATGATCTTGTTGTATTTTTGATAATAAAAATGCAACTGTGATAACTATCCCTATAAATGATCCATACAGCCAATGTTCTAAGAACATAGCGTTAAGAGGAATTATTCCAGTTACAGGAATTAGAAATATCCAGAAAATAGCTATCCCAAGCCATAATTTAGTTTTATTCTTGGATGACCTATACATTAGGTAAGCACTTACTATTAATACTAATAATCCAAACAGGAATCTTAAGCTTAAAATTGAATCGTAAGCTAGATAGGGCTTCTCGTAATAAAGATCTATTGGAAAGAAGATAAGTTTAAAATACTCCCAGATATTAGAGATAAAGGTAATTATTCGAATATGTAAGTTTTCTGTATATATATTAGTTTGATTAGCTAAGCCAACATCACCTGTGAAATTTAGTAAAGTGAATCTTAGTATAATATAAATTAGTGAGATCAAAGCAGATACTACTATAGTTGCTGATGATTTAGTGATTTTAAATAGACTATTCTTTTCAAGATATAAATACAATGCAATTAGTATAAGAAACCCTACGACTCCAGTTTCTCTTGATAATATTGATAAAACTAGGAAGCCTATTGTCAAAAGTGCATAGTGTGTTTTATCTGTTCTATATAAGGTTATAAAAGAATGAATGCTTAGAAGCATGAAGAATAAATATAGTGGATCTGCAAGGCCTGAAGTGTAGCTTACTGCCTGAGTAAGAACTGGATGAATCGCAAAGACAATACTTGAAACAAAGCTTATTGTGTCTTTAAAATCTAATCTTCTTAGTAACTTGTAAATCAAGATTGCATTTATCGAATGAACTAATATTTGAAAGAAATGGAATACAAAGGAATTTAATCCAAATACTAAAAATAATCCACGAAATATAAGAGCTTGTGTAGGCCTGTAGAAGCCACTTTCAAGTCCAATACCTTGTAGCATGTGTGATGTAAAATATTCGAAAAAGCCAATACCATTAGTAATATGTGTATTAAATATCAAAAAAGTATCGTCATCAAAGAAAAAGTCTCTTCCTAAGGTAGGAATATATGCGAATAAAGTGATAAATATAATTGCACTTGGAACTAAAAATCTTTTGTAATGAAAAAGTAAATTCATAGTCTGAGTTTACTATATTCTATGAAAATTTTCTCTTGGTTTTATAGATTCATGATATAATATATATATGAAAAATTTAATAAAGATAGTAGCACAATTAAATATTTTCTTAGGAGCAATCCTAATTATTTCTCCGATGGGATTTTTAGGAATGTACGCTACTGGCTTCTTTACACCACAACAAGTTTTTGCTGAGAATTCAGAAAGAGAAACAGAAATAATTACACAAAGTCCAGTTATTGATTTTGAGATTGAAGAAACAACTATAATTGAATCTTATGAAGTTTTTGATGTACCTGAAAACACTTCAACTGATTTTGGGAATAGATTAATAATTCCTTCTGTTGGGATAGATACAGTAATTTGGGAGAACGGAAACGGTATAGATGCCCTTGAAAGAGGAGTTTGGAGAATGCCATACCATGGAGCTCCAGATAGAAATAGTGAACCAGTTGTATTAGCAGCTCATAGATGGGGAGAAGATAATCTAACTTGGGAGCATAGGAAGCAACATCTATTCCTTAATCTTCCAGACATGAAAGTTGGTGATGAGATTACAATTACTTGGTTCGGAGAAGAATATAAATATAGAGTAAGTCATGCAGAGGTAAACACTGAGATTACTAGGCTTGATGATTTGATTTTAATGACTTGTGATAGTTACCATTCATTAGACAGGGTATTTATTTACGCAGAAAAAATAGAGATTGACAATTAAGATATATTTGGTATATAATGAGATATATTATTTATAAAATTATGAAAAAATTACTAATAGCATTTGTTACAACTATGGCACTACTTTTACCAGTAGGAGTTCCTACAGTTAAAGCAAGTAACGTACAGCAATGTATGCCAGGTACAGGAGTAAACTATATTCCTTGTGAACCTTGTTACATTAACTCATATGGAATTTGTGTACCTTACTTAGGTATTGAAGAAAGTGAAGGAAGAATCAGTACTGAAGTTGTTGTTGTATCAGCTGCAGTATTTGCTGTAGGACTTGCATTCTTAGCAAATGGTTCATTTTTAAAAGAAAAAATCGGAAAGTAAACATTGTAAATAAGTATTGAGAACATCCTGAAAGGGATGTTCTTTTTGTTTGTATAAGAATATTTATGTTCACTTTCTCCAACTAGCAAGAGAAGGTAAAGGTAACATGAGGGGTTTGCC
>CAYTGI010000024.1:0-15912 GCA_964437465.1 uncultured Candidatus Saccharibacteria bacterium | reverse complement strand
AACGTAACATACCCATAACAGGGATATTGTTGAATACTATTATACGTATATCTGGTGTACCTTTATAGGTGTAGTATCTAAATGCTTTATGTGGTTTAACTCTTTCTTCAATAAGTACAGTGTCAGCTTCATTATGAAGTGAATATTTCCCGTCAAGAATGTCTCTGCATAAAGTTTTAATTCCATCTACAGACATTCTTCTCCCCTTACTTAATATCCAGTTACCCTCTTTATCCTTGTTATAAAATATTTCGACACCTCCTCCTCTTACACCATGAACAGGTTTAATTACGAACGATTTAGGCAATTCGTCAAAGTTAATTCTACCTAATTCTTCTCGATTTCTAATTACAGCTATCTCTTTAGGAACAGGAATATCATGGCTCATAAGTACTTTTTTTGTTTGTACTTTGTCATCTGCTAATTCGACAGCAGGGCTAAGGTTAAAAGGCCTAATATATTCAAGATACCTTTCATTTAATCCCAAGACCTTTTTTCTATTTTTTCTTATTTTTTCTAGACGGCCTATCATCTACTTCTCCCAGTAATAAATATCTAAAACGGTAGTATTCCGTAAGCCTAAGTCCTACAAATTTACCGATGTATAGGTTTGCAAGTAGAATCACTAGAAGTACAATTAATGTATATTCCATTGTTATCTCTCTTATTGCAGTAATTGAAATTATTGTGTAAGCGACAACTCCAGTTAAGAGTGTTTGCAATCCAATAATCATAGTATCTTCATAAGACTTTCTTGCTAATGTAGATACAAAAGTGTCTGAAAGAGTCACAATCATTAACAGTGGAAATATATCTAGGTATATTAAACCTTTTCTGTCAAAAACTATTGTTCCAATCACAATGAAAATAGTTATAGCTACAGATACTGAAGTCATGACTACAGTAGTTTTTGGGATGTAGTGCATGCTAACTTTCTTAAGTAACATATAAGTACCAGAGCTAAAAAAGAAAACAACAAAGTAAAGAATTAATCCAAATTGTAGTCCTCTTAGGTAGTTATTTCCCTCGTCAAAGTTGATGTAGCCCAATTGATAGAAAGCAAATGTTAGTACAATGGGTGCATAAACACTTAAGCTTTTTAGTCCAATAATATGTCTAAAAAAACCAGTAAATGTTGTAACAATTGGGAGGGCAATAATTAGATAGAGAGAATTTCTTAGTAAATCAATTTCGTAGCCAGTTAGGCTATCACCAAGTAAACTAATTAAAAATTCCATAGTTTTATTTTAATGTTTAAGCAATAAGCTGATGATAAATTATACCACCAGCTTATTTTTACGTTTAATCTGCACGAATGCAAATTATTTCATTTCAACCTTTCCTCCAGCTTCCTCGATTTGTTTCTTGATGTCTTCAGCATCTTCTTTTTTAGCTGCTTCCTTGATTGGTTTAGGTAGTGATTCTACAAGATCTTTAGCCTCTTTTAGACCTAAACCTGTAATTGATTTAACTACTTTAATAACTCCAATCTTATTTGAACCTGCATCAGTAAGAACTACATCAAATTCGTCCTTTTCTTCAGCAGCTTCTCCTGCAGCAGCTCCAGCAGCAGGCATTGCAGCCATAGCCATTGGTGCAGCAGCCTTTACATCGAACTCTTCTTCAAGAGCTTTTTTTAGTTCAAAAGCTTCAACAACAGAAAGTTTCTTAATGTCGTCTACAATTTTTTGAACAGCTTTGCTTGTTGTATTTTCTTCAGCCATTTTAAATTAACTAAATAATATATAAATTCGTATTAATGAAGAGTCTTACTCTTCTTTAAACGCCTGATCTATAACTGTTACGTAAGATCTTGTTGGATCTTCAAGTACATTAACAACTCCACTCATAGCCTGGTCTAATATTCCAAGTATCATAGCAATGCTTTCTTCCATAGTTGGGGTATCTGCAATACTAATTGCTTGTTCTACTGTTAACATTTCACCATCAAGATATCCTCCAACAATAGTCACTTTTTGATCTTTATCTACTGTTGTTTCTTCAATCATCTTCTTAAGCTCTTTTGAAGGTGTAACAATATCTTCTGATGTAAATAAAACAGCATGTTCTCCAAAATCAAGGCTATCCACAACTTCATATTCTTTATCTTTTAATGCAATCTTAAAAAGATTATTTTTTACAACATGAAACTTAGAATCATGATCAAAAATATTCTTTCTGAATTCATTCACCTCGTTTGGTGTTGTTCTTTTAGTCTTTACGATAACTATACTTTTTGAATTTTCTATCAATTCTTTGTATCTATCGATCAAGTCTTTCTTATTTGCTTTTGTTTTTGCCATAAATAAAAAAATTCGCCACGGTAGCGAATTAAATAAAATCTATTATTTTATAAAATTCGTCTCGGCCGGTAAGCTTTCGCTTTTAAAACCTGCTGTCTTAAACGATCTATTTACTTTTAAATACTTGAGATTATATCATTAATATCAAGTTTTATGCTACCCCCCATTGTAGTTGTGATTACTACTTTTTTAAATGGTTGAGGTGATAACTTTCTAGCTTCTCCTGCAACACCTTTAAGATAAGCTACAACATTAGCTTTAATCTCTTCAGGTTTCATGTCTACTTTAGCAACTCTTCCTCTTATTACACCTTGTCCAGGCTCCATTTTAAAGTTTGTTTTTCCACCCTTAAAGCTTTCAACAGCTTTTGCAATGTCAGCACTAATCGTACCGTTCTTAGGGTTTGGCATTAATCCTTTTGGTCCAAGAACTTTTCCAAGTTTAACAATCTTTGGCATTACATCTGGAGTTGCTACAACTACGTCAAACTCAAGATCATTATTCATTAGTTTTTCAACAACATCATCCATTCCAGCAGCAACAGCTCCAGCTTTTGTAGCTTCACCTGCCTTTGCAGGGTCACAGATAACAACAACTTTTTTATCAGCTCCAAAGGTATGAGGTAGATCAACACTTCCTCTAACACTTTCTTTTAGCTGTTTTTCTTTTAAATTCAATACAATGTCTAAATCTACACTGCTTGGAAACTTTGTTTTTTTCATTTCTGGAAGTAGAGCAATAGCTTCGTCAATTGTCTTTACTCCTGTCATATTTTTTTCTTCGTTCATATTTTTTTATTAACCTTTAACTTCGATACCCATGCTGTTAGCAACACCTTCTACAATATTGATTGCAGATTCGATATCTTTTGTATTTAAATCATTTATTTTTTTCTCAGCAATCTCTCTTAGATCTTCTCTTTTTACTGTTTTGATCTTAATTTTGTTTGGAGTTCCTGAACCTTTTTTAATGTTAAATTTACTTTTAATCATACTTGAGATTGTTGGTTCTTTAACTCTCATTTTAAAGCTTCTATCTTTAAAGATAGTAACAACAACTGGTACATCAACATTTCCCATTTGCTGAGTTTTATCATTGAATTCTTTACAGAATTCTGGAATTGGAATTCCGTTTTGTCCAAGAATTGGTCCTAGTGGAGGAGCGGGTGTTGCTTTACCAGCTGGAATCACTAGTTTTGTCATCCCAACAATTTCTTTTTGTTTCTTAGCTGCCATAATTATATTTTTGTAACTTCAGATAATTCTAATTGAACCGGTGTCTCTCTACCAAAGATAGATAATAACACAGTTATTTGACCTTTTGCTTCATTAACTTCTTGTACGGTACCGATAAACTCTTTCCAAGCTCCTTCTGTAACTTTAACAGTGTCATTAATAGAGTAGTCAGAATGGTAAGTTGGAAGTTGTTTTACTTTTGTAAATTCAAGAATACTTTTCACTTCTTCAGGTCTAAGGGGGGTTGGCTTTCTTGTCCTCTGGTTGTATCCAATAAATCCTTGGATACCGTCTGTATTTCTTATTACATGGAGTGCATCTTCAGTTGGTTCCATATTAACTAGAATATAGCCTGGAAATATTCGCTCAGTTTTAGTATCTTTTTTGCCTTTTTTTACAACAATCTTCTCTTGGGTTGGAACTACTACGTCAAAAACTACATCGTCAAGGTTTGTCGCGTTGACCCTTTGTTTAATTAGGCCAGCAATATTCTTCTCCTTTCCAGATGTGCCTTTTACTATATACCATTTACCCTTTTCAGGAGTATTCTTTAGTTCTTTTTCATGAGACTCTTCTTTTTTCTTTATATCTTTTTCTTCAGCCATTGATCTAAACTGAAATAATTAAAGTTCTAACAAATAAGAAAACTTCATCAGTCAATGTAATAAATCCCGTAAATAAAATCAATACAGCAACAACAATAATCGAGTACTGAATAGTCATTCTTCTTCCAAGCCATTCTACTTTCTTGAGCTCATTCCAAGATTCAATTGTAAAGCTTGTTATCTTTCTGATATTTAAAGAAGCAAAAACAATAAGCCCAAAAACTAATATTATACCTACCCATCTAAGAGCATATATAAAAATAGCTCCTGTACTTCTCCAGTCAACCTGACTAGGATTTAAGTCTTGAATTAATGTTGTTATTGCTTCTATCATAATTTTATTTATAAAATACACGAGTGCTCAGACTCGAACTGAGAGTCCTGGTTTTGGAGACCAGTGGTTTACCAATTAACCGACACTCGCTAGTTCTTGAATTTTACCTTTTTTACGTCAAATGGTATATGCTTTCTTTGTTTTTTACTGTACTTATTAACCTTTTGGTCAGCTAATTTGTCGTAAGCTTCTCGTGATAATCTAACAGTGTAATGTTCGCCTGTTTCAGCATTGTACAACCGATATACTGTTCTTTTTGACTTTTTCTTTGATGCCATTGTGAAATCTTTAAATATTTAGCTACCAATTATATTAATAAAAGCTAAATATTGCAAGCTTAAATCCTTATGCGATCTGCTAATCAAGAGAATAAATTTTCCAAGCTGAATCTGTTGTTGTTTTAACCATAAAATCTCCTTCTCCTGTCGTTCTAATATGGATAGTTCCCTCAATGTCAGTTCGATAGTAACTAAGATTTAGCTGATTTAAGTTATCGAGTACTTCAGGGGAAGGATGTCCATAAGGGTTGTTTTCTCCAGAGGAGATGAATGAGACTTTAGGATTAATTTTATCCAGTACTTCTATTGATGAAGATGTTTGGCTTCCATGGTGGCTTAATTTAAAGGCATCTATATCATTACTTTTGACATCTCCTAAGGCTCTCAGCTCATATTCACTTTCAAGATCACCCATCGTAAGAAAGGTGAAATCCCCGAATTCTATTTCTAAGCCATAAGAAGCATTATTAACATTTTCAATTTTGTAAGTATTCAAATTTTCATCAGGCCAAATAACATTAAAAGAAATATCTTCAATTTTAAAATCATCCTCAAGGGTCAGATGAGCATTTTGTAAACTTTCAAGGCTGTCTTTTAATTCAAGAAATGTCTCAGTCTCTTTACTATTCTTAAATATGAAGGTGAGTTCAGGAGAGAAAAGACTAAGTATATCTGGCATTCCACCAATATGATCACCATCAGGATGGCTTGCCATAAGGAAGACAAGCTCTGTGTTAGTGATTGGCATAAAATTTGATATTTCATTAATGCTTGATCTATCTCTTCCAGCATCAATTATCGCCCAGTGGTTTTTTGGAGTTTTTATCAGAATAGAGTCTCCTTGCCCTACGTCTAGAATGTATATGTCTAAGTAACCTTCAGCATTGACTAGATTTAAATGTGAAGACCATACTTGAACATTAATTAAGACTAGAAACCCTATTGCCAGCATTTTTGTAAATAAAATATTTTTCATTATATCTTCTAAAATCTTGCTTAAGTAATAACACTATCAGAATACTTGATATTATTAAAAGTAAAAATATGCTTGAAGTATTCGTTACATGAAAGTTACTTAGTGAATTAACTATATCCCAAAATATGCTTACAATAATTTCTAAAATAAAGTTAATGAAATCCACAAATAGAGAAATGCCTAATGTATTAAAAACTATTAAGATCATACCTAAGTACATAATTAACGGTGTTAGTGGCAATACCAGTACATTTGATAAAGGGGCGATAATTGAAAATGAATTGAAAAATAATAATGAAATTGGAGCAGTACCAATAATTGCTGCTGTTGTTGCAGAAAGATTTGATGAAATAATTTCTGGGAGATTTTTTAAATAATAAGAAATTTTTTCAGTGAAAAGAAATAAGCTTAAAGTAGAAAAGAAAGATAATAAAAAGCTAATATTTAAAATATAGAAAGGGTAAACAATTGAAACTATAAATGCTGAGAGGATTAGGAAATATAAAACTGATTGTTTTCTACCAAAAAATAATCCAATTTGAGTACCTGTTAGCATGAATAAAGCTCGTCTAGCGGGCAGGATATGCCAACCTATAGTTAAAACATAAATAAAGCAGCCTAGAATTGATATGAAAAATGATACCTTTTTATTTAATCTTGTAGTTATGGAATTTAATAATATGTAAATGATTAGGACATTGAATCCAGAGGCTGAGATAATATGAGAAGTTCCAGTAGAGTTAAGAGCATCCTTTTCATCTTTTGAAAGATTTTCCTTTGTTCCAAAAAGAATTCCAGAGGTTAGGTTTTCAGCAATAGGACTTAATTGATTAAGATTTGAAGTAAGCCAATCATTCAGTTTAATAAAAATATTCTTATTTTTAGAAATAATTTCAATATTATTATTTTTTGTCTTGTACCAAACTTTTTTAGAAAATAAATAATATTCAAAAGGATCAGATTTCTCTATTTTCTCTAAATCATTTTTAAAAGAAATTTTGTCACCAACTTTAATGTTTTTATTTAAAGTTGTGACGCTAATGTTACCGTTAATATTATATGCATCTACTATAAGATTGCTACTATAACTATTTTGAGATGGGGGTTCTATAACTGTACCAGTAATTTGTTCTAACTGATTTAAGCTATTAATTTCATTCTCAAAATTATTATTCCACATATTTGTAAATAGTAGAGAAGATATAAATGCTACTAAAAAAACTATTAACGCACTTCTTTTTCTAATAAATAAAATGATGAAGGGAAATACAAATACATCTAATAGAATAGTAAGAACAAAAATTGAAGCAAAAACAAAAGCTATAGAATCTAAAAACTTATTGAAGTTTTTTATTAAGTTTTGGAATTGAAAAAATATGTAGGATTTATTCATTAAAGACTTACAAGTTCCTCTATTGAGGTTAAAGTCTTCTCACCAATCCCTTCAACTCTTAATAGATCATTTAAAGTAGAGTAGGGACGGTTATTGATTATCTTTTCAGCTGTAACTTTTCCGATATTTGGTAAGGAAATTAGATCATCCAGTGCAGCAGTATTTAAGTTAACTAAGTCACTACTTGCTCCTGTATTTTCAGATAGAACTTCACTTTCTTGGTTAAGGGGAATAAATATATGTTCTTCATCTTCTACTATTCTAGACATATTTAATTGCTCTGTTAAGAAAACTTGATCAACATCTTCAAGGAGCCCTCCTGCACTAGCTACAAGATCAATTATTCGTGTTTCTTCGTGAATTTCATATACCCCAGGAGAGTTTACTGCCCCAGATATATATGCAAACCTTTTAAGAGCGTGATTATATTCAGGTTCATTTTGAAAGGATATTTGCGGGAGTTCTCTATTAGAATAGTTATAGGAAACCAAAAACCCTATAATAAAGGAAAGTATCAGTGTAGCAATCACTACATTTATTACTAAAGATAATTTTTTCATTTTTATAAAGTAAACACTTGAATATCTTGGAGGATGATATCTTGTGTAGGTCGGGGGATGTTAGGGTTAGTAGCGTCAACTGGTATCGAATTTATGTTATTAAGTGTAGCAAACCCATCCACTACTTGTCCAATCACAGTATATTGCCCGTTCATAAGTTGCAATCTAGGATCAGCTGTATCAGCCATAACGATAAAGAATTGAGAGCCATTTGTGTTGGGTCCGCTGTTAGCCATAGCTATTGTGTATTTAACTAGATTTGCACTTAAGAGATCTTCGTTTGAACGTATCCCTTGTTTTTTAAGTTCATTTCTTCTTTCGTCTGATAGGTTAAGGCTATCTAAATTTATTTCATCTCTAATTACGTAGCCTGGTCCTCCAAGCCCATCATTACTGATATCATTATCTAATGTATTCCTGTCTCCACCTTGAATTAAGAAATTTGGGAAGACTCTATGAAATTTTGTTCCGACATAAAAATCTTCATTAGCTAAGAATGTGAAATTGTTAACGTTCCCTGGGGCATTCCCTTCAAATAAATCAAAAACAAGTGTTCCGTAATTTGTTACGATGTTTGCTCTGTAATCAAGTTCTAAATTAATAAAGTTGGGTGGAGCTCTCTCAAAAACAGGAGTAACATCAACCTCGGCACTTCCTGTAGTAAAGAAAGGGATAAGAATATTTTGAGTGCTTAGTCCTAGAATTCCAAACATGATTAATATTCCAATCATGTAAAGCCAAATTCTATTTTCTTCTTTAAACATATAAAAAAGTTATTCTGGACAATTATACTTTAATTTTTATGAATTATTAATTTGTCGATTTCTTTCAAAGAAAACGATGCTGGAAGCTACACTCATGTTTAGAGAGTTTACTTTTCCAGCTTGAGGGATTTCTAGAATTGCATCACATTTTGATCTCACAGGATCTGAAAGGGATTTATCTTCACCTCCAATTATAAACATGCAATTTTCGGTCAGATCATTTTTGTAGTATGTAATTCCATTTCTTTCAATACCGAAAATAAAAAAACCTGAGTCTTTCAATGTTTTGATTGCATTGAAAATAGGAAGTTTAATTATAGGAATATGAAATATCGCTCCAGCTGATGTTTTCGCTACAGTTGGTGAAATTTCTGCTTTTTTAGGAAGTATAACTCCAGTTATTCCTGCCACTTCAGCTGATCTGGAGATAGCTCCAATATTATGCTCAAAAGTTGCAGTTGAAATATAAATGAAGGATTGTTTTTCATCAGAAGAAGAGAGTTCTTTTAAATTTGCAAACTGAAAACTTAATTCTATTGCAACTCCTTGATGTTCATCTGAGTTTGTTAAAGTTGAAATATCTTTTCGACTTTTTTCGTTTATTGATATATTTCTATCTTTTGCTTCAGAGATGATCAAAGAAATTTTTTCATTCTCATTAATATCTTCTTGAATAAAAAGGGTAGAGCACTTATGTTTTGATCTTATCGCTTCTAGGACTATATTTCGACCGTAGAAAATCATTTTAACTGACTAAAGCGTCTTCTTTTCTAAGTCTTTTGTAAGCTTTCATACTTACTTTGATTCGCTTAGTTTGCCCATCTATGCTAACTTTAACTTTTCGTAGATTTGGTTTCCACTTTCTTTTAGTTTTTGGAGCTTTATAATTCCATACACCACCAGAACCAGACTTACCTCTTCTATGTTGGATTCTATTTCCTGTTCTTGTTTTTTTTCCGCTAATTTCACAAACTTTTGCCATATTTAGTGTATTTATATGATTAAATTGACGCCTAGATTTTAGCTTATAATGAAATATTTTGCAAAGTTTTATAGTGTTTTGCTATACTTGGAAAGTCTTTTTAAATGCACATTTAAAGAAATTTTAAAGATTATTGCTGGAATAGCTCAGTTTCCCGCTTCGCTAATGCTACGTGGGATAAAGTCGAGCAAAATGTTCAAAGGACATTTTCTCAAGCTAATGCTATTTTGACAATTAAAAGTTTAGCTAAGTGCTGGAATAGCTCAGTTGGTAGAGCAACTGTTTTGTAAACAGTCGGTCCTGGGTTCGAGTCCCAGTTCCAGCTCCAGTTTTCTTTTTGAGTTTACGAAAAATAGAAAACTGTGAGCCTGCAAAAGTTTTAACGAAGGCACGGCTTTCTTTCAATATTAACCGGAGATGGCGGAGCGGTCAATCGCACCTGACTGTAAATCAGGCGACCTTAGGTCTACGGAGGTTCAAATCCTTCTCTCCGGATTTTTCAAATAACTTCTATAATGTATAATTCTTAATACTTGTTAACCTGCTGGAATAGCTCAGTTGGCTAGAGCGCACCCATGGTAAGGGTGAGGTCCTGGGTTCGATTCCCAGTTTCAGCTTTCAAATAATGTTTTCAAAGCTTAGATCGAAAATCTCAGATGGTATTTTTATTGAGTTTGGCTCTGAGGTATTCAAGATCTATATTCCAACAGCTAATATAACACTTTATTTACCTTCTATAATCTGTACTGATTTTGAATACGCTGAAGTTATTGAAATTGGAGAGAAAGCCAAAACTAGAGCCAATAGTAGTAAAGTTCAGGTAGTTAAGCCTTTTGCTGAAGGAAAGATATTAGACTATAAAGCATCTGAGCTATTTCTTAAATATCAATTAGGAGAGAGCTTAAAAAAAATGAATTTATTTACAAGATTTTTTAGGCCAAATGTTTTTATTTCTGTTCATTCAACCTTTTCAGAGGTTGAGTTATCAGCATATACTGATGCGCTACTTTCATTCGGTGTGAGTTCTATAGTCTATATTAACGAAGGAGTGGCTTCTCACTATACGAAATCAGATGCATCTAGTGACGCAGTGATATGTAAGGTTGGGTACAAGATAACTGATCTTCTTGTTATTTCAGATAATGAGGTTATTCATGATAATACATTTACTTTTGGGCTCTATACAATAATTAAGTCCATAGATACATACTTCAAAGAAAAATACTCAATTCAGATACCAATAAAGAAACTTAAAGCATTAATAGATAATTTAGATCTTGGATCAAAGAGAAAGGAATATAAAAACTTAAACGGTAAAAATCTTAGGACTGGACTACCTTTAAAGATTAGTGTTGATATTCAAGAAGTTAGAAATATTGTTCTAGATGATTTAGAAATTCTAATTGGAAGGATAAAAAAAGTAATTGAAAAAACTTCCAGTAATGTTTTAGATCAAGTTGTTGAATCGGGAATAACATTAACTGGAGGAGGGATAGGTCTTGGAGGAATAGAAAAGTTTATTGAAAAAGAAGTGAATTTGGAGCTTAATATAAATACCGATATTTATTCCTCAGTAAAAGGATTAGATATCATTTCGGAGAATGCTGAACTTCTTGAAAACTACAAGATTAAAGATTTTATTTTACTGTAATGTATAGGCGTATATTTTTTATACCAGTACAATTACTATACTTCATGGGTGCCATTATTATCATTATATCTGGTTTCTACGTCCAGTTTTCTAGCGGGTCTGAACTTGAAGCTTTATCTGTAAATTTCATAATTTCAGAGGACTTTATTAGTGCTCCAAGGGGTCTCATACTTGATTCAGAGGGTAGGATATTAGCTGATAATGAACTAGTTTATGACGTCTATCTAAAATACAGCATCGAGATGGAAGCTAATTACTATGCTTTGAAAGAAAGTATTGATAGTAAATCATTAAATACGAGAATAAATGAGATAGATTTTAATTTAGAGAGAGATCAGAAAGTTTTAGGAAACGTTAATCAAGAGTATATAGATAACTTAGCTAACTTATCTTTTTTAGAGCTAGAGCCAAAGTACATTAGGAATTATCGATATCCAATAGAATTTGCTCACATTCTTGGCTATACAGGTTTGGTTAGTGAGGAAGATTTAGGGAAGGGTTATGGAAATAATGATGAGATAGGTAAGTATAGGGTTGAATTGCTTTATGAAGATAGTTTGAAAGGTGTGAAGGGTAAAAGAGTTTCTGAAGGGCTTTCAGAAATTTTAATTCCGTCTAAGCCAGGCTCAAATGTTCATTTAACAATTGATTCAAGCTGGCAGAATAATCTATATAGAATATTAGGAGATTACGCTGAGAGGCAAAATGCCGCAGGAGGTGCTGGAGTTATTATGAATGTAGAGACAGGTGCAATTAAGGCTATGGTCTCTTATCCAGGATTTGATACAAACCTGATTGTTAACGGTATCTCTGAGGAGCAGTTTAATATTATTGAAAGTAGTCGAAGTCAGCCACTTTTGGATAAAGCAATTGGGGGAGCATTCACTCCAGGTTCTATTTTTAAAATTTTTACAGCTTACTCTTTGTTGGAAAATGAGATTATTGGTCCAAGTTCAAAATTCTTCTCAAACCAATGCATGCAATTAGGTGCTGGCTATGAATTTTGTGAGTTTGGAAGAAACTTTTATGGAGAAATGAATCTAAAAAGAGCATTAGAAAAATCTTCAAATCTTTTTTTCTGCAACTATAGTTTAGAACTTGATAAGCAAAAGGGTATAACTGAATTTGTAGAAACTGCTGATATGTTTGGGATTGGTAAGTTAACAGGAATAAATTTTGAAGGTGAGAATTCTGGTAATTTAGATTCTCCTGAGTATAAAAAGGAAGTAACAGGTGAAGAATGGTTTGATGGCGACACTTGCAATGCTGTTATTGGGCAAGGAGCAATTCTTGTAAGTCCAATTCAGGTGGCAGTAGCTCTGGCAACATTAAATAATGAAGGAAAGGTTCTTACCCCTTACGTTGTAGAGTACATAAATCATAAGGATAATATTGAATATGTTGGCAGGACAGATAAAGATGCTTTAGAATTATTTAAGCAAGAATACGCTAATAATATAAGCGAAGGGCTTTCTGGAGTGGCTTATAGTAATCAAAGCGCAGTATCTGGATTTTTAAAAGATTTGCCTTATAATATTAAAGCTAAAACTGGGTCTGCTGAAACATATGAAATTGTTAATGGCGTTCCAGTAGAGAGAGTTCATAGTTGGATTGTTGGTACTTTTGACTATGAAGGAGAAACTTACTCATTTAGTTTCTTTCATCGATATGGTGGAGGAGGCTACTATATATCCCCTGTATTAAGAGATTTCCTTAATACTATATAAGGTAGTTAAGTTAGCTAATATGGATACATTTGTTTGTGGCCTACTTCATGCTAAAGGGATAGGTTCTTCTACTTTTAAGAAACTCTTTACACATTTTGGCAGTGTTCAGGAAATTTATATCAATGCAAAGGATAACTTAGAAGCGTTTCCTGAAGGCATTAGAAACTCAGTAAAATGGTCATTAGGTTTTAATGATTCTAGCTTTACAAAGAATCTTAAGAAATTTGGGATAAACGTTGTTTACTTCCACCATGATGAATATCCCCTAAGGCTTAGAGAAGTTAATGATCCACCAATTTGCTTATACTTTAAGGGGGATATAAGCATTGCGTCTGGGAGTATCATATCAATTGTAGGTACAAGAAAATCCACGGAGTACAGTTCTCATATTCTTCGAGAAATTGCTCAAGAAATTAAAGATCTAGAGATAACAGTGTGTAGTGGGTTGGCGAATGGTGTTGATTCAATAGCCCATAGTGAAACTTTATCAAAAAATATCAAAAATATATCAGTTATTCCTTCTAGCCCTCACAAGTCTGTTCCAGTAAGTAACTCTAGAATCTATTTTGAAATATTAAATAAGGGTGGTTTAATTTGTTCAGAGTTTGGCCCAAAGGACGAGTTGCATCCAGGCATGTTTGCTAGAAGGAATAGAATAATTGCTGGATTAGCAACGGTGATTTTAGTAACAGAAGCTCCAACGAAAAGTGGGGCTTTGATTACTGCAAGATTGGGTAATGAATATGATCGAGAAGTTTTTGCTGTGCCAGGAGATTTGAGGAAAAGCAGTTCGGGTGGAGTTAATGAGTTGATTGTAAATAACTTAGCTAATTTATACACAAAGCCTTCTCAGTTACTTGATATATTTGAAATAAGAGGAGATACAGATAAAAAGAAATATACTTTAAAGTTGACAAAAGACCAGATCTGCATTTATGATCTTTTGTTGAGTGGATCTAAAAATATAGATGAATTAACAGAAATATCTAAGTTCTCGCTCGAATCAGTGCAGCATATATGTTTGGAGTTAGAATTGGATAATATTGTTGCGAAAGATAAGTCTGGTCGTTACACTTTAATATGAGTTATGAGTTATGAGTTATGAGTTATGAGTTATGAATTATTTTAATACAATAATTAAATATAGAATAGAATAACGTTTAATGAAGTCATTAGTAATAGTAGAGTCGCCCTCAAAGGCAAAAACTATAAATAAGTATCTTGGTAAAGATTATGTAGTCAAAGCATCAAAAGGACATGTAGTAGATCTTCCAAAGTCTAAGATTGGAATTGATCCAGATAATGATTTTAAGATTGATTACGAAGTTACAAAAAAAGCAGCTCTAAAAGATCTTAAATCTGCATATAAAGATGCTGATAAATTAATACTAGCTGTCGATTTAGATAGGGAAGGAGAAGCAATTGCCTGGCATGTTGCACAAAAATTAGGGGCAATTACAGAGAAAGGAAATCCAAAGAAAGGTAAGAAGGTCGAAAGAATTGTATTTAGTGAAATAACTGAAGATGCTATTAAAGAAGCCATTTCTAATCCTAGAGAACTTGATATGGATCTTATTGATGCTCAACAAGCACGAAGAGCATTAGATAGATTAGTTGGTTATAAACTTTCTCCAATTTTATGGAAAAAAATAATGTTTGGTCTGTCAGCGGGTAGAGTGCAATCTGTAGCTCTAAGACTAGTAGTAGAGAAGGAAGATGAAAGAAATAAATTTGATGCTGAAGAATATTGGACACTTCACTCATATGTTTCAAAAGATAAGAAAGGTAAATTAAAAATAAATATCTATAAGAAAGATGATGAGAAGAGGCATGTAAATGAAGACTTAATTCCTTTTGAATATGTTCATGGGCTTAAGAATAAGAAGGGGTTACCTAGTGAAAAAGATATGCAAAAAGTTATCAAAGCTGTTGAAAGTCACCAATTAGAAGTAACAGATATCCAGAAGAAAGAGTCAAAGAGATATCCTAAGCCACCATTTACAACTAGTACATTACAACAAACAGCTGTAAACACTCTTGGATTTACTGCAAAGAGAACAATGATGGTTGCTCAAAAACTTTATGAAAATGGATTTATTACATACATGAGAACAGACTCAGTAAGCATGTCTAAAAGTGCTATTGATTCTGCTAGAAAGGTTATAAAGAAAGATTTCGGTGATAAATATCTTCCAGAAAAAGCAATCGGATATAAATCAAAATCGAAAGGAGCTCAAGAGGCTCATGAGTGTATAAGACCAGTAGATCTATCTAAAACAACTGATTCAAAATTTACTGAAGAACAATCAAAACTTTACAAATTAATTCGAAACAGAGCACTATCTTCACAGATGAACCCAGCTCAAGTTGAGACTATTTCAGTAAAAGCTAAGGCAAATAATCATGAGTTTAAAACAACAGGAACAAGAATATTGTTTGATGGGTATCTAAAACTTAAAACAGAAAAACAGAAAGAGGTAATCCTTCCTGAAATTAATGTGGGAGATAAATTCAATCAACATGAGTTAAATGCCCTCCAACATTTTACTCAACCGCCAGCAAGATATTCAGAAGCGTCATTAATAAAAAAGCTTGAAGAGCTGGGGATTGGAAGACCTTCTACATATTCATCAATTATCTCAACTATTTTGTCGAGAAAATATGTAGAGAAAGAAGGAAGATATTTATTCCCAACCGATACCGGGATTGTGGTAAATAAACTTCTCGTAACATATTTCAACGATGTTGTAGACTACGAGTTTACAAGTCAGATGGAGGAGGATTTAGATAAAATCGCTGAAGGTAAACTAGATTGGAAGAAAATGTTAAAAGACTTCTACTTTCCTTTTGAGAAGAATATTTTGGACAAGGAAAAAAATATTCCAAGAGATGAATTTACTGTTCTAGGCGAAGCTCCTAAAGATATTATATGTCCAGAGTGTGGAAAGCCAATGATAATAAAGCTAGGTCGATATGGTCGATTTTATAGCTGTTCAACTTGGCCTGACTGCAAAGGTATGATGAGTATTGATGGTGAGACAAAAGAGGATATTGAAAATAAAGCAAACTCAAAAGAATTTAAAGAAACATATGAACCTGCTCCA
>CAYTGI010000023.1:0-16503 GCA_964437465.1 uncultured Candidatus Saccharibacteria bacterium | reverse complement strand
AAAAGATACAAAAGTTAAAACAACAACTACTAAAAAGAAGAAGAAAACTTCACCAGCGAAGGTTTTAATTAAGATTAAAGCTTCATATAATAATACGTTGGTAACAGTTACAGATTATAATGGTAACGCTATAGCTGCTAGTAGCTGTGGAGCGATCGGCTTTAAAGGTAGTAAGAAAAGTACAGCATATGCTGCTACGAAAGCAGGAGAGGATGCAAGTTCTAAAGCTGCTGAATTGGGAGCAACAGAAGCAGAAGTTATTGTAACTGGAATAGGAATCGGAAGACAAGCAGCAGTAAAAGGAGTAAGGTCAGCTGGCTTAAAAATAACATCTTTAGCTGACTATACACCTATTCCTCATGGAGGATGCAAACCAAGAAGAATGCCTAAGAAATAATATTTGATTTAATACTAATATGAGATACACTGGACCAAAATGGAGAATAAATAGAAGAGAGAATGCTAGTGTTCTAGGTTCAAACGAAAAGTGGAAAAAAAGACAGTCCTTACCCGGACAGTTTTCTGTATTGAAAAAAAGGCCATCGGACTATGCAATTCAATTTAGAGAAAAGCAAAAAGTGAAAAGAATGTACGGAATGTCTGAGAAACAATTTAGAAGATTCTATAAACTTGCAAATAAATCAGAAGGTAATACAAGTACAAGATTATTACAATTGCTTGAATTAAGAGCGGATAATGTTTTATATAAACTTGGTCTAGCTACTACAAGAGCTCAAGCTAGGCAGTTTATTAATCATGGACATGTAACTTTAAATGGTGTGAAGCACGATGTACCTTCAACTATCCTAAAATCAGGTGATTCAATTGAATTTAAAGACTCTTTTTCAAAATCTCCGATGGTAGTGCAAGTAATTGCAGAAAATAAAGCAGTAAAAGTACCATCTTGGTTGAAAAAAACAGCCAAAGGAGGTTCAGTGGTCGCCGAACCAACTAGAGATGAAATCGACCCATCAATAAAAGAAAGGCTAATAATTGAGCTTTACTCTAGATAATTTTTAACAAAAAACTGTACTATGATTGCTCTAAGTGAATTCACAATAACCAAAACTAAAGAAAAAGATAATTCAGCAGTTTTTGAAATAGGTCCGCTTCCAACAGGATATGGTCATACATTAGGAAATACTTTAAGAAGAATACTTAATTCTTCAATTCCAGGAGCAGCTATAACAGCAGTTAAAATTAATGGAGCTCAACATGAGTATTCTACTCTTTCTGGGGTAAGTGACGATATACTTACAATCTTGCTCTCTTTAAAAAATGTAGTTTTCTTAATAAAAACTGAAGAGCCAGTATCTTTGAAGCTTACTGCTACAGGAAAAAAAGGTGATGTTGTTGAGGTAAAAGCTTCTGATATAGAAAAGAACTCTGATATTGAAGTAATTAACGAAGACTATGTAATTACTAAAATCACAGATGAAAAGACAAAACTTGATATTGAGATTAGAATTGAAAGAGGTGTGGGATATAAGCTTCCCGATGAGAATGTAAGATCTGAGGTTGGGCAGCTACCTGTTGATGCAATTTTTTCACCTGTAAAGTTAGTGAACATCGAAGTTGTTCCAACTAGAGTTGGTCAGCAAACTGATCTTGATCAATTAAATCTTTATGTTCAAACAGATGGTTCTTTAACACCTTCTGATGCATTAAATATCGCTTCAAACATATTAGATGACATGGCTCAAAATTTTGTAAAAGAAACAAAAGATATGATTTCTGGGAAAATTATAACAACCCTTCCAACTGAAACTTCTGAAGAAGTTGAAGATAGTGCAGAAGAAGAAGTAACAACACCAATATTGGTTTCTGACCTAAATCTATCTACTAGGTTGACAAATGCTTTAATGAGAGCCGGATTTGATGACTTAAGAAAATTAGAAGGGTTTACTGAAGAAGAGGTTGCAAATATTAGAGGAATGGGTGAAAAATCATTAGAAGAATTACTAAAAATATTAAAGAAACACGAGGTTAATTTGATATAATCCGTAAATATAAAATTATCGAATATGTACAGTAATAGGAAGAAATTTAAAATACAGGGATACACAAAGTCTCACAAAAAGGCTTTGATGAAGTCTCAGGTGGTTGAGCTAATTAGAAATGGTCGGATTAAAACAACACCAACTAAGGCTAAAGCATTAAAAAAAGAATTTGATAAAGTAGTAACTGCATTCAAAAAAGGAACTCCTAGTAGTAATAAAAAGGTGAGAGCTTTCTTTGGAGAAAATGATAGAGCTATAAAAAGATTAGGTGATGTGGTTGAGGAAAAACTATCTGATAGAGATTCTGGATATACAAGAGTAATTAAAACTCTTCCTAGAAAAGGAGATAATGCTGATCAAGCGTATGTAATGCTTGTAAATACTGAATTTGAGGAGAAGAAATCGAGACTAAAACAAGCTCTTGAAAAGAAAGAGGATTCTAAGAAGAAAAAGAGGGGGAAAACTAAACAGATAGAACCGGTTAAAGATGAGAAAAATACTGGAAGATCAGTAGTTACTAAACAATCAGATATTAGAAGAAATTCAAAATAAGTCAATGAAACCAAGATCAATTAAACAAAAAGAAATTGAAGAGAAGTGGTATGTTGTTGATGCAACTGACCAACGAATCGGTAAGATTGCTTCTCTAACAGCAGAACTTTTACTAGGGAAAAATAATCCTTTAGTGAGAGCAAATTTAGACCCAAAAACTAAGGTAGTTGTAATAAATGCTAGTAAGATCGATTTTACTCCAAAGAGAGGGTTTTCAAAGTTTTATAAAAACTATTCAGGTTTTCCTAGTGGATTAAAATTTGAAAGTCTTGAGGAAAAATTTGAAAAGAATAAGGTTTTTCCAATTGAAAATGCTGTAAAAGGGATGTTACCTAAAAATAAAAGAGGTAGAGCTATTCTTACAAACTTAAAAGTTTATGAAGGTTCTGAGCACCCACATGAAGCTCAACAACCAGAAGCAATTGATTTAAATACATATAAATTATAGAAAATGGCAGATAAATATTTTTACTCAATAGGAAGAAGAAAAACATCAACAGCAACTGTAAGGCTTTTTGAAGACAGTGGAAAATCTACAATAAATGGTAAAGATCTTGAAAAAATCTATGGAGACACAGTCTCAATGAATAGAATTTTAGAACCTTTTGTTGTGGCGGAATTAGATCCGAAGAAGTTCTATTTTACTGTAGTAACAAAAGGGGGTGGAACATCATCACAGATCGACGCAATTAAGCTAGGAATTTCAAGATCAATTGTGAAAATGGATCCAGATAAGAAAACATTATTAAAACAAGCTGGATTGATGACAAGAGATCCAAGGATGGTTGAAAGAAAGAAAACAGGTTTACGAAAAGCGAGAAAGAAAGAACAGTTCTCAAAACGTTAAAGAAACTAATACAGCTAAATTTAAATCCCCATTTTTTGGGGATTTTTATGTCTTATAAAAAGGGAATATATTTTGAACAAATAGCAAAACGTTATCTAATAAATAAAGGGATGGAGTTTATTGATAATAATGTTAGTTTTCTTGAAGGAGAGATTGACTTAGTTTTCAAGTTTAGGGATAGTATTAGATTTGTTGAGGTTAAATCAATTTCAAAAAAAACACAATTTGATATCTACAATCAGCTTGGGAAGGTTAAGCAGAATAGATTATTAGATGCAATAGGTATGTACATTGATAAACATGATTATTATGGAGATTTTTGGCAATTGGACTTTCTTGGTATAATTTATTATAAAGATATCGTTGAAATTGAATTTTTAGAGAATATTGAAGTGAATTAGATGTGAATTTTATTGTTAGAGGGATTTAGCAGTGTTATACTTATTTTGCTAATTATTAATTAGATAAAATGTACGAAAACAGTTCATCAAATCCTCAAAACCTAATGCAGCAGATTTCTCAAGTGATGCCTCATTTCTGTGATAAGTGTGGTAATCGACATGATCCTTCAGATTTAGAGATTGTATTTAACTCTAACTCAAAGGCTGTTTGTAAATTGAATTGTAAAAACTGTGGTAATTCATACATGATTCATGTAAATAGTCCTGCAGAAGGTATGGTAGCAGCAAAGAGAGCAGAATTTAAGTCTGAAATAACTGTTCAGGAGATTAACAAGTTTTCAAACGTACCTGAGATCGGCTCAAATGAGATTTTAGACGTATTTGATGCTCTAAAGAAGGTAAATAACATTGATGATTTTAACAAGCTATTTTAGCTTTATAACCTTTGATTTTTTAAGAATTAGATTAGGAATTTCGTTTTTATCAGCTCCAGTCAAAAGGAGTTGATTTTTTTTATTAAGAAGAAATGCTGCAATATTTTCTCTATGTATATTATCCAATTCTGACATAATGTCATCAAGCAATAATAATACTGGAACATCATTAGTTTCCTCTAATATCTGCAACTGTCCCATCTTGAATAAAAAACTCCCTATTCTTTGCTGGCCTCTTGAACCATGAAACTTAAGATTCATAGTACTGTTATTGATTCTGAAACTAAATTCATAATCATCTTTATGTGATCCATATAGAGTTTTTCCTACAACTATCTCCTTTTCTTCATTTTCGATGAACTTAGTTGAGTAGGCTTCAGTAAAGTTATTAAAACCTTCATTGTTTACATTTGGTATGTAATTTATCTTTAAATTGTCTATATCGTGATACATTTCCTGAGAGAGTCTAGGAACTATCTCGTTGACTTTGTTAATATAGTCCTGTCTAATCCTAGATATTTCGCTTGATAGTTTTACTAGTTTCTCAGTCCAGAAATATAATTCCTTTTTAGATGAAAACCCCTCCCTCAAAGCTTTAAGTAGTGCATTTCGATTTCTTAAAACGGTATTATATTCGTTCAATTGATTTAAGAAGCCTGGTTTTACTAACTGTATAAATGAATCAAAATCATCTCTCCTAATTTTTGGTTCACCGTTTACAAGGTCAACAGAGTGGGGTGCGAATAGTATGAGTGGAAACTTTTCAAGTATACTTCTTTTTAATGCCTTTTTATTGTTTAGAACTGTTTTTCTAGATAATCTATCTTTATTAGAAATTGTTGTTATTAAATCATTGTTAAACCACTCAAGTTCGATTTTAGTGAAATCACTCTCTTTTCCCATCAATTCTTCATAAGAGTGCAGAGGTCTGAATGAGTTTCGAAAGATAGAATAATAAATTGATTCTATGAGATTAGTTTTACCATATCCATTTGGAGCAATTAGTATATTTGCTTGTTCAGTCAGGCTTATCGCTGATTTATCTATATTTCTATAATTATATAGGGTAATATTGTTTAACATTATGAAAATAGCTATTGACTTATCACAACCAGCTCCTGAGAAGACTGGAATAGAGTATTATACCCATGAATTAACAAATGCGCTAATTAAGATAGATAAGGAAAATGAATTTCTTCTCTTTTCCAACAGTAGCGAATATTTAAGGGATTTTGAAGAGAGTAGTAAAGTTAAAATTCAAATTTTTAATAGAGAAAGAGTTAATTTTTTATGGATTATAAGGGCATCGTTATTTTTGAGAAGACATAAAGTAGACATTCTGATCTCTCCATCTAATTTTATGTTTAATTTTTGGTTTCCTAGGACAATACAGGTTATGCATGACATTATTCCATTAACTAACCCAAGATTCTGGCCAAAAGAAGCAGTTACATCATTTAAAAAACAACTTAAAATAGTTGCAAAAAGAGCCAATCTAATTGGTACAATTTCACACACTACAAGAAAAGAGTTCATTAACATCTTCCCCAAAGTAGAATCCAAGACAAGGACAATAGGCATTGGTTTGCATGAATGGACAAAACGAAAGGTAGAAAATGATTTAATAAAAAAGGTTGAAGCTATATATAACTTACCAGAGAAATACATTTTATCTGTTGGTACAATACAGCCAAGGAAAAATCATTTAGGTATGATTAGAGGGTTTTCGTACTTTAAGAAAAAAAATCCAGAATATAAATATCTCATTGTTGGAAAAAAAGGATGGATGTATGACTCTGTATTCAATTTGGTGAAAGACTTAAACTTAGAAAATGATGTGATGTTTTTAGATTATGTACCAGAAGAGCACTTGCCAGTTATTTACTCAAGAGCAAAAGCTTTACTATTTTGTAGTTTTGCTGAAGGCTTTGGACTTCCCGCAATTGAAGCTTATTCCCAAAATGTTCCAACAGTAATGTCAGATATAGCAGTTTTTAGGGAATCAATGGAAGGAAATGCTTTTTTTGTAAAAATAGAACGACCCGAAGATATTGCTTTAGCTTTAGAGAAAGCCATAGTTACCACTTTAGAGAAAAAAAGGGAGGTTTTAGACAAATACTCTTGGGAAAAGGTTGCAGAAAACATAAAAGCGATGTATTCTACCTTCTAGCTCGTATTGACATAAGTTTGTTTTTAAGTTATTTTCGATTAATTATTTAGATAAAAATGGCTAAAAAAGATAGAGATAACGATGATGATTTAGATGTAGAAGAACCTGATACTATTGGAGAAGAGGATCAAGTTGAGGATGATACTGCTTACACTATGGGTGATATTGTTGTAAGTGATGGTGGAGATGATGATGAGGAGGAAGATAAACAAATTTTAAAACAAAAAGCTTCGTTAAAACCAGCTGAAGAAGAAGATGATGATGTATGGATTGATGATGTGGATGTCTTTGATGATTCAGATCCATATCTTGAGAGTGAAGATTACGATTCTGATAATGCTTCAGGATATTATGATTAATCTTTATAGATAGGCTTTTCCATTCAATTATATTTCAAAGTGCGATATAATTACACGTACGCGTGTTAAATTTTTTGTTATAAGCATTTATGAAATACAATTTTAAGGAGACCAAAAGAGATAAAGATAAAGTTGAATATGAGGTAGAGGTAGAATATGAGGAAATAAACCCTTTCAAAGAAGAAGTATATTCTGAGATGTCAAAGACTATTAAGCTTGACGGATTTAGACCAGGAAAAGCTCCAAGAGAAAAAATTGAGCAGAAGCTTGGTACTAAATTAATAACAGAAAGTATTGGAAGATTACTACCGATTGTAGCTTATGAGATAATGCAAACACAAAAAGATAGGCCAGTTCATGCACCTGAATATGATTTAAAGAAAATTAATGAGAAAGATGGAATTGTATTTACATTTAGTTTTGTTAACTATCCCGAGGTCAAGCTAGGAGATTTTTCAAAAATTAAGGTCAAAAGAGATGTTGAGGAAGTAAAAGAGGATGAGATCGATTCAGTTATAAAAAGTATTGTAAGATCTAGCGTTCCTCCACAGAAAATTAAGGAACTTACAAAAGTTACTGAATCTAAAAAGAAAAATAGTAAGAAAGATGAAGAAACCCCTATTGAAGATTTTGAATTAAACGATAAGCTCATCAAAGAGCTTGGATATAAGAAAGAAGATACTCTTGCAAAGATGAGAAAAGCTGTAAAAGAAAGATTAGTTCAATCTAAGGAAGAACAGGCAGATAACGCATATACTTCTCAGGTAATTGAAGAGGCTATCAAATTAAGCAAGTTTGAAATTCCAGATGTGTTCATTGATAATGAGATTAAGATGTATGAAGATCAGTTTAATTCAAGACTTGATGAACTTAAATTAGATCAAGAAACTTACCTAAAGACTCAGGGTTCTAACATCGAAAAGAAAAGAGAAGAGTGGAAGAAACAAGCTGTGGATAAAATCTCGATTGATCTAGTTCTCATTAATCTTGCAAATGAACATAAAGATGTAGCTACAGATGAAGATATTGATTTTGAAATAGAAAAAATTACCGATCCTGAAGTAAGGAAACAATATAAAACCGACCAGGCAAGAGAATATGTAAGAAGTGTGATTACAAGGCAAAGAGGGCTAGCTAAGCTTTTGGAGATTGTAGCTGGGAAAGAAAAGAAAAAAACTACAAAGAAAGAAAAAAAGGATTAAAACACTATGAAATTTGACTCAATTCTAATGTATATATCTGATTTAGAAGTTACAAAAAGCTTCTATTCTGATCTTGGATTTGAGCTTAAAAGTGAGATGGAGTCGTATTTAAGTTTTAATTCAGGAAAAACAACTCTTCAATTCATGACTCAGGCTTCAGCTCCAGAGCTTGAAAAGAGCAGCATCGATTTAAATGCATCAAAAACTTTCTATATTTATATAGAAGTTGAAGATGTTGATAAAATACATAAAGAAATTATTGATAAAGGGTTTATACCATCTAGTGAACCTAAAGATTGGCCATGGGGTAATCGTGAGTTTGCACTTAGGGATCCTGATGATTACATTCTTGTCTTCTATACAAAATCTAAATGATTTTAGTTTTTGAGGATTCTCCACTTTTTCGAAAAAGGTTATCTGATATTTTTGGTGGAGATTATGAATTAGTTTTTTTCTATTCTCTTGAAGAATTTTTATCAATTAAAGATGAGTTAAGAGAAATTTTAATAACTAAAGCAGATTTTGTTTTTATTGATCACAACCTACAGAGTAATAAATTTATTGGTTCAGATGTTTCAAGGCTAATTAAGGAGTTAAATCTAAATATTATTCAAATCGGAATTTCTTCTGCAAGATCGCTGCAAAAAGATTATATTGAAGAAAAGAAGTACTTCGGTAAAACTAGACTTGAGGAATTACGTAAATTTATAACTAGCTATCAATAATTTTTCTCTAAATAATACGAGATTTATACCCACCTCCCCAACTAGCAATATAAAGTCATAGTAACATGTGGGGTTTGCCTACCTGCCGGCAGGCAGGGGGAGAATTCTCCTTGTTAAGCGTGCCTCAAAGAGTAACTGAGAGATAGGCTGAAATTCTTCCCAAAACTTGGCGCCTGTCCCGAATTTATTTTGGGAGTACTTTTTAGTTATAAAAAGTACAGGGGTAAGAAAAAGTTTAATAATACTTTTTGTGACCAAAAAGTATACAAAAAGTCCTGGGGTCTTAGCAAGTCTAACTTACTCGCATGGTTGACTGCTAAGTCCCCCAGACCCCGACTTCTCGTAAGTTTGTTAATGTTACTTTAGTGGGTATAAATCTCTTTCTCCTTATAAAAACTGTGAAGGTTTGACAGCAGGTGCAGGTTTTAAACCTGCTCCTAAACTTTTCAACAAATTTAAAATCTGTAGTTTTGGTTCTATAAAAGTCTATTTATTTTTACGATACTGTTTTTTTCTTTTCATATAAAAACCATCTCTAGATTTATTCTTAATCTTATCTGCAGGATATTTTTTTATAACTTTCTTAAGTTTATTATTTACAACATCTACAAAATCACATTCAAGAACATCGCAAAGTGCAAAAAGATAAACTCCTATATCTCCTATTTCATCTCTTATTTCTTCTAGATTTTTATTCGAAATAGTCTTTTCGTCTCCTTCAATTCTTGAGGTCTCATCCCATTGAAAATGTTCAAGTAATTCAGCAGCTTCAATAATTATTGATTTTATGTGATCAACAGGAGCTTGGTCATTCCATCCTCTTTCTAATCTGTATTTTGTTAGTTTTTCTTTTAGTTTTAAGTAAGTCATTTTTCAAGAATTGTTTTAATATCTGCGGGTGTAAATAATTCTGATTTTAAAACCTTTCCATCTTCTCTCAAAATAGGTTTCCCATTTTTGTCCAATTTGCTCATGTTGCTTCGATGAACTTCAGTAAAGATCTCTTCGAATTTATTCCTTAGACCAAAAGCTTCTACAGTACCAAGAGTTACATAAACTAGATCTGCTAATTCTTTTGCAAGATCGTGAATTGGCTCTTTATTATTAATAGCATCATTAACCTCTCTAACCTCTTCATTTATTAATGTAAGTCTTACTTTTTTAATTTCCTCCGGTATATCTAGGCTTGGTATATCATCTCCAATATAGGCATTAAAAGCTGTGTGGAATTCCCTGAGCATATCTAATTCTTTTTGCATATTTTCTTTATAACTAGCAATAATTTAACATTAAATTGTTGTGTAATCATTACACAACTTTGTTAAAATTTATGCATGAAGGTATTTTTCGGAACAACAACGGCTAAGTTGATTGAGTACTATGATGTCTACTCCAAAGTCAGACAGGGTTTAATTAACCAAAAATGTATTATTCTTGATGACTGGCTTGAAAGTGCTTATGACTACAAGTTAAAAAATCCCAAGGGTTTTAGAGATAGGAAAAGAAACTTTAACTTAATTACAAAAGCTATTGATAGATGTGATTTTGTTGTAATTGAATTCACAGTTCCAAATTTTAGCTCTTCTCACCAGATTACATATGCAATTACACGTCAAAAGCCTGTTTTAGTTTTACGATTAGAGAAAGATAATTCTTTTGCTGATTCATATCTAGAATGGATTGATTCTAAACTTATTACTATAAAAGACTATGAGATCGGTGAAGTTGATCAGGTACTGAAAGAATTTATAGGATTTAACACAATTGGTAGAGGATTAAAAAGGTACAATGTAGTTTTAGATGATAAACATAAGTATTATTTAGATTGGGCTAGTGAAAAGAAAAAGGAGAGTAGATCTGAGATAATCAGGAATGCGCTTGATGAGCATATTGATTACGATAGGGAATTTCAAAGATATATAAGAACTAAATGAAAAAGAATATTGTTTTGATTGCAATTATTACATTTGATATTACATTAATATCATTTTTTGCATTTCTTTTTTTTCTGCCGGGAATAATCCCAAAGCATTTTCATAATCATACTTCAGAGATTTATTACGAAAACCCTAGTAATTTTACAAAATCATTGTATGAACTTGGAAAAAATAATATTTTCTTTAACAGATATATTGATCAAACAAATGAAGACAATAGAATTGATATAACTACTGAGACTAAAGAAGAAAAAGAGATTATTAATTTTGAGATAAAAAGTGAAGTTTTGGATAATCTGTCAGATGAACAATCAATTAGGATAAACGGTGAGGATGGTCTAAATATATATAGTTCTACATACTATTTTTACAATGGACCTAAGGAAAGTTTAGAAAGGAAGTATAGCTCAGAATTAGTTAATAGTATTGAGCAAAAGCCTGAAATTGTCATAGCTGGTAATAAAGATAATAACTTAGTTTTGGAAGAACTTAATCAAATATCAAGTTTTTTGAATGAAGATCAAGCCTTGACAGTACAACTATTTACTCAGGAAGTTATGCAAGTAGATTCTAATTCAGATCAAATTGAAGTTGGAGAGTTCAGAATAGAATTAAATAACTGCCCTAAATACTCTTTAATTAAAATTTATTTTGATGTTGAAAATAATGAGTATATTTATGATGAAGAAAAACTGTTACTTTTATCTGATCTAATTTGCGACAATCAGTTTTATCCTGAACCTGTTGAAGTTGCATTATGCACTGACTGTTATTTGGAAAGTATTACAAAGCAAAGAAGGTTATTAGAATCATACAATCCACAAGTTGAATATTACAATACAGAAGGGAGAGAATATTTTATTGAACCAAGAGTTCAGCCATTTGTCGAAGGGATTTTACTAGATGCAATAGAAGCCGGCCATAATATTAATGTTACTTCAGGGTATAGATCTTATGAAATTCAAGTCGAAACATTTGAGTATTGGGTTAGATATAATCAGGAGATAAGAGGGATAGATAGGGCAACAGCTGAAATTGAAGCAAACACTATTTCTGCAAGACCAGGATTTTCTGAACATCAACTCGGAACTACTGTAGATTTAAACTCAATTGATTGTGAAGCATTTACGGATGTGTGTCCTGCAAACGAAGAGCTTTGGGTTTGGCTTGCTGAAAATGCTCATGAATATGGTTTTATATTATCCTATCCTGAAGGGAAAGAAGATATGACAGGATATCGATTTGAGCCATGGCACTATAGATGGATCGGGGTTGAAAATGCTAAAATGTTTTTAGAGCAAGATCTTACATTAAATCAATGGCTAGTCGATCAAGGAGATAAACTTTAGTAAAAAATTTTTGAGAAATATTTTAATTTTTATTGGGCTATTTGCTATTTTAGGACTTATGTTTTTTGGATTTTTTAGCCGAAATAATTCAGGGGAAGTTTTAGGAGATCAAGCTCCAAGACTACAAACAATAAGCAGTAATGATTTTCAGGAATCTGAAGGAATAATTATCGATGTTAGAACTCCTGAGGAGTTTAGAGAGCAGAGAATTGCAAATTCAATAAACTTGGATTTCTACTCTGACGATTTTGCAAATCAATTAAATAAACTAGATAAAAATCAATCATATAAAATCTATTGTAGGTCAGGCAATAGATCTGGTCAGACTCTTGAGATTATGAGAGAGCTCGGATTTACGAATGTTGTTAATTTAGATGGTGGCATTCAAAGTTATGACTTTGATGAGGATTGCGATGGTGTAAGTTGCTAGTAATTAATCTTCATCACCTCCTTAACCATCTTCAGTGTTTCTTCAGCTTCTTGCTTAGTTTGTTTAGTTCCTTCCATTACAATTTCTTCAACCTTTTCAATTGGAAATTGCTCTCTTCTTTCTCTAATAGGCTCTAAGAAGTTGTTTATTGCTATCGCTAGTTTTTCTTTCACTTCAACATCGCCAACTGTTCCTTTTTTATATCTCTCTTTTAAATCTTTTACCTCTTCAATATTAGGATTAAAAGCATCGTGATATATAAAAACTGGATTACCTTCAACTTTTCCAGGATCAGTTGCTTTAATTCTATTTGGATCAGTAAACATTCTTTTTACTTTTTCTTTTACTGTTTCTGGATCATCATTAATATTAATTGTATTTCCTTTTGATTTACTCATTTTAGAATCACCATCAGTACCAACTAAATTCGTCTCAACTCCAAAATGAGCTTTAGGTTTAGGAAAAATTTCTTTATTGTAAGTTTTATTAAATCTTTTAGCTATTGTTCTTGAAAGCTCAATCATTGGTGCTTGATCCTTTCCTACTGGAACTAAATGAGATCTTACTACTAGAATATCAGCTGCTTGACTTACTGGATAAGCTGTAAATCCAAATGGAGTAGAATCTCCAAATTCTTTTTCTTTTACTTCAGTTTTAACAGTTGGATTTCGTAAAACTTCATTTAGTGAAACTAGATTCATAAAGAACACTGTTAACTCTGCAATTTCAGGAATCATTGATTGGATAAATATTGTTGATTTCTCTGGATCAAGTCCACACGCGATATTATCCTGCGCTACCTGTAAAACATTATTCCTGACTTTTTCTGGATTATCATAGTTATCAGTCAAAGCTTGAACATCGGCAATTAAATAGAACAGATCGTACTCATCTTGAAATTCTACTCGATTTTTTATGGAGCCTACAAAGTGGCCTAAATGCAGAGGTCCTGTTGGTCTGTCTCCTGTTAAAATTCTTTTCTTCATAGTTTTCTTATTAATACAATGAATTATAACTTAAAGAAAAAAATTTTTAGAGAGGAGGGTTGTCACCAGTATATGCCGACTTATGGTATAATCTCTGAGTTAAAGAAGAAAGTGATGGATATTGATGGAGGTAACATGCCTCATATGTTTCAAGTAGAGCCAGAGCCTACAACTGTTCGGGGTGCAGAAACTCCCGATACTGAAACAGCTTCTGGGCAAGTTATAGTAGTCCCTGACTTTGATGAAGCGGTAAGAGTTGCTTCAGATGAAATTAGCGGTGAGTTTGAATACTTTCCATTATTTGTAACTCATAGAGGTGTTTCAATAACTGTGATGGTTCCTACTGGTCTTTTTGCGACAGGTATGGATCCAAGAGAAGCGGTAGTGAGAGCGGCTAATATGGTACAAAATCATTTAGATACACGTCTGAATACTGAAATAGAGACCTACTTTCCTGGTATGAGTTCATGCGAACTTCCACATAATATTATTGTTACTTTCTCAAACACACTGGGGGATGACGAACCTTTTAGAATTAGAAATATAGAATTAGAAGGCGAAGAATTTACTAACTTGATTATTGAATTATCTTCTGTAATACAACATGTTGAAGACTTAGATTTACCAGAACAAGATTTTCAGGCTACATTGAATAGAAATGTTGAATTAGGTCTAAGGTACTTGATGGTAGATTCATTTAATCGTGAAAATGGACAACATAATTTAAGAACTTGCGTTGAAGAAGCGATTCTAGAATACGGAATTGCAGGAGAATATTTAAGAGAGGGAGTAGTTTTTGGAGGAATGAATGCACAAGAAATTGCAGAGGGATTAACTCAAGAAATCTTAATTGCATTAACTAGCGGAGGTATACCTGTTAATTATGGGGATTTTCAAGAGAGAGTAAGAGATAAACTTGGGAGAGGGCCATATATGGCTTTAGGATTTTACAATACAAGAATAATTGCTCAATGGACAGAAGTTCCTGAGTTTCTAATTACTTCAGATATGTCTACAGTTGAAGGGATAATGGTTGATGAAGAGTCACTACCTATCTCAGCAATATTAGCTATTCTGACTACCGGAGTTATTGGAGCTAGCGCAGCTGGTTTATATATTCAAAGAAGAAGACAGAAAAATTTAGATAGAAAAGCAAGAAAATCTCTTACAGCTGATGAAGTTCAAAGACTACGTGAGCTAGATGATTACAATTTTCAGCTAGGGAGTCTACATCAAGATATTCTAGAAAAAGGTAATAGTCCAGATAAAACTTTAGAATTTATTAGAATATTGTTATCCTCAAGAGCAAATATTCTTGGTGAAAGTGAGAAAAGTTTACAAACATGGAAGAGAGCATTAACCCAGATCGAAACTAAGGATGAGTTTGGAATATTCGGTAATTTAAATATGACTACTGGAACTGCAAGAAGACTTGCAGAGGATGTTTTAGAGACTTTATCTGCTGACTTGGATCGTACTGATTTAGAATCTGTTCAACAATTTAATGACTTTGTTGAAAAATTACCAGATGAACTGAGAAATGCTATAAATGCTAGAAAGGTAAGTTTAATACAAAAAGATGCTCCAGAAACTTACTCAAATGTTATAGGATATAAAGGAAAAACTATGTCAGATATCTTACTTGGATTACAAGTAAGTACTGGACTTACACTAACGAAAGGAGGGTTAAGTAAAGATGTCCAAAGGATTATAACCGCCTCTAATAAAAATGGGTATCAAGGTGTATTTGAATTATTTCAAGATCAAAGCATACAAGGAAGAATTCAATGGATTGGAAATGATGATAATACAATTTTGTTACAAAAAAAGTTAGTAATTCGATTTGAGAGCGATGGTAGTTTGAGTTTTAGTATATTAGAACAGTAAAGAAAAGCAGGCACAGCCTGCTTTTTATTTATTACCTTCTCCACTTCTTCCCTACATTAATTCTTGTAAGCTCTTTTTCAATCTTAGCTTGCAGTCTTGCGAACTCAACGTCCTCAAGATTATGTTGTTTCTTTAAGAATTCTTCAGCAGCTTTTCTAGCTTCTTCAGCCTTTTCGATATCGATATCTTCAGCTCTTTCAGCATTGTCAGCAAGAACATAAACCTCACTATTCTGCCTAATTTCTAAAATTCCTCTAGAAACAGCAATATGTTCTTCTTCTCCATCTTCATTAACTATTTCTACCTCACCAGTAGATACAATTGAGATCATAGGGACGTGATCATCAAGAACAGTTATAACCCCTTTTTCAGTAGGGATTGTAAACTTCTCAACATTATCACCTTTGTATATTGTGCCGTATGGTGTTACAAAATTTACTTTCATATTTAGCCATTCGCTTTAAGCTTTAAGCTTTTAGCTTTTATAATTAATATTATGTTTCTTCTGAACATTCTGTTATTCGCTTTTTAAACTATTTCTTACATGTTCTAGATTTCCTTTTAGGAAGAATGCTGTCTCAGCAATATCGTCAGCTTTCCCTTCTAAAATCTGTTTAAATCCATCAATTGTTTCTTCTATTGAAACGTAAATTCCTGGATTTCCAGTAAACTGTTCAGCAACAAAAAATGGTTGAGAGAAGAATCTTTGAACTTTTCTAGCTCTTGAGACAGTTAATTTATCTTCGTCACTCAATTCTTCCATTCCCAGAATTGCGATAATATCTTGAAGATCTTTATATCTTTGTAAAATTCTTTGAACTTCTCTTGCAACTTCATAGTGATCTTTACCTACGATATTAGGATCTAAAATTGTTGAGCTTGAATCTAGTGGATCTACTGCTGGATAAATCCCTAACTCTGATAGTGATCTATTTAAAACAACTGTAGCATCTAAGTGAGCAAATGTAGTTGCTGGCGCAGGGTCAGTTAAGTCGTCTGCGGGAACATACACCGCTTGAACAGATGTAATTGAACCTTTCTCAGTAGAAGTAATTCTTTCTTGTAGATTACCCATTTCAGTAGCTAATGTTGGTTGATATCCAACAGCACTAGGCATACGACCTAACAAAGCTGAAACCTCTGAACCTGCTTGAACAAAACGGAAAATGTTATCAATAAATAGAAGGACGTCTTGTCCAGTTTTTTCTCTGAAGTATTCTGCTA
>CAYTGI010000022.1:0-17220 GCA_964437465.1 uncultured Candidatus Saccharibacteria bacterium | reverse complement strand
AAAAAGAAAAGAGCAGGATTATTCCTGCTCTTGTGTATTTTGTAAGATATACTATTTCTTCATACCTCTAGTTCCAGTAGCGTTTACTTCATAAGAAGTATTTACAGTCTCGAAGAAATTCACAAGTTGGAATGTATCGTTCGCTGTACTCATCCATTTAGCTGGATTCTGAACATGATAATGAGGTTCAAATCCTAGTTCTTCAAGTCTTCTATCGGCTACATACTGCACGTATTTATTGATGAATTCCGTGTTTAAACCTAATATTCCATTTGGTAAAAGAACTTTATTATAAGCCATCTCTAATTCAACCGCTTCCACAACAATACTTTTAATTTCTTCAGCAAACTCTGGAGTAACTACTTCTGGATGTTCTTCTAGAACTGTCAATATAATATTAATCCCCACTTTTAAATGGAGAGCTTCATCCCTAGAAATCCAGTCAGTGATTGTTCCTAAATTTCTCATTAGGTTTCTTTGCCTAAAACTTAAAGCGAACATAAACCCACTGTAGAACCAAACCCCTTCAGTAACTATGTTAGTTTTTACAATATTTTTTATAAAATCCCTAATTCCCTCCACAGTTTCAACATCAACATCTCCTCTGCTCATCCTATCTATTGAATCTTTTAAAAAATTTTCCTTAGCTTTTACAGTTGGCACGTCTTTATGTGTATTAAATGCTTTTTTTCTATCAATCTCTAACGTATTTATTACGTAATCGAACGAAAGCGCATGATTTACCTCTTCCCATTGTTGCCTAATTAAATACATATTAACTTCAGGTGCAGAAATAAATGGCATCATCCCATACATGATAGATTCATTCACTTCATATTCCATTGGATTCGAAAATCCTATGTACATAATCACTGCATTCTTTTCATCTTCGCTCATGTTTCTCCAGTTTTCTAAATCTTCAGCCATAGGAGCTTCATGAGGAAACCATGTATTTGCAATTGCCTGATCTAAAAGATCCTGTGCCCATGGATATTCAATTGTTTGTAACTGGAGCTCATCTCCTCGTTGTCTTTTTTTAAGTAACATAGAATAATATTAAAATTTAAAAATGAATTAGTTAATCAAAAGTACCTAAGTACTTTTGTACTTATTGGCATGCTTCGCAATTAGCCCTTTCTGCTGGATCTAGAGGACATGCATTTAAAATACTCTGATCAACTTTAGTCGGTTTAAAGTTAGACTTTTCTTTAACTTCACTATCCTCGCTCGCCTTTCCAAATCCAAAAGATTTATCAGATTGACCTGGTGACGATTCTTTAGCAGCATTCACTTCTAAGACCTCTTTTTTAACTTGTTGTTCAGGTTCAACAACTTCAGCAAATCCAAATCCTTTCCTTTCCTTTTGCCCGTCGAAAGATACCTGACTTGTCTGTTTCAATGATCCAAAACCTTTTTTATTTAGATCTTTTCCTTTGTTAACTTTAATTGTACTTTGTTCAGCTGTATGTCTTGGTTTTACATGTAGATAATAAGTTGTTTTCAAACCTCTTCTCCAAGCATCAGTGTAAATATCAAGCATCTCATCAATATCTCTGGTTTCTAAATACATATTTCTACTCATTGCTTGATCTATCCATTTTTGTGCTCTGCTTGCTACTTCAATGTAAGCATATGGAGAAATCTGGAATGAAGTTTTATAAACATCTTTTAGCTCTTGGGGTATTTCTTCAATTTCAGATATATCACCGTATTTAGCAAGAACCTTCTCCCTCACATCTTCCCAAATACCTATTTCTTTCAAACTTTTCACTAAATTGTGATTAATATCCAAGAATTTTCCACTATAGGTGTTTCTACTAAAAATCTGAGCAAATCTAGGATCAATTCCAGGTGATGTTCCTAAAACTAAACCTGTTGATGCATTAGGTGCAATAGCCATAACTGTAGCGTTTCTCATTCCTTTCTTTACCTTTTGTCTTAGCGCATCCCAGTCTAGTTTATAACTATTATCTTGAGATAAAGCTATGCCTTCTCCAGGTGCATTTTCAACAATTCTGTATTCTGACTTCTGAACTTTTTTATCATCTTCTTTATAACTTTTTACGTACTCAGTAATCTGCTCAAATATTTCATAGAGCTCTTTACTTTCTTCACTTGAAGCATTTTGAATTCCTCTTTCAATTCTTTGCCTTATTCCTTCTAAACCATTTAAGATCAAACTTTCACCTTTTTCATCCTTAGGCATTTCCCAGTTTGTATTTCCTTCTCTATCCCTAGCCAATTTCTCAATTGTATCCATTGGAACAAATCCCTTAGACCACATAGATCCTTCGAAATTTTTGTATGAGCCCCTTTCTTCAGAAAGATTTGCACTTTCATCAATGGCTATATAGCTTATGAATTCAGTGATCTGATCCATAAGATCATATGCTTCATTTGAATCATATGCATATCCAAAATACTCTAAAATTTCTGCAAAACCTGACATTCCCATACCAACGGCTCTATTATTCTCATCTGAATTTCTTGTTTCTGGAAGTGGTAATTGGTTTACTTCAACAAGATTATCTAAATGTCTAATTAAAATTCTTACAGTTTCTTCAAGCTTATTCCAGTTAACTTTCTTGTCGAGATCTTCTTCTTCTCTATCAACATGTGTAGCAAGATTTATATAGGCTAAATTACACACAGCAATATTATCTCTATCTTGAGGAAGAGTTATCTCAGTACATAAATTTGAACAATGGATTGTTCCAGTATTATTATTCAACGCTCTTAAATTTATTGTATCTTTCCAAGTTAACCAAGGATGAGAAGTTCCTTGAAGAGAGGTTAAAATCTGTTTCATCTGTTCTCTTGCTGGGACAATTTTATGCATATTCATCTTTCCCTCATCAGCCATTTTGCAGTATTCTTCGTATCTTTTACTGAATTCTGCTCCGTAAAGTTCAGGTAGATCAGGCGTCTCAGCAGGATCAAACATATACCATTTATCATTATTAACAACACGTTTCATAAATTCATCTGAAATGTACACAGCTGTATCTGCTGTCCTTACTCGCCTATAATCGTCTCCTGCGTTTTGTCTAAGATCAATAAATTCAGGGAAGTTTATGTGCCAGTTTTCCATGTATACGCACATAGCTCCGTATTTCTTCCCAGCTCTTGACATGGATTTTAATGCTGAGTCCATTACCTTAATAAAAGGAATAGGCCCTGTAGACATGGTATTATTAGATTTTACAGGAGACCCACCTGCTCTTAATTTTGTTACAGAGATTCCAATACCTCCTGTTGCTTTTGAGATAAGTGCTACATTTTTCACGTTATCAAAAATTGCATGTGTGTCATCTTCTGTATCCATCAAATAACAATTGCTCAAAACTGAGTATGTTGTACCAGACCCAATATTTGTAGATCCTCCAGGAATATATTCAAGCTTTGATAATTTTCTGTAGAACTTAATTGCTTGGTCCGTAGGGTATTCTTCTTTTAGAGATAATCCCATTGCAACCCTCATCCACATAAACTGTGGAGTTTCAATAATCTTCTGTTTTCTATCTCTCAATGCGTACCTATTTTCAATTGTACTTAATCCTATATATTTGAAGATGTCTTCATTTTCGTGAAGAAACTCTCTAGATAATTGATTTATATTAAATAGAGTTGGAAGATCTGGATTTAAAAGACCCATTTCAACTCCATTTTGAATATATTTTTTAAAACTTTCTCTATATAACTCTTCAAATGTCTCATAATCACCTTCCAGATCTAGAGCTGAGTTGTAAATCTTTGTTAGTAAAAATCTTGTGGCAACTTTATCGTATACGATATCGTTTTGAATATTCTGAGCAGCAACTAATATCGAAGCTTCTATTAAGTCTTTGAAATTCATATCATTAAAGACTGTAAGAGCGACATCTTCAACAATTGTATTTACAATTTCCTCTGAATCATCTAGATCTTTTACATGATTCCTAACAAACCTTTTAAACACCTTCTCATCAAATGGAAGAAGACTGCTTAAATTTTGTAAAACCTGAATATTCATTATATTTATCTAAAAAATATATAAAATCACTTACAACACAACATGTTGTGTTGTAAGTGATAGTGTAGACACAATCTGTTGAGGTGTCAAATAGGAGAGTGTGTATCCACAAAGCTTATTCTCTTTATCAGGTAGTCATTTCAGCGATTTAAAACAAGTTAGCTAAAGAATTTTGTAAATCGTTATTTAATTTATTCATTCTAGGTTTCACGAAAAAGAGCATGTGGAGAACTAAGATCGCTAAGTTAGCCTTTTTAACTTAGATCCTAGTGAACCTGAGAAAAATGCAATATTTGTGTAGGATAACTTAAATTTTATCTCTTTCTCCATTGCATTAATGCCTTCAGGTTCTTTTAGACTGATTGAATTTAATTCTTCTGGAGATGGCCTAATTGGTGAGGATGTTTTACATGCAAGCCAAAGTTGTGATCCTGCAATTAATCCCACTATATACGAGCTTCCAAAAACTAAGCTCGCTAAATCTGCAGGAGAGAAAAATGAATAAGTACCTTTCTGATTTTGTATTTTATAAAAAGGATGAGTATGAAATGAAACAAATCTTCCAAAAACTATATCGCGATCGAATTTTTCTGAATCATAATATTTAGATAGATGAGTTTTATTATCAATCTTTACTTTGAATCTTAAATTTTTACCCTTATATTCAGGGATAGCATTAAAAGAATGAGAAAATCTAACCTGAGTGTAAGATCCAGAAACAGGTTCTGAAGCATATAGTGAATCAATAAAAAAAAAGTAAGTTACTTCAAATTCTCTTCCGGAATGACCTTCTTTTTTATTTTTCTTGGCGTTTGTGTAGCTTGAGAGTTTTTTTAAATTAGTAGTTATTTCTGATTCAATAGTGATATCTTTAGGCCAATCAGAGTTCGAAATTAATTTTCCACTTTTAACTTGGGTTAATATATGTTTACCAAGTTGGGTTAATAACATTATATTGATACAATAAAAAGTATGGCTATAACAAGTAATTATAAACATTATTTATCAGTTTTAAATAGAAATAAACCTTTCAAATACTTTGTTTCAGGTTTTACAGCTTTTTTAGTTGATACATTAGTTTTAAATCTAGTAATTTTCTTTGTTTTTGGTGAAGAGGGTACCCCTTTATTTGGAATTATCACAGTTCCTAAGCTTATATCTGGAACTGTAGGAATAATTGTAAGTTTTAATCTAAACAGAAATTGGACTTTTGATGCAAAAGCTAAGCCCAAGTTTAAACAAGGTATAAAAATGGCTTGGTCATACCTTCTTTCAATAATTTTAGGAGCAATATTAATAACTTTCTATTCAGATTTAATCCAAGAAGTTTTAAAATTAAATGAAGTGCTATTTCCTACAATTGCAAATGTTTTAACAACTGCATCGATTATGGTTCTGAACTACTTTATATATAAGAATTTTGTATTTAAGTGAGTGATCAAATACAACCCCAAGCTATTGTAAAAAAGAATAAAAGTAAAAAAATCATTAAATTAGGATTGATACTATTCTCAATGCTCATATCTTGTTTTGTACTTTTAGGGATATTTTTTGCACTAAAATTAGATCTTCAATTCGTAAGTTTAAGTGTTCAAGGAGTTGTTAGTGATTCTGAAAATAATCCAATAGCTGATGCTGAGATATTTCTTAACAACACTCTTATTACCTCATCTGATGAGAATGGAGCTTATAGAATAAATGGATTAAATGAGGGTAGGATTAACTTAAGAGTTGAAAAGGAAGGTTTTTCAATGATCGAAGAGATCGTCGACATAAATCGTTCTGGTTTGAACTACTCAATAAGAAAAGATTTTATCCTGGAAAATACTCAGTTTGCTAGCCTTCGGGGTTCTTTTATAGCTAACTCTGAAAATTATGATTTTTCTGAAGATAGAATTGTAATAAATGATGATGAAAGCTTTAGAATTAATAATGATGGAACTTTTGAAATCACACAAATTCCTGCCGGGGAAGTTTTCTTCAATTTCAAATCAACCTCTTTTAAAGATATTGTTGAAGAGCTACAGCTTAGCCCTGGATCTAATACTCTTCAAGATGTTGAATTGATAGAAGCAGGAGATATTATCCATAATGTCGAGAGTTATATTCGTGAAAACGAAGTTAACAATATAAGGATTGAAGGTGAAGCTATTAGTCCAGATATGATAGAAATCTCAAATAATAATTTTTTAATCAGTGATTTAGATATTGGGCGAGAATATAATATTAGAATAACAGCCCCAGGTTACGAAACTAGAGACTACACAATTACAATATCGCAAGGAGAAAATAAGCTTGAAAACCTAAGATTTGTAGAAGCTGGGTCAGCAATATATTTAACTAAAACTGGGGAAGATAGAGATTTTCTCTTCTATAGATCTGACTTTGATGGTGCTGATTTAGAAAAGATAATAGATGAAGATTTTGAACAGATCTCTTACTACTTTGATCCATCTGATAATAAGTTATTCATTGAATCTGATAGAGATAGATTCAGAAATGCTTTAGGCGGTAGAGCAAACGCGATTTATGAATTAGATCTAAATTCTAATATACTAACTCGCTTAACTAATGAAAGTGAATTTCTTGGAGAGATCATTCCCCAATATAAAGCTAGAAAGTTAATTAACTTAACAACTCCAGAGAGAAGATCAGAGACAATTATATTAGAGATAATGGATTTTGCAGGTGAAAATAGAGAGGAAGTTGAAAGAGTTGAAGGTGAGATTTATGAAAAAATACTATTATCAAAGGATGAATCAAGATTAGCTATCCAACAAGTAGGAGGTGAGATTTATGGAATAGACCTCTCTAATAATGTAAAAACTTTAGTTGCCGAAGGAGAAGATATTGAACTAATCGATATCTCTGAAAATGGAAGAAGAATCATTTATACAAATAGATCACGAAATCAAAGCTTTAATGATTTGTATGTTTATGACTTTGTAAGTAGAGAGGAGAGATCCATTTTAGCTGATGAAAGAGGCCAAGACTATCAATTCCTGAATAACTCAGATAATACGATAATATATTTTGATGAGGTTAGAAATCAAACAGATGTTTACTCCGTGAGAGTGAACGAAGGAACAACCAATAAATTAACCAATCTTACTGGCTTAGATGAAATTGAGCAGCTCTATCAACAAGGTGGATATGCTTTTTACATAACCAACAGAGGACTTTACATTATTGATATTCAAAATCCTCAGTCAAATAAGTTAATATTGAATGGTGAATTTGTAAAATCAAATTTTTAAATATTAAATTAAACTTAATGGCAAGAAAAGTAGCAATTAATGGATTCGGAAGAATTGGAAGGCTAGTTTATAGAGCTCTGCTTGAAAAGAATTTTTTAGATGGAAAAGTAGAGGTTGTTGCAGTTAACGATCTTGTTCCTGCAGATAATTTAGCTTACTTACTAAAATATGACTCCAACCATGGTCCACTTGATATGGAGATACAGGCACTTGATGAAGATACAATAAAAGTTGGAGAACATACTCTTGAGACATTAAAAATGAAAGCAAGACCAGAAGATTTACCTTGGAAAGAATTAGGAGTACAGATTGTTGTTGAATCTACTGGTTTATTTACTAAGCATGCAGATGCAGCTGGACATATTCAAGCTGGTGCAGAAAGAGTTATTATATCTGCGCCAAGTGATGATATGACTCCAACTCAATTAATGGGAATTAATCATGAGGAGCTTAACGGGACTGAGATCATTTCAAACGCTAGTTGTACAACAAATTGTGTAGCTCCCATTGTTCGAGTTCTAATAGACTCAGGAATAGGAATTGATGAAGGGTTTATGACAACCTTGCATGCGTATACCTCAACTCAAGGACTACAAGATGGGCCATCTCCAAAAGACTGGCGAAGAGGAAGAGCTGCTGCAGAAAATATCGTTCCAACAAGTACAGGTGCAACAAAAGCTATCGGAAAGGTTTATCCAGAGTTAAATGATAAATTAACTGGAATGGCTTTTAGAGTTCCTGTTAAAACTGGTTCATGCATTGACTTTACTTTCAGATCATCAAGAGACTCAAGTATTGAAGAGATCAATGAAACTATGAAAGGTGCTAGTGAAACTTACCTAAAAGGTATTCTGAGATATACAGAAGATCCAATTGTATCGACAGATATTATCCATGACCCTCATTCAGCAATCTTTGATGCAGGTTCTACAATGAGTATTGGCTCAAGATTTTTTAAAATTTTGGCATGGTACGATAACGAGTGGGGTTACTCTAATCGGATTGTAGAGATGATTGAGAGTTTGAGTTAAAAGCAATTAGCAATTAGCAATTAGCAATTAGCAATTAGCAATTAGCAATTAATTGATTCTATTTCCTCTGAGCTCTTTCGTATATTGCTCCAGCTACGAAAAGTATTAACGCTGATGCAAATAAAAGGAAAGAAAGGTTATCAAGCTTGTTGTATAGATTTAATTCTCCATATAAAAATTTTGGGATCCATTGTCTTACCTCACAAAAGACAGTATTGTGATCAGTCATCCAGATCAAGTATCTAGCAAAAACTCTATATAAAACTATATTGATATAGAAAATAGGAATAGCTAAACCAAAAATTGAGTTTAGAGTAACTATTGATGAGAATCTTTTTACGTCTGGATCTGTCTGTAGCCTTGCTGTTTTAACTATATATTCAACCATTAATGCGGTACTTAATGCAACAATTAGAAGGCCAAAAACTGATAAAAATGCTTTAGATAGATCATTTGCCCAGGCAATTGGGGACATTATAAAAAAAGCTACTACAAAAAAAGTTACAGCTATAAAATTCTTTATTACTAGGTAATCATTATCAAGCCTGTACAGCTTGTTCTTTTTCTCGATTTCTTCAGCTTTAGCTGAAGTACTCTTTTTTTTACTTACAGCTGAATTTGTTGATGTTGATGTTGATTTTGAAGTCTTATTCTTTGTTATAGTTTTTGATCTAGTTGAACTTTTCTTTTCGGCCATTTTCTTAAAATAATAACTATCTATTTATAAAAGTATCAAAATACGGGTCAAGGTTCAAGATTGAAAATGTTAAAATTACTTATGATTAAGGAAATACAAAAAAGATTCCCAATTCTTAAAAACGATTTGGTGTTCCTGGATAATGCAGCTACAACTCAAAAACCTCAAAATGTGATTAATTCAATATCAGAGTATTACTCTAACTTTAACTCTAACGTAAATAGAGGAATTTATCCTCTCGCCGAAGAATCTACAAGAATTTTTGAAGAATCGAGAAAATCAGTAGCGGATTTTATAAAGGCTAAATCCAAAGAAATCATTTTTTCTTCAGGTGCAACTGAAGCAATGAATGGTCTAATCCGCAGTCTTTTCGTAACTGGTTACATAAATGAAAACTCAAAGATTCTTGTAAGTGAATTAGAGCACAACTCATCTCTTTTACCAATCAGATCAATATCTAAAAATATTACTTATTTGAAATTAGATGAAAATTATAATCCAATATATAAAGATGAAGAATTTGACTTAGCAATTTTTCCTCATGTAAGTAACGTAACTGGAACAATTTTTGTCCCTTCAAAAATTAATTCAAAGATTAAAATTCTTGATGCAACACAATCTATTGGTCATATGAATATTGATGTAAATAATCTTGGAGTAGATTTCTTAATATTTTCAGGTCATAAAATGTACGGGCCTATGGGCATTGGATGTATTTATGGTAAACCCGATTATGTAGAAAAACTTGTACCTTTCAATTTTGGAGGTGGAACAGTGAGCTCAGTTACAAAAGAAAAAGTTGAGTTTAAAGATTATCCTGAGAAATTTGAAGCAGGAACTCCTAACGTAGCTGGTGCTTATGGTCTAAATAAAGCAATTGAATTCATAAATGACATAGGAATTCTAAATATAACAGATCATGAAAACGAAATAGGTGGTTTTGCACTTTCAGAGCTTAATAAAATTGATAATATTACTTTGTATCATCAGGAAAACGGTGCAGGAGTTATCTCTTTTAATGTGAATGGTATCCATCCTCACGATATTGCTGGATTTTTAGGTGAGAATAACATTTGTGTTAGAGCTGGACATCACTGTGCTCATATCTTTCATAGAGAAGTGTTAAAAATTCCTGCATCAGTACGATTAAGTCTAGCAGTTTACAATTCACGGGATGATGTTGTGGCATTTATATCAAGACTTAACAAGGCTATTGATTTGTATTCTTAATTACAACTTTTATTATAATAGGATGCTAGATTTGTGAAATCTACTAATGTTAGGGAGTTATCTTGATTGACATCCATGTTAATACACTCATTAACAAAACATTCTTGATTATAATAACTACTTAAAATATCTAAATCAGACTTGTTAACAATACCATCATTATTGCCATCGGCAATCTCACAACTATCTATATTCAAAATTGTACCATTTGAGCCACCACCAAAACCATTATTGCCTCCTGTACCTTCTGAACCTGATCCTTCTTGATTCTGAGGATCATTTAGGTCTTGAACTTGTCCAGTAACAATATTCCATTCTGGTATATTGGGAATTGAGCAATTACTAGTTATAGTCCCCTCAGTATCCTGACCTTGTGATTGAAAATAAGAGAACTGTTTGTGTGCATCTCCATATGGACCGTAGTTCCAGAAATATCCATTTAAATCATCAACGCAGTAAGAATTTCGATAAAACCTTACTTCATCTTTACTATTATCAAAAGTCATATCTGATTCAACAGAATTTGAAGCTTCAAATCCAATAATTTGTCTATCTGAAATACCGTGATAAAGCTCGTTATCATAAACGTCTACATTTAATACCTGCCATTTAACTCCATCAAAAACTGTGGAATTTCCTCTTGGGTAATTTTGTACGATTAAACCATCTAAATTATCTGCATTAGTAACCACGGTATTATTATACACATCAACATTTTGAGAAACATGAACATAAATCTGCTTACCTTCAAAATCAGAAGTTCCATTATAACCAGAAAAGTTATCTCTTATTATTCCATCAAAGCTAATCTCGTGTTGTATTCCATGTTTAGAGTTGTTTACTACAATATTATCTTCGTATAGAACATTAACATTATCTATATCAGTCCAAAAACCAGGTCCGTCATTATTATGAGAATAATTATTTCTAATTATTAAGTTTGTAGCCCTAGCCCATTTACTTCCCCCTGCTTCCCAGGTAACTTCAAACCCTAACTGATTATTATGAGATACTTCATTATATTCAAATACTGCTCCATCACTTCTACCTCCTAGACCAATTTGGCCATTTCTATAGATGTAGCTATATCTAGCAATGCCGTTATTTCCAATTTTTAGAGCACCTCCATGATTTAAACGTATTTCGTTATATTCAACTAAACTATTGTTCCCCATTAATTCAACTGCATGTCTTTGAGCAGGAGTTGCATATTTCTCAACTATAAAATTCTTAAAGGTTATATTATCTCTACCCCATTCTACTATTGCATAAGGAGTTACGCTTGTTTCAATTTTTTTACCACTTGGGTTATCAGCTAAATAGATTCGATCATTAGAATAATCAAAGAACCATTTTCCTGGTTCGACATCATTTTTTGAAGTTGCATGGATTAAAAACTCATCATCAATAAAAAGATCTTCATTGTAATTACATCTCATATAACCTTCCTTACATATGTAATCTGTTCCACTTGATCCAGGTTGATATGGTGAAGATGGTTCTGGGTTTGAATACTGAGTTTGATTTTCAAAATAGTATAAGTTTATCCCACCTTTTCCTGTGCCATTTTCGATCTTCATAGTTTCCACATCAAGTAACTTCGAGCCGTTAAGAACTGCACCATACTCACCAATCAATGTATCTCCCGACTTAGGAGATATAGTTATCATCCTATAAATTCCTTCTTCAAAAATATATGTTGTACCAGCCGGATTTGAGTTAATTATGCTTTGAACATTATCAGTTGGCGATACATATATTGCATCGTTATTAGAAACTGAAATATCACCAGCAATCTTACTATTAATAACTTGTACTTCAGGATATGAATTTGAGTAGTAACCTATCAATATTGTATATACAGAAACTAAGAAAGTCGTTAGTATAAAAAATACATAAACTGAACTAATTCTTTTCTGCATATATTAATCTGTTAAACTATAAACATTAATATATTTCTGTTTATTTATCAATTTTTAGAAACTAGAAAGATGCCAATAACCAGTTTTAATTCCTTGGTTACAGTCTTGGTTTTGACAAATAATTACATAATTTGCTCCGTATGAATCAGTTCCTTTATAAGCATACCCATCATGAGCTGCAAAAATTACTGCGTTAGCAGGAACTGCCGCTAGGTCAATAGCTGCATGAAAATCACAGTAATTCGTACCATTCCAAGAAAAACACCTGTTTCCGAATCCACTTGTATAGTACACTGTTCCACTAATAGGCCAATCAAGACGATCTCCAAAACCACATCCTCCTACTGGACCTCCTGGCTTAAGATATCCACAAGGATCTTGCCACTGACCATTTTCAGCAACCATAAAATGTAAATGTGGACCTGTACATAAACCTGTGCAACCTTGATTTCCTATAGGTCTCCCTGCAGTTACTAACTCACCTGTAGTCACAGGATTATAACTATTAAAAATAGCTTGACGAATTTGCTCTGCTTCAGATTTCTTTTCGGCCTCTTCTTGACTAAATACCGCTATAGCTCCTTGAGCATTTTGAATCTCTTTTTGGTAATCATTAATTTGAGCATAGTATGCATTCTTTTTCTGATCTATCTCATCTCTTCTTTTCTCTAAATCATTTCTCTTAACTTCAATTGCTTGCTTCTCCTTATTTACTTCTTTTAGTTTTTCATCTAACTCTTTCTTCTTCTCATCTAGTTCAATCTTAAGGTCTGCAAGATCAAGAAGGATTCTATTTGTATCTTCCTGGATGATCGTTATATATTGAGAATCTTTGAAGAAATCATTAATACTTTCAGTGCTAAAAATGTTTGTCTCATCAACAGATCCCCCAGAAGAAGCTCTAAATCTAATATAATTATCTTCTATTCTTGCTTTCGATTCCTTTTCTAAGCTATAAACATCATCAGTTATTTTTGCAATTTCCTCTCTGTTTTCTCGGATTCTTTCTTCTAATATCTTTATATTAACTTCTAATTCTTGAATTTCAAGCTGTAGTTCGTCTATCTCTTTTTGAAAAACTAGTACCTCTCCGTGTATTCTGGAAATCTGCTCATTAAAGCCACCAATTATGTACTGATTGTTATTAATCTGCTGTTGCAAGTCTTGTTTATCTCTTTTTATAGCTTCAATCTCAGCTTCGATTCTTTCAAGTTCTTCTTCTAGGCTTTCCCCTCCAATACTTGTTATGCTGAAAGGAATTAAACCACTAAAGACTGTTACAAAAACAGTCAACAGAAGAAATAATTTTAATCGTCTTCTTTCCACAAAATATAAGTTATATACTAATTTTACACTGAAATGGGTGATTTCAACAATACTACTTATCTCTTATCAAATCTTCCTGTATTCCAATAAGCATTATTAATTTTTGAACCATTAGGTTCATAATGAAGTCGTCTTTTCTACGTTTTCTAATTTGAAATTCAGAAGGCTTCAGAACTGAATAGTGAATCTCTCGACCTAGTTCATCCTCATATTGTTTTATTAAATCAGAAAGTAGAGAAAGATCTACAACTCCAATAACCGCAAGATCAATTACCTGATCTCCATGAAACGATTTTTTAGTATATGCAGGGGTAAGCATTGCATAATCTATAGAACCAAGCTTTTTTTGATTTTGAATTATTGCTGAGCCGATACCGAAAGTTTTATGAAACATTGATAATAACTCATCAAGAAAAGGATGTTCATGATTAAGAGAAAAATATTTCCTATTTCCCTGAGATTCAACTTTTAATAAATCCATCTCCTCAAGCCTTAACAACTCTCTTCTAACTGCATTTATCTCTTCTTTAAACTCTCTAACTGCCCCTCTTAGATGAATTGAATCTGACGGGTGCATAAGAAAATATCTTAGAGACTTAATCCTTACTTTAGATACAAAAAGCATTTCTAACGATTTAGAGTACTTACCCATTTTTTATTTTTTCAATAATAATATTTATGATTTAGACAAAAGTTCATCAATGATATCAAAAACTTTCTCAGTGTAATCCATCAGATATTTATAAAGACTTTCACTTAAAAACTTTTGGTCGTGAGAAATTATAAATAGGTTTTTTAAATTTATTAAGTGTTTTTTTGCCAAAAAAAGACTTTCTTTTTTACTAACAACATCTTCAAGTAGTAAGCCACTAGCTATTAAATCAGTTAAATCAATAGCTAGTCTCTGCATTCTAGGTACTATAATTGGTTTAGCTTTTTCTGAGAAGGCAGCAGTCACATTAAAAACCTCCATTACTAATTTATGTGCTACTTGCCACTCACGATAATTCGTGAAATTCCTGCCACTGTAGGTCACTATTAAACTTAATAATAATTATAGTCCAGATGCTTCTTTAACCTTTGTCCAAACTTCTTTGAGTAACTTCTCGTCATTTTTCAATACTTCCTTTACTGTTTCTCTTCCTTGTCCAAGATTTTCTCCTTTATATTTAAACCATGCCCCAGCTTTTTCAATAACTTCGAAACTCACTGCTGCATCAATTAAGCTAGATACTCTATCAATTCCTTTTCCATGATAGGTCTCATAAATTGCTTCTCTAAATGGTGGAGCGACCTTATTTTTGACAACTTTAACTCTAACGATATTACCAATTAAAGTATCCCCATCCATAATTTTGTCTTTTGATCTTATATCCATTCTTACTGATGAATAGAATTTAAGTGCATTTCCTCCAGTTGTTGTTTCTGGATTTCCAAACATTACTCCAATCTTCATTCTAAGCTGATTTATAAAGACAACAGTAGTATTTGTCTTTTGAGCAATTCCAGTAATCTTTCTTAATGCTTGACTCATTAATCGAGCTTGAAGTCCCATATGTGAATCGCCCATTTCTCCGTCTATTTCTGCTTTTGGCGTTAATGCTGCAACAGAATCTACAACGATTAAATCTATACCTCCAGACCTCACAAGTGTTTCAACAATTTCTAATGCTTGTTCTCCGTAATCAGGCTGAGAAACTAGTAAACTATCAATATCAATTCCAAGTTTTTCAGCGTAAGATGAGTCAAAAGCATGTTCAGCATCAACAAATGCACAAACTCCTCCTTGTTTTTGAGATTCAGCAATTACATGTAAGGCAAGGGTAGTTTTTCCTGAAGATTCTGGTCCAAAAATCTCTACAATCCTTCCTCTTGGAACTCCACCAACTCCAAGAGCAATATCTAAAGAAATTGCACCGGTTGGAATTACATCCATCTTCTTTACCTTATCTTCTTTTAAAGTCATGATAGAACCTTCTCCAAACTGTTTTGTTATCTGTTGGATCGCCATATCAATAGCTTTCTTCTTTCCGGGGTCATTTTTTTGTGTAGCTTTCTTATCTTCTTTAGCTTTAGCCATGAAAAATGATAATAAAATTTATACATACAATCTTAATCCAGAGATACCACCTTGTCAAAACTTTGACATGTTAGCTATATTTTTAGAAATTAAAATTGACCTCTATCTTAACTGGGAAATTTATGTTCTTATCTGAATAAAATCGAATTCTGTATGATTCTTCCGAATAGCTAGGGATATCTAATTCTAACTGATTTTTTTCAGGAAAAATAAAGTATTCTGCTCCATTAGAATCTACTATTGAGATTTGAATATCTTCATATGAATAACCAATAACATCCGCTGTTGCAATTGTTTTGATATTTCTGTTAAATGGATTCGAGAAAACTAAAAATTCATTTTCAATTACTCCTTTTTTTAAATCTTTAGTAACAATCTCGTAGTTAAGTAAAGAACTCTCTTCATTGATATTTAATGTATGATCCTCTCTGTAATATTGATTTACGTAATCTAAAACAATACCTCCATTTGTATCAATCCCAGCAATATTGCCATCAGGACTTATCATTCTAACTGGATTTAAAACTAAAACTCCAACAGTAGAAATCACAATTATTCCGAATAGCGCCGCAACTCCTAGTGAGGCTTCAATTAAATCTGATACTTTTTTAAATTCTGAACTCATAATACTATTTGTCTAGTTACATACTAGACTGTTTTAGTATTCCAGGCAAGCTATATATGAAGATTAAGCTCTTCAATTTTGAAATTCTTACAGAAAGATTTGAATGATTTCTGTTTTATAAACTCACTTATCTTTTCTTCAATAAAATCCCTTTCGTAATCAAACAGGTATCCTAGGCCTAATTTAAACATCTGATCTACAACCTCTTCTTTAGTATATTCCTTATTATCAATGCAAATTGTCTCAAATATCTCATCTAATAATTCCTGATTTTCTCCAATCACCTGCCTCGCAGTTTTATCTAGTAGTGAATCAAATTTAAAATGATGTAGCTCAACATTTGTTCCCGAATGAGGTCCAACATTTCTGTTTGATATTGAATTCATCATTCTTGGAAATAGTTTTTGTAGAACTGACCATACATTCGCAAGCTTCTTTTTAATCTCTAAAAATGAAAGTGAATCAATATCTCCATTTTTTATTTCTGGATTTACAACCATTACTTCAAGTAGATTATCAAATGTTTCATCATCTCCTCCTTCAATCATTTCACTTAGATCACCAAAAGATAAATCACCAAAATATTTGTTGAAATCATCTACAAGTTCATCATAGCCTGTTTTCATTTCTCCTCCTCCATAAATCTCTTTCATCCTTCGTTTTGTCATTGACTCCACCAAAGCTTCATCATCAACTTTCGATTCAGTATAGATACCTGCATGAAGCCCTTCATGAAATAGAACATGTGCGATATCTTTTTCAGATCCATAAAGCAAGAGAAATGGGTTAATCGCAATTGTATTTATCTGTTCAGCATAATATCCACCAACGTAATTGGGTATTGTTAGATCAACAATAAATCTTCCTTTAAACCTAAACCCTATCTTTCTTAATGCATTTTTTAGCTTTCTTAGGGCTCTTGGGTGTTTTTCCAGGAAGTTTTCTGGAGAAGGATTTAAAATATCTTCAATACTTTTTTGTTTATGGATTTCAAAACCCATATATAATTATACCATAACCAGCCCAATTTCCCTTGCTGA
>CAYTGI010000021.1:11801-19463 GCA_964437465.1 uncultured Candidatus Saccharibacteria bacterium | reverse complement strand
TTTTTTATATTTATGAGAAATACACAATCTGTCGAATTAGTCGGAAATCTAACTGCAAAGCCTGAAATTAGAAAATCTAATGATGGCAAAACTGATTACGTAAGAGTAAACATTGCTGTAAACCTTACTAAGGATAAAGTTAATTATCACACGCTTTTAGCATTTGGGAATTTAACAAATATTCTTACTTCTTTTGAGAAGGGAGAGCTTGTTTTAGTCAATGGTGATTTAGAAATATCTGAATACACTAATACCTCAAACGAGAAAAAGTTTACTTCAACTGTAACACTTAGAAGGATTTTAAGAATCCAACTAAGTACAGAAGATAGTACTAACTCTGATGAGCTTGTAATCGACGAAACAATGATCGAATAACCTTCGATGTGGAGGCGATAACCACACTAAAAACACTAACTTTATTTATTACCTAGAAACTTATGAAAACTTTTTTAGTAGTTACAAAAGATTATGAAGTTCTAAATGAAATTGATGAGCGTACATATATCGGACATGTAGAAGCGTTAAATTTCAAAGATGCAATTTATCGAGCAAGAACAACTTTCAAGAGTTTCAAAGATTTTATTTTATTGGAGACTTACACCGTCTAAAGTCCAAGTCTCCAAGCCTTTTTATCAGCATATTAATTTTAACATTATGAGAACACAAGAAGAGAGAGAAAAAATAACGAAAATTTTATCTAATGCACTAATGCCATTCGGATACTTAGACATACAAGCAACAGCGGAAGTTTTAGCAGATGCGGAAATCTCAGAATACGAATTTTCTGAGTATGCAGAAGAATTTTGTGAAGAAACGCAAACGCCATTTAGTAAGCTTGATATTTGTTACTTAGCTTATGAGTATGTTTTACAACAAGCAAGAAATCAAATTGATGAAATTTTAGGAGTAGACATAATCAACGATACAGATAATTTTTACACTTTCGGAAATTATATGTGTTCTGGCTATTACACTAGCGATGAATCAAATAAGAAAATCTCAAAATGGATAAAAAAGATTAAGAAAAAGCATCCCGATAAATTAACAGCACAGATAAAGTTTATCGAATCACAACTTTATTAAACATATCTGGAAGCGATAACCAGTATAAAAACACTTTTTACTTTTTAAACTTAACAAATGAAAAATTCATTAATTTGTTCAATTGACCATAAAACAAAATTGCATCAAGTCCATAATATTTTACAAACTGGAAACTGTTATCTTGAAAGTTGCAGAACTGCTAAAGGCTGGCAAATACTTTTTGTGATTGAGACAGAAACAGACAAGATAATACACAAATTTATTAATTCAGAACCAATTAACTATGAAAGAGCAAATATTTAAAACTATTTTAAAATCAGGATTTGAGGTAGAAATTAAATTCACTTTTAGATCTTTTGGAAAAGATGAAGATGATTTTCAAGTACATCATTTTGAGTTCTTTGGAAAAACGATTTCTGAAACAGGATATCGTTCACACTTTATTTTTAGAGGTGAACTTGAAGAAGATATTGAAAAACAATCTTTTAGATTAGCTCAAGAATTAGAAGATGATTTAATTTCAAAAAATCCAATGATTTTTCATACACTTAACCAATTTACTTTATTTTAAACTTACAACTATGAAACTATTAACACAAGAACTTATTAACCAACTACCAAAATTTTACGAACAAGACGGGAAAAATGAAGATGCGACAGTTTACATCAAGTTTTTTACCCCCGACTCGTCATTTACTTGGTATGTACTGGAAGGACAGAAAACAGAAAATGATTTTGAGTTTTTTGGAATCGTAGACAGTGGAGGTTTTAAAGAATACGGCTATTTTGTTCTTTCTGAACTTGAAAAAGCCCGAGGTAGTTTAGGATTAGCAATTGAAAGAGATTTGTACTTTAAAATGAAAAAAGTTTCCGAAATCCGTGAGCTTAAAAATCTATGGAAGTGATTCCCAGCCCGATATATAGAAATATATCGGGCAACTTTTACCTTCAATCGGCTTACAAAAGTTGACAAAACTAGCCTATGATGAGAGAAATGTCACTACATACTGTCACAGAAATCTTTCGAATTATTGCTTAGTGGACGATATAATTAGAGCACTTAATACAATTGGTAAATATGTATTGTAACTAGAACTGACAAATGTTAACATTATGTAACATTTGTTAAACACACTTTAATTGAACAAACTACTCGCAACTAGAATTTCTCAAACTGAGGATGAAGCTTTTAAGGCTCTGGCGCAGAAATATAAACTAACTAAATCAGCACTGTTAAGAATAATAGTAAGTACAATCATCATAGACAAAAACGATGAGCTTATACAACTAATTTTGAAAAGAATTTCAAATGAGCGACATTCTAAAAAGTGACTTGACACTAACAGGAGAAAAAGCAGGTATTAATTTTGAAGAGCAGGCTCAATTAGATGTTAATAAAGTTTCTGAAGGAATTGTAAGTATGCTTAATCTCTTGCCTATATCAATTAGAAAGGTTGACTATAGGGTTTGTTCTCCTAATGATCTGAAGTTCAGAGAAGAAGCTGTTGAATTAGAACGATTAGCCTATAATAATTCTAAATATGGAGAGCGTGCCGAAGGACAGGATTTATTTGGTAATCAATATAGAGGTGCAAAGAATCATGGTGACGTATCATATTTAGGTATATATACAAAAGACGGTAGACTTGCTGCTTTCTTTAATTTTTTTCAACACAGAGGAATTATTTTTGATCAAACTAGAGATACATTAGCCTCACGTCCAGATCTACATCAAAAACCCATTGTTGTTATATCGAAAATCGCAAGACATCCTGAACATTCTAGACTCTTATATGATGCGGGGATGCCTCATAGGACATTGCTTTCTTTGACTGTATTTGCACTTGCACACCAATCACAAAATGGCATATTAATAGAGACGCAGGCACAACCCGATACTCGAAGGATGTTGCAAGAAAAAACTATACAAAAGTATTTTCCACTATATGAAATTGCCTTAAGTACTCCTACAAGTGATGCTGATCGTGCACCTCATATAATGTTGTTACATTTCCCACATATGAGTATTTTTGATTACATGCACATTGCAAGAGGAATCGTTAATTTAAGTATTAAATCAATGTTAAAAAGATGGGAACAGTAGAGAAAAATATTGAATACTTTAATAGTATTAATTATCCAGAATATTCTGATAAGGCTACCTCTACAAAAGACCTTTTTGTAAAAAAGAATGGAGGTAAGGATTTTGGATTGTTAGATCTATCACTTAGCCAGAAGGATAGAATAGACAAGAAAATAATTCAAATTGTGAGTGGTGATCTATTAAACATTGGTAAGTACACCTATACTCAAAATGAGTTATTATTAGCCCAGCTTAGTAAAATGAATCATATTTCGAAGGAGCAGATGCTTATAACGTCTGGCTGTGACGGTGCACTTCGAATAGCTTCTCAACTTCTTATTTCTAAAGGTACTAAGGTTTGCATACCTGTTCCTTCTTTTGGTCGATATGAATATCATACAAAAATAAACATGGGAAAAGTATATTTCTATGAAAATCAAACCTTTCCATATGATTTTGATGTAAAGGAATTGATTCAGTTCTTACAAGATAATCATATAGAGGTTTTATTTTTGGCAAATCCTAATAATCCAACAGGAATCTATAAGCAAAAATCAGTTGTTAAAAAACTTCTGGATTCGTTTGATGGATACACAATAATTGATGAGTCATTAATAAACCCTAATACAGGAAGCATTGGCAAATATGTTAAAGATTATCCTAAGTTAATTGTAGTAAAATCATTTTCCAAGTTCTATGGACTAGCTGGAGCAAGGATTGGTTATTTAATTGCATCTCGGAAAATTATTAAACCACTGAAAATACTCACAAGCCCATTCGAGGTTAATTCACTTGCAATCTCTTTAGCCATAACAATACTTAAGGATAAGTCTCATACCGAAATTGAAGCAAAATTAATTAAAGAACAAATTGCTAAGTTGAATAAATTTTCAAAGAAAAATAGTGGCATATCAGTTACACCTACGTCGAGTTCTCTTGCCCTGATTAGATTCAGTGGCAATCTAAGTCTTTATGATTTACTATTAGAAAGGGGAATAAAAACAGTCGATGGGAGAGACTTTAGAGGGCTTGAAAATGAAAATACAGTGAGGATATCAATTAAAGATGCTGACTCGATAGATTATTTAATATCTGAAATCAATAGATTATGATACAAGCAGTACTACTTATAGCATTAATTATTCTTATGAATATTGTTCTGCTATGGTTACTTCTGAGAAAATACAAGTCAATTTCTAATCACCTCATACTGTCACTACTGATATTTAACATTGCTATTACCTCTTGGCAAATAAGTTTGATAATAATACGATTCGGTGAAGATAGTGATTTTTTACATAGGATTGCATTTATGGGTGCTCTCGGTGGGCTTTACGCTGCATTAAACCTATCATTATTCTATCCTAGTAATAACCTGAGCAAAACAAGTAATATAATTTTATGGACATATGGACTACTAAACTTACTCTTAATAGGTATCATAGGGCTAACTAACATCATCATAGAAGGCTACAAAATAGATACTGGTACAGTTCTTTTTGGGAGATTAGGTACAATTTTTCTTGCTTACATGGGACTCAATCTTATAGCCATCATAATAAACTTTACGAGAAGATATAGAACTGAGGAGAGAAATAGATTTTATTTTAAATATGCATTTTTAGGAATTATTTTTTATAGTTTTTTCGCACTTATATTTAACCTACTTTTACCTGCATTATTGAATGCAACGGACTTTACACTTGTAGGTGCATTAGCTGCTCTCGTTCCACAAAGTGTAATTGTCTATAGTTTAGTTTCTACCAGGCTGTATACAGTTAAATTTATTTTGGGAAGTGTAACTTACGTAATTACCCGAGCAGTAATTTTTTACCTTGTTTTTTATTTAGTTGCACATTGGGAGAATAGATACCTAGAAGGAATCTTTACTAAGGAATCCTACATTGTAGGTATCTTCATAGCTATTGCTTTTAGTTTATTTACAATATACACAGAACGATTTCTAAAACAATATTTTGAGAAGAATGTTCTGTACTCAAGAAGGCTATCCCCTATTGAAGCAAGAGATGAGATTACAAAAGAAACATCAAATGAACTTGATATATCCAAAATTGTTAGTACTAGCATAAGAATAATCCTAAAGAATTTTAATGTCGATGGCGTGGGTGTTGCACTTTATAAATTTGCAGATAACCAGGAATTATCAAAAATAGACGCTAGTTTTCAACTAAATGCCACTTTAGATGAATTAAAAGTTGATATAGCTAATTTGGCTAAACTTGATAGACAAGTAATCACAAATAAGGAAGCGGAGATTCTAGGAGCTGAACACAATGAGTGGGGATTTGTAAACGCATTTATGGACAAAAGTAATATAGACCTTCTTATTCCAATATTTCAACCTGATGAACTTTTTGGATATATTGCGCTAGAACCAAAGAAGAATAGAGAGCCATATACAAGAGAAGATATTAGTTTACTCAAAAACATCAGGGAATCGTTAATGTTAGCTTCTAGTAGGGCTTTACTTTACAGACAGGTAAAGGATTTCAATACTGTACTTCAACGAGAGGTTGAAGAAAGAACTAAAGAATTAAGAACATCTAATACCGAGCTACAAGAGGCATTAAGAAAGGAAAGAGATATGGTAGATATTTTCTCCCACGAACTAAGAACTCCTGCAGGTACTGCAAGAAATTCAATACAGATGATAGATATGCTTGCAAATAAAGATGGCGTTACCGCTGAAGAGTTTATGTCTAAATCTAAGGAATATTCAAAACGTGCTGTGGATAATATGCGAAGATTATCAAGCATAATCACCAGAATGCTTGATGCTTCAAAGTTAGATACAAGAAATATGCAGGTTAACATCACAGAAATTGATGCAATTGATGTGGTGAACGATTCAGTTGCAAGTTTTGCAGATAAAGCCAAACAGAAGGGATTAGAACTTAAATTCATAAAACCAAATACTCCTGTTACAGCCCATGCCGACAGAGATGCAACTCAAGAGGCTATTGACAACCTAGTAGATAATGCTATTAAATACACAGCACAAGGAACTGTGACACTAGCTTTAGAGGTGCTTGACGATTTTGTTAAGTTTACCGTAAATGATACAGGAAGAGGTATTCCACCTGAAGAAATTCCTAATCTTGGAAAGAAATTCTATAGGGTAGATAATTATTTAAGTACAGAAGGGAAAACAAATATTCTTAGACCCGATGGTACAGGAATTGGACTTTACGTTGTAAAAGGTTTGGTTCAAATGATGGGTGGAAGGTTAGAAATACAGAGTCAAGGTAGAGACAAAGGTAGTACGTTTACTGTTTTTTTGCCCCGATAACACTGAATTAAATGCAAATTAAAATCCTTTACCTGTAATCATATAAAAGCATTCGGACTGTAATCACTGAAACTTCGAAAATTTTCTTCTTGAGCTTTTTGTCTTGCGCTGTATTGCGTTTATGTTAAAATCACTTAGTTAAAATTTGATATATGAAAATATTTTTCACCTCATCTTATACTGAAAAGAAAAGACTACAGGATATTTACGACAAAATCGTTACAGTATTAAAAAATAGAAATGTTAAAGTTATTAGTCGGGAGATTCAAGAATATAAGGATCTGCTGGGTGAAACCGCAACAAAAGGCAAAACAGACGAAGAACTTCACTATATGTTTGTTAGGAAAGCCGCATTAGAAGCTGACGCTGTGATTATTGAAGCCTCCTCTGATTCATTTCAGTTAGGACATGAAAGTGGACTTGCCCTCGTTTACAATAAACCTGTTCTTTGCTTGTCTGAAAAATGGGATTATTCGAGGAAGATTCAGCATCCAGTTTTTTATGCAAAAGAGTATAAAACTCCTTTACAGGTTGAACAGTATGTGAACGAGTTTCTAAATTCTGTAGAAAATCTACAATATTCCGTAAGATTTAACATGAGGCTTAGTCCAGCTCAGAAGAATTTTCTTGATCTTTTAGGTCAGAAAACAAAAAAAACCTCCTCTGAAATTGTACGTGAGTTAATTCAAAGAGAAATGACTGATAATACTGATATTTCTGAACTTTTTAAATAATGAAATGGCAGGAACTTGATTTGGGTAAACTGATTGACATAGTCCCTGGTGATACACCAGATGAAAAACTGATAAATGCTTTTGATATTAAATATGGAGATCTTGACTACGTTGACGATCTAAGAAGTTTAACTGGAGATAAGGTTGAAAAAATAATATCAACTGAAATCAAGAAACTAAGGAATGAAAATAATATCCTTGATGTAATTATTACTGGCGCAAACAATGGTATAGAGGTCCCTTATTTCTCAGGACATCATATTATGGCAATAGATTTGAGTAGTAGGGCATTGAAACACTTGGGAATAAAGTATCCTTTTGTATCAACATCAGTGATGAATATAAATAGTCTAAGTTTCCCTGATAACAGTTTTAATATTTACTGCTCATTAAGGGTTATCCAATCGTATAGAGTTAATATTGAACAAGCTATTAACGAAAGTATTCGTGTAACTAAGGATGGTGGTACTTGCATTTACTCCATACCAAAT
>CAYTGI010000021.1:10498-11791 GCA_964437465.1 uncultured Candidatus Saccharibacteria bacterium | reverse complement strand
TTATCGATGGAAAGGTGAAAAAAGGGATGTTTGATCCTTCTCGTAATAAATATAACAAAGAACTGCCTTTGCAGATTGCCGAACAAATAGTAGATATTGTGAAGAAACGGAAGATGAAATATGAGATTATCGAGGTTGAATCTGAAATCTTGATAATAGTAAGTATTATTAAATGATAAACTTTGACTCAAATATTGAAAGCATACACAAAATTTTGCCTAGATTTAGGTATGTAAAGTTTAATAGTGAAAAACTCAAACATACGCTTGATCTAGTTATTACTACTTCCGAGCTACAATGGTCAAAAAAAATTATTTTTAGGGAGAATTCATGGAAAGGTTTAAACCACCTTGCTCTTTTCAGTAGCCTGAGCTTTTGTTTCTGGGACTCGTATGATTGGCATTTCGAGGTAAAGAATAATAAAATATGGGGATCATATGCTCTATTCTATGCTTTAGGAAGAGCAATTGATAATGGACTTCCAATGTACTCAGCAGAATTTCTTATTGATCTTTCCTTAAAACAATTTCAAGATATTATGCTAGGAAAGAACGATACCCTCCCCTCACATCTTGAGGAAAGATACTCTATTTCCAAAAAATTTGCTGAGGAATTGCTTATGACCTCCGATGGAAAAATCTTGGGTATTCTTAAGGATTCAAAGTTTAATGCTTCTAGGTTTCACCAATTACTTTATGATAGCTTCTCTATTTTTAAGGATGAGATAATGCTTTATGGGAAGAAAATCTATTTTTGTAAGAAATCATTGGAAGTGATTACACTTGCTGTTGAACAGTTTCAAGGTGAAGGAGTGGGTAATATATCGGGAATGGAACTATTTATTGGAAGCTCAGATTATAAAATCCCACAAATACTAAACACCCTAGGGCTTATTGAATATAATCAGTCGCTCGAAAATAGAATAAGAGAGGGCTATATATTCAATGAAGATGATATTGAGGTGCAGGAAATAAGGGCAATGACTATATTTGCTATTCGGCAGCTTAGTACAATATCAGAAAACTTAATTGACGCAAATATTAGTAATAGATTATGGAATCTCTCTCAAAAAGAGAGTTTTGTCACAAGTATTCATCCGCTAAAAGTCCTAACGCAAAGGTTTTAACCCTTCTATGTCAATAAGGTTGGACAAGGGTGATTTCTTGTGTTAATATCTAGATGTACGTACATGTACATACATTTGAAAGGAAGATAGAAAAATGCTGATTAGATTCGATTTGCGGTCACCTCCAATCAGCCTTGGGAAAAAGTAGGTAGTTTTAAAAACTACTC
>CAYTGI010000021.1:8686-10488 GCA_964437465.1 uncultured Candidatus Saccharibacteria bacterium | reverse complement strand
TCGTACATTATTATAACAAATATATTTCTGTTGTCAACAATGAGTAACAATTTAATAAATCATAATACAATCGGTGAAATTATTAAGTTCTATCGGAAGCGAGCAGAATTTAGTCAATCACAACTAGAGGTCGAAGCTGGACTTGCTTTAGGTGCTTTAACACGAATTGAGAGAAATGTAGTGAGTCCTTCTAAAGAAACTATCTCTAAGATTGGAAAGGCTCTTAATCTAAGTAGTATGGAATTAGCTTATTTATTTAAGATAAACCTTTATAGAGAAAATTATAATTCAGATATTAGAAAGAGTGTATGAATATCGTGACAAAGGAATCTTTAAGAATTGCATTTGATGTAAATGGAACTATTATCGGTACTAATGATCCAGATGACGCATTAGCAATACATTTACTTATCAAAAGATTGAAAAGAGCTGGTCATACAATAATTTTATGGACTGGAGATACTATTGAGTATGCAATGCAAAAAGCAAAAGATCTAGGCTTGGATCAATATATCGATGAGTATGCAACCAAACTGGATATTGCTGAAAAACCTGATATTGCATTTGATGACGTTTGGGGACTTTTAGCTACAGGTGTAACTATTAAAGTTTAAATCTTGAGTGCAATACAAAAGAAAAAACAACAAACGCCAAAAATTGAATCACTTTTCTGGTTGTTAACTCATAGAGCCAATTGGGGCTCTATGACAGAGGAACAAATTATTAATACTTTAGTTATGGCAAAGAAGTTTGATGAGCAGATAACACAGGTCATTATTAGTTTGAAGAAGAATCAATCTAACAAAGCTTATTAATTATTTATTATCAAATAAAAATGGAAAAGCCTAAAGTTAAAATGAACTCAAAGATAAAAATAGAAATGGGAGTCAAAACGAGAAAGGTAACAATTGTAAAAAGTACTGAAATTGATTTAAGCAAAGGCTTTATTTCTGAAGACTCACCATTAGGTAAGTTATTGGTAGGGAAAGTAGAAGGTGATAATGTTGATTTTGAAAGCCCTGCAGGGAAGGTTGTTAAAATTAATATTATAAAGATTGAAGAAAGTGAGTAAATTTGTATTGCGGTGTATTGCATCTCTACAGAAAAATTATATAATCTTTTTAATTTGTAAGTAATTGATATGGAGACAAATAATGATCTAAACAACAGGGAGTCATGGGAACAGTATTATGATCAACATGATAAAAGTATCTCAGTGGAAAGGATAGAATCTGTAAAACAAATTCATAGAGTTTTTCTTGACGTTCTATTACAACAAGGTAAGTCTATTGCTACAGAGGTTGGAATTGGAACAGGAACCATGGGATTTACGCTAAGTTGCCTTGCAAAAGAACAAGCAATAACTCTAAACGTTTACGAATTAGACTACAGTATAAAGTTTTTGAAGGCAGCCAAAGATTTTAATGGATCGTCTAGTATAAATTATGTTCAGGCAGATACTTTTACTCTTCCTTTTTCAGCAGTGCATAGAAATAATCATATGATTTTTCATCAGGGATTATTAGAACACTTTTCTAATGAAGAAATACAACAGATGCTAATAGAACAACTCAGAGTAGCAGACACAGTCATTGCAACAGTTCCAAGTTATGAATATGTATTTCAAGCAGGACTCAGAGGAGATGAAAGATTAATGAGTCTTGAACAATGGACTGATATAATTCAACCTATTGCACAGATTACAGGGTTTTATTATGGACTAAATTCAGACGAGAGATTCCATATATGTTTAATTATTAGGAAATAATTATGTCAATTGAAAAAGGGGTTAGACAGGATGA
>CAYTGI010000021.1:0-8676 GCA_964437465.1 uncultured Candidatus Saccharibacteria bacterium | reverse complement strand
AATATCAGTAGTCTTTATCGGGACACATTTCCAACACCCAAGAAAGGCGAAATAATTTTATCGCCAGATCAAGCAATTGATAACTTATTAGAATTTGAAACTTATAGACCAGATTCAGCAATAATGCTGGGAAGTGAGACAGATGTATTCATGAGTAATCCTAATATCGAGTATTTTACTGAATTTATAAAAAGATATGATGAAAGAAATGTAGGCAACCCTGTTGCTTTTGTTACTAAATGTCATGTACCTGATTCATTTATAGATATGGTAGAAAGATTGCAAAATACAAGAGTTATTTACTATCTTTCCTATTCGGGATTAGGTAAGCCGATTGAGCCAACCACTAATATTGAGAGATTAAGGGGAAACTTTGAAAGACTTCATAATGCAGGACAAGATGTAGTACATTATTGGAGACCTTTTCTACCACAAAACTCTTCACCTCAAAAAATTAAAGAAGTTATTGACCATGCAGCTCAGTATGCTCGCTGCACTGTAGCAGCAGGAATAAAGTTAAATCCAGGTATATTAGCTAATGTTAAAAAATTCTGGCCAGAACTTGAAAATGCAAATATTGACTTCTCAAGCGTAGCAGCTGTATGGCCCGAAGGTGTTAGAGATTATTTAATGCAATACGTTAAAAGTACTTTTCCTGAATACCCATTATATTGGGTTAATTCGTGTGCTTTAGCCTATGTGCTAGATATCCCAGAATTTAACGGAATTTATAAAAGTCAACTGTGTACAGAAGCTTCTTGCCCCGCATATCATCGTGGTGCATGTTCGCACAGTCATGAAAATCAGCAACCTTCAATAGAAGTTATACAGGATGCACTTGGTAAGATGAATATAACAAGTAGTAGTTACTTAGATACTGAAAATAGAAGACTTATAGTTGAAGGAGAGATAGACCATGGTCAGATAATATACCTAACTCAGCGATTGAATTACCCTGTTGTAGGCTCGTCAGGTGTGAAAAGTGACAATGAGTGGGGCGGTCCTGTCATAGGTCGGCAAGATTTACATTTACCTTTTACTCCGTTTGAAACTCATGAATCTTGATAATATACAACACCAATCAGATGAAGTAAGAAATCTATTTAGAGAAATAGAAACTCAACCTTGGGGTTCTCGACATTATGCCGTGGAGTTGATAGTCCAAACAGGTCATCTAGGGGATATTCTTTTACGACAATCCCACAAGATGAATCGCTTATCAGCGGAAGATAACATCAAAATAAAAGGAGATGAGCTTGCAGATATCATGTTAAATTTATATTCGATCTGCCTTGAAGAGAAGATTGAAGTCAACTCAGAACTTACAACATATAAACAAAATGGCATTACTGATGTGTTGGAGCTATTTGTGATTCTTTCCAAATCGATAAATACACTAACTACCTTTATATTTGAAAATGAGAATTATAAAGTGGATGGTATTCGAGATTTATTAATTAGATCATTTCAATTAACTATAGATCTTATTGGTTATTTGAAAATTGATATAGATATAGTTTTTGGGGTGATGGTTGAAGAATCAAGAATATTTGTTAATAAGCATAAAAAGTGAATGTAGAAAACTTTCAGCCAGAAAATAACTATACTTGTCATAAAATCCTTTTAGATTTAGGAGATGATTCTCCGCCAAAAGAATTACTGACAAGGCCAGAACCTTTTGAAATACAAGAATATCCAATAACACCCTATATGTTGGTCAGAGCTACAGCATTCCAATGGATAGAGCCGATTAGGGAGGTTTTAGGAGAACAAGGGATAAAAATAGCTGAAGAAGTGCAAATACCACAGTTTGAGACTTTATTAAGGCATCTTTACCCAGTAAATCCAACAAATGAGAATAGCTACATGTGGTTGTATTTAAGTCGTGCATTTCTTGGTGAAGAAATGGCGAATAGAGGTTATGCTTTTATATTAGATAAAGAACACTTAAATGATTATGAAAAAGTAACTCTAGCCAAAAGACATGTAAGAAAACATATTGGATTAACACCTTTTAGATTAAGATATCAGGGGAGAATTATAGATACAGACTTACATCACATACACGCTCCTGACGAAAAGGATATAAAATATGAATATTCTTTACTAAAATCTTATTTAAATGTAATATCTAAGCATGAAGGATGAAATAACAACAATATACAATTGTTTCAATCAAGAGATTGGGACTGCAAGTAAAAAAGATGTACACAAAAAGGGTTTATGGCACAGAGCCGTTTCTTTTATTATTCTTGATACAGCAAAAAAGGAAATAATATTTCAACATCATGAATCGCCAGAAAAGATTAATTGGGAAACGTTTTTTGTAAAACTTAATGGTGGTCATGTTCAGCATGGTGAGAAACCAATTGATGCTTTTAGAGAACTTGAAGAAGAGTTGGGATTAAGAGATAAAGCTAAAGTCTCCTTATATGTAGGGACTTATCAGCTTTCAGTACAGTTTTCAGAAAACTTTATTAATAATGAATTTATATATTTCTATATAGTACCAGGCGAGAATATCAAAGATGAGATGAATTTTACCGACAATGAAGTCGCATCCATTATTAGTGTAAATGTATATGATGCTTTAGAAACAATTTTAGGCAATAAGGGTAATATTGATGCAGAATTGTCCGACTTAAAAACTAATACCACAATATTATTAAATCAGGTAAATTTTAAGAACTTTACAGATGATAATCTGTACTTACGAATAATGATTGCTGCAAAAAGATATTTAGATGGTGAGGATAAAAGTTTAATACTAATCTAATCACTAGATTGATTCTTAGACTTTAAGAAAAAGACAGCAAATCCTCCTCCAAAACATGTCATGTATTTCATAGAAACTATGCCTATAGGGAGCCATAGCCTTCTTAAATATTCCCATTTTTTAGTTTTTCGTTTAGGCATAGATATGCAACTATAATTTTCAATTTCAAAATATTTTTCTACTAAGCCTCTTATTTTAAAGAAATTATAATAATGTATATGTCCAAATTGATTTCTTGTTTCTGCAAAAGTATCGTGAATGCCTAATCTTCTGAAAACCCGATTCATAAATGAATACTCAAGTGGAACCTTTATTACTGAATATTTAGATATTTTTGATAATATCTCTAATATTTCTCCATCATTTTCAACATGTTCAACAATATCCATAGCTATCGAAAGATCATAAATCCTTGAAAGATCTAACTTCCTATAATCTTCTTCTATCCACTTCACCTCATTTTCTTGATCAAACTTTCTAGCAGATTCAATCATATGTGATGACAGGTCAACCCCCAATGCTTCTTCAATATTTAAAAAATGCTTCACCTTTAGCGTAAGAACTCCTGCTCCACAACCGATGTCAATCATAGAATTGAATTCTAATGTGGGCTTTATAACTTTTATAATTTCAGAAAATTTCTTATCTGTATCCTCAACGTGTAAAGTTGGATTTTTTTTAATATATTCAGCTTGGTAATCCATATTAACTATTTCGTTTCTAATAAATACCCATTTCTTACTAATGTATCTCCTGCAATAGTTTCAATTATTTCTATATCTCCCTCTTCTAGTTTTCCTCTCCACCTTTCAATTCTACTGGAATTGACACCCTCAAGAGTAAGTGAGTGGTAACTTTGCTGTTCAATAGGAACCATATTTTCAGCCTGATTTCTTTTATGAAATTCAAGCATTCTCTCAGTATAAGCAATTCCTGTAAATTCACAGATTTGTTGCAGTACCAACTCTGGTTCTGAAACTAATCTTTCATACTTAATTTGGATACATTGTGAGGGATTTTGGATTGCAAACATATTTCCTGCATCAACATATCTAGCCCATAACTCAGTAGCTTTTTCATAACTCCTTAGCTTACCCCATTGTGTCTCCTTTTGAGAAATAACTGCATCTCTCCCATCTCTTATTATATGAACAAATTGTGCATAGGGAAACAAAGTAAGTATTATATCGGTTCTGAGTGTATGAATTGGGTTTTTATCTCCCCATCTCACAGCTTCTGGATCTCTTAGAGAAGCGTATGAACGGTAAACTGCCTCGATAATATTTGCATAACTTAAATCTTCTAATTGTAAGATTTTATACCTTACAACCTCTATGTCCAACTCCCATTGATCAAAAAAGAATACAGAAAATAAATCATCTAAAAATAAAGGAATTTGTTCAAAAGTAGTTAATCCATCTTTATACTTGGGATATAGCTCCGTAAGAAATATTGATTCTGGAGGAATACACAGCTCTTTACTAGAAGATAGCATTAGTCTTAATAATGTTGTACCCGATCTCTCTGCACCTATAATAAATACTGGTTGATTTACATTACTCATAATTAAGAACACGTGCTAATTTAAAGGGTATTCTATCAGGAATAGTCTTGTGAAGAATGGATATAATGAACGATCTTTTTATATCTTCCATGGTTACACCCAAATCTATTTGTTCGTTAATCCAGTTTATAATTTGTTCCTCCCATTTCGTATAGAAATGTAAGGTGTTGTGCTGTTGATCAGAAGCATTAATATCTAATTTATTTTCTTCAACAGAGCTATGTTCAAAATGGTGAATATATACTTTACTGCTTATGATGATTTTATATCCTAATTCATTTAATCTCCAAGAGTAATCCATATCTTCAAACCCATATTTTGACTTTGCATACTCTGGATCTACTACTTGAGGGCTGAGAAATAGATTTGTTCTTGTTATCATGCAACAACCGCTAATACAATGTGGTGGTACTTCAACGGGTTCATCAAATCCATTATTATGTTCTATTAAGTCTTGTAAAAATTGTTCAAAAGATTTATAACCAAGATATTTTGTTAATTTAGTGTTTAAGGTTAAATCCTCCTTTTCTATATCTCTCCACGCCAAGTGCATAGGAATGTTTACGTAGGGATGATTTAAATGTCCAAATAGTTTCATTGGACCAACTTGACCAACTTTCTCATCATTAAAATATTCCGCTAAGATTGGAAGCCAGTTCTTTTGAAAAGCTATGTCACTGTCTATAATCCCCATTAATTCCGTATCTACTAATTTTGCTGCTTCATTTCTGGATTTCCACACACCTATATTCTCAGGGGAGTATATGATCCTGATATTATCTTTTGTCTTTTCTAAATCTTTCAGAAATTCAACAACTTCTTTTTTGGAACCATTATCAAAAACGATCAACTTAAAGTTTTCTGTGTTTTTATATAAGCTATTAATAGTGAACTTTACATGCTCTAGAGCATTCCAAGTTGTCATTATTAGGGTTATATTATCCATAAATTAATTTCATAGAACTAAAGATATTGGAGTGTATAATAATTTTATAAAAAATACAACGTATTTGATTCAGTGGTAGTAAGCTGATCTGTTATTATTTTATATTTCCAAATGAACTTTCCAAAACTTAAATTCTCTTATACTAGGATTGATACTATCAATATAATTATTCATGGTGGTTCTAAAGAAATTGAATTACAGTTTGTACGGAAACTTTATGATAGATCTGTATCAAAAGTGATAAAAGCACGTAACTAATCAAATCACTGTTACCGGTAAGGGCATAAAAGTAGTAAAATATAAGCATAGGGTAAGCGACTATGCTTTGGCAATTAATAAAGCTGGCTGTTATATAGATCTAATATTGGAGCCACAGCCCGAATTGTCAGGGGAAAAAGTAGATAAAGTAATATTCGATATTGCAACGATTAGAGAAGCAGAGGAAGAAATAGGCGTTCAAGTGGTAGAAGAGGATTTGAAGTTAGTCAATACAATGCATTGTAATGACGGTAAGGAACAATGGGTTAATGCTACTTTCATTACTGAAAAATGGTTAGGTGAACCTAGAATTTGCGAACCACATAAACACAGCGAGGTAAAGTGGATTGACATAAACAATCTACCCGAGAACGTTATTCCCTTTGTTAAACAATCAATAGAGGATTATCTACGAGGTAAATATTATTCAGAATATGGATGGAATAATGGCAAAAAATAAAACTTTTAAATTTAACAAATTAATACGAGATAAAATTCTAGATTCTATGCTTTCAGATAGTGAACAAGAGCCTGACTATAGAATCCTCAATAAATCTGAATACAGGGAAGAACTCAAGTCCAAATTAAAGGAAGAAGTTGATGAGCTTTTAAGTGCCAATGAAGACTCTGTACTAGAAGAACTTGCCGACATTGAGGAAATCATAGAGCACTTATTAAAATCAATGGGTAGTGACAGAAATGCACTGCAAAAAATAATTGATGCTAAAAGATCAAAAGTTGGAGGATTTGAGGAAAGAATTTACATAAACAGTAACACAGTAAACGCAGGTTCTTCTTGGGTAGACAAATACAGGGAACAGCCTGAAAAGTATATTGAGATTTATAATATAAAAGCGATACTATTCGATTTTGATGGTACTTTATCGAATGGAAGGTTTTATTCTACTCTTTCAGAATCTGAGTCTGAACTATACGAGAAGATTCAACAAGAGGTTTTTACGAAGGATAATTGGGAGTTGCTCAGCTCGTGGATGAGAGGAAAAATAGAGTATAAAGAATTTAATGCAAAAATTTCAACTATGCTAAATGTGCCTGTTGAACTGCTAAACAATGCATTAATTGAAAGTGTTAAAGAAATGAAATTAAATCAGGATTTACTTAAATTTGCAGTAGAACAAAGAGCGAAAGGCATACAAACAGCAATCTTTACAGATAATATGGATATATTTGAGAAGGTTTTTGTAGTTGAAAATAAACTTGATGAGAAATTTGACTATATTTTCTCTTCCTCAACCTATGGAATGCTGAAAGAAGATAATGGTGGAGAGTTTTTAGATATTGCTGTCCAGAAATTTGGAGTCGATATATCTGAGGTTCTCTTCATAGACAATAGTCTAAAAGCTCAGGATTTAATGAATTCTAAAGGAGGAGTCTTTTACCTTTGGGAAGACTATGAAAACGAATTTACAAAGTTTATAGAATGGTTTACTAACCATACCCAACTTTAGCATGTATAATTATATATGAAACAAATAATAAACTTTTTATTTGAATTGGGATCTTTGAGAAAAATTGTTCGAGCCCATAGGCAATCCTTTTTAACAGACGATTTATCTGACAATATTGCGTCTCATTCACATCGAGTAACTGCAATAGGTTACTTTCTAGCAAAAGCAGAAGGGGCAAATGTGGAAAAAGTTCTTACTATGTGTACTTTCCATGATGCTGGAGAGTCACGAAGTGGTGATCAGAATTGGGTTCATAAGAAGTATGTAAAGGTATTTGAGGATGAGATTCTAGAGGATCAGTTTAAGACTATAGACAAAGACGGTGCATTATATGGAATTATGAATGAGTATGAAGAGCGAGAAACACTAGAATCCAAGATCGCAAAAGATGCAGACAAGTTAGATCAAATGCTTCTTGTAAAGGAGTATATAATGAGAGGAAATCAGGAAGCACCTAACTGGATTAAACGAAAGAAACCAGACATGTTTTATTCGCAAACAGCTAAAGATTTATTTATAGAGCTTTTAGAAACAGACCCTTCCGAATGGTGGAAAGGATTGTGGACAGAAGAAAGAAGATAATGAAAAGCACTCGTGGTAATACTTATTACAATATCTTTATGAGCATGCCAAAATTAAAGTTTGTCTATAGCCAAAATGATAGCCTTAATGTCATCATCCACGGTGGTTCAAAAGGGATTGAATCTCAATTTATGAGGAAACTCTACGACAGATCTGTTTCCAGCGGCAAAAGTACAATAACTTTCAATTTCCCATATCTAGATCGTGGTGAGGAAAGTTGCTCAGGTGAAGATTTAGTAGAAGAGCAGGAAACTATAGCGCAAATGATTAACCTTATAAGTCCATTTAATTTTAAAGTGATCAAATTTATAGCGAAATCTCTTGGAGGTATTGCATTAGCAAAGTACTTGCAAAATCATCTAGAAGGTCTAAACGATAAAGAAATTGAGGTTGTAATACTAGGATATGTTTTGGGAGAAATCGACTTATCAAATTTTAAAGGTGATGTAATGGTTATACAAGGTTCAAATGATAGATTCGGTAATGCAAATGCAGTTAGAAAGGAATTATCTAGTAAAGGTTTAGTTGAAGCTAAAGTTATCGAAATCAAAGGAGCTGATCATAGTTATGGAGTACCTGATACGAAAGAGCCTAAATTTGAAGATGAGGTAGTTAACTTAGTATTCTCTGAAAATGACTAACAAACCCACACATTCAACAAAAATAAATTTCAATGGACAAAATATGCTCTTTGAAGAGTATTTTGATCCAGATTTTTCAAAGCTTGAACATACTCCGACTCAAAGTCTAGGCATTGTACTCAATTCTAATAACGAAATCTTACTTGTAAGCGCAGATAAAAAGTGGTGGGGACTACCAGGAGGGACTATAGAGAAAGGAGAAACACCAGAACAAACTCTAGCAAGAGAAGTCTATGAAGAAACGGCTGTAGTTATTGATGAAAAGTATATCAAACCATTTTTCTACATGATTTCATGGGATTTGGATGATGATGGAAATAAAATATATCACACTACTCAACTTAGGTATATTACAAAGGTAAAAGAAATACACGAATTTATAAATGACCCAGGTGGAGAGCAACAGTATCGAAAATTTGTACCTATTGAAGATATTGATA
>CAYTGI010000020.1:18067-22124 GCA_964437465.1 uncultured Candidatus Saccharibacteria bacterium | reverse complement strand
TCTGCTACTGCATCTTGGCCTAGACTTCAAAATGCACCTTCTGAGGTTACTCGAATGTGGGTGGATATTAAACAAGTTAATATCAATAATGTTAATCCTACTGATTTTGATGATAACTTCTATAGAAGAGTTTTTGATAACAATACTTTTAGCGTAAATGATATTCCGAATGGCTTCACAGGTAGAGAAGGACTAGCTAGAGAGGATACTTTAACTTTAATTCCTGGTCAAAGGTATGGTGTTAAAGTGTTCTATGAATATGGAGGTAACCAACAAGGTATCTTCTCCAATATCACTACCTTTGTTGCTGAAGATTGTATTGGTCCATCTCAAGCAGATGCTCCAATTGTAAGTTGCGTAGACGGTAACCCTAACCAGGTTAGAATAAACTGGTTATCAGCTGGTCAAGGAGCTAATGGGTATAGAGTTGAGATTACTCAAGGTCTATGGAGTAATGGATGGTGGCAAAGATCTATTAACTCAGCAAGAACAACTTCGACAGTTGCACCAAATAATTTCACTGCCACACAAGATTCAAATAGAGGTACCCTATCATTTGAACCTGGATTAAACTATCGAGTAAGAGTATTTTATGAAGAATCATCCCAGAGAGGAAATGAGAATACGTTCACTATAGATGAATGTCAACCACCTCCAGTAAATTTGCCTGACTTGACTAGCCCCACATCTACCTGCACTCAAAATACATCACGTGCCTCTCTGTCCTGGGGTCAGATTCAAAATGCACCTTCTGAGGTTACTCGAATGTGGGTGGATATAAAACCTGTCGAAAATAATTCTACGCCTACAAATTTTGGAAATTATTACTATAGAAGAGTTTTTGATAACAATACATTCAGTGTAAACAATATCCCAACTGGATTCACAGGAAGAGGAGCAATATCAAGCTCAGAAGAACTTGTATTAATTCCAGGACAAACTTACGCGGTTAAGGTTTTCTACGAATTTGGTGGCAATAGACAAGGATTGTATTCTAATACTGTTACTTTTGTTGCAGAAGATTGTACAGTAATTCCAACCTTAAATTCACCAGATCCTACATGTGTAAATGGGACATCCAAAGCTACACTCTCATGGGCACCGATATCAAATTCACCTGTTGAAGTTACTAGGATGTGGGTAGATATAAAAAGAGTTAATATTAATAATATAAATCCAAGTAGCTTCGATGAAAATTTCTATAGAAGAGTTTTTGATAGTAATACTTTTAGAGTAAATAATATTCCAGATGGTTTTACTGGTAGAGCAGGTCTAACTAGAGAGGATACTCTAACTTTAGTCCCTGGCCAAAGATACGCTACAAAGGTCTTTTATGAATACGGAGGTAATCAGCAAGGTCAATTTTCAAATATAACAACTTTTGTAGCTGAGGATTGTGCAGAACCAACAAAACAGTGTTTCTTATGTGACACTGAGAGCTATACATGTTCTTCTGAAACAGTTCCTGAATCAACAGTTTGTGATGGATCCGGAGAATACTATAATACATCTAATAGTTGTAACAATAACTGTATAGAACCTACAAAACAATGCTTCCAGTGTAATCAAGAAACATTTACCTGTGAGACTGTACAAGTTACAGAAAATACCACATGTGATGGAACAAATGGTATTTACGATTCAAATAATCAATGTACACAAGGTTGTAACGAACCAACAAAACAATGCTTTTTATGTGATCTAGAAAACTATGTATGTGAATCTGTAACAGTACCAACATCAACTACGTGTAATGGAGGAGCTAACAACTATTACTCAAACGAAAATGGATGTACAAACAACTGCCAACCTGTTCCAAATCCAGAAATTACAAAAGAAGGAAGTATAGATGAAATAAATAGTGAGCGGGCACTTATTGAATATACCATTCAGGTAATGAATACCCCTGATGAAGCAAGAGTATTTGATATAAGAGACCGACTTCCTACAGGTGTAGATAATGCTATAAACATCTCGAATGGAGGTATATACAACTTACAAAGCAATATAATATTGTGGGAAGATATTGAAATAGCAGAATCTTCATCTATAACCTTAACTTACGTACTGGTCGTTCCTTCTGATAATTTTGGGCAATTAGTAAACATAGCTTCCGTCTTAGAAATAGATTCAGAAACTGTCTTAGATGAGGATGATGAAACTGTAAATTTAGTGTTTGATGAACCTGATATTACCAAATCTGGAGAACTAATTTATGTAGATAATACTAGGGCTGAAATTGACTATACTCTTGAAGTAAATAATCCTAATAATTTCCCTATTGACAATATAAGCGTTATTGACACACTTCCAGATGGTGTTACTGACATAGATAATATATCCCCTCCTTCAACAAGTATAGGTGTAAATCTAGATAATATAGTTTGGGGAGATCTAAGTTTTGAATCATTTGAAACTAAGACTTTTAGTTATACAATCATCTTAGATCCTAGCTCATACGCTCCTGTCGGCCCTGAAGAGATTGAAAACCTATCAGAATTGCTGATCAATGATGAAGTAGTTGATGAAGATTCCGAAATCATTAATGTAAATACAGACATAGACCTAAGCTTATCAAAGTCTTCAAGTAGGGAGGTTAGTGAAAATGAGGTAATTTTCGATTACATTATTACTTTGAGAAATATTGGTGAAAATAACGTAGTTGACTATACAGTAAGGGATACACTTGATTCAAAGATTAATGATTCGATGGTCTCAAATATTGATCCAGACTTTGGTGAACTCAATAATGGAGTAATAACATGGGCAGGATTGGAATTAAACCCAGGTGTAGTATTAACTTTCACATACACCGTAACTATATCAAGAGATAACCCTGGAGTTTATGAAAACATAGTTGTTTTAATTGACGAAAATAATGATCCTGTATCTGAAGATGCTCATAACGTTGAGGTTTCTGAATTAATTGTCCCAGCAATCATAACACCTGATCCGATTGTCACACCAACAGATCCTACCCCTCCACCTGCACCAGCTCCACAAGAACCTGGAAAAGGCGAGGTTCCCCTACCAAAGACAGGGCTTGGGACAAATCATTTTATAATACTTACTGGAGCATTATTAATCCTAACTGGTTTATTCACATACAAAATTGGATTTCTAAATAAGTTTATCGATGACAAGATTGTATTTACATTTTTAAATAGCCTCCTACCATACAATGATAGGGTAGAGAATGTTCTAGAAAGAAGGTCAGAGAGAGGAAAAGAAAAATAACTCTTAGCTTAATCTAAAAGAAAGGATAAATTTTTCACACTCTTGCACAACTTCACCCTTATGTTCATTTGGACCTGAGCAAGTAAAACGAACTGAGCTATTGACACTATCTAAAGGCCAGTACACATTAACTACCTTTCTATTATAATTTCCTTGTTCAGTTGTATATTCATTCCAATACATTAAACGTTCCCCAAATCTCTTTTTAGAGTATTTATAACTTTCCTCATATCTTTCAAATACAAAATACATTTTAATTTGTTCAGGACCATAAACTCCTTCAGGACTTGTTATTACATTCTCGTTAATCAACCATCCTTCGGGATACTCATATTCAACAAGAAAATTACCAGCAGCAGTAACATGCCTTTTCTCATAAAGACCATATATTCTACCAGCATCATCTGCTGACCTAACTATCTGAATGTTGGTCCTGCCTTGAAATATGGAAAGTACAACAATCAAAATTATTACAACTATAAAAGCTGCTCCTATAAATATTAGGTTTTCTCTTATTAACTTGATCATAATCGGAGTAATTTTACTGCCTGAAGCGAATTATGACAAGAGTTATTCTTTGATATAAATATATGCAATGAATGCAGAAATGAAAGAAAGAATCGCTAGAATAAAAAATTGAATTCTAATAGAATTTAAGAATTCACCACCAAGAATTTCATCGACATTAGAACGGTCGATTGTTTCTAAATTACTTGGGATATCAATCTCTAGAATTTTATCAGTTTGAGATATAATTTCTGTCTTCTGCTCTGAAGTAATATATAATTCATTTATCTCTCTAGTAACTCCTTCTGTATAA
>CAYTGI010000020.1:11375-18057 GCA_964437465.1 uncultured Candidatus Saccharibacteria bacterium | reverse complement strand
TAGCGAACCAAACAGTACAACTGCGATAAGCCCGGAGAATCGAGATACAGAATTATTAAATCCTGAAGCAAAACCTGAGTATTCTTCATTTACGTTAAGAGCAGATTTAGTTAGCGCAGGTACAAAAAATCCAAATCCTATACCAATTACGATTAATCCAAAGCTGACGATTCCAAAAAAGGAATACGAGTCACTAATCATGATTAGTAACAGCTCACCAAGTCCAACAAAAATTGCTCCAATTGTCATCATAATTTTACTCCCGTATTTATCAGCCAATTTTCCAGTAAACAATGTCATAAATGGTATAACGATACCTAAAGGTAAAAGTGCTAAGCTTGTTAAAGTTGCTGATTCATTAAGAAGCTGCTGAAAATAGATTGGTAGATAAAAAGATATAACTGTAATCAGTGTATATAAGAAAAGTGTAAAGATATTGGATGTAATAATAGTACTGCTATTTAGTATTTTGAAATTAATCAAAGGAAGTTTTATACGTAATTCGATATAGACAAAAATGATTAAAGTCAAAAAGCCAGAAAACACCAAGAGTAAATCCCATTGCTCATCAACACCTATTAATCCCATTGAGATTAGGAATAAAGATAGTGTTAATAAAACTACTCCAATATAATCAATCTTTTGTTTTCTAACTTTTTCAGATTTATCTATGAATCTGAACGTAAAGTAGAAAGCTATTAGAGAAAATGGAATTAAAATAAAGAATACTGATCTCCAACCTAAAGCATCCAAAAAAGACCCTGCAATTACTGGACCTAGAATCGTTATTGCTCCTGAAAAGCCACTCCAAAGACCAATAGCTTGCCCTCTTATTTTTTTATCAAAACTTGAATTAATAATCGCTAAACTTTGTGGAATACATAATGCAGCTCCGAACCCTTGAATTAATCTAAAGACTATCAGCTGATTTGGTGAGATTGATAATCCGCATAAAATTGTACCAATTAAAAAAAATACCTGTCCTATAATTAAAATCCTTCTTCTTCCTAGAATATCACTAATACTTCCTGATATTAGAATGAATACAGTTAACATTATTGCATAACCATTTAGTATCCATTGAATATCAGAGATTGTAGCTCCTAAGTCACTCTGTATCTTAGGTAATCCAATACTGACAGCTGTGCCAGGGAAAAATCCTAGTATACTGATAAAAATAGTTGTAAGTAAAAGCCCTTTAGAATCAAAAGTCTTAAATGAAGAATATTCGGACATAATTTGAGTATATCCATCATTTTAACAGTAGTCTATCACTAAATTTTCTATTCTTTTACCTATGATTGATTCTCATATTAATGATCGTCTTCGTCTTCATGATGAGTATCATATTCATCATTATGTAGTTCGTCCCCTTCATGCTCTTCGGCTTCTTCATTATGACCATGAAAGTGTGGCTCAACGTAAGTTATAACGTACATTAAGAACATTCCAAATATAACAACAGCAAATTGTATAAGAGACTTCTTTAAGTTTTCCTCAACCTTTAGTTCAGGCATTAAATCACCGATGGCTATGTATAAAAATCCACCGGCTGCTAAAGCAAGTAGAAAGTAGTTAAGATCTTCTGAGATATTACCGATCAATAAAGCAACTACTGCACCTACTACTGCCAATAAAGCTGAAATAAAATTAAATGCTAGAGCTTTAGACTTCTTCATACCTGAATGAATCAATACTCCAAAGTCTCCTATCTCTTGAGGAATTTCATGTAATATTACAGCTATCGTTGTAGCTATCCCAATCTCTGTACTGACAGTAAAGCTTGAAGCGATAACAAGACCATCAATAAAATTATGTAAACCATCACCAACAAGATTAACTGTTGCTAGCGGTTTAGTTTTGTGAGTGTGGCCTTCTGGTCTATGACAATGATGCCAGTGTAAAATTTTCTCTAAGAAAAAGAAAATTAGAATACCTAGCATAATAATCATAGGGACACTTTTTACATCAATATGATCACCTAGATAAAGTTCAGGGATAATATGAAAAAAAACATCTCCTATTAAAGTACCTGCAGCTAAGCTTACTAGAATCAATACAATCTTATTTAAAAAATCAGTTTTTAATGATATTGTCACAATTCCAATTAGAGAAATAAAACTGACTAGTATTACAGAAAGTAAGGAGAATAACATTTCATTTTCCATAGTTATTTACATTTACTACATAAACCAAAAAAGTTTAATGAGTGATTTAAAAAATAAAAATTTAGTTCGGAAGATATTTTGTCTTCTAATGAAGTTAATTTTCTTTCAATCCCATTTGTTAAAACAATGGGAATAATCTTTTCGCATTTTCTACAAACAATATGATGATGATGATCTAAGCTATCTAGTTCATAGTATGTTTTCTCTGAGTCAATAATGATCTCTTTTATAATCTCTCTATCTATAAGTTTTTTAAGTATCCGATAGACAGTAGCCTTATCTGCACTAACATCCTTCAGTATCTGAGCAGCAGTAACAGCATGATTTCTCTTAATGAAAAAATAAATTCTTTTCTCGTATTTGGTTCTTAAATGTATATGCGACATAGTTGAATTTTATTGCAAGTTAGTCGCATAATCAATCAGATTCTGGTGAAAAGGTTAACTATCTGTGAATCTGTAGGATAGTACACTTCAATATTGAAAACAGCACCGTTATCAAACATAAAATTTGAATTTTCCCTTCTTTGATTTCTCTCTGGATCGCTGTACTTAGGATCAAATCTTTCATTCTGAAGAGACCAAACAACTTCTCCATCAGGATTTACTTCAAAAATCGTACCTGAATCACCCTCACATATCATTGTATTTCCACTTTTTAACCTTTCTGCTCCAGATATCTTAGCTGAGAAGAATGTTTTTTGATCCCCAGTGGAATACTCCCAAACCTTTTCAAGTGTAAATTCATCAATAAATCTATATTCTTCAACAGATGAGTAGCTTTTATTCTCTCCAGATCTCCCAGCTCCATTATTAAATACAAGAAGATTTCCTTCTCCTGGAAACCCATTTTCAACCCACTCCACATCATGTAATCCCCAAAATAATTTTGGTTCTTCGGATTTATATGATGCAGGATTGCCATATCTTCCCAATATACCTTTATTATTTTCAGACCAATCAATAACTAGAATCTCATGCTGTCCATTCATTGAGATCATTATTTGTTCCAGCTCCTCATTATAATCAACAGCATTAGTATGATTCCAGTCAGCTTTTGAAGTGAGTGGGAAGTTTATGTCCATTTTAAGCCTATCAATAGTAATATCCCCATAATTTAGCTTTGAATTATCAAAATCTTGAATAAGATGATCCATTATTCTCCAAGTTTTGACAATTTCTGTATCCCCGTTGTCTAGAGGTTTTAACTCAACAATTTTATCTACCAATAACCCAGTATCTTTTTTAACTCGATCTGGATCTTTGCCATTCTCAATAGCTTCTTCGTAGCTAATTTTTTCCCATGCGATTAGGAGAATATTTCCACTAGGCATTACTTCAATATTATGGTGAGCTAATACTTTATCATCAGAGTATTTAAATTCCCAAAGTACTTTGCCATCCGGAGCTATTTCTTGTAGAATACCTCCCATCCCAGCTCTATAACCAAAATCTTCATTTTCAATTCTGCCAGTCCTTAATAAATTTCCATTTTCTAAGAGCAAAGTATGCATCCCAGGCTCATAATTAGTAGTCCAAGTATGAACAATCTCTTTGTCTGATTTTCTAACTAGGAAAACCTCTTTTGATTTTAAAGGACCGTAAAGTATATACTCATCTTCAGAATTTGTATTTGATAGTCCTTGTTGAGAGGGAAATAATAGGTTAATAATTAGAAATGTAAATAAAATAACCCCAAAACCAGCAATAACTAGAGTAAATATTTTCATTAATTGATTTTACTTAATATTGAGATTATCTCAGGATCTTCTTCATCAAATACCTCAATATTAAAAACAGCACCGTGTTTGAATTCGATGTCTACTCCTCTAAATGTAAAGATCTCTGAAGTTCCCATATACTTTTCATCAAACTTATCATTTAATAACTCCCAAACAACTTCACCTTTAGGTGATACTTCAAAAATTCTTCCCTGATCACCCTCACAGATCATAGTATTACCGTTAGATAATCTCTCCGCGCCTGAGAGCCTTGCGGAATAAAACGATTCATCTCCTGTTGAATATGTCCATACTTCTTCTAGTGAATTATCATTATTTAATTTAAACTCTCGCACGCTTGAAAACCTTCCTGCATTTCCCCCACCATTATCAAAAATTAGCATATTTCCTTCTCCAGGTTTTCCATTCTGTATCCATTCAGCATCATGTATCGAGGCAGTGAATATTCTTTCCTTTTCTGCATCATAGGTTTCAGGGTTACCGTACCTAGATTTAATACCTAGTTCTGGATTATCATAGTCTATAATCCAAACCTCACTTATTGAATTTACACTCAGAAGTACTTCATTTGTTGACTCATTGAAATCAACTGCGTTGACGTGAGTTAAATCAGCCATACTAGTTTGTACATGGTTAAAATCATATTTATTTATTTCTTCAGATATAACTCCATAATTTAATTTTAACTCATCAAAATCTTGAACTAAGTGATCCATAATCCGCCACTCCCAAACAATTTCAGCTGAGTCTGAACCCTCAGGCTTTAACTCAACAATTTTATCTACTTTCATATCTGTAAAGTTCGTAAGAGCTTCAGGATCTTTGCCATTCTCAATAGCAGTCTCTAAATCAATAAGTTCCCATGCAATAATTAGTAAGTTACCATTTGGCATTAATTCAAAATCATGATGGGCCATAACCTTTTCATTAGAATACTGAAACTCCCAAATAACTTCTCCTGATGGGGTCATCTCTTGAAATAATCCCCCCATACCTGGAAGAGGTCCGAAATTTTCATTAGGAATTCTTCCACTTCTAACAAGATTTCCATTCTCCTTTAAAGCTAAGTGAGTACCAGGCTCATACTCAGACTCCCAAACATTAACTATTTCGTTATCAGATTTTCTAACTAAATAAGTATTAGGCGATTTCATTGGAGTATATAGAATATACTGTTCATCATTTTTAATATCAGACTCGTTGTTATTTGAACTTTCAAGTTGAAAAAAAAGGAATACACTTGTAAGTGTGACAACAATAAAAGCTATTATCCATCCAAAAACTTTCATTATTTCTTATTAAAAAATATATACAACTATACTGTTTGAGTAGGTCTTATTTCAAGGTCAATTTGCTTCTGTATTAAATCAAGGTTTTTTCAGGATTCTTTACATTTCTTAACTTATAATCCTTTGTTTGATTCAATTCATCTACCTGTTCTAAGAATATAACTCCATAATCTAAAAGAGAACCTTTAGAATAAGGCTGTGAAGTACCCTAGTAAAAAATAGATATAGCATTGTAATGATAACTGCTGTGAGCACGAGATTTAACGAGTTGATTTTTAAAGGTATATAACTTATTTGAATATCTACAGATTTTTTTTCTTCTCTTTTTATCTTTTTGATCTTTGTAATTATTAATTATACAAAAAAAGACTGCAGATAAACTGCAGCCTTAGTTTTAATTGTATTTTGAGTGTTAGTCTCTTGGAGCTCTGTCCTTTTTTTCTTCAGCAACAGCAACTCTTAGTTCTCTTCCTTCAACTTCTTTACCGTTGAATTCTTCTAGAGCAGCTTGAGCTTCCTCCTCAGTTGAAAAAGTCACGAAACCAAATCCCTTTGATCTTCCGCTGAACTTGTCAACAATTACAATAGCATCTTCAACTGTTCCAACCTCACTAAAGATTTCCTTTAGTCTTTCTGTTGTAATATCCCAGTTAAGATTTCCTATATACAATTTTTTCATTGTACTAGAATATATAAAAAATTATCTATTCTAAAAACTTTGAGATTATCCTAGTCCAATGAGACTGCAATCATCGAAAATTCTTAGCAATATATTATATCATTAAGACCACCATATTCATACTACCTAATAAAAAAAATTCACATCATTTTCATAGCTCTCGATAACGATATATTTACTTTTGATTCTAAGTTCATACCTAACTCCAACAAAAAAAATATTTGAAATAATAAATTTATAAAATATAATCTTAAATGTTCTGGCTACTACAAGTGTAGTTTATTTTTTAAAACTTACCTATGGATCAAGGAAAAAATACTTTACCAACAATACTGGGCGGACTTGTTATTGGGGCAATCTTTCTAGGAGGAGGAGTAGCATTAATCAATAATAATGATTCTTCTACGACTAACATTAATAATCCCGAAGTTATAGGAGAAACTACCTCAGCAAATCCCCCAGAAGAGACAAGTGATGCAGTTCTTGTTTATAACAATGGAGAATATACTGCAAAAGGTTCATATACCTCACCCGCTGGAGATGAAGAAGTTGAAGTTATATTAAATGTAGAGAATAATACTGTAACGGCAGTAACTGTAAATACTCTTGCTACAAATCCGGTTTCAGTAAAACTTCAAAATGCATTTAGCGAAGGAGTTTCAGATGTTATTGTAGGAAAAACTCTTGATGAAGTTGAATACCCTCGAGTAGTAAACGGATCTTCTTTAACTGGAGAAGGATTTATAAATGCTGTTGAAGAAATCAAAACTCAAGCTCTTATTTAATGGAGATAGAAATAAAAAAC
>CAYTGI010000020.1:0-11365 GCA_964437465.1 uncultured Candidatus Saccharibacteria bacterium | reverse complement strand
ACGGTAAGAAAAATAAATATCTAACTTTTTTTGCAACTGGTACAAAGTGGATCATAGTGATTGATCCACTTTTTGATTTTGAAATATTAAATAAAAAGATTGCAGATAAAGTTGTGAATTTTGAAAGAAAATACTCACGATTCAAAGATGAAAGCTTAAATCACAAGTTAAGAAATGAAGGGGAATTATCAGATCCTCCACCAGAGCTAGTTAAAATGATAACTTTCGGAAAACAGCTAGAAGAGGATACAGAAGGTCATTTTAATCTATCTATTGGAAACGATCTAGAAAGGAAAGGGTATGATAAAGATTATTCTTTTACATCAAAGAATCTTAAAATAAATAAAGCTGAGTGGCTTGAAGAAATTAATGAAAATAAAATTAAGATCAGAAAGGGAACATTGCTTGATTTCGGAGCGTTTGGAAAGGGCTATTTAGTTGATTTACTGAAGGATGAATTATTAAAACTTAAACCTAAAAGTTTAATCATAAATGCAGGTGGTGATATTTATTCTTATAATCAAGAAAATAGTCCTCAAAAATTCGTTTTAGAAAATCCATTCGATACAACACAATATATAGGGGAAATTGAAATTAAAAACTCAGCAATAGCTTCAAGTAGCAATAATAGACGAAAGTGGAAAGATAAAAACACTAAAAAAATACACAGTCATATAAACAGCTACAAATCAGATATTAATACTCGTGTATCAGGCATCTATACACATTCTGAAAACACAATGATCGCAGATGCAATGGCTACTTGTTTATATCTTATAGAAGAGAATAAAATAAAAACCTTTGTTGATAAATATAAAACCTCTTACTTAATAGTTTTTCAAGATGGAACTTATAGAAAATCAGAAAATTATATTGGTAAACTTAATAATGAATAAAATTAAAAGAAATTTATATTTAGTAATTACTCTGACTCTCTTATCAAGTTTTCTTTTCACAAATGATTTATGGATTTTTGCTATAGATTTAGGTAAATCCACAGATATAGCATATATAATCGCAGCCCAAGCTGGAATTTTTGGTGGGATAATGATGTGGTTTCAATATATTTTAGGAATCAGAGGAATAACTAGACTCTTCTCACAAGACCTTTTGTCTTTTTTAGCTGTACATAAAAATATTGGGATTTTTGGCTTATTAGTAGTATTTCTACACCCTTCATTAATGAATATCTTCTATATGTCTAACGAGATCAATTTACTAATTCCAAAGTTTGATACTGAATTTGATATTGCAGTAAGAATTGGATCAACTGCTTACTTCTTTTTTCTAGTAATCTATTTTTCAAGTGCTTTACTAAGAAAAAGGCTTGGATTTAGAGCTTGGAAAATACTGCATTTTATAAGCTTCCTGATTTTCCCATTAGTTTTTATTCATGCATTAGAAATAGGGACAGTTGTAAACTTTACTAACTTTAAATACTTCTGGTACTTCTTTGGAATTACATTTTTATTGGCTTTCATTTATAGAATATTATTCCAATTCGGCTTTGGCAAATCGAAATATCGGATAAGTTCTATTACTGAAGAAGCTAAAGGAACTATTAAACTTAAGATGAAAGCTGAAGAATCACAAATAAAAGAAATTACTCCTGGACAATTTCTTTATTTAACAAAGAAGGGATTTCTAAAAGAGTCTCACCCTTTTACAGTTTCTGGATTTGATAATGATAATAAAGAATTAATCTTCAATATTAAAAAAGAAGGAAAATGGACAAAAAGACTAAAAGATTTAAAAGAAGGTGATGAAATATATGTTGATGGACCTTACGGAATATTCTTAAAAGATGTTAGCGACTTTAAAAACTTAGTTTTTTACGCTGGAGGGATAGGAATAACTCCATTTTTATCAACAATTGAAAAATATATTAATACAGAAAAGAAAATTACATTATTTATAAGTGCTAGAGATCCAAAAGAGATTGTAGACAAAGATAAACTTGAAAAGCTTTCAATCGAAAACAATAATTTTGAAATTATATATATTATTACTGGAAAGTCTGGGTTAAAAACTGAATTTAAAACATACAACGGGCAAAGAATTGATATCAACCTAATTGAAGAATGTTTAAGTTCAGATCTAAGAGAATGTTTTCATGGAATCTGCGGACCAAAACCTTTTATTAAATCAATAGAAAAAATACTTCTTAATGAGGGTGTTCTTAATAAGCAAATAGACAAAGAGTTATTTTCTTACTAAATTCCTTCACAAAATTGAAAGCTTTAATGTATATTTTGCTATACAAGTTAAAAACTTTCTATGGATAATTTAGAGTTAATTTTCAGAGAATACGATATCAGAGGTGTAGCCGGAGACAAGCATGATCCAGAATTAGTAGAACTGTATGAAAAGATGTACGGGAAATTTCCAGGTGTAACTTTAACTGCTGAAACCGCGAAGTTAATTGGTAGAGCGTATGGAAGTCATCTTAAAACACAAGGAGCTAAAAAAGTTTTAGTTGGATTTGAAGTTAGACCTTTTGCAGAGGTGATTAAAGAAAATTTTATAGAAGGAATATCAGACACAGGAATAGATGTTGATGATGGTGGGGAGATGTGTACTCCTTTTGTTTATTTTTTAACTTCACATCTTGACTACGATGGAGGAGTAATAATCACAGGAAGTCATAACATCTACTTTTATAACGGTTTTAAACTTCTTCAAAAAGATTCTATCCCACTTTTCGGAAAAGAACTAAAGACGTTGTATACAAGAATTAAGAATGAAGAATATGATCTTGATGAAAATAGAGGAAAAGTTAGTAAATTTGAAGATGCTTATGAAATCTATAAAAAAAATGTTCTAACAAATTTCAATTTGGGTAGAAAAGTTAAAGCTGTTTTAGACTGTGGGAATGGTACAACAGGAATGTTTGCTAAAGATTTTTTTGAGAGTCTAGGAATAGAAATCGTTGAAGAATTATACTTTGATAGAGATCCTAAATTCCCAAATCATACTCCTGATCCTGAACAAACAAAAAATATGAAAGATCTTATGAATTCTGTTGTTGAAAATGGTGCTGAGGTTGGTATAGGTTTTGACGCTGATGGAGATAGAGCAGGGTTTGTCGATGAAAAGGGAAATCATATTCCTGCGGATAAAATACTGTTATTAATGATTAAAGAGAAATTCGCTGAAGGTAATGAAGGGAAAAAAGTACTTTTCGATGTTAAATGTACAAAACTTATTCAGGACATGCTTCCAGATTTTGGTTTAGAACCTGTGATGCATAGAACCGGACATGCACCTATTAAAAATACATTAAGATCTGATGATGACTTTATTATTGGAGGTGAACTATCTGGACATTTCTACTTTACTCAAAATTATCCTAAAGCTGACGATAGTTTTTTTGCAGCTGCAGTTGTGTTAGAAATCTTAAGTAAGACAGATAAATCATTATCTGAATTGCTTTCATTTATCCCTGAAAGAGTAGCCTCACCTGAATATAAACTTCCTTGCGCTGATGATAAAAAGTTCGAAATAGTAAAAGCGATAAAAGAAAAGTTTGAAGAGGATTATGAAGTTATAGATATTGATGGAGCAAGAGTCACTTTTTCTGAGGATTCATGGGGATTAGTTAGAGCTTCAAACACTTCAGCATATTTAACAATAAGAATTGAAGCACTTGATGAGAAAGAGGTCTTAAAAATAAAAAATATTCTTACAGAAGAACTGGAGAAATTTCCAGGAGTTGAAGAGAAATTAAATAGAGAAGTCATAGCTGATCCAAATGGGAGATTAGGATTTATATAATGAGAAGTAAAATTTCATCAAAATTTAATACATCCCCAGACAAAGTTTGGGAATTAGTCAAAAGATCAGACACAATGATCTTTATTGCTAAACCAATAGTTTCTTTTCAACCAGTTGGAAAACAGTTTCCTGAGATTTGGGAGGAAGGTCAGTACGAAACATCAGTAAAACTTTTTGGGTTCATTCCAATTGGATCTCAAGTTATTCGAATCTCTATTGATTCAGAAAATAGAAGAATTAGAGATGATGGTTTTGGGAAAAAGGGACTACTAGGTTTAATGTCAAAATGGGATCACTATATTTTTATAGACAATGATAATAAAAACCCAAATATAACAAATTATACTGATCAAATTGAAGTTAAAGCAGGTTTATTGACTATTTTCATTTGGATCTTTGCAAATATATTTTATATGTGGCGGCAATATAGGTGGAAGAAACTCTTAGAATTTGAAACAAAAAAAATTAAATGATAACTTTTAATATAACTTCTTAATAAATTTAAAATGGATAATAAATCTTTACCAATAATTCTTGGAGTAGTGATTTTAGTGGGGGTAGGAGCATTTTTGTTACTTGGAAATCAAAATTCAGAATCCCCTTCTGAAGAATTACCACCAAACTCAGAAGAGGAGCCAGTTGATAATGATGAATTCGAACTTTTTACAGATGACGAGCCTGAAACTCCACCTCCGACTGAAGACGAAACTGAAGCTTTACCTGAAACAAATGAAATCTCATTTGATATAGATATGAGTAGCTTTCAATTTGATCCTAACATTATTTCAGCATCTCCCGGCGATACAGTTACAGTAAACGTTACTTCTGTAAATGGAACTCATGATTTTGTTATCGATGAGCTAAATGTAGCAACAGAAATAGTTAGTACTGGAGATTCATCAACTGTAACGTTTACAATTCCTGAGAATACTGCTGTAGGAACTTCCTATGAATTCTACTGTAGTGTTGGAAACCATAGAGCTCAAGGAATGGTTGGTACTTTAGTTGTTGAATAATTTAAATACAATGAAAAAAAAACGTAAAGGATTTACCTTAATAGAACTAATGGTAGCAATGGGGATAATTGCAGTTCTTGTAACTATGTCTGTAGTTGCTATACAAATAGTTCAAAGATCACTTAGGGATACTCAAAGAAGAGATGTACTCAATACTTTTAATCTATGGCTTACTGGTTATTTTAATGATAATAATATGTATCCTAGAAGAGGAGATATAAATTTTAGAGCAGATGGTATTTATTATAGTGGTGGTGGATCTAGTGAGCTTATAGTTGAATTAACTGGTGCAACTCAGGCAGACTCAGAAACAAGTGCTAGCGGTACTGATTATTGTTTTTCTTATCCATCTGGAAGTAATAATGCTGGGTCTTATAGACTTGGTCTTAAGTTAGAAAGTGGGGCCGAGGTTCAATTAGGTAATGACACACAAGATTGTGATAACTGGGGGACAGTTTAATATAAATAGAAAATTTGGTAATGTTTGTAAAAAAAGCTTTTCTTAAAATAACTGGTAATAGTTTTACCCTATTTGACTTCGACAAAATCTTAGAGGAAGGAAAGCTTAATAATTTAAACTCACTATCGGAAGAAGATATTAAAATAGTTGCTGCAAATATTGATGAAAGTAATGAAATTTATTCCAATCTGTGGTTGAAATACGACATTATCCCCTTAATAGGAGATCTAACCTTTAATGAAGTAAGTGATCAATTTGACAAAGATTTTCTTCACAATATAGAAATTAAAAAATCTAACATAGTAGACCCCTCATGGCTTGTCGAGCTTGAAGACTATGAAAATATATCATCTGATCAAGAAGTAAAAAAGCTTAAAGAATATTCGAATGAATTTCAAAATAAAAAAATTATGTTTATCAGTGCAACACCAAGAGGTGGTGGAGTAGCCTTAATGAGACATGCATTAATTAGGTTATGTAAATTACTGAATTTAAACTTTAGTTGGCATATTCTTACACCTAACCCCGAAGTATTTTTAATTACAAAGAGAAAATTCCACAACGTATTACAAAATGCTACTTCGGAAAATGTCCTACTTGATGATAATGATAAAGAAATATATGAAGATTGGATTAAGGAAAATTGGGAAATATTAGAAGACCCGATATCAAATTCAAATATTATTGTTATTGACGACCCACAGCCTTCAGGATTAATTGAATACATTAAAGACAATTATCCTAAGAAAAAAATCATTTATCGATCTCATATTGATATAGATTCTGAAGCAGTAAATGCTGAAGGAACTCCTCAGAATAGTGCTTGGTCTTACCTGTTTAAAAACATTAAACTTGCTGATAAATTCATCTCTCATCCTGTTAGAAACTTTGTTCCTGAAGTAGTTGATAAAGAGAAGATTATAGAAATGCCTGCCACAACTGATCTACTTGATGGATTGAATAAAGAATTATCAGAAGATCAGATGAAGTTCTATCTCGATTGGTTCAATAGCATTTTAGAAAAGGAAGGAAAGGAAACTCTAGATTATTCAAACCCATATATAATTCAAATCGCTCGATTCGATCCCTCAAAAGGAATAATGGATGTTTTAGAATCTTACAGACAGTTGTACGGGATGTTTAATAAAAATTTAAAAGACTTACCTGATCTTGTTATTACTGGACATGGATCCATAGATGATCCTGATGGTGTTCCTATCTATAATATGGTTATGGAAACTTTAAACCAGGATATATTTAAAGAACTTAAAGAAAAAATAAAAGTTGTGAGAGTACCTCATAGTGATCAAATGTTAAATGCGCTACTAAGGAAATCACTATTTGCATTACAGCTTTCACACTATGAAGGCTTTGAAATAAAAGTCACAGAAGCTTTGATAAAAGGAAAACCAGTTATTGCATACGACACTGACAGCGGCATTCCCCTTCAAATTAAGCATGAGAAAAATGGAATCTTGATTGATCCAGTTGGAAACTGCGAAACAGTAGCGAAAGCAATGTATAAAATGATTAAGGATAAGAAATACTTCCAGAGTCTTTCAACAGGAGCAATTGATCATTCAAGAAAAGATGTTTTTACAACTCAGAATTTATTGCGATGGTGTAAAGTTTTTACTCAGGTTTAGTCTCATCCACTCTCCCTTCAGGATGTTCTGGTGGAGCGTAAAGTGTATATAATTTCAAATCCACATCTCCATTATTGATTACATTGTGCTCAACTCCTGCAGGGACAATTCCTACTTCATCATCAACTAGGGTAGATTCCTCACCGTCCATTAACAATTTAGCCTCACCATCCTCGACTATAAAAAATTGGTCGTGTTCCTCATGAACTTCTGAACCAATATCCTCTCCAGGTTTTAACGTCATTAATACCATTTGAAGATTGGGTCCAGTATAAATAACCTTTCTGAAATTCTCATTAGCCATTGTCTCATCTTCAATGTTGTCTACATATCCTACTTTTGATCTGTTCATAATTTAGATTTTTAATAAATATTATTTTCTTAGTAAAGCAAATGCATGAACATAGTCTTGGCTTTGGTTCATATATTCAAGCCAAAGCATTGTTAATGTTTCAAGCATATATGCCTTTTCAATAGATCCAATATCAACTACATCTTCCCAACCAAAGTCATTAAGAATCTGATGAACTAAATCTTTACTATCTAAATCATTTCCACAGATAAACATTGTTGGGCATTGATCTTCAAACTTTGGCTTATACATATTTCCAGCACTAATAATATTCCAAGCTTTCACAACATTGCTGTTTGGTAGATGTTCTTGTACCATTTTTCCTAAAGACTCAGGATAAGAAATAAAAAGCTCCATCCCATTATCATTTCGCTCTAGTGGATTCATTACATCAATAACAAGCTTATCATCAAAATTTTCTTTTTTAGCCTCTTCAATACAGCTTTTAAAATGTTCTCCTGTTACAGCTAAAACTATTAGCTCTCCATGTTCGCTCACTTCAGGAAAAGTTCCGGAACTAATCCCATTATTTTCTTTACAAAAATCCTTTAGTTTTTCTGGATCTCTAGATCCAATCATTACATTATGTCCAGTCTCATTAAATCCTATTGCTAAAGCCTTTCCAACCATTCCTGAACCTAAAATCCCAACATTCATAGAGATATTTTAAGAAGTAATAGTTTTAATTTACCAGATAATAATGCTATTTTGAAATTATATTAAATCTATTATTATGAGCTCCCTGCATAAAGAAACTTTCATTTTTTTAGAAAAACTAAAGAAAAATAATAAACGAGAATGGTTTGAAAAACATAAAGAAGAATATACTCAAATTAAAAAAGCTTTTGACAATCTTCTACAAGAAGTTGCTTTTAAAATTTCTGAATTCGACGAAAATATTGAAAGAGCATTAGATGAAAAGAAAACTGTTAAGCAGTTTAGAATTTATAGAGATGTTAGATTCTCAAAAGATAAAACTCCATATAAAACTAATATTGCAGGAGAAATTTCAGTGAAGAATAAAAAATTCATGCAGCCGGTTTATTATATTCACATTGAGCCCGAAGAATCTTTTATAGGGGGGGGAATTTATCAACCCGACCCTGAAACTTTAAAGAAAATTCGAGAATACATTGCTGAAAATTATAAGGAACTAGAAAAAATATTAAATAACTCGACATTTAACTCAATTTTTTCTGGATTGATGGAGGACGGAAAACTCAAAACTTCACCAAGAGACTATTCAGCTGATCATCCAGCAATTGAATTTTTAAAATATAAGAATTTTGTAGTTAGTACTGAACTTTCTAAATCTAAAGTTTTATCAGCTGATTTCTCAAAAGAAGTTGTGAAGATTTTCAAGGTGTTTTATCCCTTAAACATGTTTATTTATACAGCCTTAAAGTAAAATTTTAATACACAAATAACTCTAATACTGTGAAAAAGAAAGATGAAAAGCAAGGATATTCTTTATTAGAGGTTATTGTTTCGGTATTTTTAATAAGTATTTTATTTGCAGGATTTATAGTTGCAACTTAACCCAAGTAAACATCTAAACGACATAAGGGATGCAAAGAGAAGCTCAGATGTAAGTTTTATTAGTTCTGCTATTTCATTTTATAAAGTCTCATATGACTCATTACCTTCAACAAATGGTAGCGACTTACCGATCGTTTCATTGTTTAACATAATGGATAATGGTGCGGATTTTACAGATGTCGATGATTTAGAGCCTGACTTCATATCAGAATATATTCTAGATCCTATTGGAAATGAGTATAAGATTGAACAGCTATCTGACGGAACAGTTATAGTAGCAATTGAACTAAGTAACCAAGATATATTGACAAATCTTGGTCTTATAAAAGCTGAAACACAAAACGAACCTCAAGGAGACTTATCATTTAGCAGTATTTCTAAAATTAACGCCCAAAATGGACTAGTTTTAGGTAACCTTACAAATAATGACGAACTTACTCAATTTACTTATCTATAAGTCATGCTTACTCTAAATTCAAATTGAGAAGTGATTCTGTTTTGATACATAAGAAAAAATCCAACCTTTCGGTCGGATTCTTTCTCATGACCCTATGGGGAACAACCTCGAACCCCATTGCTAAGATTTACCACGAGCTAGAAAAGCTCATCTCGATCGTTAGTTCAGTTAATCCTAATTTTATTGTTCAATAATCACAATCATATATCAATAGTCATTGATATTATTAAAAATATCTGATATTATATCAATAATGATTGATATAGATACAAAACAAAAATGTTGTGATAATACAAGTCCTCAGTTTAGAAAAATCGAGGAATCTGCAAAGCTTCTTAAAGTTTTATCAGATATTAATAGAATAAAAATTCTATGCATTCTCTCACAAGAGAAGATTTGTGTATGTGATCTTGCTGAAAGAATGGAGATTGCTCAGAATCTTGTTTCCCATCATTTAAAAATCCTTGAAGAATCTGGCATTTTGGAAAAGAAAAGAGATGGAAATCAGATATTTTATTCTGTCCTACCTGAAAAAGAATTGATTGTTTACAATCTAAAAACTTTAATAGGTATTAATTAATTTATTATTTTTATAAAAATGCAAATACAGGTATTAGGTACAGGATGTACCACATGTAAAAACCTTTTTGAAATTACTAAAGAAGCAGTTCAAGAACTTAATATAGAGTGCAAGGTTGAATATATTACAGATATAAACAAAATTATTGAAATGGGGATTTTGACACCTCCAGTTCTAGCAGTAAATGGAAAAGCAGTTATGAATGGATTTACTAAAGACATAGAACGAATAAAAGAGCTGATAGCAAACTCGAAGGATAATCCAGATGATAACAAAGTTGAGGATACTGATGGGTGTAACTGTCGATCTGGTTGTTGTTAAAGCATATAACTAAAAATGGATATTTTTTACCCAATACAACAATTTGCAGATTTCATTACCTTAGATCTTATAGGTCTCACAAATGAGTCATATGCAGAATCAGCATTAAATTTCTTCATATATGATGTGATAAAGATTGGTATTTTGCTTATTGCTATAAACATGTTTATGGCAGTGACTAGATACTATTTTCCGATAGAGAAACTTAAGAGAATATTAGCAAGTAGGAATTGGTATGGATTTGACTATCTATTAGCTGCAATACTTGGTGTGGTTACTCCTTTTTGTTCATGTTCATCAATACCTTTATTTATAGGCTTTCTAAACGCAGGTATACCAATCGGTGTTACCTTTACATTTTTGATAGCATCACCACTTGTGAATGAAGCATCTCTATTTTTGTTTCCAGCTATCTTTGGAGTCGAAACGACAATAATATACAACATTGTAGGAATGATTATTGCAATGCTGGGTGGGTTCATTATCCAAAGAATGAAATCCGAACGATTTGTAAATCAGGATTTATTAAAACTCAAAAGTAGACAAGACATACTTGCAGAAAATGAAGGTAGTCAAATTTCGTTTAAGAAGTTATTGAAATACTGGTGGGGTGATGCAATGGAAATTACCAAAAAGATTTTCCCTTACGTATTATTAGGTGTAGCACTAGGTGCATTAATCCATGGTTTTGTACCAGACTCATTTATAGAATCCAACTTATCAGGTGATGCACTATGGACAGTTCCGCTTGCAACAATTCTTGGAGTACCTCTCTATGCAAACTCAGTGAGTGTAATTCCCGTAATGGAAGCTTTGGTAGGGAAAGGTATTCCACTTGGAACAGCTATTGCTTTTATGACTGCAACAGTGACTTTATCTATCCCCGAGGCTCTTATATTAAAGAAGGTAATGAAATGGCAACTACTTGCAATGTTTTTTGGAATTACAACAATAGGAATTATGATTATTGGGTTTATATTCAACTTACTTTAGAAATCAGAATGCAAGATTTGTCAAATAAAACATGAGTATTAGAGATTAAATAGACCTCAAAAAAGATTAGTGGTAAAGACTTTTAGATGAATAAAATTTTCTAATTATCTCGTCTGCGAGATCTCGTGTACGAGATATTATGACCCTACGGGGAACGATGTCGAACTCACTTGCTAAAATTTATCACGAGCTAGAGGCTCTTATATTTATCGTCAGTAGGATCAATT
>CAYTGI010000019.1:0-22174 GCA_964437465.1 uncultured Candidatus Saccharibacteria bacterium | reverse complement strand
GGTTCCAAGGGTTGGGCTGTTCGCCCATTAAAGTGGCACGCGAGCTGGGTTCAGACCGACGTAAGTCAGGTCGGACTCTATCCGATGTGAGCGTTCGAAATTTGAGGAGATTGACTCTTAGTACGCGAGGACCAGAGCCAGGTAACCTCTAGTGTATCAGTTGTCCTACCAAGGGCATTGCTGAGTAGCTACGTTACTATTTGGATAACCACTGAAGGCATCTAAGTGGGAAGCCAACTCCAAGATTAAATTTCGTCATTAGGTTCCAGATAGACTAACTGGTCGATAGGCGCCAGGTGTAAGTACAGTAATGTATTCAGCCGAGGCGTACTAATAAACCGAACGTTTTTTTGGTGATGTATGCTTACATACACATTGGTGTATGTGAGTGTCATGTATTTTTATAATGCATGATACGAAGCATTCACTAATATACAAATTTAGATTTAGTTCATTCTTTCCTCCTATTCAGTTTTTAAAGTACACAATTACATTAAAAACAAGTTTTGGTAATAAATGTCAGTAGATGAATAAGATAACTTATTCATCTGGTGATAGTATCGCTTTGGAACCACCTGATCCCATACCGAACTCAGAAGTGAAACAAAGTTGAGCTGACGATACTTGGACCGAAGGGTCCTGGGAAAATAAGTAATTGCCGGGCTTGTATAAAATTAAAAACACCTTTTAGGTGTTTTTTAATTTTTATAATAACCGAAATTACTTGCGAGTTTAGGAAGAAGCATAATTAAAGTTCGGCCAGCCGAACACTCTAAAGTAATTGCGATTATTAATGCTAAAATCTAGTTATGGATACTTCAAAGATTAAAGAAATTTCGGAGTTAAATGCAATTCTAAAAGATGAGAAAAGAAAAAAGGGGTTTATCTCAGGTACTTTTGATGTTTTAAACTTTGAAAATATCTCTTTATTCGAGTTTGCAAAAGAACATTGGGATCTTCTCATAGTTGGACTGGATAGCGATAGATCAATTAGAAAGAATAAAGGATATAGTAGACCTGTTTTTTCTGAAGAGTTAAGAACAAAAACACTTTCAGGATTAGATTTAATCGACTATATTGTTGTTCTTGATCATGGATTTATATTTGGTTCTGATGAGTTGAATAATTACTATTTTGATGTTCTTAATCAATTAAAAGTTAATTCATTTTTTACTCATGGTGTTTCCGATTTACATATTGATCAAAAGAAAAAATTAGCCCATAAGTTAGGAATAGAGTTATTTGCTCTAGATTGAGATAAAGTTTAAGTTGCTCTGAACAGGTTTATAGAATTTACAAAGGTATAAACTCTCTAACGACCAGAAAACGAATTATTATTAATGTAGACTTGTACAACTACGCCAACTTTATGTTAATATGATTTAGCTACAAATAAATCCCATGAATAATTATCTTAAAGAAAATATAAGCCAGGTGAGAAATGCATTCTCTAAATACATTAAAGCTTCAAAAGAAAAGCCTGTTATTGTGATGGAGAGGGGAGAACCAAAATCTGTCATCTTAAATTATAAAGCTTATTTAAAGCTGATAGGAGAGGAGAGCATTAAAGAGAAATCAAAAAAACAATCCAAAAAGAAGCGAAAATTTAATAGCGCTAAAGACTTTATTGGTATTGGAAACCCAGAAGGTAAAAAAATTGATATTAATAAAGAGATTAAAGATGCATGGACAAAGGGATATTAATAGATACAAATGTATTGCTTGAACTTATTTTGAATCAGGAAGAAGCTGACACTGCAGCTAATGTTATTGATTCAGATTATAAGAAATATGTATCCGAATTTTCAATCCAAAGCATGTTTTTTATAGCTCGAAAGTGTGAAGTTGATAAGAGTGATATTAAAGAATACTTTAAATACATTCTAAAAAAAGTACATTCGGTTCTCGCTATAAATATAGATAATTTACCTAAAGTTTATTCAAATTCCTTTAGTCACGAATTAGATTTTGATGATGCACACATCTAGTATCTTGCTAAAAGGCATAATTTAAAGATTGTTTCTTTTGATTCTCATCTTTTAAAATTTAAAGGATTGACAATTCATCCAACAGATCTAATTACTTAAAAAGGCAATAAGCTCTCCAGCCACCAAAGTCCAATAAATAAGAAGAAAATAACTAAAAAACAAATTGGAATAATAATTGCTAAATAGAAATACATCATTAAATTATTTATCCCAAGCTTTTTTCTAAACTCAAAATAATCCATCTCTTTCTCTTCAATTAAATCTCCATAATATTCTCTAAATTTTTCTAAAAATTCTTTACTCTTTTCTGAAGTTTTGTCATAATAAACCACTCTCATTTTTACCTTCCTATCTTTCTTATACGCAATCATGATTTGTTGGCCGTTAGAGGTAACGTCTTTTCCGTAATTTAAAAATTGTTTCAAGCCAATCGGGATAACTTCTTTCGGGTAAGCTGGTAAATTAGAAGTAAAAGCGAAGGCGATACGAGCAATTTCTGATTTTTTTACTGTAAATTTCCCAATCTTACCTGTGATAATTATTTCTTCGGGATTAAGCTCAAAAATCGTCTCAAAAATTTTCTCAGGGAAAAAAGTATAGATATTTTTTTTATTCATAAACTTATTTTAATGTTATATTTTAATATGAAGAGAGTAAACTTGTTAGCATTTATAATTCTAATACTAATTTTGCTTTTGGTTTTTATATTTTTTTTCACAAATTCTTTCCTAGGAAGCGGATGTTTATACGATGATGGAAATGGTTTTATTGAGTTAAAAAATGGCCAGAAATTTAACATAAGCTTACGCGAATCATCATGAAAAATGCCTATTTCTTCTTTTAAAAAATCTTTTCCAATAAATGCTCCCTCTGGCCACTGGGGATCCAAAGGTTCGTTTTCAATCTGCCAATACTTAATATTTTTATATCCATTTAATTCATCTAAGGAGGCATTTAAAAAATCTAATGTTTTTGCTTTAAGTTTTTCATTTTTAGAAACATCTCCTCTGAAGTCTATCTGTTCTTTTAAAAAAACTGGGATAAAGAACTCGGGCCATCTCTGAGCTTTCATTCCGACTGTAACAATTATTTCTTTATTTAACTCAGTGGCTAATTCAATTTCTTTCTTAATTAATGAAAAATCATAAATGCCTTCTTCTTTTTCTATTTCATTCCAGTAGATACTTAGTCTGACAATAGGAAATAAGTTTGAATTTAGTTTAGTAAAGCATTCTTTCCAATCTAACCCCAGCCATTCACATTGCCTTCTTGCAAAAGAAAATCCATACTTCATATCTTAAATTTTGCCAAAATTGGAGCGTGGTCTGATTCAGGGTATTTATCGTCTGTTGCAAAAGCTATAGATTCATCACTTAATGTCTCATTATGAATCTCAGTTCCTTCGTAGTAGGGTAGTAAGCTTCTAGAAACTAGAATATGATCTAACATATTTTTCTTACCGTGATGGTAGAGGCTGAACCTTGCTGAATCTGGGACAGAAAGTTCGCAAGGAACTAATTCACGATTTTGAAGAGTAATATTTCCTGTATTTTCTGTTCTTCCAACAATTGCTTCAAAAGGAACTTCGTAAAGATCAGCATTAAAATCTCCACCAACAATAATTATTGGATCTTCCTCTTCATCAAAAATTTTATCAACAAGCATTCTAACTTCTACCGCTTGCCCAACTCTTCTCATTGCAGATAAAAAATACCCTTCAGCCCAGCCGGACGAACTCTTCCAAGAAAATCTATCAAATTTTTGACCTTGTATATTTGTTGGATTCTTAGATTTAAGATGAAGGTTTATAACGTGAGCGACTTTATCTTCCTTTAGCTTGATTTTAGAGTAGAGTATTGGTCTTTCCCATGTAATTTCTTCAGGTTCTTCTGAGTTTGGATCGGCTGTTATTACTTGATATTTAGGAGCATTTGAAAGAACATGCTTGAATTGCTGTGTGTCTAATATATCTAAGTTAGCTAAAATAACTAAATTTCTTTGAGCGTAGAGCTCATAATTCTCATCTAAAGTTGAAGAAATATTAAAACTTTCATATTTAGTTCCTTTAATTAGCTCTGTAAGTGCAACTAGGCTTCTATCTCCTTCTTCATCTTTTTGAGAATGAATTTCTTGTAATAAAAGGATGTCTGAATCTAGCCTTTCAAGCTGAGGAACTAAGACTTCCCGTCTTTTTTCAAAATCTTCTGAAAAATCTAAATTTTCTAAGTTAAATGTTGCAACTCTCATAACTCATTCTATCTTAAAAAAAATGAATGACAAAATCTAATACATAATATCTTAAAACTTAAGCCTAATAAGGCTTTTCGTGTTATAATATAGTATGGAAGCAACTGCTGATTTTGAGAAAACATATGAAAAACAACCTGATTTAAGAGTTGTTGATCATGTGCGTGATGCTTATTTAGATTTAGATGTTGAACGTGAGCTTGGAAGATTTGAGACTGGATATGAAGGTTTTGACCCAAACCAAAAAAGAGGGTTGGAAATGCTTCAAGACATACTAGGTTTTGGAAGTCCTAGAACAATTAGAAAAATACCAGATTTTCAGATTGATGGAAATAATGTAGCTGGTTTTTTTGATCCTAATAGCAGAGACCTTTGTCTAACAAACATGACAATGTCTATAGCTACTCATCCTAAGGAGATGGTTGCTATTGCCATTCATGAGCTAGTTCATGGAGGATCTGCATCCTTAAACCCTACAGTTTTCCAAGAAACGGTTTATAAGAGAATGAGGCTTTCTCAATCTAGCGGATTTCATATAGGTTTTGAAGAAGCCGCATCGATCCAAATAGATTTGATGATAAATTCTGAATATGCGTTAGAAAGACTTACAGAAGTTTTACTTTCATCAGGAAAGTACCTAAATGGTTATCATCGATACGTCACAGAGAGATATTTAGAAGGGGTTCAAGATCCAGTAAAAGCTGCACAGAATCAATACGGTCTTGTAGATAAAGCCAGTTTACAACATGAGGTACTTGCAATAACTTTAGAAACAGCTATAACAGATCCCAAGAAACTTGAATCCTTGAGTGAAGCCATTGCTAAACATTATGAGGCTATAGGAGAAGATTTTGATTTTATGGAACATGTGAATAGTATCATTGCAGGCCTAACCAGTCATGTATCCAATCCTGATGAGGTTCCTGCTTATCTTCAACTTATTCGAGCTAGTATTCCTGAGATAGTTAGAACTATCTACGGAGAGGATAATGTATTTGAAAGCTGGAATGAAAGAAATGAAGGATACAATGGCCTAGGAATTTCACATATTCCACCTACTCAAGTTGAAATAATTACACAAATAGCTCAAATAGAAAACATTCAAATTGCAGATTTAGATTTAATAGGAATAATAATGGAGATTTTAAAGAAAACAAAAAATAAGAAACAAAATCTTTTTGAATTAAACAAGATTTTGGCTGAATTTAACTTAGATTCAATTCAAAAGAAAGAAATTCTTCAGTGGTTTACTAATCGAGATTTTGGTGAAATTTTTGTTGAAGCCTAGGGAATACTAAATTTCTTTGGTATAATTACTAGCCCAAAAGCAAATGTAGTGCTAATAAAGTATGAAACTTTATTAAAAACCAAACATTACATTTAATCTACAAAATGGCAAAATTTAAGAAAAAGGAGGAGAAAAAAGAGTTAGAAACTCTTCTTAATGATGTCGATGCCCCAGAAACTTACGAATCAGGAGATGTAATCTCAGGAACTGTTATTCACAGTGATGAGAATATGATGCTTCTTGACGTCGGAGCTAGATCTGAGGGTGTTGTTGCAGGAAAAGAACTTAAACTTGATGGTAAAAAAGTAGTCAAAAAAGTTGGCGAAAAAATGCTGGTTTATGTTGTTACTCCTGAGAACAAAGCAGGTCAAGTTGAACTATCAATCAGAAAGACAGGTGATGAGCTTAAATGGCACGAGCTAGAACAAGCTAAAGAAAACGATGATTCAGTAAAAGTAAAAGTTATTGAAGCTAATACTGGAGGAGTTATCGTAGAGATCGGAGGTGGACTTCGTGGTTTCGTTCCTAGTTCTCAGCTAAAAAATAGCAGAATCTATACAAACATGGAATACGAAGATAAAGATGATGCTACTAAAAAGCTACAATCAAAGCTTGCACAAATGATTGATGAAGAGCTAGAAGTGAAAGTTATGGAAATAGATCGAGAAAAGAGTAGAGTTATCTTCTCTGAAAAATGGGTTTACTCAGAAGGTGACCTTGAACAGAGAAACGAAACTCTTGACGGTCTTAAAGTTGGGGATGTTCTTACAGGAAAGGTTACTGGAATTGCTCCATTCGGTCTTTTTGTTAACGCAGAAGGACTTGAAGGACTTGTTCACCTTTCAGAAATCTCTTGGGACAAAGTATCTAATCCAGCAGACTTTCATAAAGTTGGAGATGATGTAGAAGTTCAGGTTATTGGACTTAACGATGGCGGTAAACGAGTTGCTTACAGTATTAAAAGACTAAAATCAGACCCATGGAAAGATATAGTTCAAAAATACAAAGTTGGCGAAACAGTTGAAGGAGTGGTTAGCTCAATAGCTGATTACGGAGCTTTCGTTAAGGTTGAAGATGGTCTAAACGGTCTAATCCATATCTCTGAACTTTCACACAAACTAGTTAAGAACCCTAAAAACATCGTAAAAGAAGGAGAAAAAGTAAAAGTTATGATTATCTCAATCTCAAACGATGATCGACATCTTGGTTTAAGTCTGAAAAGACTTCAAGATCCTCCAAAAAGTAAAACTGTTAAAAAATCTGAAGAATCAGAAGGAAAATCAGAATCTGCTCCAGAAATGGCAGGTTTAGATGAATTAATCGGTGATTCAGAATAAATCAGTAGAGGAAATCCTCACCTTCCCCTCCTTATATAAGGAGGGGAATTTATTTTATCTGGTAAAATATTTATATGAACCATATTGATATTAGAGGATTAAAAAGAGCTGCAGAGCAAAAATCTGTTTTAGTTTTTGACTTTGATCAAACTATTGCAAAAATAATAATAGAATGGGCAGGATGGCATTCAAAAATAGTAGAGGTTTTTAGGCAGTTTGAGCCAGATTTTCCTTATTCATATGGTGAAAATGTCTTTCCAATAACGAATGAGATGATTAAAAAATACGGAGAAGAAATGAGAGTTAAGCTTAATGAGGTTAGTTCAGAATATGAAATGGAAAATGCTGAAGGCTTGATAGTTAATGAGATACTAGTAGATTATATAAGAGGTGATTCAAGGGAGAAGCATATTTACAGTTCAAATTCTAAGGAGTTGCTCAAGAAATTTTTAAGAGAACTTGAAATTAACAGTTTATTTGAAAAGATTATAAGTAGAGACGATGTTCCTTATATAAAGCCTGATCCAAGTGGGTTTGAAATAATTTACGATCCAGATAAAGATAAAAGCGATTATATTATGGTAGGAGATTCTTCTTCAGATAAAGAAGTGGCTAATGCTTTTGGAATTGATTATTTCTATATGAACATTGTTCAGTAATATTTTTTAATTCTTTCAAAATGATACAGGTAGGCGATTTAATTCCAAAAGATATTAGTGTTAAGAACCAAAAAGGTGAAGGGGTAAGACTTTCTGACTATTTAAATGACGAATACTTGGTAATTTATTTTTATCCTAAGGATAATACTTCTGGGTGTACAAAAGAAGCGTGTTCCTTTAGAGATAACGATGACGAATTAAAGAAATTGGGAGCAAGAGTTATCGGGATTAGTAAGGATTCTGCTGATTCACATGTAAAATTTATAGATAAAAACTCACTAAACTTCGATTTATTAGCCGATGAAGATCTAGAGCTTAATAAAGCATTTGGAGTTTGGGTAGAGAAGAGTATGTACGGAAAGAAGTATATGGGGACTCAAAGAGCTACTTTTATAGCGAATAAAAATGGAGAGATTGTTAAAGTCTGGGAGACAGTTAAGCCAGTAGGTCATGCCGAAGAGGTATTGCAATTCATAAAAGATTTAAGTTAAAAAGCCATCTCGTTCTAGCACTCGGATTGTCTCTCTGCTAATCCTCTGATATAATTTTAAGTATCTTAAATTAAACTTCACGAAATATGGATAATAATACCGAAGCATTAGGTTTTGAACGTCTTACTGATAACGCTAGAAAAACAATAAATCAAGGATATTCTATTGCTAAAAGTTACATGCATTCAGAATTTTTAGTAATTCATATATTTCTAGCACTTCTTGAAAATAGAAAGGGAATTGTTGAGGATATTATTAAGAAATTGGGTATTGATGAGAGTACAACAATAAATAGAATTAGGGTTGAGCTGGCAAAACTAGACTCAATAAAAGATATGCAAAAAGGAGTTAGGCCATCCTTTTCAGAACAGATAAAAGAATTGATAAATGAAAGTTATTTAGTTTCTTCAGACTTAGCTCAAGTATTTGTAGGAACCGAGCATCTATTTCTGGCAATGTTCAGAATGAAAAACCTCAAGTTTGTTGAAGATATGAAGAAAGTTGGAATTAATTATCCTTCGCTTAAGCGAGCAATTCAGTCTTTAGGAAACTATTCAATGCTTGAATCTGGAGATGGGGAAGATTCTGATCCTTCACTTACTGCTGATGAACTTCCATTTTTTGTAAGAGATATGAATAAGCTTTCAGAAGAAGGCAAGTTCCCAAATATAACAGGTAGAGAAAAAGAAGTTCAAAGATTAATTCATATCCTCTCTAGGAAAACTAAAAACAATCCAATTCTTGTAGGAGATGCAGGTGTGGGTAAAACCGCAATTGTAGAAGGTTTTGTCAATAAAATTACCGAGAGGGATGTTCCTGCCTCTTTAATGCAAAAGACTGTAATGAATGTTGACGTGGCTTCAATAGTTGCTGGTGCAAAACTAAGGGGAGATGTTGAAGAAAGAATAACTTATCTAATAAATAGATCAATTGAAGATGGGAATGTAATTCTATTCTTTGATGAGATTCATAATATTATCGGTGCAGGATCTGTTGGTGGAAAAGATACTATGGATATAGCCAATATTCTAAAACCATACCTAACTAGTTCAGACTTAACAGTTATTGGAGCAACAACTTCTGATGAATATATGAAATATTTTGAGGAGGATTCTGCATTAACTAGAAGATTCCAACCGATTAGGGTGGATGAGCTTGATGTCGCTAGTAGTGAAAAAGTTCTTTTAAATATGAAAAAAGAATTTGAAGATTACCATAAAGTTAAGATCCAAAACGAAGCAGTTAAAACTGCAGTAGAGCTTTCAAATAAGTTCATTAAAGACAGGTATCTTCCAGATAAAGCAATTGATCTAATTGATGAGGCAAGTGCTAGCGTAAAAATTGGTAGGGAAATTGCAATTGAACCTGAGCTTTCAGAGTTAGGAAAAAATCTAATTGATCTCCAGGAGAAAAAAGAGAAGGCTGTAAAAGCTAAAAATATGGATAAGGCTTTAGAGTTTAAAAAGAAGGAGGAAAAATTAATTGACGAAATAGAAGAAGTTGTTGAGGGTAAAAAGGCAGTTAAGAAAAAATATCAAAAAACTGTAACAGAAGATTTAATTAAACAAATTGTTGTTGATTGGACTAAGATTCCAATTGCAGCAAATGATATTTCTAATAAGAAACTTAAAGATCTGGCTGAGAAATTAAAAGATAGAATAATTGGGCAGGATCATGTTGTAGATAATGTTGCAATGGCTATTCAAAGATCTCATTTAGGATTAACTGAATCCAAGAGACCTTTAGGATCATTCCTATTCTTAGGTCCTACTGGGGTTGGTAAAACAGAGCTTGCAAAAGTATTAGCAAAAGAATTATTTGGGTCTGAAGATTTAATATTCCAAATAGATATGAGTGAGTTAATGGAGATGCATAGTGTATCTAAGCTAATAGGTTCACCTCCAGGTTATATTGGTTTTCAAGAAGGAGGTCAGCTTACAAAACATGTTAAAAGAAAACCATATAGTGTTGTTCTATTCGATGAGATTGAAAAAGCTCATCCAGATACATTAAATATTCTTTTACAAATATTAGATGAAGGTCACATAACAGATGCTAAAGGAAATAAAGTTAGTTTCAGTAATACAATTGTAATAATGACCTCAAATATTGGTGCTGAGGATGTATCTACAGACAACAAGCTTGGATTTGACGTTTATATTGAGAAAGCTGAAAAACCAGAAATGGATATAGCTTTTAAAGATATGAAAGAGAAGATTACTGATATCCTGAGAAAAACCTTAAGGCCAGAATTTATGAATAGGATTGATTTAATTGATGTATTTAGAGGTTTAAATAAAAAAGATACACTCACAATTACTAGAAACCAGGTTAATGATTTAATAATAAATCTTTTGAATAAAGAGATCGTACTCGAGGTAAGTGATGAAGTAGTAGATTATATTAACGAAGAAGGATACAGTAAGGAATTTGGAGGTCGGAATATCAGAAGAAAAGTACAGGAAGTTTTAGAGAATGGGGTGGCAACATACTTACTTGAAAACGATATTCCAGCTAAAAGAAAGGATATGGTTAAGATTAGAGCTGAGATGGATAAGAAAGAAGTTGTGTTTAAGAAGCCATAATAGTACCTAGGTACTTAAGTACATAAGTACTTAGGTACCTTTCCTCTTTCAGTGATAAAATCAATCATGGCTAAATCCAAATCTCAATTCATCTGTGAAAACTGCGGGCATTCAGAACCCAAATGGACAGGAAAATGTGCTTCTTGCGGAGAATGGAATACGTTTGTTGAAAAAGAGATAATTAAAACTTCTTCAGAAATATTCTCAGAGGTTTCAAGTTCTAATATTGATTTAGTGAAGCTTTCAGATATTGGGACTGAAAAAATTGAAAGGATAGATACTGGTTTTTATGAGTTTAATAGAGTTCTAGGAGGTGGATTAGTTGAAGATGAAGCTTTGCTGATCTCAGGCGATCCAGGAATTGGAAAATCTACACTATTACTACAAACTGCTGCTAATTTAGCTAAAGATAATCGTATACTTTACGTATCAGGCGAGGAGTCGGCTAAGCAAGTAGCACTTAGAGGAGAAAGATTATTTGGAAAGAAAGAACGTGTAGAAAATATTTCTTTTTTAGGAAGTGGAAATATTACTCATATCTCAAATGCAATTTCTAATGAAAAGCCAAGAATAGTAATAATTGATTCAATTCAAACAATTTTTGATGATAATGTAACGGGGCTTCCTGGAGGTTTAGCTCAAGTAAGGGCAACTTCTTCAAACCTTATTTATAAAGCGAAATCTGAAGGTTTTATTCTTGTTGTAGTTGGTCATATAAATAAGGATGGTCGAATTGCTGGGCCTAAGGTTTTAGAGCATTTAGTAGATTGTGTTCTGCAATTTGAGGGTGAGAAAGAAGGTGAGTTTAGAGTATTGAGAAGTGCAAAAAATAGGTTTGGATCTACTGGAGAGGTAGGAATATTTGTAATGGGGGAAAACGGCTTAAATGATTTAACTAAAGACAACTCACTTTTCAGCTCATCTTCCCTAGATAAGGAACAAGGTGTTGCTAAAACACTGATTGTAGAAGGCTCTAGACCTCTTATTTTAGACATTCAGGTACTTTCTAGTAAATCAGTATATCCATACCCTAAAAGAGTAGCCGAAGGACTCTCAATGTCAAAACTACAAGTACTTTCTGCGATAGCTGATCAATTAAAAAGTACAAAAACTATTGATCGTGATATCTACGTAAAAACTTCAGGAGGTTATTCAATTAAAAACTATTCTTATGCTGATCTAGGGATATTAGCAGCATTAATCTCTTCTTCTAAATCAAAAGAGCTAGATCAGAATCTAATTTTTATGGGTGAGGTAACTTTAAACGGTAGGGTACATGTTCCTAAAAGCCTTAATCAGTATATTAAAGAGGTCGCCAGATTATTCCCTAAAAGCACTATTGTAGGCCCAGATTATAAACATAAGCGATTTCTTTCTGTTAAGAATATCTCAGAATTGAATAAAGTTATCCAATAGTTACACAAAAGTTAGTAACATTCTTCCACAATTGTTACGCAAATAGAATCTACACTCTAAGTATAGCTTTGGTTTTTATCTACTACCTATAATGTGCAAGAGTAGCCACTTTAACCTAGATTTATTATTATAGGACTTGCAATTCTATGAATATAGGATATAATGTTATGTACATTTAAAAGTTACAAATTATTCCCAGAGTCTGGTTCGCGTACATCAGTTCCATTCCAGGGATTGAACTTACTGGACTCTCGGAATAGCTTGTAACTATCCTCTTTTTCTGATAAATTCTCTGTAACTACAAAATATGAAAATTCCGTTTAACTTATTTTTAATTTTTTTCTAAGCTGTTCCTGCGGAAATTAACTTTCTTTCTAAATGAATTCACTATTTATTTATTTTTAAATTATATATAACAAAAGATTGTCTTATGGCATTAAAAAAAGATGATACTACGGCTAAAGAGCCTGTAAAGAAAACAACAAAAAAAACTACAACTTCTTCAAGAATTCCAAGAAAAAGTAGTGTAGTAAGTAAAAAAACTGATGAAAAGCCTGCCCAAAAAGCTGAGGATTCAAAACCAACAAATACTGTCACTAGAAATTTACAAACAAAAGATTCTATTGCTCAATCTACGAGTTTGAAAGATCTTGAATCCAAAACTTTAGCAGATCTCCGAAAAGTAGCTAAAGAACTAAATATATCTAATCCATCAGAATTTCAGAAAAAAGATCTTATTTTAGAGATCCTAGCTGAGCAAACAAAAAGAGGAGGTAATATCTTCGCTGAGGGTTTTCTAGAGATAATTAAAGAGTCTCATGGAGTATTAAGATCATTAACAATGCTTCCTGGAGATAATGATGTATATGTTTCTAGTTCTCAGATAAAAAGATTTAACTTGAGACAAGGAGATTATATCGCTGGGCAAGCAAGACCTCCAAAAGAAGGTGAAAGATACCTTGGATTACTAAAAATAGAGGCTATTAATAATGACAGCCCAGATAAAGCAATTTCTAGGCCAACTTTTAATAGGCTGACTCCTATCTACCCAGAAGAGCAGATTAAACTTGAAACTGATCAACATCAATTAGCAACAAGATTGATTGATTTACTAGCTCCTATTGGAAAAGGGCAGAGAGGTATGATTGTAGCCCCACCAAAAGCAGGTAAGACTTGGTTACTAAAAAGTATTGCTGAAGGTATTGCAAAAAACCATCCAGAAGCTCACTTAATGGTAGTTCTTGTTGGTGAGAGACCAGAAGAAGTAACTGACCTTCAGAGGTTTGTGCAAGGTGAGGTAATTGCTGCAAACTTTGATGAACCACCTGAAAATCATACTAAAATTGCTGAAATGGCTGTTGAAAGAGCAAAAAGACTTGTTGAGAATGGAATGGATGTTGTGATTCTTATGGATAGTATTACTAGACTTGCTAGAGCATATAACCTAACAGCTCCACCTTCAGGAAGAACACTTTCAGGAGGGTTTGATCCTGTCGCTATTTACCCTCCAAAAAGATTTTTTGGTGCAGCAAGAAACATGGAAAATGGAGGAAGTTTGACTATTATCGCGACAGCTCTAGTTGATACAGGAAGTAAGATGGATGAAGTGATTTTTGAAGAATTCAAAGGAACTGGAAACATGGAAGTTAAATTAGATCGAAAGCTTGCAGGAAAGAGAATATTCCCAGCAATTGATGTTACTTCTTCATATACAAGAAATGAAGATAAACTACTTGCTCCAGAGGTTCTTGCTCAAACATGGAGAGTAATTAGAATGCTTGATACTCTTCAGCATGAGACAAATTCTAATCCTACTGAGGTTTTAATCGATAGAATGAAGAAAACTAAGAATAACGAAGAATTCTTGGCTACTCTTCACGAGGCTATGTAGTTAAAAAAAATACCGATAGATACGGTATAATTGTAAAATGGCTAAAATTGGAGAAAAATTTACGAGAGTAGGTCCAAGAAGAAATAGAGTGTTGGGCTTATTCTCAAACTTCTTTACTAGCTTTGGGAAATTCTATAGAAAACATTTTGCATACAGACTTTATTGGGGAAGAAGTTCCTTGTATAAACAATTTATCCATGGATTTGTAATTGTTTTAACTGTGCTTGTAGCTCTTGGTGGAATAAGTACAAGATTTATTCAAAATAGTAATAGAACTAACACTATCGTAGCTGACTCTCTAACTACTGGGAATATTGATCTTCTTGAACAGGGTGGTAGTGTGCAAAGTATATTGCTTGCAACAACTACAAATAACTTTAATATTCTTACTTATGAAGTAAAAGAGGGAGATACATTTGAAAGCATTTCAGAGAACTTTAGCGTAACAGTTGATTCAATTAAATTTTCAAATAGGAATGTATTTAACTTCTATGATGAAAATCCCCCTGTTGGTAAAACTATAAGAATACCTGAATTAAATGGAGTACTTTATGATGTGCAGGAAGGCGATTCATTTCAGTCGCTAATGAATGCTTTAACTGCAGGAAATGAGATTGATGTTATAGAGATTAATAATCTTAAAGAGCCAAATTACGAATTAACAGTCGGGTCAACTTTACTAATTCCTGATGGTCTTTTTGCACCACCGCCTCCACCGGTTCCAACAATTAGGTATACTCCACCGCCACCGCCTGCTCCAATTCCAGCTCCAAGTGATGCGGTATTTGCGGGGGTTCAGTTTATTGATCCACTATCAAATCCAGGATGTGCAGGATATGGATATTCAAGAGGATTCTCAAGCTGGCACAATGGAGCAGATTTAACAAAAGGTGGAGGTTGTCCAATTCGGGCAGCAGCTTCTGGGACAGTTGAATTTGCAGGGTGGTCAAGTGGAGGAGAAGGGTTTATGATTAGAATAAATCATGGTAATGGTGTAAAAACATTGTATTTCCATGGTGATGGTCAGATTTGGGTTACTCCAGGCCAAGCAGTTAGCGCTGGTCAAGATATTATGTATATGGGATGTACAGGTTTTTGTACAGGAACCCACCTTCACTTTTCATTAAAATATAATGATGCTTGGATCGATCCAGCTCCTTATGTTCCGTATTGGAGACCGTAAGGCGTTACTAACGCACTTTAAATAACAAACTCTATGTTACTCAAATCCTTATACTAATATGGTGATACTTTATGGTCAAAAATTGTATTGTACTTTATAATACACCTAACTTATGCCCTCATAGTTTAACGGATAAAACAAGGCACTCCTAAGGCTTAGATCTAGGTTCGATTCCTGGTGAGGGTAGTTATATATTAGAAATATTAGATGAGCGAACAACCTGATACACTTTATGATCAAACAATTGACCAGTTTCTTTCGCGTACAACTGAAGATAATAAAATAAATCCAATAGTGATTAAGTCTGTGCTATTGGAAAATCCAGATGAAACATTTCATCATAGATATTATGCATTAACTGCAGTTGATATTGAAAAACAAAATTTTGAACTAAGAAGCTTGACTGGGGGGATTCACTTAAATCTGAAATTAGAAAGCGCTACAAATGGGGGATATAGTACATTTAATGGTATTCAGTACGGTATAGAGTATGTTGGTACATTCAATGAACTTCCTGAAGATTTAAGGGAAGGTATGACTATTCCTGTAGCTGGTGGATCAATATGGGAATTGTAAGAATGATGCTTATTATTTTTAACTTTATAAGTTAGAATACAAAAAATTAATCTTAATTATTATTTTTTTAAAATGAACAAAACTCAATCCGAAAATTACGAGCGAACTCTTGTTCTAGTTAAACCTGATGGAGTACAGAGAGGTTTAATTGGAGAGATTATTTCAAGATTTGAAAAAAAAGGCCTTAAACTAGTTGCAATGAAAATGGTTTGGCCAACAGCTAAACAAGCTGAAGATCATTATTTCTGGTCTGATGAAGAGAAGAGAGGTAATGGTGAGAGAACAATTGATGCATATAAAGAACGAGGATTAGAGCTAGAGGAAACTGATCCAATTAAATTAGCTGAAAAAACACAGGCTAAACTGTTTAGATATCTACAAGCTGGACCAATTGTTGCTTTAGTTATTGAAGGAGCTCATGCAATTGCACACGTTAGAAAACTTGTAGGAAGTGGAAACCCATTACAGGCAGATGTAGGTACAATTAGGGCAGATTACTCAATTGATTCATATATCTTAGCTGACGAAGCAGATAGAATTACAAGAAACTTAATTCATGCATCAGGAAATGTTGGAGAAGCTGAAAGAGAGTTAAAAGTGTGGTTTAAGGAAGATGAGCTAGTAGAGTATGATCTAGCAATAGAAAAGCTTCTTTATGAAAGAGAGTGGGAAGAACTTAGAGATGATATAACTAAGAAAGATTAAAAAAGAAAATTCTAAATACGAATTTATAAATTCTAAACAGCTTTTTGATATTTTTATCAAAAGGCTGTTTTTTATTTCTTTAGAGTATAATGACATATGAGAACAAGACCACTTTTAGCATTAGATTTTGGGACAGCAAACTGTTTAATCATCAGAGATGGCAAAGGAATTGTTTTGAATGAGCCAACTGTAGTTACAATATCATTAAATGATAAGAAGATTTTAGCTGTTGGTAGAGAGGCTAAAGAGATGATTGGTAAAGAACCAAAAAATATTTTCGCACGAAGGCCAATGCAAAATGGAGGTATTTCAAATTACCAATTGGCTTATTCATTACTTTCAAAATTTCTTGATCAATCTCTTGGAAGGTGGCGTGTCGTAAAGCCGGATGTAATTGTTTCTGTTCCATCTAAAATTAATTCAATAGAGGAGAGGGCCCTTGTTAAAGCTTTAGAATCGTATGGAGTAAACAAGATAGACCTCTATCCTGAGGCCATGGCAGCGGCTGTAGGAGCCCAGCTTCCAGTAGATAAACCAGAGGGAAACATGATTGTAAACTTAGGTGGAGGAACGGCTGAGATAGCTTTAATTTCTTTAGGAGGAGTAGTAAGTTCAAGATCTCATGTAGGTACGGGAGATGCTATAAATCAATCAATTCAGAATTATCTAAGAAATCATTTTAATCTTGAAGTAGGTGAGTTAACTGCTGAAAAAGCCAAAATTCAGATAGGTAACGCCCTTAGTTCTGATGATCCTGAATCATTAGTCATCTCAGGTAAAGATCTAATTCGTGGAAAGACAAGGTCTATTGAAATAGGTTCGAATGATATATTGCCAGCTATAAGAGATGTTTTAAATAAACTTCTCGTATCAATAAATGAGGTGATTGAAGAGGCACCTTCAGAATTAGTAACTGATTTAGCGGATAAAGGCATAGCTATGAGTGGTGGCACTTCTTTATTAAAAAATATTGATATTTTCTTAACTAAATCCTTGGGCCTTCCATGTTATATTGTTGAAGATCCGATGCAATGTGTTGTCAAAGGATTAAGCCTATCTTTATCATTAAAAAATAAATGAAGACTATCGTAATTACAGGGACAAAGGGAAAAACTTCAGTTGCTCGAATTTTTTATGACTACTTAATTTATATAGGTAAGAATAGTTTACTCATTGATTCAACGGGATGCTCTTTTAATGGTAAGAGATACTCTAATAAAGAACAATCTCTAATCAACTATAATTTTAAATCCCCAAATGTAACACCTGCAAGATTTATCCCTTACTTTGAGAAGTTTCATTCTGAAAAAATTAAAGATGCTTACATTGTAATGGAAGCATCGTACTCAAATTATTTGCACGGTTTAGGTATTGAAGGTCAAGATATAGGTGTACTATTAAATATTTATAATGACCACATAAATGGAACAACGATCAAGGATAAAAATGATCTTTTAAAATGGAAATCATTTTCTTGGTCAAATCTGAAGGATGAAGGGATTTTTATTAGTAATTTAGATAATGAGTATACTGAGAGGACATTTCATAAGGTGAAACAGGAAAAAATTGGAATAAAAAAAGGAAGTATTGAAGACAATTTTGGAAGTGTTACAAAAGATTATAATCTTAAAGATCTAATAGTTTTTGGCTCTGATAAGATCAAACTTATTTCTTCTGGTGAAATTATTAATGTTAATAACTCTAGTTACACAGATTCAATAATTATTGAAAATATTTGTTTTGTAATTGCTATCTGTATTTCTCTTAATATAAATATTCAGGAATTTGAAAGGTTTTGGAGAGAGTATTCTATACCATTTGAGTATCAGAGAGTTAGCGTTTGGAAAAATAAGGAAAGTATTGTAATCCTAGATAAGTCTCACCAAGTAGATGCATTAAAAAATTCCCTTAACAAGTTGTCGGAATTTCCTGATGTAAATTTCACATTGATTATGAAAGCAACTGTTAACTCCAACATGTCTTATCTGAATGATCTTATTGAAATTATAAAAAACTGCAATCAGATCAACAAAATCTATATTTACAGAAAATACGAATCAAACGAAAAGGAAGAAATAAATATAAGAAAATTGGAACAAACCCTAACTGAATCAGGGTTTGGCGTAGACATATTTTTCAACGAAATAGAAGCACTGGAATCATCAATAAAAAATAATAACAGTACATTACATCTATATTATGATTTAGAAACTGTTACAAACTTACTTAAAGAGTATAACTATGGATAGTACTAAAAAAAGATCAGATATTATCTCAATAAAATCTTACATTGATGCTGCTATTGAACTTGGATTTAAGGTAGAAGTTTTAGAGGATGATAAAGATTTTTTTGCAATAATAAAAAATGGAAATAAGGCTTTAAGAATGGTGAATAATGTTCCAGACTTTAACGGTTTCATTAGTTCTAAAATCGCAGGAGATAAAGTTCTTCTAAATAGGCTACTCAGTAAGACTTTTCCCGAGATTATACCTAGATTCAAGACTTTTCATGTTAACCAAGATTCTAAAAAGCTTGCAACTGAACTGTTTAAACTAGCAAAGTCATTAGAATATAAAGTGTTTAAGCCTTCAAAAGGAAGCAACGGACTAGCTATTGTTATAAATCCAAAAAGCGAGAAAGAGCTAGAATATGCTATTAATCAAATTAAAGAAGATGGCAAAAGCAAGCTTATAATGGCAGAAGAACTGATAAATGCTAATAAAGAATACAGAATTATAAGCTGGAAAGGAGAAATTATTAATGTAATAGAAAGAATGCCAGCCTCAATTATTGGAGATGGGGAAAATACAATAGAAGTGCTAATTAATCAGAAAAGTAAGTACAAAACTAGTATAGGAATGAAACCGATTGAAATAGATGAATACTTAAAATCATATTTACTTAATAAAAATATCACTCTAAAAGATGTCCCTACTGAAGGAGAAAATATTCAACTTCGATCTCAGTGTAATTTCCAAAAAGGAGGAGACGTCAAAAAAATCGATATTAAACTAATTGATTCTAAATTTAATGAAATTGTAAGAAGAATACAAGAGATTACTCGATTAAATTGGATGGGAGTAGATTTGATGACGGATGATATTACTAAAGCTCCTAATTCTCGAACTAAGATAAATGAAGTAAACTTTTCATCTGGAAACACTATAGTTTATTTTAGTGATCTCGAAGCAAGTGGAGATCCCCTTAAGTCTACGAAAGAATTCTTAGAGAGAATATTTTCAGATCTCTAGTTAACAATAACTTTAACGCTCGATTTGATAAACTCTAGGTCTTCTTCGAACTTTTGTCTATCATCGTTGTTGATGATTAGGATCCCGGCAGATCTAAATCCATCTCTAGAAAGTCCTAGGTCATCTCCAACTTCTTTTTTAGAAGAAAAGTATTCAAAGCTATCTAAATCCTCTAATTTATCTACATTCGTAATCTCAATAAACTTGCCAGCATTATCTGGAAAAAGCTCAAAAACGGCTGTATATGAATTTTTAGAAGCGTTAAATTCAGGTTTCTCTCCAAGGTACATTTTAACTTCATTTTCTACAAGTTCAATTCCATAACTCAATCTATACATTCTATCTCTGTAACCACCAATTCTACCGTTGATTTCAATTATCTTTGGTCCATTTTTTGTATATATAATTTCGGCATGACCAGTATTATTTGTTATTCCTAAGGCTTTTATTCCTTTCTTTGCAGCTTCAATAACATTTTGGGCTTTTTCTTTATTTAAGCTAGAAGGCAGAATACGAACATATTCATAATTATCCTCAACACCAATCTCGTTAGCTTTTATAACGTCTACAACTACTCCTGGAGTATGAACATCTCCTTTGTCATCAACAAAAAGCTCTATACTGTGAGCAGTTCCCTCAAGAAATTCTTCTACAATTAGGTTTGGCTCCCTATTAATTTTCTCAGCTTTATATATCTCTTGAATTGTTTGAATACTTATATTGAAAGTCTCTTCAAGCTCATCTTGGTTTTTGCATTTACTAACTAAAAGGCTTTTCATTAAATTAGTTGGCTTGAGTATAACTGGAAAATCCATGTTTAAATTTTTGATGTCTTCAATCTGTGAGACTTTATTAAATTTTGGTGTAATCTCAGGGGCAAATTCCTTATATTTATTTCTTTGTAAGTGTTTGTCTGTTATGGCTTCTGCTGATTCTAGGCTAGGACCTTTCAATCCTAATACTTTTGCAAGCATTGCTCTTGGATAGATATATTTCTCATACGTTGAAATTAGTGCATCTACTTCAATGTTTTGATTAACTAGTGAATTTCTTAGAAGATTCTCGTTATCAAAATTTACTTTATATATTGCATAGAAGTTTTCCGCAAACTCTTGCTGAGATTCGTCATCGTAGAATAGTACAACTTTGTAACCTTTTTCTCTAACATCCTGAACTGTTCCGCTAAAGCCTTTTCCAACAAAACCTATTGTGTATCTTTTCTCTGTATTCATAAAGATGGATCTATTAAAAAATGTTGTTTTAATGTATTTACACCAATTAGAAGAGGGTAAGTCATATGAGCTCTATCGTATAAATTACATAACGTTTCAATTTTAATACCTTTAATTTCTATCTTCAAATTAATATATGGGCGGATACTAATTCCATGAGAGGATTTTGTAAATTGAATATCTACAATATCTTCACTTAAAAATTTTTTCTTCATTATTTCAATTTTAGAATTCTTTTCCTCTTCTGACATATTAATATTAGATAGATCAAGAGAGTTTATATATTTATCAAAATCAACTATTTGTTTTCTAATATTAAAGTTCTCAATAGCAATTTTTTTATCTAATGAGGACATTCTAGCGCCTGTATCTATTTTTCCTTCTAAATTTATTGGTTCTTTATTAGTAAAGATTTTTATACTTTCTTTTAGTCCAATAATTACTTTATTCATTTTGACTTATCTTTTTCTGGTTTTGATTTAGCTGGATCAACTAAAAATCTTGTTAAAGATTTTCTTCCAACTATAACTGAGTAAGTTAATTTACTTCTATCATATATTGTAGCTTTAGTTTCAAACTCAGTATTATCTAGGTTCAGAATAATCTTAACATATGGTCTTAAACTCATTCCGTGACTTGATTTAACTAGGTTAATATCTTCTAAATATTCAAACTCAGGTACAAGTTTTTCTTTTAATTCCTCCATAAGCTTTAGGCCTTCCTTTCTTGAATAATCTTCAGGAACCTCTATTTCCTCAAATTTCTTTATTATATCTTCATATCCAAGCTTAAGAGCTATTTCCCTATCAATTGATGTACTGTCCGCACCTGTATCAATTTTTGCTTTTCCTTCAAATACTTCTTTATTTATGCCTTTAATAGTTATATTTTCGTAAATACCAATTACGTTTTTACCTGAAATTGCCTCAATTCCTTCCTCAATCTCCCCACCAAAAAGATCTTTTGAGAGTCTAATTCCCTTTTCGGTAGTCTTTACTTTTATACCTGAAGCTTTCTTTAACCTTCCTCTTAATCCGGTTTGATTTGCAATCTGGATTGATAAGCCTGGTCTTGCATTAAGTTCTACAATCATTGGACCCTCCTCTTTATCAATCAAAAAATCTATTGCTGCAAAACCAAGCTTTGAGGCTTTGCTAGCTTCAATAGAGTAGCGAAGTATTCTAGTCCAATAAGGAATTCTTAAGCCAGAAAGTGGTAATTTGTAGTTAGGCGTTCTCTCAATTAAACTACCTTTACCGATAATTGAACTTGTTGTTTTTCCAACAGCCATATCTATGCCTGTACCAATCGCTCCAAGATCTAG
>CAYTGI010000018.1:0-23548 GCA_964437465.1 uncultured Candidatus Saccharibacteria bacterium | reverse complement strand
GAAGTTAATCTCACCAAATCTCTCAGGAACCGTTACCTTTGTAATCACATTCTCAGAAACTTGATCAGTTTGGAAAGAGTAGTTTTCAGGAAAACCGGGTATATATACATCTCTGACTGCTCCCGTAACGATTACCAATCCAAAGGAATTATAGTTTAAAAAAATTTCAGAACTCTGATTAAACCCAATATTACGTGGATGTGAGATTTTAACTATATAGTTATTAGATTCTGTTTGTTCTAATTCGAATGGCAGAATGTTGCCTTGGTCATCTTTTACCTCTATAGAATCAAGTGTTTGTTGTAACTTAGATTCTGCCTCAGGATCTCCCTCAACTGGATTAAAAATTGTAAATGCTTCTGGTGAACCAGCGGGAACTTGAAAGCCGCTTTCAACAACAGTTGTTTTTTTTGATTCTTCAACTCTTACGAAATCTTCAGAAACAGTAAAATTACGTGCATGTAGTTTATCAGCAATTGCAGCATCTATTGGCTTGCTAATAAATATTCCAGTAAGTAATATAAAAACTGAAACTAAAATAAATTTTAATGATATATTTAAAACACGCATACTGTATTATACCCATAAACTTAATTTTGGTGATGTATAATAACAGATAATTATGATAGATATTTCACATCTTAATCCCCAACAAAAGATAGCAGTTGAAACTACAGAAGGACCTTTATTGGTGCTTGCAGGAGCTGGTTCTGGAAAAACCTCAGTTTTAACACATAGAATTGCATTTATTATAGATGCTGGACTCGCTGGTCCTGAAAACATACTAGCTGTAACTTTTACAAATAAAGCTGCAGGGGAAATGAAAGAGAGGATATTAAAACTTCTTCATAATAATCCTGAAACTTCTGAAGTTAGAAATATTCCTTGGATGGGAACATTTCATGCGATGGGCGTTCGAATGTTAAAAGCGTACGGGGATAAAGTTGGAATTAATAGGAACTTTACAATTTACGATTCAACTGATCAACAAGCTGTTGTAAAAGAAGCAATGGCTAATTTAAATATTTCTATTAAAGAGTTTAATCCAAGAACTATAGGTAACTATATTTCAAGCGCTAAAAATCAATTAGTTACTTCAGATGAGTATACAAAGTATGCACAAGGATATGTTCAACAAATTGTTGCTGATGTTTATCCAGAGTACCAAAAGATTTTGAGAGAAAATAATGCTACTGATTTTGATGACTTGATAATGCTAACTGTTCAGCTTTTAGAAGAAAATGAATCTACAAGAAAATATTTTCATAATCTTTTCAAATATATACTTGTGGATGAGTACCAAGACACAAATCATGCGCAGTATCGATTAATAAAACTACTCACAGGTCCCCACAAAAACATTTGTGTTGTTGGAGATGATGATCAAAGTATATACTCATTTAGGGGGGCTACTATACAAAATATTTTAAGTTTTGAATCCGACTATCCAGATTGTAACGTAATTAAGCTTGAACAAAACTACCGATCTACTAAAACCATTCTTGAGGCTTCTCATCAAGTTATCGCTAAGAATAGAGGTCGAAAAGATAAGAAACTTTGGACAGAAAATAATGATGGAGATCAGATAATCATCTATACGGCTAGAGATGAACAGGACGAAGGGAACTGGATTGTTAAAAATATTGAAGAGCATGAAGAGGTTCCTTACTCAGATGTTGCCATTTTATATAGAACGAATGCTCAATCTAGAGCTTTAGAAGAGTCTTTTGTAAGCGCTGGAGTGCCTTATAGAATAATAGGTGGAGTCAGGTTTTATGATCGTAGAGAGATTAAAGATATTTTAGCCTATCTTAGAGTTACCTATAATCCTAAAGATAATAAGAGTGTAGAGAGAATAATTAATACACCTAGAAGAGGAATTGGGAAAAAGACAATTGAAGAGCTCGCTGCAATTTCTTCATCTGAAGGATTGAGTTACGTTGAAACTTTGCTAAAGTACAAACAAAACTACGCTAATGCAAAAGTAGCTAAATTCGGACAAATAATTGTAGATTTAACAAAAGCTTCTGAGGAAAAAGATATTGTAGTTTTTCTAAACTATGTAATTGAGAGAACAGGTTATTTAGAGATGCTTGATGATGGAACACTAGAAAACCAATCTAGAATTGAGAACCTTAAGGAGTTAATTACTGTAGCTTCTAAATTCTCAGATGAAAAACCTAGGGATGCACTTGAAAAGTTTCTAGAAGAGGTATCACTTCTTGAAGGAGTTTCGACTCAAAGTGAGGAAGAGGAGAGTGTAACTCTAATGACAATTCACTCAGCTAAAGGATTAGAGTTTAAGCATATTTACGTTGTAGGAATGGAGGAAAACTTATTCCCTCACTCAAATACACTTTTTGATGATCGAGAGCTGGAAGAGGAGAGAAGACTTGCCTATGTTGCAATAACTAGGGCTAAAGAAAAATTACATCTTTTACACACTCAGCAGAGAAAGTATTTTGGGTCAATTCATACGAATCCTCCTTCAAGGTTTATAACAGATATTGATGAAGCTTTAATAGACTTTAGGGCTGCAACTCCTGGAGAAATTTCTTGGGGAAGTGAGAACGAAGATCATACAGACACTTTCAACAAAAATATTGACCTAAATAGAGGGGATAAGGTTAAGCATGAGTATTTTGGTATAGGTGAAATAAAGTATATAGATGATGAGATGATTGAGGTTGATTTCGGATCAGTGTATGGAGTTAAAGAGCTTATACTTGAGTATGCAAGGCTTGAGAAAGTCTAAGAGATTACATTAATTAATCCCCACACTTATATTTTTAATAAAATACTGTGAAGGGTGGGGATAGAAGTCAGAATAACGAATATCGAAATTCTAACAAATATGATTTAGAAGAACGATGTTTTAGTTTTGCAAAAGATATTAGGGGTTTTTATTTCAAATTACCAAGAGAGCTAAGATTTCATCCTGATATGAATCAGTTGGTTAGATCTTCAGGTTCGATTGGTGCTAACTATATAGAAGCAAACGAATCATTAGGTGAAAAAGACTTTCTTATGAGAATTAAAATATCCAGGAAAGAAGCTAAAGAAAGTGCATACTGGATTAAGTTAGTAATGAGTACATTTCCTCTAGAGAAGAGTAATCAAAAGATTCTGAAAGTTTACGAAAGTGAGGCTGTACAGTTAATGAAGATTTTTGGATCAATTTATCATAAAAGTAAATAATTTCGGATTTCTATTTTAGATATTCGATATTCTCCTTGCTATAATCAGTTATGAAAATAACGATAATATCAGCTTTTCCAAACGCTTTTAGTTTCTTACATGAAAGTATTAATAAAAGAGCACAGGAAAAAGGTTTGCTAGAATTGAATATAATTAATCTTTTAGATTTTGGAGTAGGAAAATGGAAGAAAATTGACGATAAACCTTTTGGTGGTGGAGCTGGAATGGTGATTGGAATTGAGCCTGTTTTTAATGCATTGAAATCATTAGGTATTGAACCTCTTAAAGATAAAAGATCTAAGATAAAAGATCTAAGACAAAAAATAGTAATTACTTCAGCTAGAGGAATTACTTGGAATCAAAGTCAAGCAGAAGAATATTCTAGTCAAATAGATGAGTTAGTAATTATATGCGGTCATTACGAAGGTATAGATCATAGAGTAGTAGAACATTTTGTAGATAAAGAAATTAGTGTTGGTAACTATATTTTATCTGGAGGAGAGCTTCCTGCGATGATAATTACTGATTCAATTGTAAGATTACTTCCTGGAGTTTTAGGGAATGAAGACTCTATTGCTGATGAAACAGCCTTTTTTGAAAATCATAAACTTACAGAATATCCAGTTTATACTCGTCCAGAATCTTTTGAAGTGGAAGGGAAAGAGCTCTCCGTTCCAGAGATCCTTCTTTCAGGGAATCATGGGGAGATCTCAAAATGGAAAGAGAGTCAGAGAAAAAAGATAGATAATTAATTTTGTTCTATAAAATTCTTCATGTCCTCTAAATCTTGATCTAATGCTTTTTTTGTAGCACCTTTGAAAAAGATTAATAGAATAGACATCATTTTTCCCGCAAGAGTTAATGCCTTTGCTTCGAACATCATTGTAACTTCAGTCGAACCATTATTTTCTTCAAATTCAAAAACTGTCGTGTAATCTGTTCCATTTGATTCGGCTTCAACTGTATAACTCGTCTTGTCTTCAATGTTAGTAATCTCCATATCTTCAGTTGCCTCTTTTCCAAACATTGTTCTTGTTTCTCTCCATTTTAAACCTACCCCCTCTTGTACTTCAGATAGAATCTCAATCTTATTTATTCCTGAGATCATCTCTCTTGCATTTTTAATATCAGTAAAAACATTAAAAACTTTATCTATTGGTGCATTAATTGTAGTTGAAGAAACTATTTTCATTTATGAATTAGTAAAAACTTGAATTACTTGATTCTAACATTATAAAAAACCTAAAACCATCAACAACAAAGGTGGTACTGTTACGCAAATCTGTGTTACGAAAAATACGTAACATTTTATCGGAAAAGTAGATATGTTTGCATAATTTAATATGGTAGAATTTTTTATTAGATAAAATGAATAATTACGAATTACGAATTACGAATTACGAATTACGAATTACGAATTACGAATAAAAATTATCCCCTCTTTTATTTTTTATAGTTTTAATGATGAAGAGTGGAAACGTTGTGCGAACTAAAGCTTTCAAATTTGCTAAAGATATTATTTTCTTATCTCAACATTTAGAAGAGAAAAGACTATTTTCAATCAAAGATCAATTATTTAGAAGTGGCACTTCGATTGGTGCAAATATCGAGGAAGCCTTAGGTGCTAGAAGTAAAAAAGAATTCTTGTCGAAAATATCAATTTCGTATTTTGAAGCGAGAGAAACTACTTATTGGTTGAGACTAATAAAAGAGACTCAAAATATTGATGTAGAAGAAGTGCTCAAAGATTATGAAGTCTTATTAAAAATAATTGGGAAAATACAAACTACATTAAAGAAAAATTCGTAATACGTAATTCGTAATTTAATGAACTCCATGAGGATTGCCAGTAAAGGAAGCCTCTGTAGAAATCATTCTAAGAAGTTCATCTCTATTATTTTTTAAAAACTCTCTCAATTCATTTATATTATTAACTCCAAGATCCGCTAATGTTCTTGCAGCATAATGTTTAAACTCATTTACATAAAATGCCATTGTTCCCGCTTTTTCAGAAAAAAACATATATCCAGGCTTACCCTCAACTTTCTTAGCTCTTCCAGCATAACTCATTCTTGCTTCTAGAAGTTTTGGATTAGAAGATTCTATAAGCATTGTAGGTGCGCTAGCTGAACCGTGGTATGGGTGACAAAGCTTTCCAGACCTATGTTCAAAGAAAAAATCAGTTAACTCAATTGTTCCTTTCACAAACTTCTGGTTTGAAAGAATTAAATCAACACCAAGAACAAATAACCCACCAACAGATTTCCCAACTCCACCTTCAGCGACAACTGTAACGTGATTAAATCGTGAATCTGTTGTAATACTATATATCTCCTCTAACGTAGTTAATGCCATGCCATTCGTAGCCGATGTACATTGCATTCCTCCTCCATGGCCAAAAACAAGTCCATCCACTTTAATTTCTTCTGAGATTAACTCAAGAGCTTGTTCTCGATCTGCAATTTGTCCTGCAAATATTTCAATATCCTCTCCGATTTCTTGTCTTAATCGCTTAGCCATTTCAATAACCCTCGGATCACCATTAATTGTATAAATTCTAAAAAGTTTAACTCCCGCTTTTTTATAAAGAGCTTTTGCTTGTTTCATCTCTTCATCTAAATTTCCACAACCGATAGCTGCTCCAATATTTCTACTAGCCCTTTCATACTCATCTTTAGAAAGTCCTAACTGCTTTAAAGCTTTTTTTGCATTGTTAATTAAATCTATCTGTCTTTTTGGGTCAACAGCGTTAAGACTATTTCTATGAGTAAATACAGGCATGTGACCAATAGCTGAAGTTACTAAAACATCTCTCCATCCAGAAATTGGAGGCATTGATCCAATCCCGTAAATACTTCGAGCATATTTACCCACTTTGTTATAAAGACCGAAATCAGAGATCTGACTTCGACTAACAATTTTCTCTGAAGAAATTTTTTTATAACCAATCTCTTTTAGAGCTTTAGTTTTTGTAGTTGCCCCAGTTTGTTTTGTTCCTAAAGCTTTTTCGACAGTAATAGAACGATCATTGTTTCTATGAAGAACACCGTTTTTTTCTATCTCATCTAATATTTTATGAACTTCTTTATTTTGATGCTCTAGAAAAAATTCAGCTCTTCCAGCCAAAGCTAGTTGTCTTCTTTCAGGTCCCATCTGCCAGATAACTGGATTGCCATTTTTAAATGTTTTAATAGATTTTCGATCAATATCTGTCATTAATATTCCAAGACTCGAAGACTTTAAATCATTGTTAAACCTTGTATAGAACTTGTTTTCTTCTTTATCAATTGGATCGTATTTATCCGCTAAAAAATCTTTGTTGGGTTTTTGTTTTGTAGATAATGCTTCTAAGGTATATGCAAATTTTAATGCTTTAGGATTATTAATTTTTTCAAATCTTGTTCTAGCTAGTTCTTGCGCGTAAGGTTCGTTAATTTCATAAACAGGATAGTTCAATTCAGGAGGATTTTTCTTGAACTTTTTTAAAGCCATTGACCTCATTGATAGAGAATCTTTTTTTGTACTCGTCATCTCTGCCAATGTAATTTTCTCACCTTTTGGGATAAACATATCATCCCATCCGAACCCATTTCCTCCTCTAGGGGTTTCGGGAACTAAACCTTCCATATGAGCTTCCCAAAGATGAAACTCCTTTCCATCAAAAAGAGCATAGATAATTCGTCCAATCGCAGTTCGATCTTTATCTTTGAGCCAATCCTCACAGATCATTCTCCTCATTTCTACCACAGAAATCATTAACATAAGTTCCAGGTCTACCTCCAAGACCTTTAAGTTCTAAAGATACATCTTCAATTAGGATTGGATTATATCCATTAGCTTTCCAAGCTTCTTTAGCTTTATGTTCAGCTACCTTATGGGGATTTAATGACTGAATCTCTTCCATCTTTAAATCTTTACCTACAATCTTATAGCCTTTTAAAATTCTCTCAATTTCATTTAGTTTCCCTTTATTTCCAGTAGCTACTTCAATAACTGATTGTTTTGTTTTTGTATTAACAAAATTTATTATTTCAGGATCCTCCTGATAAAGATTTCGTGGCATTTTAGTGAAGGTTAAATACTAAGCTATTAATAGAATATAACCTAGTAAAGAATCAAATTAAAGTAAGTTAAGAATATCTACTAAGACTGTTCCTAAGAAATATCCGGCCAAACCAAAAATGAAAATAAATACGATCGTTATTGTAAGCAATAGTTCAATATTTCTTGTAAAAAAGAGCCACTTTAAGCTTACAGAATCTATTTCTTTTAAATAATCTTTTCTACGAGTATCAATAGAGTATAAATGAAACGAGCTTTCTGTAACTATTGCACCATATTGACATCTAGCTGATTGATAGTATTTTACTAGTTGGTTCTTAGCTTTAAGATGATTTTTATCTTTATATTTTTCATTATTAAGTGATTTTGATAGTTTTACTTCAGCAATAAAAATAACTCTATTCTTCTTATCTTTAACTACAATGTCAGAACGTAAACTTTCATATCCTTTATGAGGTGTTATTTCATGTTCCTTGTAAACGTGAGCTGTAGTTCTTTCAAAAAGTTTTGTGAAAAATGGATAGATGTAGTCTATTAGTTCTGATTCTTTTTCAAAAGACTTCGTGATTTTTAGGTTTAATGAAGATTTACTTAATTTCTTCATAGGTATCCACAATGCTGTAAATAATTGTATAAGAGTCTCTTAAATTATTAAACAGGTAGTATTCAATCTCATCGATTTCTAAGACTAAATCTCCAAGCTTCTCATTTTCTATTTCGTGAAAAAGTTTAGAGAAGTTTTTTATAACTATTTGTAAAACACTATTAGCAAAAAATTCGGAGTACTTTTTGGTTCTAAATTCTTCTAAAACTTTCCCTATTAGTTGAAGTAAATGATTCTCATTACCATATTGAAGCATATTTACCTTAAGTTTATCAGTATACTGTTCTAGAAAGTATGTCCAGTAATGAAAAGGTTTTGCTTTTTGAAATATCCCACTTTCATTTATCTCTATGCCAAGAATTTCTATTGTGAAATAGTATTTAAGCCAGACTTCTTCTTTTTGAAAAGGATCGTCAAGTAGTTTATAAAAATGAGTATCGTGATCGTTTTCTAGTTTAATCTCTTGATCTGTGTGAAGTTTAGAAATTAGTTTTATAACTTCTCTAAAATCATCTTTACTTAGTTGGCCTGTGTGAAAGTACACTAATGCTGTATTAAACTCTTCTTTTATCTCTTCAAAGGTCAGTTTTATTCTAGTTTTTAACTTTCTTTTCTCGATTAAATCCTCAAAACCTTTACGAGTCATTATTTACAATCAATTAAGATTATCTATTTAACAAACTTACAGCGATTTTTCCTTGGTCCATGTCTTTTTCAATTTCTAAGATATTTCCTAAATCAAGTAAATCACTATAAGGCATAAGGGATCTATGGGAAATTCTCTTATCAAATGCAGCTTGAGCTTTTTCAGGTTCGTCTATTTTCTTATTTGCGTCAATAAGACCCTCAAATTGTGTAAATGTAGCCCAAGTAGCATTTGAGAATCTCAGAAATGCCATTATGATCAAATCTGTTTGTGATAATTCGCTTTTTTTTCTCATTAAATCTACAACTCTTTCTAAATCCTCACGGGTAGAGTTTGAAATTGTAGTATTAATCAAATCCCTACCACCAAGATAACTTTCTACAGAATACATAGCTTCTAAAGCTTGGATTCCTGAAAAGTTCTTTCCAGTTAACTTAGGACCTAAAGTCTCTACTGGAACCCATTGTTCTCCGTCTTGAATTTCAACTCTTTGAATTGATTTCTTTCCTTCTGAATCTTTAGAGTAATAAACTCTTGTAGGCTGATCCCATTCAGGCAGAGGATTAAGAGTTAAAACTCCTTGATCGCTTATATTAAAAGCATTCCAGAAATCTATGTCTACATTTTGTACTATTAGACTCTCTTCTGTCTCTTCTATTACTCCGAATGAAGAAGCTAAGCTAAAGATCTTAGCATGGGTTTCTCCGCTTATTAGGACATCATTTCCATTCCAATTAATTGAGTAATTACCGTTTTCATCAACTTCTTGATTTTCTAATAATGATCTTAAAATAACTAGTTCATCATTAATATCTTCAATAATACCAACTTTATAATTTCCATCAACTAGAACTACCTGATGCTGCTCACTTTTAGTAAAAATATTTTCTGGAGTATCTGAGATAAGGATTCCTTCAGCTCTAAATAAAACTTGATTTATTGCATTATTAAGACTATTTTGAACTCTTTCTGTTATAGGTTTGGATATTCCACTTCTTCGAAGATCTTTACCTAATTCTAATACTGACTGTTGGCTTAATACTCCATTTTGGGCAACTATGTTAACCTGTCTTTGAATTTCCTCATTAGACTCATTTTTCAACATAAGATCTAAAATTTCTTTTGATTCTGACCTAAGAGCCTCCCTAAATTCTTCTTTACTAAACTCTGTTGGTTCTTTTTCAGGAGTTTCATTATTAGATAAATTAATATCTTGCTCTATAAAATTTAATGCTTGTCTGGCTTGAACTATATTTTGAAAAATTATCGATGAATCCTTTGATTGTAATAGACTAATAAAAGATTCTAATCTAGCTACTCCTGCTCCAAGTCCTTCTACGTTTCCATGATTTTGAAGAAATGTTTTAGGCTCTTGGCAGATTTGCCAGTTTGCATTCAAAATGAATAATGTTGCCCACCCAAGAAATTCTTCATCACTTTCTGGTCCACCTCTTGAAAACCATTCTAAAAGAGTTCCCTCATCTATTAAAGCAAGCTGATCTCTATATTGATATAAATCCACTCCCATTTTTGAAGCCAGGTTTAGAATACCTTTGGTAGCATTAACAATTGATAAATTAACTGCAATCATCTCATCTGAGATCTCTCTTATCTCCTCTTCTGTTACAATTGGTTGCCCATTAGCGTCTAACTCAATAGTTCCGCTAAATATTGATGTTACTACTCCATCAGAGTTTCGAATTTCAAAGTTTTCAACTCTTCCATCTTCTAAATGATCTTTTACTCTGTTGTATAAATAGTTTTTATGTAGGATTGCAGCTCTTCGTCTGTCTTCATATGTAAATATTGGTACTCTAAAGTCTTCATCAAGTGAGTGTATTAAATCTTCAAAATGCATATATGTATCTAACATAGAATCTGTTAAAACTCTTTGGGATGTTCTTATTAGAGTTTCTATCTGCTCTTTAGGCTTTCCTGTTCTATTTTGAAATACATCTAATAGTAGGTTTAGGTTAACTTGATTAAGTGCAATAATTCCCGCATTTAAATCTTCAAATCTTTTTACGTCATCTTCAGTTTCATATGGAGTTTCAATCTTAGCTTTGGCAATTGATTTTAGAGATTCAGTCATTGTCCCGAAAAAAGTTCTTGAGTCTTGTGATCTTAAATTAGGATCTTGTTCAAAAGATTCTCTCCAAGATTCTACTTTTCTTTCAAAAGAGCTTATAGACTCTGAAGGGGAGGGGTTTGGTTTTGTATTATCAACAATTTCTTCAGCATTCATAGAATATATTTAATTTATATATAATTAAATTCAAATTAATCTGGATAGATTTTTTCCTGATTATAATTTAAAGTTGTGAGAAGTGAAATTCATAAACTTACTAACTGGTTTAAATTCTATCATAGCTAGTTAGATAAGTTTGGTTCCTTTTTTATAAAAGTCCTTACGGAGGTTAGTGTTATTTTTAACAGTATATTCAAAAGACAGTGCTTCACTCTTAGACTCAAACTTTTTAAAATGCTTTAAGATCCAATCTTTCGCTACTCGAGTAGACTTAGCTCCCTTACCGGAATTGTGTTTTTCAAGACGGCTTTCAAGATTATTTGTGGCTCCAATGTAATGGCGATTCTTTGAAGGAGAGTAGAGTAAGTATACGTACCACATATATAGAAGAATAATGGTCGGGGCGGCGAGACTCGAACTCACGACCTCTCGCTCCCAAAGCGAGCGTTCTAGCCAACTGAACTACGCCCCGCCTTCGCTACGCTTCGGCGGGCAGGCCCGCTACGAAAACGGATTAACTTAATAAAAAGTGCTTAGAAATTTTAACATAACCAGCTATTTCCTACTAATCAGGAGTTGAATGATTGACTCTCCTTTTCGATTGTATTCTAAATTTATTGGATCAATTGTAAAATTTTCAATTCCTGCATCAAGCATTGTAAACATGTCATATTGTTCACTAGGTAAATTAGGCATATTAAAAGGAGCTTCATCCCATTTTTTGTAGTAAGGATCATTTGGGTTAGAGTTATCAAAAGTAACAAATCCCAAAGTTAAGATAGTGCTGAATATTAGCGTTAAAAGAAAAGTAGAATACATAACTATCTTTTGATTTTTCTTAATTGAATTTAAAACTACAGCTAATCCAAAACTAAAAACTGGAAGCAAGACTATAAAAAACCTATTGCCTAAACTGTATCCTGCCCACCAGTTATTCCAAAAACTATAAAATAGAAGGACAGCTAAAAATGCTAACAGCGAGTAAATTGATAACTTTTTAGTATTCCCTTTTTTCTTTATACCTATTACTAATCCCACTATACTTAACAAAATAATAGGAGACCAAATTAATAATCCTCTTATCGGATTTAAAAGAATATTATGAAGAGAGAAGTATTGAAGTCCAAATGGTGTTTTTTCAGAAAAGAGAGATAAACCTGTTTCAAATGGATCTCCATATGCCATTTGTGAAAATATAAAGATAGGGATAATCCCAATGAAAAAGCCAATACATAATTTAACAAGCGTTTTATATTCTTTTTTATAAATGTAATTTAATAGTACTGGTGTAAATAATAAGATTGAACCTATTCGGATATTAGCAGCGATTCCAAATATAAAGCCACTCAAAACAACTAGCTTAGTTTGCGAGTTAGATTTTTCTATACCAACTTTATTATGAATGATAAAAAGAGCAAGAGAGACTACAAAAAGCTCCGGAATATGTGAAAGACTCGGGTTAATGAATGTATAGTAAATTCCAAATAACCCAACATAAACTGACAAAACAGATATTAAACTTATCTTCCTTGAAAAATATTTTTTAAGAATTTGTATATTTAAGAATAATGAACTAAGTCCAAGAATTGTACTTCCAATTAAAACTCCGAGACCTTCATATATTGAAACTCCATACTCGTTAAAATACAGATTGTTAAATTCTGGACTAATTTCTAAATACTCAATTATCTCAACTGTATATATAAAAGGAGATAAGACTAAGGCTGTACCATGAAAGTAGAGTGGAGCAAACTGTTCATCCCAAACATGTCCGTAAACCCAGTCAGCTTGATCTGTGTTCTGGGTTATCGGTTGTGAATGTTCCTTCATTCTTAAATGTTCTATAGATTCCAAAATATCCCCAACCATCTCCCTGTACAATAGGTCTTCCAACAATAATAAATAGGAAGAAGAAAATTAGAATCAGAACTACCAGCTCATTTTTTAAGAGCTTTTTCATATAGTTAAATCATGAGAATTACATCTGAAGTAACTGAAGTCCCTCAATTCCTGAGAACTCGTCTTGTTTGTCTGTTAGAAGCTCAAGAGAGTTAGCTACTGCTGCTCCAGCCAACATTGCTGTCGCAAAGCTTACTTCTTTTTCTCTCACAACTTTAGCTGCACTTTTTGCGATTGCTTCGTTTATTGGTAAAACTTCGAAATATTTATGAAGAAACTCAATAACTTCAGTTTCAAGATTAGGATCAGTGAATGTACTACTAGATAACAATTCTGCGTAAGTTGTCGCCACAATTTGCATTGTGTATGTTTCATAAGCTTTTGGAAGCATTCCTTGACCTGTTTTTAGGTATTCAACAATAATTCCAATATCGACAAGAATTGTTTTTTTCATAATATGGTCTATTAATTTATATCTATTGTAGTGGTAGTAAGATCTTCTTAATGAAACTCATTTCTACATTATTATTTCTATCCCAGACTTTGAAGTCAGAGATATCCTCTCCTCCAGAATTTTTCTCTTCCTCTTTAACTTCTTTTTTTACTTCTGGTTCAACTTTCGGTACAGGTGAGCTTTTCTCTTCTTTAGGAGTCTCTACTTTGACCTCATTTGCTTCGACTTCTTTTACCTCTGTAGGCTTAATTTCAGGTTCTTTTTTCTCTTTTGTTGTTAATGTTTCAGCTACTTTTTGAATTACGTTTTTTTTTGGCGGTTCTTTTTTTTTCTCTTCCTTCTCTTGTTCCTCGTCTATTTTTAAAGTCTCAAGAATATCTACTTTTGTAATTCTGTATTTAGGTTTATTGTAAGAAGTTAATGTAACTTCTCCAAATTCATCTACTAAAGAAAAAATATCTCCTGTTTTATTTTTGACTTCAGTTAATGATGCAATGATTTTTCCGTCCTTTCGTTTATGCATTCTACAAAGCTAATTAATAAAATTATAGCTAAATTGTACATAAAGTCAATAACCTTTTCTGTTCTTATCAATACGCTCTATAGTGTTTGTAAAGTAGTAAAAAGGGCTTAGAGGGATGTCTATAGAATGTGTCCATCTTTGAGCAAAACCCGGGAATTTCATTTTAAATCTAGTTAATCCAACCCAAGGATGATCAGGTTTATTTTCAGGCGAGATGCCCCAAAAGTTAAGAAATGGAATTTGTCTTTTTTTTGCTTCACGTAATGCTTCCCAAATTACTCGATATGGTCCAGGAATTTTATTGTATTCAGACAAAGAAGCTCCGTAATGGTAGGTTGTTTGGTGTGCATAGTGAATAAAAATACCTCCAGCAATGTTAACTCCATCTTTTTTGACTAAAATTAATGTAGACCTATTGTCTTTAGCAAATGCATCAAATTCATTTTTTATATAATCTAAACTATAAGCATTCCACTTCTGTCTTTGTACTGTATCATTTAGGATACTATAGAAATCTTCAATTTTTTCACTGCTTCCAGAAATTTCAACTTCAAGGTTTAATCCATCTTCTCCTTCACTTAGTGACTTTCTTATCTCGTATCTATTTTTCTTTTTTGCATCTTTAAGAATCTCTTCTTCTTCTTTTCTAACATCTAGTAACCAAGTATCTAATGCATCAACATCATGCATTGGATTAGGTTTTCCATTTAAGTTTCTTAAAGCTTGTTCCTCACTTGTTCCAGTTTCAATTAAGGGACTAATTCTTGCAAACCAGAGGCCTTTAGATTTAGCAAATTCTTTTAGTTTATCCATTAAGAATTTCATAAGTTCTTTATTGTTCCAATCTAATACTGGTCCGTTTCGGATATAAAGATATTTACCTCGTTTAGCTTTAACTACAACAACTGCTGCAGCCGCAGTAAGGTTATCTCCTTCTGTTACTCCAAATGCGTACGCCTCTTTGCCTAATGATTTTTGGAAATCAATCCATTCAAATGATTGTATAAAAGTTGCCCTTGGTACTCCCGATTCGGACCAAGGGAAGCCTTCTACGAAGTTATTCCAGTGGTATTTATCAGTTATTTCTTTAAATTCCATTACATTTTGTCACTTACAACAGCCTTAATAACTTTTGGATTAAGTCTTCCTTCTAATAAGATTACATCTTCAGGTTGTGCAAATTCTCTGAATTTATAAATCATTTCTTCTGAATTTTTGACTTTAACTAATTCGACACTGGAATTCTCATGCTTAAAAGTATCTAGTAAAACAGGATCATTTGTTATCAAAATATCGATCTCTTTTCTAATCTTATGAACAAGATCTTTGTACACTGTTTTCTTTTCTCTTCCTAATTCTAATATCCCTCTTGTAATTACAATTCGCTTTCCTTTTGGTTTAATCTCATTCATATATTTTACTGCAGCTATAAAGCCTTTAAATGAAGAGCTATAAGAATCATTTAGTACGAGAGTATTGTTGTCTCCAGTTTCAACAACAAGTCTTGGAAGTTTAATTTTAGATTTTTCTAGTGCACTTGCAGCCTCATTTAAACTCATATCCAATTTAGAAGCAGCAGCTAAAGAGATCAATATATTGTTTACTAAGTGTTTTCCAAAATCTCCAAGTTTAAGATCATAGCTTTGATCGTTATCTCTAACTGTAAAGTGTAATGAATCTTTAGTGCTTTTTATATCTTCAGCCTTAATATATTTTTTCTTAGGACCTTCAATTCTATCTAGCTTCTTAAAGTTTTCTTTTTCGCTAGAGACTAAAGTAACAAAATTTTGAAGTTCAGTAGCAACATCTCTACAAGCATCTGAATCTCCGTTCAAAATTGCCAAACCATTAGTTTTCATATACCTTACTATCTCTGATTTAGCATTTTTTAGGTTTTCTCTTCCACCAAAAATCCCGATATGTTGGGTATCAATATCTGTAATTATACTTATATCAGGTGTAAAGTTTTTGACCATACTCTTAATTTCTCCTTTTCTATAAGCACCCATCTCAGCAATAAAAATCTCTGTCTTTTCATTAATTTCACTTAAAATTGCACTTGCAATACCTACATCTGTATTATAATTTTCAGGTGTTTTAGCTACTCTATATTTTGATTTTAGTATTTCGTATAAAAGCTCTTTTGTAGTAGTTTTTCCTTGGCTTCCTGTTATACCTATTAAAGTTATTCTATCTCTAATTAAATCAAACTTTGCTTTTGCTTTATTAATAGTCATCCTTCTCTTTAATCTAGCAAAAGGCCAGGTTACAAAAACTCCAATTGGAACAATGAATGGACTAGCAAGATCCATGAATAATCCCAATAAAGTCAGAAAACCAATTAAGATAAACACATCTGGAATTAATATGTCTACAGAACTTCCTGAAAAGGATGTAAAATACTCGGTTATTGTATCAACTCCACTAAGATCCCTTTCAATTGCAGCAAAAGGTAGTGCAACAATGTAAGGTATTACTAGCGATATTGAACTTAAGAGTATCATTATCAAGATATTTCGAATATTTTTTAAAGCAGGCTTAATTACTTTTCCTCCAATTAAATCAGCAATATATTCAAAGCTTTCGAATGTCCAAATGATGTACGAAAGTACAATTCCAATTAAACCAAGTAAAGGAGAGTCAAAAAGCAGAACTGTTGTTGAGAAAAGGATGAATTTAACTCCAATGTTATAATAATTTCTATTATGTTCGTCTAAGTCCCACCTTATATGAGTCCAAAATCTATCCCATCGGTATTCTTTTATCTGCCAGAAATATAGATCCCATAGATACTTTTTTATTAGCACAATCAAAACAGGTAACCAAAAAATTGCTACTAGCGAAAATACTTCAATCATATATTATTAATAATTTGTAAAGCTACTTCTTTAGGTTTTTTTAGAGGAAGTCCATGGGTTCCATCCATCTCAATAAACTTTGAATTAGGTATCTCATTATTAATCTTTCTTCCCATCCAAATCGGAGTAACCTTGTCCTCTTTTCCCCATATTATTATTGTAGGAATAGAAATTTTTTTCAACTTATCACCATAATGTTCTTCGTTGATTATCTTGAAGGTTTCTTTGAGATTGCCTGATGTATTAGCGTAATCCTGTTCTCTTATTACATATTTATATATAATTTTTTTAATTGAATTTGAAAAGGGGAGGGTAGAAAAAGGCTTAGATACTTTGCTTAAAAATCTGAATAACTCTTTTTTAAATGTGTTTTTAGGCTTTATTCCACTAATATTAATTAAAAATATTTTTACAGGACTTAGGATTCCTTCAATTACACTTTCTAATATAATTTTTCCACCAAAGGAATGACCGACTAGTATGTAATTTTGTAAGCTTCTTTCGTCTAAATTATCTTTAAGCCAAGTCGCAAAATCTTTCATATTCCATGGTTTATCCATTTTCTGAGTTTCCCCATGGCCAGGCATTTCTAGAATTAACGTCTGATAGTTTCCTTTTATTAATTCGTTTGCAAGTGCAGCTAGGCTTTCTCGAGTACCTCCCCATCCGTGTAGTAATACGATTGTAGGAATATCTTGTTTCATTATTAATTGTTTTATATATACTTACAGACTATACTAAAAGCAGTAGAAATAATAATTATGGATCAAGAATTTATTTTAAAAGCAATTTTGATTTTATCAATAAGTATCTCAATACTCTTATTTACATATTATGTGGTTAAGCTTCTAATTTCAGTAAGAAAAATGGTTGACGAAACAACTAATATACTTGAAGATACTTCTGAAGTTTCTGGAGCAATTTCTGATGGAGTTAAATCTATGAAGAAATCAGTTGTGAAAGGATCTGTTTTAGGTAGTATATTTTCATTTGCATTAAACATGGGATTGGCTAGCCAACTTAAAGATTGGCTAATGAAGAAGAATAAGAAGAGAAAAGAGAAGAGTGGAGATCAATAAGTCTAATATTGTAAAAAGAAATGCAAGTGGGCGTTGCAGATTTCCCAATTTTGCTATATAATAATTGAAGAAATTAATTACAAAATATGGCTAGCAAAAAATCAAGATTTGCGAAAGACAAAGATGCTAAGGCAAAAATCATTAAAGAATTTGGTCTTCATGAAGAAGATACTGGTTCACCAATGGTTCAAATTGCATTGATGACAGAAAGGATTAATCATCTTGCTGAACATCTAAAGTCAAATAAAAAAGATAATCACTCAAGAAGAGGATTATTAAAGCTTGTTGGCGCAAGAAGAAGATTAATCAAATACCTTGAAAGAACAGAAGAGGACAAAGAAAAGGTAAAGAAGTTTCTTGCGAAAATAGGTATGTAAGCAATAATAAAAACGATTATACCCTGAACCCAAAAGGTTCAGGGTTTTGTCTATAATGATGCATGAGGTTTAAGATATTTAGAAGGAAAAAGCAGCCAAAAGTACAGAAACCTAGATTTCATCAGGGTTCATATAGCCACCTAAGATCTAAGCCAAAAAAGAATATTAATAATATTATTCAGGCTAAAGCCCCTAAGAAAAAAGATAAAATAGTAAGAACAAAATTTCGATTTGCTTCATTATTATTACTTCCAGTGAGTGCTTTACTTTTGGGCATAGGATATATAATTTTTTTTTCAGATTTTTTTATTATTGAGAATATAGAAATAAAATCAGAAGACAGTAGGGGTATCGAAAGAATTCGAATAGCATTTGAGGGTAATAATATTCTATTTACTTCAATATATGAAATTGAAAATGTTGCTAGAGAAACAATTCCTTACACAGATAACATCTTCGCAAGAAAAGTTTATCCTAATAAGATAGAAATAGAAATACTTTCCAGAACTCCAAGTGTCTTTTACCTTGACTTTCAGAAATATGCCCTGTTAGATAATAATTATGAAGTTATCGAGCTGGGATCTATTCCAGCTCCACTTGATTTAAGTGAACAAGAGAGGGGGTGGGTTGAGGGAGAATTAACTGTTGATTCAGAGTATATACAAAAAAGATACATTGAAAATTTAGAAGAAGATGAGATTTCTGATTTCAATTGGGAGGAAGTTTCTTTAGAAGAAAAGGAAGAAATTTTAAATGCTATAGTATCTGAAGCTGAATTGAAAATTGAAGAATACTTCCAGACTAGATCTGCATTTTTAAAGGAAAACTTTGGAGATTATCCTGTTGTTAAGTTTTATGAATTTGCTTACGACGAGGATGTTGAGGACAGGTTTTTAGATCTAGAGGTTATTGATAATATAATTAGTCAAGTAAACACGGAAACTGTGATTGTAGAAGATGTAAGGTGGGTTAATTATATAAGAATAGAAATTTATACATCTAACGAAAAAGTACTAATATTTGGTGGTCTTAACGAAGAGGAGATTTTAAAACAAATAGATAGATACTTAACGATCTCTAAGACTAGCCAATATAACCAGTATCGTATATTTGACTTTAGGACTGAAAATTTTACTGGAACCAATTAGTATATTTAGATATTGAGCACTTTATCTGATAAATTTATGTAGTTAAAATCATAATTTTGAATAATACTTTCAGGACATCTAACCTAATAAAGATCTGCTCTAAAATTATTACATTTCTAATGCTAATCTCAATATTCTTTAAGATAGGAGGTGTTAACGCAGAAATAAATAAAGACTATCTCTTAGCTCAAATGCAAGAGACACCTTTCGGTAACTTGAATACAAGTCTTGAGTATCAACCTGAATTTGATTTAAGCGATCCTAGTCCTGACATCAACATTCTTACAATAGACCTTCAAGTACTAGAGAATGACTTAGAAATTGAAGAAAGAAGGCCTGAGTTTGCTTGGATCATGCCCGATTTAGACCAATATCTTGATGATGAGTTGGAAACAGTGGTTTATTTGTCTGATGATGAAATAGTTTCAAGAGGTGATCTTGAGAAAACTTTAAATGGTAAACATGAATCTCATGAAATAAATAGAGAGTTGGATTGCGGGTCTTATTTATGGAAAGTAGAAATAAGAAGAAAATTTACTGATGAGATTATTGCTGAAAGCAGAGTAGAATCTTTTAATATTATAAATTGTAATGAGGAGGTCATGGAGATACCAGATGTATCGGTTTCTGAACCTTTAGTGCTTTTATTTGATGTAGGTTATGGTACAAGGAATGCTATCTCATTTTTGATTGGCTTTTTTTGGGCTTTTATTATAGGTGTTATTTTGATCATCTCATCTAATAGTAAGCTAAATAAAACTAGCCAAAATATCTAGCCCTTGTTAGAATGCTGTTGCTTTACAGGCTGAATGATTGTAAACTTTAGTCAATAACTTTATATAACCAACTAATACGATATGTCTAACATAATTACTGCGATTGATATTGGTTCTCATAAAGTAAGTGCAGTTGTAACAGTTGTAGATGAAAACGGAAAGGCTAAAGTAATTGGTGAAGCATCTCACCCATCATATGGAATTAAGAAAGGTGAGATTACCGGAATAGAAGAAGCAATTAACTCAATCGCATCAGCATTAAACGGAGCAGAAAGAATGGCAGGATTAACAGTATCCTCGGCTTATGTTTCAATAAATGGGAAAAACATTGTATCAAATAATAACAAAGGAGTAGTTGCTATTTCTGACTCTGAAATTCTTGAAGATGATGTTCTTAGATCATTAGAGCAGGCAAAAACAGTAGCAATACCTCAAGCTAGAGAAATTATTCACTTAATACCACGAGAATTTATTGTTGATCAACAGACTGGGATAAAAAATCCTGTGGGTATGACTGGGACAAGGTTAGAAGTTGATGCTCATATTATTTCAGCTCCCTCTACAGCGATTCATAATATTGAGAGATGTATTCAAAGTATAGGTTTAAAGATTGACGATATTGTCTTTAGTGGCTGGGCTTCATCTCACTCAGTATTAACTCCAACAGAGAAAGAGCTTGGCGTCCTGTTATTAGATATGGGAGGTGGAACAACAACGATTACAACTTTTGTAGAGGATGCAGTTACTTATAGTGCTTGTATTCCATTTGGAGGAAGTAATGTAACTAGAGATTTAGCTGCTGGTTTAAGATTATTCTCACTTGATGATGCGGAAAAAGTTAAAACAAGTGCCAATGAGCTTTTTAAAAAAGCAGCAATGAGTAAGAAAAAGGAAAACACTGATGTCATTAGTGTAGAAGAGTTAGGAATAGAAGGAATTAAAACAATGTCTAAGAAATTATTCTTGGAGATTATGACTGATAGAATAGAAGAAATTTTTAAATTAGTTTTAGAAAACATTGAGCATGGTGGTCACGATGCAAAGCTTCCAGCAGGAGTGGTAATTACCGGAGGATCTGCAAGTCTTCCAGAAATTAATAACATAGCAAGTAAGGTCTTCGGTGTACCCGCGAGAGTTGGTTCTCCAAGAGGTCTTGATGGGTTAATCGATAGTATTTCTTCACCATCTTTCGGAACACTTCAAGGATTAATCCAGCATGGGCTACAAGACGATAGCTTTGTTTCAGGAGGCTCAAGATTTACAAAGGGTGGAGGAGGATCTCCTGGAGCTGGAATACCTAATAAAATAATCGGATTTATAAGAAATCTGTTACCTTAGGATTTAGTTGACTAACAATCATTTTAAAGGATAGATTTTGGGTAACTATTTTGAACACCAAAATTCTAATTGTAAACAATACTTGCACTTTTGTATTATGTGGATTAATATATTCTGTATATTAGACATTAAAGTTTGAACATATGTTAGTAAAGCCTCAAGCAGCTCTTTCAGCAAAAATCAAAGTTGTTGGAGTTGGTGGCGGTGGAGGTAACGCCGTCAATACTATGATTACTGATCATAATATAGAAGACGTAGAATTTTTAGCAGTTAACACTGACGCTCAGGCGTTAATGAATTCTAAGGCAGATATTAAGTTGAGAATTGGTGAACAGATAACACGAGGACTAGGAAGTGGTGGGAATCCAGTTATTGGTAAGAAAGCTGCTGAAGAGAGTGTTGACATTCTTCATGAAAATCTAGCAGGAGCAGACATGGTATTTGTGACTGCAGGGATGGGAGGTGGAACTGGAACAGGAGCTGCTCCAATTGTTGCTGGGATTTCTAAGAACCTAGGAGCATTAACAGTTGCAGTAGTAACTAAGCCATTCAATTTCGAGATGCAAAGAAGGATGGATCTTGCCCTTAAAGGTATTGAAGAATTAAGAGATAAAGTAGATACATTGATCGTTGTTCCTAACCAAAGACTACTAGATATTATGGATAAGAATGCATCATTCCTTGATGCAATGAAGAAAGCAGATGATGTTCTTGCACAAGCTGTAAGAAGTATTGCTAACTTAATTACTCAAACTGGTTTGATTAATGTTGACTTTGCGGATGTTAGATCAGTTATGTCTGATGGAGGTACTGCTTTGATGGGTATTGGAGAGGCCACTGGAGAAAATAGAGCTAAGGAAGCAGCGGAGATGGCTATAGAGAGTCCGTTACTTGAAATATCAGTTGATGGTGCTCAAGGGGTTCTGTTTAATATTATAGGTGGGAAAAATCTTGCAATGTCAGAAGTTAACGAAGCTGCTGAAATTGTTAAACAAAAGATTGCTCCTGATGCTACATTTATCTTCGGAGCTTCAATAGATCCTTCTTTTGAAGAAAAACTTGAGGTTACAGTTTTAGCTACTGGATTTGATGAACAGAAATCTAACGCTGTTCTTACAAATACAGTTGGAGAACTAAAATCTAATTTAGATACAATGGCCGCAAGAAAAGGGATGAGTGCTATGAGTGATAGTGGTCAAGATAGTGAGGAAAGTGATGATGACGGAGTGTTAGGAAATCTTTCTGGAGGACACCCTGTTAAAACAGACAACCTTGATGATGATGAGTTAGAGAATGTTCCTAGCTTCTTGAGAAAGAGGCATCGAGATAACTAAATATCCTCTTTACTTCTATTCATGTAAAATGATCTTAGTTAGATCATTTTTATGAGACCAATTTGGAGTGGAGGAATTACCTTCGGACTTATATATATCCCAATAAATCTTTACAGCGCAACTAAATCAGTACAACTTGATTTAGACATGCTTAGTAAGAAAAATCTCTCAAAGATAAGATATGCTCGTATCGATACAAAAACAGGAAAGGAGGTTCCTTGGAAAGATGTTGTAAAAGGATTTGAATTTAAGAAAGGAGATTATGTTGTTTTGGAAGACGAGGACTTTGAAAAGGTTGATTTAGAGAAAAGTGAAAATATTGAGATAACTTCTTTTGTTAAAGAATCTGAGATTGATCCAATCTATTTTGAAAAACCTTACTATGTTGAACCTGGAAAAGGAGCTAAAAAAACATACGCTCTTTTAGTTAAAGCATTAAAGAAGTCAAAGAAGGTTGGAGTAGCAGAATTTATTCTTAGAAATAGAGAAAATCTTTGTATTATTAAACCTGAAGGAAATATGCTTATTCTTAATCAATTAAGATATGAGGATGAAGTTAGGGAAAGTGACTCTTTAGAAATTCCAAAGAAAGCCGATATCTCCGATAAAGAATTAAAGATGGCAGAAACTTTAATTGAGTCCATGAGTGATGAATTCAATATTTCTGATTTTGAAGATGATTATATAAAAGGACTTCAAAAAATTATTAAAGCAAAAAGTAAAGGTAAAACAGTTAAAGTTAAAAAGCTTGAGAAGAAAGATTTTAATACAGAAGATCTAATGGAGCAGCTAAAGAAGAGTTTAGAAGAGATGAATGTCAAAACTTAAGAAATATAATACAAAACGAGATTTCAGAAGTACAAACGAACCTAAAGGTAAAGTTGAAGAAAGTGGAAAAAAACTTAGGTTCGTAATTCAAAAGCACGATGCTACTAATCTTCATTATGATTTTAGAATAGAAGTTGAAGGAGTTTTAAAAAGTTGGGCTGTTCCTAAAAATCTTC
>CAYTGI010000017.1:22275-23748 GCA_964437465.1 uncultured Candidatus Saccharibacteria bacterium | reverse complement strand
ATTCTTTCTTGTAAAGTACCCATTTCCGTAGCTAGTGTTGGCTGATAACCAACTGCAGATGGCATTCGTCCAAGTAGAGCAGACATCTCAGATCCAGCTTGAGTAAATCTAAAAATATTATCTATAAATAATAAAAGATCTCTTCCTTCTTTATCTCTAAAATATTCAGCCATCGTTAAGGCAGTTAGCGCAACTCTTGCTCTCGCTCCAGGAGGTTCATTCATTTGTCCAAAAACTAAGGCAGTCTTATCCAAAACTCCAGATTCTTTCATTTCTCCATAAAGATCGTTTCCCTCTCTTGTTCGCTCTCCTACGCCTGCAAACATTGAATATCCTCCGTGTTCTCTAGCAATATTACTAATTAACTCTTGAATAATAACTGTTTTTCCAACTCCAGCTCCTCCAAATAATCCAACCTTACCTCCTTTAAGAAAAGGGCAGATTAGATCGATTACCTTAATTCCAGTTTCTAACATTTCTGTTTTTTGGGATTGTTGCTTAAAGCTTGGTGCTTTTCTATGAATTGGCCATTTTTCTTCCGTCTTAACTTTCTCTTTTTCATCAATTGCGTTTCCGACTACATCGAACATTCGACCAAGAACTTCCATTCCAACTGGTACTGAGATTGGAGCTCCAGTATCTTTTATCTCATCTCCTCTAGAAATCCCATCAGTAGATCCCATAGCAACTGCTCGAACTTGATTATTTCCTATATGTTGTTGAACTTCTAAAACAAGCGTTTCATCTCCTGATTTAACTTCTAATGCATTGTAAATTTCTGGAAGTGTTTCTTCAAATCTGGCATCAACAACAACTCCTATTATTTTTGTTATTTTTCCTTTATTCATAAGTAAGTTTTAAGTTATAAGTATTAAGTTTTAAGACTCAGTAGGTCCAAATAGTTCAATATATTTTCCTTTAAGAATTTCTCTTAAATTATCATTTATATTTCCAAGTTCAACCTGTTCTAAAAAAAACAATTCAAATGCTTCCGGATCAAAATTTGGATTTGTATTATTGAATTTTTGAAAAGTCCAGTGACCAGCCCATGTTTTTCTAGAATCTTCCCATAAAGTTTGATCTCCTTTTTGAGCAGCCTCACTTTGTAAACGGTCAAATGTATCTCGAGGCATTTCGTCTTCTGAAATATTATATTGCAATTGTGGATCTCCATCATAACCAAGATAGTCAACCTCTATTTCTAAATCATCACTATTATCCGCCATTTTTAATAAATTAAAAACTAATTTGTTAATTACTCTAATCCTGCAGCTCCTCCAACTATCTCACTAATCTCTTGAGTGATTGCCGCTTGCCTACCTTTATTATAAGTTAAAGTTAAATCATCAATCATGTCATTAGCTGAATCAGTTGCATTCTTCATTGCGATCATTCTACTTGAATGTTCACTTGCCGAAGATTCTAAAACAGCTTGATAGATTAAAACATCGATTAACATTGGAAGTAGGTAGT
>CAYTGI010000017.1:14171-22265 GCA_964437465.1 uncultured Candidatus Saccharibacteria bacterium | reverse complement strand
TCAACACTAACTCTCTTTCTGGTTCAAATTCATATTCAGAGATAACTATCGAATCAAATTTAGTAGTATCGTGTTCTTTTGCTGTTCTTTCATCACCAATTTCCGTAATTACATTCCCAACTGACTCTTTTGAGATAGGAAGTAAATGTCTTTCAATAACTTCTTGTTTTAGACCAGAGATATAATTTGTAAAGAAAAGTGTCACATTATCGTAAATCCCATCAGTGAAAAGATTCTGTATTTCTTTTGAGATAGGTAATAACTCTTCGTAAGTTGGAGTATCACTAATTGAATCATAAAGCCCGACTAAACCAAGATTGTTTCTTTTTGCGAAAAGTGCAGCTTTAGATCCGATTGCTAAGACATCGAATGTTTCTTCCTTATCTTGAATAAATTCATATGCTTGTTTCATCACTTTTGCATTATAACTTCCGCATAAACCTCTATTTGATGTAATTAAGATTAGGAGATGTTTTCCTGTTTCTATAGGTTTATCAGCTTTAAATCTATTTTGAAAATTTATATCGTATTCTTCTATTGGAATATTTCTTGATAAATCATGATTAAGTTCCTTGTCGCTTAGATTTCTAAGAATATTATGGGCTAGAGTAGCGTAGTCTCTTGTGTTTACAGCTGCTTGAACGGCTTTTCTCATCTTTACTGCAGCAATCATCTCCATTGCTTTGGTGATCTTCTTAGTGTTCTTTACAGACCCAATTCTTTTTTTTATTTCTTTAGTGTTTATAGCCATTAGTTTTTAGTAATTAGCTATTAGTTGTTAGTTTTATTTTATTAATTAAACCACTAATCATTTTCTGTATTTCGTTTACAGAATTATCAAGTTCTTTCCATAAAGATTCTTCAATATATTTTAGATCCTTTGATAGTTCCAAAAAGTATCTTACCTCCGACGCTGAACTAAATGATATTGTTAAGAATGAGATAAATTCTTTATTACTTCGTCTATTTGCTCCTTCAACTATGTTTGCACAAATAGAGCTAGATGATCTTCTTATCTACGAAACAATTCCAAACTTTTCGTCCTTAGGAAAGTTCGAACTAATTCTGTAAATTTTTAATGTAAAAATATGCGCTTTTTTCCAAGTCTTTATTTTCCTGTAATCTTGCATTTATACCCACTAATAAATAATTTATTGTGGGAATTTCTAAAAGCTAAGAGCTAATTGCTCATAGCTATTTCTCAAATGCATTAATTGCTTCATCTAATTCTTTAATTGTCTCGTCTTCCCAATCTCCATCTGCTAATTTTTCTAGAGTCTTCTTATGAAGATTATTCATGAAATCTATTAACTCACCTTCAATTCTTGAAACATCTTCTATTTCTACATCATCAAAAAATCCTGCATTAAGTGCATATATTGAAACAACTTGTTCAGCAACTTTCAACGGTTTGTATTGATTTTGTTTTAAAATTTCATTGACTCTTCTTCCTCTATCAATTCTTTTCTTCGTTTCTGGATCTAAATCACTACTAAATTGAGCAAATGCTTCTAGTTCTCTAAATTGCGCATGTTCAAGTTTCATCTTTCCAGCAACTTTTTTCATTGGTTTAATTTGAGCCGAGCTTCCAACTCTAGAAACTGACAGTCCAACATTTACAGCAGGTCTTTGACCTTTGTAGAAAAGATTTGATTCTAAGAAAATCTGTCCATCAGTAATAGAAATTACATTTGTTGGAACATATGCTGAAATATCTCCAGCTTGTGTTTCGATAATAGGTAGAGCTGTAATTGAGCCTCCTCCATACTTATCATTCAAGTTACATGCTCGTTCGAGTAATCTTGAGTGTAGATAGAACACGTCTCCTGGATAAGCTTCTCGTCCTGGTGGTCTTCTTAAAAGTAAAGACATTTCTCTATAAGCAGCAGCTTGTTTAGAAAGATCATCGTAAATAATTAGAACATCTTCACCTTTTTCAGCAAAATATTCTGCTAGAGTTACTCCAGCATATGGTGCAAGGTAAAGCATTGGCGCTGGATCCGAAGCGCTAGCTGAAACTACTGTAGTGTACTTCATCGCACCTGCTTCTCTAAGAATGTTTACAAGTCTTGCAACTTTAGATTCCTTTTGACCAACAGCAACATAAATACACTTGATATTTTGATCTGCTTGGTTAAGAATTGTATCTACAGCAATAGCTGTTTTTCCAGTTTGTCTATCACCAATAATTAATTCTCTTTGACCTCTTCCAATTGGAATCAATGCATCAATTGCTTTAATTCCAGTTTGAAGTGGTTTCTTTACTGGCTCTCTAGTCATAACTCCAGGAGCTATTTTTTCGATCTGTCTTTCCTCTGAAGTTTTAATGTCTCCTTCACCATCAATTTCTTCTCCGATTGCGTTAATTACTCGTCCAATCATTTCTTCCCCCACTGGAATAGACATAATTTGGCCAGTTCTATGAACTGTATCGCCAGCTTTAATTTTTGTGAAATCTCCCAAGATGATTGCTCCTACTGTATCTTCTTCAAGATTTAGCGCAAGACCTTTTATTCCGTGAGAAAATTCAAGCATCTCTTGTGACTGACACTTATCAAGACCTTTAAGTTTGGCAATTCCATCTTTTACCTCTAGTACTGTCCCAACTTCTTCAACGTCTATCTCAGTATTTACAGACTTAATTTCTTTTTCAATTTCTTCTGTAATTTTTTTTGCATCTTCTTTTACATCAGCCATAATTATGATTTTTAAAACTTATTTAATAATTTCCTCTCTAAGAAGTTCAAGTTGTCTTCCAACGGAACCATCTAGTTGTTTATTCTGGTAAAGGTCTTTTATATAAATCCCGCCTTTCATTTCTTCATCTACAATTAATCTAACCTCAGATTCTTGACCGAGTCTTTTCTCAATTCGTTTAAGGATATTTTTATCTTCTAGTTCATGAGCTGTACGAACTTCTACTATTTTTTCTGAGCCAATTTTTCCAATCTTTTTCATTTTAGTCTAATTTATCTAGATATTTTTCGATAAGTTTCTTATCAGTTTCTTCATCCAATTCTTTATCTAAAATCTTTTCAGTTGCAATAATAGCAAGGTCAGCAGTTCTTTGTTTTAACTCGCTAATCATCTCATTCCTTTCAAGCTCAATTTTCCTCTTTGCTTTAGCTTCAATCTCATCAGCTTCAGACTGAGCTTTATCCTTAGCTTCAGAAACAATCAAACCAGCTTGATCTGTAGCGTCTGAGACTATTTTATTCGCTTTTGAACTTGCTTTTCGGATGATCTCATCCCTTTCTTCATTAGCTTTTGCTAACGCTTCTTCTATTTCTTTTGCATTCTTAATACTTTCTTCTATCTCTTCTTGTCTCGATTCTAAAAACTTTCTAATTCTTCCAAACAAAAATTTATTTAGTAAAACAAGAACCGCAAGAAAATTGATTGTACTAAAAAGCATCAATCGTAAATCAATTCCTAAATTCTCAACTACTTGATCCATTAATCTAAAATAATAACTACTTTACTTCTTAAGCTAAGAAGAATGCAACGAATGCATAAATAGCTGTTGACTCAACTAGAGCCACAGCAATAATTACCTTACTGAAGATTGTTTCTTCTAGTTTAGGATTTCGTCCAATAGCATTAAAAGCACTAGAGATAACTAAAGCTTCTCCGAGTGCTGGTCCAAGCATTGATAAAATCATCAATCCTTTTGCTATTGCTGTTGCTGCTTCTGCGTCCATTTATAAAAAAATAATAATTAAAATTTATCTTCGTTATTTTCTTCAACAGCAGTACTAAAGTAAGATGCCGTTAACGCTCCAAAGACTAAAGCCTGAAGAACTCCAGAAAATAAACTAAATAGTATTAATGGTATAGGTGCTAGGATGGCTAATGCCCCCAAGATAATACCACTTAACATTAATCCTGCAAACATGTTCCCAAATAATCGCAATGATAGCGATATTGATTTCGCAAATTCAGAAATTACGTCTAGTAAACCAACAAAAAACTCAATAATAGCAATGAATCCATTTCCACCCCCTTTTTTAAATCCTTGAATAATTCCCCAAACTTTAAAGTACTTATTTATATGAGCTAACAAACTAGTCTTTTGAATACTATAAATCTGAGTCCAAATAATCATCGCTGCCGCAATTCCAAATGTTGTATTAATATCACTAGTATGTGTTCTAAACAAAGGAACAGTCTGGCCATTTAGATTATAGGTTAGAGAATCTATCCCTGGAACTATTGTTAAAACATTAGATATTCCAATATAAATAAATAATGCTCCAATTATTGGTAGGATAGTTTTTGCGACTGTTTTATTGCCAACTATTTTCTCAGTAAAATCTAGAAAGGTTGAGTAAATAGTTTCCATTAATATTTGGAATTTTGAGGGAGTTCCTCCTTCTTTTGTATTTATAACAACAAAGACTAGAAATATTGCAATAAGTAATGTCATTAAAAATCCAGCAAGTAATGAGTTTGAAATTGGAAAGTTACCGATATAAAAAAGAATATCTGGTGGAACACTTGGTAACCCTGAATCAACACTAAAAATATTATTCATCTTTATCTTTTTTAATATCTACTTTTGCTTCTTTTCGGAAATCTTTATAAGTTTTTATAGCAAAGCTCCACCCAATAACGTACGAGACAGCTAAAAGCGCAAGTGAGCCAAAAGGTTTGATACCTAATCTTTCATCTATTGTGTTACCAATTAATGCAGCTAAAACAGCAGGGATACCGAATACCAAAAGAAAAGTTATTACAATGATAACTGTTTTCCTAGAAAGCCTATCCATCAATTCTTCATTCTTTTTATTTTCTTTTTTATCCTTCACAAATGGAAAACTAATTCGCTTTGCGAGTGCATTATACAATGCAACTCTAAATTTGTTTAGTACCTTTTTTATAGAAAAATTAGAAAACCAATTTTTATTCTTTCAAAAAAGTTATGAAGAAAAAATATAAATAGAACATTCATACATTACTACTTAAGTGATATTATGGATTGGGTAAATTAACTTATTAAATTTTTCACATGGCAGGTAAGAAAACAAAAATTGTATGTACTATTGGACCATCTTCTTGGGATCCAGAAGTTATGAGACAGATGATTGAATCGGGTATGAATTGTGCAAGGGTAAATGGTGCATTTGCAAATCCTGACGAGTTAGATAAGGTAAAGAAACTAGTTAGAGATGTTTCAGATGATGTCTCTTTAATGGTTGATGTAAAAGGACCTGAGATTAGAATGAATAAATTTGGAGATCCAAAACAGATTAAGCCTGGTGATGAAATAGTTATCGGAAATACCGAGCAAGATGAGATTTACCCATCGAATTATGAAAATGTATATACTTACCTAGAACCAGGACAAAGAATAGTTATAGGTGATGGAGATGTAGAGTTGGTGTTAGATAGAGTTGAGGGAGATAAAATGCATTGTAAAGTTGTTTACGGAGAAACACTAAAACCTGGAAAAGCTTTAAATCTTCCAGGAGCAGAATATTCATCAGAGGTCTTGACTCTAAAAGACCAAGAGAATCTAAAACATGCAATTAATACTGGTTGGGATTTTGTATCACCATCTTTCATTAATTCTGCTGAGGCTGCACAAACGATTAAAGATTTTATAGATGAGAATGGAGGTGAAGGGAAAATGAAAATTATTGCTAAAATTGAAGATCAAGAGGGAGTAGAGAATATTGAGGAGATTTTGGAGATTGTAGATGGGGTAATGATTGCTAGAGGAGGGCTTGGAGTAGAGCTTGGATTGGAATCAGTACCTCATGTTCAGAGATTTTTAACTGAAAGATGTAATGAGGCGGGAAAACCAGTAATAACTGCAACACAAATGCTTGAATCTATGAACGATAATCCTAGACCAACTAGAGCTGAAGCTTCAGATGTAGCTACTGCAGTTTTGCTAGGATCAGATGCAGTAATGCTTTCTGGGGAAAGTTCTGCTGGAAGTTATCCAGTAGAAGCAGTTAAATTTTTAGCTAGTACTTCAATAATTGCTGAAGATGCTTATTGCCCTTATGTGATAGATTCTAGAGCGCATGGTTCAACAACTGCTGACGCTTTAACGAAAGCGGCTGCTGATGTTTGTATAGAAATGGAGGATGAGATAGATTCAGTTGTTGTTGTATCTAAAACTGGAACAACTGCAAGACTTCTTTCAAGACATATGATTAGCCAGCCAATCCACCTGTTTACAAGTAGTGACTTCTATAAAAGAACTGCTTTATTAACTAAAAATATTGTAACTGCACATGTCTTTGATGGGATTGAACACGGTTCAGGAGACTATAACCGAGATAATGCTGTAGAAATGATTATGAATATGGCTAAAGAGCATGGAATAGTAGAATCAGGTCAAAAAGTTTTATTCATTGGAAAAACACCTATAGGGGAGCAAGGATATTTCCCTAATCTTTTTGAGGTGATAGATGTTGAATAAAATGTATTCTGAGAATAGTTCTGACTTAATCGATTATGAAGATCTTGATTATGAATTTTTATACTCACAAGATCTTAACGATTTATCAAACGAAGAATTAAGAAGTTTAGCTGAATCATTAGACAGAGAATATGGAAGGTATAGGTATGATGATGAAAATATTCTAAGGATAAACGGACTAATCTATCAGATAATTGAAGGGGATTATAGAAATGATGATATTCGAAAAGAACTGATTAGAGATGCTGTTGAAAGTTCATTTATCCCAGGAAAATCAAGGTTAATTAAAGGTGTGGAAGATTCTGGTCTGTTTGCTAATGAAGTGGAAGGGCCATTCTCCTTTTTAAAAAGAAACTCAACTCCGGAAGTTAGATTTAAAAGAGTAGCAAGTGTTTTATCAAACAGGTACAGAGCTCAAGGAGTTAAGGAAGTTGGAAGGTATCAATATGGAGTAGATGCATTAGAAATAGATGAGGAACGAGATTTAATAAGTTCATATATTTTAGAAATTTTAGAGCATAGGGGATATGCCTCAGCATTTTTAGAAACACTTTCCCACGAGAGAGCTCATAGAGAATTAAGCAAAAACTCTAAGGGTTTGGATCTTAAAAAAATGAGACCAGAAAAGCCCATAAATTATTTGTACCATGAGATATTTTCTGATGTTTACGGAAGAGTTTTTGCTGGTTTAGATGTAAGTGATTCTGTAGTAAAAAGAATGAGGGCTTACGTAACTCCGTTTTATAAAGTAGCTTTAGAAGCAATCACTGGAGAAGATGAAATTTCTAAAATAGAAGAATTACGGAAAGTTATTGCAATTGGAATATCTAAAGGCCTAGAACCTAAGAACATGAGTTTGGCTTTAGGTATAGGTAAAAGGGATGTAGCATATGTTGATGATATGCATTTTGAATCATTGAAAAGGCTTGTAATTGATGACGATGAAGATTTAGAGTCCGAATATGAGAGATTTGAATTAATGCAATATGTTAGGAAAAAAACTAGGATGGCAAGAGCTATTCAAATAATATCTGCAAAAGCGGCTGAAATTGTAGATGTACAACAATTAGTGAAAGTAAATCAAAGAGCAATGAGAAAATTAGTTATTCAAGATTATGATCAAGAAGATTACCAAGAATATTTAATTGATGAATATGGAGATAGAGTTGAGGGAGACTCGGAAATTCTTAGTGATAGATACGCATACAAACATGAGTCTGGATTCATAAGTTTTGATGTAAAGGTTGAGATTCCTGTTGGTCAATCTGAATTAGGTACAGTAACTATTGATTCAAAATTTACCCATAATTTTGAGCCCTTTGAGGATGATTCAACTAATATTGAAGAAATTCCTTACAAAGATAGTGAAGTCTATATGGAACAGCTTCGCTTATTACTTGCAAAATATACTTACTATACTGACAAAGGATTCGAGATTATAGTTATTTAATGCTAAGACTCTTCATAATCTTGCTCGTTAGATCTAGTTGCTTCGGCGTGTGAAATCTCCCTAGAAAGCTCATCAAACTCACCATTGCAATAGGATAAAATATCATATGCTTTTTGAGCATCATCAAAGCTTAAAAGATAAGTTCTTACATTTTCGGGAATATCAGAATAGTTCGTATCGATAATCATTGCTAATTCCTCAGCTGTCACTT
>CAYTGI010000017.1:7448-14161 GCA_964437465.1 uncultured Candidatus Saccharibacteria bacterium | reverse complement strand
TTTTAAATTTAATATTTAATAAATAAAGGTAGAGATAATATATACTAAAATTCAAAATTTTCAATCATGGTATATAATTATTTTGTTTAAAAAATAATTATGAGATTTAATAAAAAAGTAATTCTTGTAATCCTTGATGGATGGGGGCTTGGAGAACCGGATAAGTTTAATGCAATAGAAAATGCTAAGACTCCTAATTTTGATAAATTAGTTCGGGATTATCCAAATGATCGTTTAAAAAGTTCTGGTGAAGCGGTTGGGCTCCCAGAAGGGCAATTCGGGACGAGTGAAATTAACCACTTAGTAATCGGCACTGGTCAAGTAGTTAAACAAGATCTGCCTAAAATATCAGATGCAATTGACGATGAAAGTTTTTTTGATAATGAAGTTCTTGTTAAAGCATGTAAACATGCAATTCATAACAATTCTGCTTTGCAATTAGTAGGAATAGTTTCAGATGGAAATGTGCACTCTTCAATTCATCATATTCTAGCTTTGATTGATCTGGCTTCAGAACAGGGAGTAAAGAAGGTTCATATTCATGCTTTTACAGATGGAAGAGATACACCTCCTAAATCAGCTAAAAAATATCTTGATGATATTCAGGAGGCTTTAAGCGATCACGATTTTGAAGAAGCGTCTATTTCTACAGTTCAAGGAAGATTCTATCTTGATAGAGATAGGGATTGGGAAAGAACTGACAAAGCCGTAGATTTAATTTTTGATGGAGAAGGGGGAAAGTACAAAAGTTATGAGACAGTTATAAATGATAATTACCATCACAATACAACAGATGAATTTTTCGAGCAGCATTTAATTGATGAAAACGGATTAATTAATAAAAATGATTCAATAATTTTCTTCCATTTTCGAACAGATAGAATGTACCAGCTTATAAAAAAAGCATTAGGAAAAAGCTCTAAAGATAACTATTTAACTTCTTTTATAGAGATATCTGAAGAGTTTAGTAATGTTCATGTCGCATTTCCAAGGGACGAGATTAACGAAACTTTAGCTAGTGCAATTTCTCGAGCTGGAAAGACTCAATTACATATAACTGAAACCGAGAAATATCCTCATCTTACATACTTTATGAACGCTGGAAAGGAAGAGGAGATGCCAAAAGAACATTGGACTTTAATTCAGTCAAATAGGTTTGTAAAGCCTTACTATAACTATGAGCCTTCAATGAAGGCTTTTGAACTTACAGATAAAATAGTCAAGGATATCGAAGATCGAAGCTATGACTTTATTGTTGTTAATTATCCTAATACAGACATGGTTGGGCATACTGGAAATTACGAGGCAGCAGTAATCGCTGCTGAATCAGTAGACTATTGTTTAGGGAAAATCTATGAATCAATTGAAAGTAAGTTAGATGAGTATGTAATGATTGTAACTGCTGATCATGGAAACTCAGACCAGATGTGGGACTATATTTCGGAACAACCTCATACTCAGCATACAGTCAATCCTGTGCCTTTTATTTTAGTCTCAGACATTGACTGTAAGCTAGACAGAAAAGAAAGCCTAAAAGACATTGCTCCAACGGTGCTTGATTTAATGGGTATTGAGAAACCTAAAGAGATGGAAGGGGAGAGTTTGATCATTTTGAAATAAATTCTATGGAAAAATTTGATCAAATAGAAACTAGAAAAACAGAACTGAGAGAAGCTTTATTAGAATACTCCAAAGCTAGACTAGAAGATTCTGAAGCTGAATCAGTTGAAAAAGTAATTGAGCTCCTGGAAATGGAAGGAAATATTTTTGATAATACTTTTTTACCAGGGCATATTACTGGAAGTGCATGGGTTGTTTCTCCTGATTTTTCAAAAGTACTTTTAATTCATCATAAAAAGTTAGATAAATGGCTCCAGCCTGGAGGGCATTCGGATGGAGATCCAGATACAGTTGAAGTTACGAAAAGAGAAGTTCAAGAGGAGACTGGGTATACTCCTGTTGAAGATCAAATTATACTTTTTGATGTTGATGTACACCAACTTCCATTTGATGAGAAAAGAAATGTTGAACCTCATCTTCACTATGATTTAAGATATTTGATTATTGTTGATCCAGAAGCTGAAGGTATTCAACAAGTTGAGGAAATCAATGATATGAAATGGGTAGATATTAATGTAGTTGAAGAGTTAACAACAGAAGCACCTCTTTTAAGAATGGCGAGAAAGACAATAAAGCTGAAGGATGAAAGAAGTACCTAGGTACAAAGGTACCCAGGTACTAAAGTACTTTTCTACAACTGTTCTCCAATTCTCAATAACTCATTATATTTAGCTGTTCTTTCTCCTCGACTTGGAGCACCAGTCTTAATTTGTCCTGCTCCAGTTCCTACAGCGATATGTGAAATTGTTACATCTTCTGTCTCTCCACTTCTATGAGAAACAACATTTGTCCAGCCTGCTTCTTCAGATTTCTTCATTGCGTTGAAAGTTTCAGTTAATGATCCTATCTGGTTAACTTTAACTAACAATGAATTGCAAGCTTTATCTTCAATCCCTTTCTCAATTCTATTTACATTAGTTACTAAAAGATCATCCCCTACAATTTGGTAATCATTACCAAATTCAGCTGTGAATTTACTCCACATGCCCCAATCATCTTCAGAAAAAGGGTCTTCAATACTTAGAAATGGATACTTACCTAACCATGATTTTAGTGTTTCATACCACTCATCTTTACTTAACTCTCTATCCTCAGTTTTCAAAGTGTAAGTATCATTGTCCTGATTATAGAATTCGCTTGCTGCTACATCTAATCCAAAAAATACTTCTTCACCTAATTTATAACCTGCATTTTCAATTGCTTTTGAAATTGTTGAAAGTGCTTCTTCGTTTGTTTTAAACCCCGGAGCAAATCCTCCTTCATTTCCAATATTTGTATTCATTCCACCTTCTTTTAAAACTTTTCCAAGGTGTAGAAAAATTTCAGCGCTTGCTCTTAACTGTTCTTCATATGATTTCCCTTCAATAATAACCATAAATTCTTGAATATCAGTTGACCAATCAGCATGTTTTCCACCGTTCATGATATTAAACATTGGTCTAGGAAGTTTCATTTCACCTCCATAAATCTCATGAATATGTTTGAATAAAGGAATATTCTTACTAGCTGCTTCTGCGTGCGCGTAGGCTAAAGAAACTCCTAAAATGGCGTTTGCACCTAGATTTGATTTATTTTCAGTCCCATCAACATCTAATAAAAAGTGATCAAGATCTTCCTGTGAATTAAACACTTCTGTTCCAACTTTTTCATTTAATGACTTTACGTTTTCAACAGCTTTTAAGACTCCTTTGCCTAAAAATTTACTATTATCTCCATCCCTAAGTTCTAGAGCTTCGTGGACTCCGGTTGAAGCTCCACTTGGAACAGCAGCCCGTCCAAAAGATCCATCATCTAAAGTAACATCAACTTCAACTGTAGGATTTGCTCTTGAGTCTATGATCTGCCGTGCATGAATATTTTTAATCTTCATTAAGATTTTTTAAGAAGTAACATAGAAATATTATCTCTGAAGAGATTAATTATCAACTTTTCTGACAATTATAAGAGGGGTATTGTTCCCGTCATCTTCTTGTCCTTGAGGATTTCCTTTCATTATCTCTTTCCATTCTTCTTCAGAGTACATTTTTGATAGAGAATCACTCATGCCGATTACATTATTTTCAATATTATTCCCATCCATAATTGCAACCGGTACCTCATATCTTTTTGAAAAATCATTACACATAGCTATAGCTTCAGATGGTCTTGGGGGTAGAAATGCATAATTCTCAAATATTGGTTTACTTGTATAGCCGATTGTAAATCCATCAATCGCGTTAATCTGATTTCCTGCAATTTTGTAAAAGTATCCGGGTTTTCCTAAAAGTTTCATAAATAGTCCTCCAAAGATAGCTACTATCATTCTTGGATAGCCAGCTCTATTAATTGCCACTTGCATTTTTCTAGAGTTTGAATATCCAATATCGTTTGGCCATTTTTTTACAAATTTGACTATTAATCTCGCAAGAAGAGAAATTTTTACATCATCCTTGTGAACTAAAAGATGATCATTTGTTATGCTAATAATTTTACATGAGATCGCTAGCACATCACCGTCTTTTAGTTCTGGCTTGGCATATTTATCCAAAATGTCTTCCATATTTTCACCAACTTCAATGAAATGAGTTTCAACTGGAATACGAGCATACTTTTGGCCATTAACTTCTGAAACAAATTCTCTCCCTGGATTTACTTTCATAATGATTAAATTCAAAATACTAAACAAATTCTAAAGCACAACTAAACAAATGCCAAACAATTTTGTTCATTAATGAAAATATGACCATTTTTTAGCTTAGTACTTAAAACTTGGAGCTTATGACTTATAACTTATAACTTCTTATTGTAGAATGTACATATTAGCTAAAATTGAATAATGAAAACTTTTTTAAGATTGATCATTTTATTATTAATGTGCGGGCTCTTGGGCCTTTGGTCTCCGTGGTTTCAATTAGATATTGATATTTCTAGTTTATTCAATGTTGAAAAACCAGAACCAATTTCAGGACTTGAAGTATATTCATTACTAGGGGATCTTGAAGTTTATATTGATGATGTACTGCAGGAAGGATCTGCCTCAGCAGAGAATGGACCATTGTTTATTGATGGACTAACACCTGGAGAGAAAGCAATAACAATAATTCGGAAATCTGAAGTAGAAGGAGCCTACTGGCAATATAGAGATATTATAACTTTTGTTGAAGGAGTTAATACAGTAATTTCACTTGGAATAGGGCCTGAAGAAGAATTTTCTGAGGGAACTTTTATTACAGCTACTGAGAGGAACAATGAGGAGTATAATTTAAGAATAAGGACAAATTTAAACGATTATCAGCTGAATTTTGATGGGAGTCCTTTTGCTGTTGATGGAAATGAGTTTACAAGATCCATTGATTTAAATAGTCAACACACTGTCCGAATAAATAAGACTGGATACGAGGAGCTGGAGTTTACAATTTTACCGGAAGATCAGAGCGCAAGAGATACACTAAAAGATTTTATTATTAATGTTGAAGTACAACTAATGGTTCAACCAGTAGAAGTAGAATAATGATTCCAAAGAAGTTTCAATTAAAAAATACTATTAAATATCCTACATCTGTAATTATAGGAGGAGCAAACAAGCTGGGTGTTGAAATAGCAGATTCGCTTATAAAACAAGGTGGATATGTTGTAATAATTGATAATATTACTAACGATAATGTTTCAAAATTCCAAGGGTTTGATGATAAAGCAATGCTTAGCCTTTTGGACTATACATCAATTCCTCATTTGGAAGAAGATATTAGAAGGCTTGATTATGTTTTCTATTTCAATCATGAAAGCATAGACTTTAGAGATGAAATATCTACAGGAGATTTCCTGACAATTTCAAATTATTTAGATGCGGCGCTTTCATTAGCGTCGAAATTTGAGGCAAGATTTCTATTAACAACTTCAATTAAGGCTAACCAAGTTCTGTACGCTAATGATGATGCAGCATACAAAATGAGTATGTCTAGGTCCTATACCCAAACATACACAAATATGGAAATGCAAAGGTATTCGGAAGGGCTTGTTATGGAGTACAACGAAAAAGCTGGGCTAAATACTCGAATAGTTAGGTTAGGTGAAATAATTGGAGATGGTATGGATTTTAATCACAAGTCTGTATTTATAGATTTATTGATAAGTGCTTTAGAAGAGGAGGATCTTTTATTGAAAAATGATGGCCTAGAAAATGAATGGTTTGTTCATACTCTAGACGCTGCATACGCCTTAATTAAAGCACAGTTTTCAAAGGAAACAGCAGGCTCGGTTTTTTCAGTGTGCTATGAAAATACATATAGTCATCTGTCTATTGCATATAAAGTTCAAGAGTTAGAAGAAAATGCTGGTGAAATTAAATTTATTGAAGCAGAATCATTAACTCCTCCTTTAAGAATTTATAAGCCTGCACCGAATTTATCTAGAATAGGCTGGATGCCTAGGATCTCTTTTGAAAGAGCTGTTACTCAATCATTGGCCTCAGCAAAGATTCATCTTATAGAAAAGAATGTTGATCGGATTGAGGAAGCTGAAGATATAGGTCAGCTAAAAAGTTTTCTTAGTCTAGCAGGTAACTCACCATCCTCTACAAAACTTAGATTAGCTTCCAAACAGGAAAGAGAAGAAAAGTTGAGAAAGGAGAAGATCAAATTAGCTTCTAAAGAAATTAAAAGGCAAAAAAACAAAAGAGAGAAGAGATTGCCAGAAAAAATGAGAGATCTATTTTGGGCATTTTTTAAGGGGCTAGCTGGAACTTTTGGCTTTTTGAAGAAAATGTCACCAGTTGAGTTTGGAGTTTTTATTGTTTTCTTCATTATTTTTACAGTGCTTTATTTTATTCTATTCTCTCCATTATTATTTATCGTAAGAAATTCAATCACCGTGCTCTCTCAGTATGAAGAGTCAAAGATTGCATTAGAAAATAGTAATTTTGATGATGTAAATTCCTCAATAGATGAACTTCAATTTAGTTTAGAAAACATCCGAGAATCATTATTAACTTTAAGGATTCCTGCAGACTTTGTCTCATATAGTGATGAAATAGATAAAATTGACACTTTTATTGAATATTATGAAGAATATTCAGAGAGTTTAAAAGATATATCATATGCTCTAATGCCATATAA
>CAYTGI010000017.1:0-7438 GCA_964437465.1 uncultured Candidatus Saccharibacteria bacterium | reverse complement strand
GCTGTGGACTGCCGGTAGTTAATCCATCGGGTGGGCATGCAGTATATCTCAATGAATTCGAAAACAACACAGCATTAAGAAAGAGTAATGAAGGCTTTTTATCATTATCAAATGAAGGAAAATCATATTTAGATTTAATCTCTGAGATTTCGAATAGAGAAATTTTCTATGAAAAAGGGATTGAAAGGCAAAGTCGAATTATAAATTCAATTAGAGATAACACACTTCCCTCTTTACCAGGTTTTATTATTGAGGAGTTAAGGGCTGTGAATACATATTTAATAGATTTACAAAATTTGAGTGAAAGGACCGGGCTTTATTTAATGTTGCCTGATTTATTAGGAAATGCTGAACCTACAACATATCTAATCTTCATTGCTGACAATACTAGACCAAGTCCAGTTGGAGGTGACCTTGCAGCTTTTTCACTTATAACTTTTCAAAACGGTGGAATTCAAAGTGCTCAAGTAAGAAGTATTGACGATCTAGAGATTAACCCCGATGACTTAACTGAAGAATTACTTTCTAGAGTTAATGTAAGGAGATTTAGATATATTGATAATGAAGAATTTAAGGTTGGTGATCTTTCAACAATAGAGAATTTTGAGGATTTTTCAAAATTTGCGAGGGAACTATTAGGTAATAATCTAAACACAGAGATTGACGAAGTAGCTGTTGTAAATATTGAATCATTTTCTGATTATATTAGTATCTTAAATGAATCTAATTTAGATATAGTTATAGGTGGAACTGATTTTAATGATGGAGATCTTCTAAGCCTGATAAATGAAACTCAGATTGGCAATGATAGTTTGGAATCAAAACACAATATTATCGCTGAGCTCTCTGCTTTAATTATTCATAATTCATTTAATCTTTGGAAAAATAATAGTAATACTTTTGAAAATTACATTGCACAAAATATTCTGACAGAGAAAATAAGATTTAATTCATCGGACCTAGAAATAAACGAAAGAATCAATTCAGCTGCAGGGTTAATTAATTTAGATGAACAAGACACATTTATTATTCCTTCAATATATGTAGAAGATCCGAAAGTAGTTAAAAATGATGTATATCCAAATGCTACCTTATCACTAGAAACAAGAATTTCAGATGATCTTAAAATTAAAAATACTCTTAAGATGACTTTTCCCAATATTGGAAGTAGACAAGAAGTGTCAGTTTGTTTCCCTGATAATATCAGATTAAGCTCTGTAATTATAAACGAAAGTATTGTTCCAATTGCTAGACAAAGAGTTAATATTGATGGAAACCTAATTTGTGCTTCAGCAGAAATTATTAATGAAACTGAATTTGAAGTTGAATGGGAGGATGAAACTTTTTTTGCAACTGAAAATGAAGTTATTAACTACTCAATAGGCATAGGAAATGTAAATGGAGCAAGAACAGAATTAGATCATGTAATTGTAGCAGATAGAAGTTTAAGTATTACTGATTCTGAAGGAGAGCCTATTAGTTCTGAATTTGGATCTATTGAATTGGTAAATAGAGATTTAGTAAAAGAATTTGTTATCACTAGGAATTAAAGATTGCTCAAATATGCTGTAAATGATATCATTTGACGATTTGTTAGTTATTAAATAAATACTGTGTCAAGAAAAAAATCACAACAAGAGGATGAAGTTATTCAGATGACACAAGCATCTTATGATGAGCTTGTTAAAGAATTAGAACAAAGAAAAACTATAGAAAGAGAAGAGATAGCTAAAGAGATTTCAGCAGCAAGAGAGTTAGGAGATTTAAGCGAAAACCATGCATATACAGTTGCTATGGAGAAGAAAGACATGAATGAGAATAGAATAACTGATCTCGAAAGTCTAATTAAGAATGTTCAAATAGTCAAAGCTTCGAGCTCAAATAGTATAGTAACTATTGGAAGTAAAGTTAAAATTACAAATTTAAAAAATAAACAATCAAAAGATATCGTTCTCACCGGTTCAGAAGAGACAGAAGCTGCTGACCCAAGGGAAGGAAAGATTTCAATTGATTCACCAATAGGACAAGCTATTTTAAATTCAAAGAAGGGAGATGTAGTTCATGTTGATCTTCCAGTAGGACAGGTTGAGTACAAAATCGATAAAGTAAGTTAAGAATTCATTACAAGATTTAAAGCTTCGTAATCAGACCATTCATATTCAACATTATCGAATGTAATTGATTCTTCTGACCCTTTTCCTGCAATGTATACAATATCATCGTTGTCTGCAATCATAATAGCTAGTTTGAAAGCATCTAACCTACCTGTATGGTTATGAGCATCAAAAGAAATTACAGGAACGTCTCCTGCCTGCATTGTATTAAATATTTTCGTCATTAATTTTTTCTTGTCGAGCATTTCAAGTTCTTCAGTTGAATAAATTCTTTCTATTAATCTTCCTCTAAAAGATTCAGCTCCATTATGTATTAGTGAATTTAAATCAGGGGTTTGAGTTGTATTTGAGTCAGCTGGTGCAAGAATAACAATATCTGAATACCTAGCTACTATCGTACCGATTTCATAAGAATTATCTTTATATGAATCTGATACTCCAATAACAGTAACGAGTTTTTGAGTAGGACCTTTTATGCTTGCTATATGAGTTATTGAACCTTCTAGTTGACGAGAATTTTTTGCTTCATCTATAAATATTGAGAAGGGTTTTTCCTGAGTTAGATCCAATTTCCCTGAAACAGTTGAAACATTTCTTAAAGATGAAACGATTTGATTTAGAGGTAGATATCTACCGCAAACTCTTAAAGCAAGATAAGTATTTTCAAAATTATAATTTCCGTGAAGACTAGCAAAAATCTGAGCTTCGTTATAATAACTGTATTCAATTCCTTCTTTTTTAAACTGTTTATTCGAAAGATTTTTTGTATCTACCCAGTAGCAGTAAATACTATTCTCAATATCCTCACTTTTAGTTTCAAGCCAATTAACAAAGTCAATATTTTTCCCTGAAACTACAAGTAGAGCTCCTTCGTTAAAATAATTTATGAAGTTTAGACGTTCCCTTGAGTTATCCTCAATCTTTTCAACATTAGTGATTACACCTGCATCTATAGTTATATTATGATAAACATTTTTTTTAATTGAAGAATACGGCATCTCTACAATAAAAAAATCTGTATTCAATTTTTGAGATTCATTTAAAATGTTTTTAAATTCTTTTTTAGAAATTTTATTAGCCTTATTAGAAGTATCAACTTGTGATCCATCTGTGGATGATCCTTCTGAAGAAATAAATCCAACTCGATATCCGTTTAACAATAGAATATCTTTTATAAGGTGAGTAACTATTGTTTTGCCAGCATCTCCCGTAATTCCAATTATAGTAGGAGTTTTCTGAGTTCCCTTTTTTCCACTAAGAAAATTTATCATATTTAATATATTACATTAACAATGATAAGATTTCGACTATATAATAAATACGGTGTAAAATCTCTTGTATGAAATATCAACCAGTAGTGGGGCTTGAGATACATCTTCAAGTCAAAACTAAAACTAAAATGTTTTCTCGAGTTAGGGCAGACTATTTTAATGAACCGCCAAATACATATATTGATCCAGTAAGTTTTGGCCTTCCAGGAGCTCTTCCTGTTCCTAACAAACTTGCTGTTGAGAAAGCTATCAGATTAGCTTTAGCACTAAATTGTGAGATTAACGAAGAAATTCATTTCGATAGAAAAAACTATTTTTATCCTGACCTTCCTAAAGGTTATCAAATTTCTCAGTTGGATAAGCCAATTGGTGAAAAAGGGTATGTTGAGATTGATGTGGGAGATGATTCAAGAAGGATAAGGATCACACGGCTTCACCTTGAGGAAGATACTGGAAAATCTATGCATTCAGGCACAAATGAAACACTAATTGATTACAATAAGTCTGGAGTTCCTTTGATAGAAATGGTTACTGAACCTGACTTTGAGAGTGTAGATGAAGTTTTATCGTTTGCAAAAAGGTTAAGGCAGATTGTTAGGTACACTGGGACGTCTGATGCGGAGATGCAAAAAGGTCAGATGAGATTTGAATTGAATATGTCGGTAAAAAAGGCTGGAGAAAAAGGGCTACCAAACTATAAAGTTGAGGTAAAAAATATTGGCTCAATTTCAGTATTAGAGAAGGTAATGAATTTTGAATTAGTTAGGCAAAGCAACTTGATAGAAAAAGGTGAAAGAATTAGAAATCACACAAGAGGTTTAAAAGATATGACTGGAGAGACTCTTTTCCAAAGAGTAAAAGAATCATCAGATGATTATAGATATTTCCCAGAACCAGACATACCTCCAATTAAAATTTCTACCAAACAGATTGAAGACATTCGAAAAAGTATGCCTGAGTTACCTCATGAAAGAAAGCAAAGGTATATTGAATTAGGTTTAACAGGTGAACAAGCCGAGTTGTTTATTGAAAATACAGATAGAGGAAGATACTTTGATTCATGCGTTAATGAATCTAGAAATTCTAAAGTTAAGAATATTAATAGTGAGATTTCAAAATGGGTTAATTCAGAAATTTCAGGAATGCTTTTAAAAAATAACTTGGAATTTAATGAGATTAAGTTGCATTCTAAAGACCTAATTTATTTAATAGAACTTGTTAAAGATAAAAAGATAACAGCTGCTATAGCTAAAAAAGTAATTGAAGAAATCCTAAAGTCTTCAGAAAAACAAAATGCTGGCGAAGCTGAAAAGATCATTAAGGAAAAAAATCTTGTTCAAATTCAAGATGATTCAGAGATCGATGGATTTATAGAGAAGGTAATTGAAGAGAATAAAAAAGTAGTTAATGATTTAGAAAAAAATCCAAATGCATTGAAGTTCCTTGTTGGACAAGTTATGAGGCTAAGTAAAGGAAGGGTAAATCCAAATATAGCTGAAGAAAAGTTAAGAGAAGCTTTAGGATTGTAGTTTGACCTAATATCTTACTTATACGATAATAATCCAATATATATTAATATTTTCTTATGGATTTACCAGTAACGGCCTTGTATGGAGCTAGTTCTGGTGGTGCAATATTATCACTACTCAATATAATTGGCTCATTAATGATACTTTCAGTATTTCCTTTTGCACTTTTACTAATAGCTCTAGTACTTTATTACTTCACAGGCGAGAAGAAAAAGGCTGAAGAATTTATGCCAAAGCTGATGGCTCAATCAATTAGAGTCTTTAGTTATGTTTGGTTGCTTTTAATATCTTTTGGAACTTTCATTGGAGTAACTCAAGTTCTTTTTTATGTTTTTGCTAACCTTCTTCCTGGATCTAGATTTTTTGAAGAACCCGATTCTCAAGTTTTGGTTCAAGGTTTAGTTCTTGTATTACTAATGGCTGTATTTGCAGTTGGAAAAGTATTGCTAAATAGATACTCAATAAAAGTTTCTGGAGTTGGAGGGAGTGTTTCTACAAAGTTGTTTATCACTTTTGGAATGATTATCTTTTCAATACTACTTTTCATATCAAGCATATCAGTGTTTATGAATGTTGTAGACTTTATTTATGATAATCGAAGCGGTATTGATGCAAGCGGAGTTGCAGTAATGTTCTCAAGTCTAGGATTCTTTTCAGCATATGCACTGAAAGGGATAAAAGTTCTACAATCTGAGTCAAAGAAGAAATAATATTTGTTAAATAAAACGATGAGAAACCTAGGATGTTTTGTCTCTGTTGCTGGAGGCTTAGAGAATGGAGTTAAGAACGGAGAAGAGCTTGGAATTAATACAATTATGATTCATGCAACTCCTCCTCAAAGATGGAATTCAAAACCTTTTGAGGAAGAGAAAATGCAAAAGATGAAGCATGCTCTTGAAGCTTCTAAGATAGTTAAGACTGTCCATATTCATGGGATTTACCTTATTAATTTATCTAATCCAGATAAACAAAAGTTTCATTTATCTAAAGTCTCAGTTGTTAACTATTTAGAATTAGCAGAATTTATTGGTTCTCCTGGTGTTGTTTTCCATACAGGATCTTTCAAAGATATAGAACAAGAAGAAGGATTTGATAGAGTAGCTTACGGAATAGATTGGATATGTGAACATGCAGAGAGCTCAAAACCATTATTTTTAGAAGTTGCAGCTGGAGCTGGAAAAGTAATTGGTTCAAAGTTTGAGGATTTAGCAACAATAAAAGACAAAGTTAAAGATCCAGATAGAGTTATGTTCTGTTTAGACACTCAGCATATGTGGGCGAGCGGGTATGATATTAAAAATGATTTAGATGGAGTAGTTGATGAAATGGATAGAGTATTAGGAATTGAGAATATAAAGTGTGTTCATTTTAACGATTCTAAAACTGAGTTTGATTCAAAGAAGGACAGACATGAAAATCTAGGAGAAGGTGAGATTGGTGAAAAAGCTTTAAAAGCTTTCTTAAATCATCCAAAGCTGAAACATTTGGACTTTGTCATGGAGACTCCGGATGTTAAAAAAGTAGAGACAGCAAGTAGTGAGGTTAAGAAACTTCTTGATTGGGCGAAATAGAAGCTCTATATATTTTTGAATTAGAAATTATTTGATCATATTTTCTTATCGCTGGAGATAAGGCGTTGAAAGCATTCTTGAGTTTTTGAGCTACTCCGCATGTACTCGAGAGTAAATGTTGAAATTTTATTGCAACAAATTGGTACTCATAATCAGTTATTTGTTCCTGTATATAACTAATTTCTGAAAGTGCCATTTTTACAATAACCTGAAGCTCTTCTCTGACTTTCAAAACTTCTTGATGAATTGAGTTTATATCTCTAGTACTTTTAGCTCTTTCGTACCATTCAATAGCATCAGATAGTTTAACAACAGAAACAGGAGTTTTTGAGAACTGTCGTATCGAAGTTAAGATTGAGCTAGCTAGATTTAGAAATCCATGTAAGTGTGAGTGTAAATCTATATCTTCACCACAGGCCAGCTTTGTAGCCCTTTTTCTTGCTAGTTTAATTAGAGCTTCATAGTCTTCCTGCATTCTCGGTACAGATTCTTCTAAGTGTTGTAGATTAAGCCTAAGGTCTAAGCTTGGTTCATATTCCTCCTCGTTTTCTATTACATCCCAAAGTGGCATTTGTGATATTAGCATATCTAGTATTTATAAGTTTTATAGCTACTAAAGTAGCACTAACAAACTTACGAGAAGTAGGGGTCTGGGGGACTTAGCAGTCAAGCATGCGAGTAAGTTAGACTTGCTAAGCCCCCAGGACTTTTTGTATACTTTTTGGTCACAAAAAGTATTATTAAACTTTTTCTTATCCCTGTACTTTTTATAACTCAACCCATAATGTCATGGTGAGGTTCTCGAACCATGGGTGCGAGTACCCTTCGAGAGCACTGCCTACCGGCAGGCAGGCTCAGGGTGACAGATTTGTGATGGAATTCTCACCCCTCATGTTACTGTTACTTTATTTTGCTAGTTAGATAAGCTGTATATAAATATTCTTATAACTATA
>CAYTGI010000016.1:0-26371 GCA_964437465.1 uncultured Candidatus Saccharibacteria bacterium | reverse complement strand
TCTGTACATGATATCGGCCCACAACAAAGATTTGACACACTTTGATCTGGTATTGACCTTTGTGATAAAGAATAAGTTACATATCCACCAACGCCCAAGAGTACAACTATCATCACCATTAATATTGAAATTGTCACTCTCTTTCCCATGTAAATTTTTTATATTTAACATATATTAGAGTGATCTGTACTTAATAGCAATTAAAAACTCACCTGGTGGTGAGTCATTTTTATTTCAAGTTGTATTTTTTTTACTTATTTTCTGTTTTAGCTTTAGTATCAGTCTGGACTTGAACCTTAGCTAGTTCTTTTTCTTCAACAACATCAATTATATTTCTACCTCTTTTGTGTCCAGTCATTTTTCTAAAAGAAACAAAACCATCTTGTTTTGCAAAGATAGTATGATCTTTTCCCATTCCTACATTTTTTCCAGGATGCATCTTGGTTCCTCTCTGTCTTAGGATAATATCTCCTTTTTTTACCATCTCTCCACCAAATTTCTTTACACCAAGCCTTTTTCCAGCTACATCTACTGTTCGTTTTGCACTTCCTCCTGATTTGACATGTGCCATAATTTCAAATTAAAAATTTAAAAGTCAGAAAGCCAAAATATGACTTCTTGATTATTTACTTATCTTTTCTACTTTAAACTTAGTTAAAAGTTTTCTGTGTCCAGTTGTTTTTCTATACCTTGATTTTGCTTTATAAACACTTGTTCTAACCTTTTTCCCTTTAGCTTGCTCTAAAATATTAAGAGTAACCTTTGCCTTATCTAGCGTTGGTTTACCAAAAGCCACATTCTTATCTTCAGCAACCATTAGAACATCAGAGATGTCCATTTTTTTACCTTCTTCAGCCTCAAATCTTGGAACTGAATATTCTTTCCCCTCTTCAACAGTATACTGAAAAGGTCCTATTTTAATTATTGCGTATTTCATTTATGAAAACTAGTAATATCAAGTCCATGAATTATATCAGAAAGTTTTAAACCTGCCAATTAATTTTGCAACTGTGAGGATGCTATTCCCACTGCTTTTTCTTTGGTTTTCTAGTCAATGTAGCTACAAGTGCTATTACAACTACAGCCATTAGACCAACTACCCCAAAAAGAATATATCTAAGCTGCTCTTCTCTACTTAAGTTATTGAGTTGAGATAAGCCTAATTGATCAAAGATTGTCTGATCAGCGACATCAATAGTCAAACCGTCAACTACACTAACTCCTCCAAGGCTTGCATCTAAAGTTTGAATATTTTCATTAATTAAATTTTGGTTTGCATCTGCTCTAACTACAATAGCAGTGTTACCAAAAGCACATGGCTCTGTATTATTCGGATCCTCTAAAATTATTGAGACAACTTGCCCAACAAGATTATTTGTTCCTTCATAATATACTGGACTTCCTGAATCACCAAAACAGATCCCCGATGTTCCATCCCCTTCAATAATAAATGTGTTTGATGTTATGTCTCTTGCACAAAGAGCTGCACTTTTTCTAGGTTTAATAAAATTTTCTGTTGGATCTTCAGTTCGACCGTAGGCTACCACTCTATATTTGCAACCTTCTGTTGGACTAGTAATTACAGCGAACTCTTCATAGAAATTTGAGTTGTCATTAAAGTTCAAAATAGCAAAATCATGAGCTCTTTCTTTATTATTTATCCACTGTTCTTTTTGTGTAGCTCGTGTTACTTCTATATGGTTTTCTTCCCTAACACTAAAGTCCCCAAGACCTAAGAATATACTTTCAGAATTATCTACACAATGGGAAGCAGTTACTACAACTCTATTATTTAATACAGCGTAACCACAAGTTTTCATCGCACCCCCTGGTTCGTACGATATTAAATATCCTGCAGAAGGATACCCTTTCTCAAGATCACCTCCAAATAATGCCGATGAATCATCTACACTTAAATTTTGCTGAATAAGCTGGTTAATCAAATAGAAACCACCCCCACCTACAACAATTAAAAGAAAAAGAACTATAAATTTTTTCATAAGTTTTTGATTACTAGTTCAATATATCCCTTAAATTTACGAACTTCAAGATTTATACCCCTCCTTTATTAAAAGGAGGGGAAAGGGAGAATTATAGGTCTAAACTTTTATTTTCAATCCTTTCTTTTACCCTTTCTATTAATTCTTCAAGTTTTAGCTCCCCTAGCTCTTCTCCAGATCGCAACCGTACATTTACAGTTTCATTCTCTTTTTCTTTATCTCCGACAATTAACATATATGGGATTTTCAAAGACTGAGCCTTTCTAATCTTATTCCCTAAAGTTTCATCTACCTCAGCTTCTAAAATTCTTATACTATTATTTCTAAGCTCAGAATTTAACTTTTCTGCATAATCAGCATGTTTTTCACTTACAGGAAGTACAGTTACTTGGTCTGGACTCATCCAAACAGGGAAATTACCTCCAAAATGCTCAATTAAGAATCCTATAAATCTTTCGTGAGTTCCAAGTGGAGCTCTATGAATAATAGCTGGTGTTTTCTTTTCCCCATTTTCATCAACATATTCGAGATTAAATTTCTTTCCCATATATAAATCTAGCTGATTTGTTGATGCTGTAAAGACTCTACCAATTGAAGATTTAATCTGAAAATCCATCTTTGGACCGTAAAATGCGGCCCCTTCCTCCACAACAGTAAATGGAACTCCTGATCGTTCCATAGCTTTAATTGTCATTTCTTCGGCTATCTTCCAATCTTTTTCATCACCATGATACTTATCCATCTTATTTGGATCACGAAGAGCTAATTCCATTTCATATTCGTTAATCCCTAGTATTTTGTAATAGTATTCATGTAATTTAATTACTTCTACAAACTCATCAACTGCTTTTTCTAGTGGAACATAGATATGAGCATCATTCATATCCATACCTCTTACCCTCATTAAGCCAAAAAGACTACCTGAATCTTCGTACCTATGACATAACCCATATTCCGCAACTCTTAATGGAAGTTCCTTGTAACTCCTAGGCCTTGAAGAAAAGACTTTATGATGGAAAGGACAGTTCATAGGTTTTATATAGTAGTTTTCCTCTTCTATTTCTATAGGAGCATACATACTGTCTTTATACAAAGGTAAATGTCCAGATGTATAAAATAGGTTCTCTTTTGTAATTACTGGTGTAGTTACTCTTTTATATCCCCATTTTTCTTCAGTTTCCTTTGCCCAATTTTCTAATTCCTCTTTAATTATGTTTCCTCTTGGTAACCAGATAGGCAATCCCGCCCCTATTTCCTCTTCGAAGTGAAAAAGTTCAAGATCTTTTCCTAATTTTCTATGATCTCTTTTTTTAGCTTCTTCAAGCATATGAAGATGTTTATCTAGCTCATCCTTACTCTCAAATGCAGTTCCATAAACCCTAGTTAACATTTCATTTTTCTCATCTCCTCTCCAATAAGCTCCAGCTATTGAAAGTAATTTAAATACCTTTACTTCAGAAGTAGATTTAACATGAGGTCCTTTACATAAATCTACAAAAACTGCATCTCCAGGAAGATTTTTTGCAGCCTCCCCAGCAACTTTCTTCTTATAACCTGAAGGTTCAGCCTCCGGATCACCAGTATAGTAAACAGTTAATTTCTTACCATCCTTTATATACTCTTCAATAAATTCCATTTTAAATGGGTTATGCCCGAACATGTCTCTTGCTTCTTTCTCAGAAATCTCCTTTTCAATCATTGGGAGATTAGCCTTAACAATTTTTTGCATTCTTTTTTCAATTTTATTAAAGTCCTCTTCACTTATCTCAACATCCCATCTTGAATCGTTATACCAACCATCTTCAATTGGAGGACCCATTGCTCTTAGAATTTTTCCTGGGTACATTTCTTCAACTGCTTGATTGAATATGTGTTCACAAGTGTGACGGATTTTATATAATTGTGAGTTTTCGTAGTTTTCTATTTTCTTCATATTTTTAGTTAATATTTATTTCTATTAATTGCAAAGTAATAAGCCAAAATGCAAAATTTAATATTCAAAAACTAAATCCTAATTTCGAAACTCTAAACAATATCTAATAATCAAATTATAAACCTATTTGGATTTTTCATAAATTGCTCCAAAAATTTTTTGTAACTCTTCACCTTCCTTAATCAACTTCCCCAATCCATTATAAGATTCGTTTAAAATATAAAGCCAATATCTTGTTTCCTTAGTTTCCTTTTTGCATATTCTGATTCTATATAAAAAGTCTTTCTTGCTTAATGCTTCATTTGCTTCAATATAGTTAGCTCCTATAGAACCCGATGATCTTAATATTTGTGTTACATCATTTAAAGTATGCATAACTATTTTTGTGCTTTTAAAATATCTTCTTACTTCTTTAGCATATTCTAGGGTTCGCTCTTCAAGATCATAAACTTTTGAATTTGAGATTATTTTAGAATTTATTGATTTAGAATTTATTATTTCTTTTGTAAGCATTTCTCACACTTAAAAATTAAATGAGTGGAGAATGCTCTGCAGCATTATTTCACCCCCTTAGGGGTTGTCGTTAGATTTGTAGTTCTAACTTGAAGGAATATCATGCAGTGATTATAGAACAAAAACTAAAATTAATTAAGCTCAAACCCATATTTTTCAGCTAATTCCTCTTGAGCTCTTCTAAATTCTACATCATATCTAGCTTCTTCTCTTGCTATATTTTCTGATAAACTATTGATCAAATCACCAGGATCCTGCTCTGCATTAATAGTATCAACAATTTGTTTATATTCAGTATCTAATATCCGTGAATAGAAACTAAAAAGATTTATTGCTGCATTCTTCAGCTCTTCCCCTTCTTCAATTGGATCTAAATTTTCAATTTGAGATATTGATTCAGATGCTTTTGTTATCGAGGATTGATAATTATTATTAATCTCTTCAATATTACCTGAGTTTAAGGACCTCCCTAGTTCTTGAAATTGCTCTATTAATTCAACTTGCACTTCTACGATCTTATTATTATATTCAATACCTATCTCAGTATTCAAGGTTGAGTTATCATCAACTAAAGCTTCATCATCATCGTTATTTAAGACTTCTTCCTCTGAAACTTCATCATACGAGGAAAAGTTTGGATGATTGATTGCATTTAAAAGTGAAAATATAGATATTGCGATTGAAATTATAACCGCTACTAGGAATATTAGAGTATAAGAAGGGTTAAAATTACCTTTACTAAAAGTTGATTTTGTTGTTTTTTCAGAAGTTTCAGTTTTATCTTTTACTTCACCTAATTCAGACATAAATGGATTTTACAACGAAAACCCTTTTAATTCAGCAAAATCTTGTTGAGCTTCTGTATAAGCATTGAAATACAAAGTCTCTTCTGCTGCAAAATTTTCTAATAAAGTCTGGAACCTTTCTGCATCATTTGCATTCAAGTCGTTATCAAAAGCCACAGATACAAAATCAGGATAATCTTCGATTACAGTTTCAAGATAAAAATTTGTTAAATCAGATGCTCTTGCATGAAAGTTCTCTCCGCCCTCTACAACAGTAATTTCAGTCATCATCACACTACTTTCTTGAGCTAATTCAGTAAGAGATGCTAAGCCTTCTAAAGCTTCATCATTTGTTATAGTAAGATCATTAAAAATGACACCAAAATCAATCATTGCTGTTGATAGTGCAGTCTGGATAGCAACAATCTCATTATTCATTTGAATAGCTTCCTCATTTCCAGAATCATCTTCTCTGAAAAACGCAAAATATCCTAACACTCCAAATAAAACAAGAACAGCTAATAAACCTAATACTTTTTTCATTTTAATCTAATAATATATACTTTGTTAACATATACTATTCTATTGTTATTTTGAAATCAATAAATTACGAATTTTTAGTATTGATGGTAGAATTTATTTATGTGCGGAGTTGTAGGATTTACAGGAAAAACTAATTCAGACGTTTTAGAGAAAATGACTAGCTGTATTACTCATCGTGGTCCTGATGATGCTGCTTACATTGTAAACTCTAGCTTTTCCGTTGGTTTTAGAAGACTATCAATTATAGATCTGTCAAAAAACATATATCCAATTAATAATGAAGATAAAACTGTCGAACTGGTCTTGAATGGGGAGATTTATAATTATCAAGAACTTAGAAAAGAATTAAAAGAGCTGGGCCACGAGTTTATTACTGAATCAGACTCAGAAACAATTGTCCATGGCTATGAAGAATGGGGATACGATGTTATTGAGAAACTTAGAGGAATGTTTGTTTTTGTACTTTTGGATAAAAATAAAAATCAGCTGTTCATAGGTAGGGATAGATTAGGAATAAAACCACTGTATTACTCTAAAACTAAAGATAGAATAATATTCGGTTCAGAGATAAAAGTAATCGTTGATAATTTTGATGTGCCTAGAGATCCAGATGAAGAATCAGTGTATCGATTTTTAACTTACAGAGTGCACGATACAAATGAGAATACATTTTTTAAAAATGTTAAAAGATTAATGCCCGGACATTTTATGCTTATTGAAGCTGACAATTCTTTTTCTATACAACGATATTGGAATCCAGAATTTAATCCTGAATTTAGTTCAAAAAAATCTGATCAAGAATACGCTGATGAATTTAAAGAGATTTTTACTGAAGCGGTTGACTTACACCTAATAGCAGACGTGCCAGTGGGAGTTACTCTTTCCGGAGGATTAGACTCAAGTGGTATAACTAGTTTATCTAAGAAACTTTATGATCAAAGATATCCTGATGCTCCTCAAGAGATTATTGCATTCTCAGCTGTACACCCTGGTGAAACTATTGACGAGACTGAATATATTGATGAGGTAGTGAATGCTACCGGGATTAAATCAGTAAAAATTAAGCCTGAGGTAGATACTTTTTGGGATGATTTAGATACTTGGGTAAGATTTCAAGAAGAGCCAGTAATTAGCGGGGCTCCTTACGCTTACTATACAGTTATGAGAGAGGCATCTAAAGATGTAACCGTTCTACTTTCTGGACAAGGAGGAGATGAATTACTTGCAGGATATATTCCCTATTTCTTAACATACTTAAAATCTGCTTGGGATAAGAAAAAAGTTTGGAACATGATTAGAGAAACTTGGATGGGTAGAGATCTTTATTTCCCTTTTGTATATAAAAGATGGAAAGAAAATAGAGCTCCTGAAGAACCGCTGTCTGCTTTTCGAATGTTAAAAGATTCATTTAAAGAGAGAAATAAAGAGTTAGGATCAAAATTTGAAATTAGTAGAAATCTTAATGAGAGGCTTTTTAATGATGTTTTAAGAGATACAACACCTTCTTTACTTCGTTATGAAGACAAAAACTCAATGGCGAACTCATTAGAATCTAGAGTACCATTCTTTGATCATAAAGTAGTTGAATACATTTTCAACCTTCCAATAGATCAGAAAATTAAGTTTGGATGGAATAGATTTATTTATAGAAATATGATGAAAGGAATTATTCCTGATAAAAATAGATTAAGAAGATCAAAAGTAGGATTTACTAATCCAGAATGGGAATGGATTGAAAGAAAAGCTGATAAATTTAATGAGATTTTTAGTTCAGAGAAATTTAAATCAAGAGAATTCTGGGACGCAGATCAGGTTCTGAAAGAATTTAATGAGACATTAGAGGGAAAAAGAAAAGGTGATTATCTAATTTTCTGGCGTTTCTTTATTACTGAGATGTGGATGAGAAGTTATGTTGATTAAGCCTCCTCTGTTGTTAGATATCTAAGCTCATCGGCTGCCCCATATATAAATCCATTTTGAAAAGCACTGGGATTAGAAATTATGTATTGAAGAAACTGTTTATATGAATAAATTCCCAATCTACTAAATTCTTTCTCAAATTTAGGGAAAAGATCTAATCTCTCTCTTATTCTAAGTTCACCAGCTAATCTTAGTACTTCGCTCAGTTCAGTTGTTGACTCAATTTCTAGGTCTAAATCTTCTAAAACACTTTGAGGCAATCTTTTAGGATTATTATTAGCAAAGTATAGAAACTCTACGTATGAACTTATACCCAAACTCTGAAATTCTCTCCTATTTCCATAATAAATGGATCTTCTAGTAGTATTTTTATTAAATCTTGAATTCAAAAGAATGTAATCAAGAAAGACTTCATTCCTTTGAGCATCTGTTAAACTATGAGAAGGAGCATGTAAATATGTCATAAATCCACTAAAAAATTTATCCATTTCAGTCGAAACACCTTTCAGTAGCTTATAAAATTCTGGTCTCTCTTCAAGTCTTAATTCTTGTGCAGGAGATGTTGGCTGGTCAGGATTAAAAGGTGCATCCCTATAATCTTTTAATATTATATACTTCTTATAAAGCTGCATTCCAACAGTACTTGGATATCTTAAATCTACATCTGTGCTTATCTCAGTTTCATCTGATAAGTTTTCATAGAAAGTGATTATTGAACGTGCCATTTCTATCTGCATTTTAATAGCCAGATATCCTTTACCAACTTCATGCATAAGGTTTTCATCGTAATTCCAAACTAAGGACAAATTTGCGAAAGCATGAACTAGCCTATATTTATCCAGAAATTTTTGAGAAATATCATCCTGAACTCTGTTAACAATTGGATGAGATCTTACTAAAAAAGAATACGCATGAAATGCAAATCTTTTTTCTTCATCACTTGCGAACATAGGATGTTCGACTTGTCCGTATTGGATTGCGAAGTCTAAAAAATTAGAATAACTCTTTACTATTCTCTTTTCGGCAGGATAAATTACATCTGAGTAGAAATTCTCTAATCGTTCACCATTTTCTAAATTAAATGCCCTTATAAAAGTATCTCTACTGTCAGTCTGCTGACTAATTTCTTGACCTGCATAATACTTTTCAATTAGCTCAAGGTCTTGAAACAGGGCTTCAAAATCAGGAACGAACGCTTCTTCAATCGAGGGGTAGTCTCCAGCCTGCTCTGTAGTTGTTTCAGCAGTAGTTAATGCCATAAGAATCTATTTGCAGTTAATTATAACCACAAAATTTGAAATTTTTAAGCCTCGTTTTCAGATACTAGTATAATACTATTCTCACTGTCAAAAACTGTCCTGTATTTATTTCCATATGAATCAGTGAGTATAGTATTTCCTTCATATGGATTACCTCCTGTTAAGATCTCTCCATCAATATTCCATTTACCCTCACCCAGATCTTCTATAGTCATTCCGCTTACTTCAGGATCAGCCCAGTCTTGGGTAAGTTCTCTTTCATCTTTATAACCACCTCCAGAATAATCAACTTCATTCATAACTTATATTTTAAAATCTATTTTATGGGGCATTCTACCACAAACTTACATTTCAAATTTACCTTTAATTCTCAATTTAATTTCTTCAGGAATTTCACCTTCGAATATATACATCCCCCCGTATCTACTGGGATTATCAAGAAGCTCCTCCCTCACAACAAATGTAGTTATTTTTTTTCTTTTACGTTTAGTTGAATAATTATAGCCGTAGTTTGTAATAGTTACGTCTTCACTTGGCATTCTTAAGTCTGGTAAAAATCGCATATAAGTAAGTAAATTTTTTTCTATATAGCTTATTGGTGGATATATTCCCATATAAACAAGCCAAAAATGTTTAACTGACTCATGGTTATGCTTCGGAACTGTTGCTATAGAAATAATATTGAGAAGATTTGGGTCTGTTTTTATTACACCTATTTCAGTAAAATCATGTTCTTGAATTTCAATAGCTCCTTCTCGTAAAGTATCCTTTGATATATTCCCATCTTGAAAAAGTTGAGGTAAAAATCTATCTACGAAAACTTCGTATTTAGTAAACTTCTCTCTTGATTCACCAAAAATTTCTGAACTATAATCAACAACTGTCACTAACCTACCTCTTTTTATGAAAAAATAGCCAAATCTTGTTCTATTTACCTCGTCAACCGGTAAATATTCGGTTTCATCAACTCTAACGCTAAGTACATTTTTTCCACTACTTGAAAATACATGTGGAGTAAAATCTTGTTTTTCTGGATCTGGCGCCTCATCTTCAGTGTGCATAAATACATTTTAACGACACCTATTGTATCACAGAAATAAAAAATCCCGCTCAGGGCGGGATTTAAATATTTCAAAGAATCAATTCTTTAAAAATCTTCACACCGAGGATTATCTCGTGCTGATTGTTGAGCTATACCAGCGTTGCAAATACCGTCATCTCTAATAGAACATAACCAAGTACTATCGAAACCATCATTTCCAGCAGGTGCAGTAAAAATACAACCACTTGGCTTACCTACGCATTCATTTCTACTACCTGGCGGACATATGTTTGAATTTGCTTGCTCACCTTGGTCACAAACTGAACCATCACTACAATTTAATATCCATCCATTATTCCCACAACTAGCTGTACCGCCATTTCCATCACAAGTCTCGCTTCCACAAGGTATATCAGCTGTTCTTCCTTCCTGAGAAGGTTGATTACAGTACAGATCATCAGTAGTAGTTCCACCTACAATTCCTGGTTCGCCTAGGTCAATCTGTTCAGGGCCTTCAGGATCTGGATCACCCCCACCAGTAATAGCGGTTCCTCCAGTAGTTCCTCTAGCTGGGCATGTATCACAATTAGTAATATAACAGTCATCATAATCTCCTGCGTATCGACAACCTTGACTACATGAAGAACATTCATTAGCAGCCCTTTGCAACGGAGTTAAGTCAGAATTATTAACTTGTACTCTACCAGCAGGAGTCCATATTCCTAGATTTGTTTCTTCACATGTTAAACCTAATAAATTTACTGGGTTACAGTCATAGTAATAGCCATTATCTATTTCACGACCAGCAACGACTTGGCAATATTGTCCACCGGATGGATGTGCATGTGTTGTACTTGTACATAGACTTTGTTGTGCTCTTTGTCTTCGTTGTTCTAACCATTCTTGCCCCTGTCCAACTAGTACTCCCACTCCATTCCTTGCATCCTCTACAGCACCCTCAACTTCCGCTCGAAGATCAACATCATTAACAGCTGCCGCAATTACTCTTAATCCTTGAACTCCCTCATTAACTTCTTCCGTTATCTCAACAGCAACTCTTCTGACTCCAGCGGTAATTTGCCTAACGCAATTTCTTGATCCATCTGGATTTACAACATTACCATCATCACATAAGCTACCCGCATCTGAACACCATGGTTGTCCCGGACCTCCACAATCTCGATTATTATTTGCATTGTCTGGATCAAGTCGAGATCCTAGCCTTATGCATGTTCTTAACCCATTCGGATTTGCCACATGTCCATCATCACAAATGCTCCCTGCATCTGAACAGAATCTTTGTTCTTGACCTCCACAGTTTGGATTATTATTAGCATTGTCTGGATCTTCTGAAGATCCTAGTCTTATACATGTTCTTGATCCATTTGGATTTACTACATGTCCATCATCACATAAGCTTCCTGCATCTGAGCACCATCCTTGTCCCGCTCCTCCACAATTTGCATTATTATTAGCATTGCCTGGATCTTCTGAAGATCCTAGTCTTATACATGTTCTTGATCCATCTGGATTTACCACATGTCCTTCATCACATAAGCTTCCTTCATCTGAACACCATCTTTGGCCAGCTCCTCCACAATTTGAATTATTATTTGCATTTTCTGGATCGTTTGGTCCTCCAATTCTTATACATGTTCTTGTGCCATCTGGATTTATAGTGTGTCCAGGATCACACAAGCTACCATCATCTGAACACCATCTCTGCTCATCTCCACCACAATTTGTATTTCTTTCTTCAGGAGTTAAATTCCCAAAGCAAGTTCGTAAACAATTATTCTTAGCTTCACCAGTTTGATTACCACAACTAGCGCAAGAAGGTTTAACCTTTTCTCTACATTCTTCCCATGAATCTGTTGCTGAATTAGATGCTAAACATTTGTTTGAGCTAGTATCGTATCTAAAAGTTTTAGTTTCACAAGCCCCAAAATATCCTCCATTAGTTGCGCAATCTGATAAGCTTTTCTGTTCTGTTCTTCCGAATGTACAACAAGTTATCAATTCTTCTCCACCATCACCAGTTCCTGTTCCTCCACCACCAGTTCCAGTTCCACCTCCTCCGGTTCCGGTTCCTCCTCCAGTTGGCTGATCTGCACATCTTGCAGGGCTTCCTGGCTTACAATACCCACTTCTACAATCTGCACTAGAAACACATTCAGCATGGTTACTCAACTGCCCACTTCCATCCCCTGCTTTTAAACAAACAGCAGATGCGTCTACACACCTTCCATTATCACACCTCCTACCTGAACAACACCCAGCATCATTCGGGGACGAAGCACCATTTTCTGCACACCTACCATTTCCACCTCCACATAGTTCATCAAAAAGATCATTACAAGTTCTTGATCCTAGTTCCTGATAAGAAAAACATCCAGTAGCAGCCGCACAAGAATTAGCAGCAGTGTTTCCACAAGGAACTGGCTTATCCTCTGGACAGCCCGAAACTGAAACGTCAGAAACATTATATGGATTATCATTTGAATCAACATACTCACTTGTTGCTTCCTCTAAATCAACTTTTGAAGTTATTAATACTAGTTCAGCATTATTTTCTTCAATTGTAGGTTCACTTTTCTCCAATGGAGCATTAGATGGTCTAGTAATCTTGACACTATTATTTAAAGAAACTAACTGTTCCTGAAGTTGGATATTATTATCACCTTGATTACCAACTGTTATATTTTCAGTGCTATTTCTTGGGCTGTTGATATTAAATATTGTTATAACTGATAGTGCAGCAATCAAAAAAATTCCTCCAATAACAGCAATATTTTTAGTGCTATTCATATTTAAACTATTTATAAAATGTTAATGAGTCTAAGTACTCTTCATACCCCCATGCCCCTAGCTGTTGAGCAGTAGAAGTATCATTTAGGGCGTATAAAGTTTCAATCATGAAAAATGTATAGTGACCTATAACAGCAACTACTTCACGATTTAAATTAAAGCTCTCTTCACAATCAAACCCAAAATATTCAACAGTAATAACTTCAAACTCATTTAATGGATGATAAATAGTACTCGTGCATTCACTACTATTTAAATCTGTCCCAAATGAGTAGTCCATAATTCCAATTCTATCTTTATCTATAAGCTCACCTATATATTCAGAGTTAACTCTACTGAATAAATCATCTCTTGTCTGATCTATGACTGTATCGTTACCGTATGTATAAAATTGAAGAATGAAACCTTGGTCATTACCAAATTCATAGTAACAATGTAGAGCTACATTGTTGTAATTTGGCAATTTTGTTACTGTCAACTCAGTCCCTAGTTCTTGTAGATAAGGGAACCTAGGATCTTGCAAGCTACCTTCATGAAATACTTTTTCACACTCCGTATTGTTAAGAGCATCAACTACAACAGGAAAGTAATCTCTTGTAGCTTCAACACCAAAGCCTGTAACTCCAATATCGGAGTTATTCGATTCTCCACTTTGTCGCCCATCAAGAGCTAGCAATATTAAAAAAGCTAGAATCGCGATTGTTGTAACAATTATGTAAGTTAAAGGAGTGAATTTGTTTTTATTCATTTAAATTAAATTAACTTTTATTACTTTTATCTTTGATTCGATTTTCAACACTATCTTGAAAATCAGCTATTAAAAATTTTTCTAGATAATTATTCTTTCTTACATATTGCAGCAATACAGTCATTATTGCAAATAAAAAGAATATACTGGCATAGGAAAGACTTTTATCCTCAAAAATAAAATTTGTTGTTGGTAGGTCCCCAGACGTCCCTCCCGAGCTCGAACCTCCAGATGTATTTGGAACTGTCACACCTCCTCCAGGATTTGGAGTAGGGTTATTAGGATTAGTGTTCTGTCCACTACCTATAGTTATAGTATGTAATGGTCCTGTTGCTGGAGTGAAATTTGTACCACCTTCTAAATAACCATTATCTACATAACCTATTATTTCTACATTTTCTTGTGAAGTTATGTTTAAAATTAAGGCTCCTAAACTTTCACCTTCTGAAATTGTATTCCCAGTACCCTTAGTTAAATCAACACAGAGAGTATTATCCATAAATCTCATACTTCCTGAACATGTTCCTAATGCAGGTGACCAAGATGCATCTAAAGGAGATATGTAATCTGAGACGACCGCTCCACCACTAATATTCATGGATAACTGGACTCTATTAGAACTTGAATTTGGAGGTCTCGCTACAATCTCTAAAATAACTTGATCTCCAACACTCGCAGTTTGATCTCCTCTAACTTCTGTAGCTTCAACATCGTTTGTCACAAAAAAACCTAAAGAGAGTATTACAATTGTAGTTAGAACCAGTTTTCTTACCATAGTGTCATAATATTATTTTGAGGACTCAACTTCAACATTTTCATTTGTATTAATTTTGTATTCAGGGAATTCAAAATCACTAGGAACAATATTCTCCATAACTTCAATTATTTTTAGAACATTGTCAAAAGCTCTTTCATCAATATTCTTTGTCGAAGTTCCAATGTTAGTCTCAAGCAAACTCTTGAATCCTGATCCAAAGAAAGCTACCACTTCACCATCTTCGACTATAAGAGGAACTTTATATAATTGGTTATGCAGTTCTGGAATTGAGGATTTCGTAATTAAATAGTACTTCGGTATCTTTTCTCTAGTTTTAAAGATCTCAAGATCATCGTTCCCAAAAACTTTTATATGCCCTCTTTTATTAAATGTCAAAGGATTAAATACTTCATAAAACTTTATAGGCTGGTAGTCTGGAATTCTGTCCGCTATCTTTGATCTAAAATCTTCAAAATCACTCATCTCAAAACCATCAGTAACTTCAATATCATCACCTTTAGCTTTTACATAAATTTTTTGCGTTTTTGTATCTTCCCCTTCAACGAAAACAGGAAGTTTTACTAAAGTATCGTATTCAACAAGGTACATAAACATCTGGATTTTTCCTTCAGCATCTCTCAAAAAAACTGGGGTATCGCTTTCAGACAAAATTCCGAATATTATACTTTTTGTCAGAGGATCAAGCTCTTCCTCTTCGATAGTTTTATATCCATCAAGAAGATGATTTATAAGCGAAATCGTTATTTGTTCAGTTTTTAGTATATTCATATTTATGCGGCTTTAGCCTCTTGTAGTTTTCTATTTAAATCAATTATTTTCTGTGCTTTTTCATCTCTTTTACTGTAATCTACTTGTCGTTTTTTTAATTTTTTATATTCCTCGTATAAGTCACGTCTATTTATTAAATCATCATACTCAGCTTGATCCGCAGCACTAAGAGGGCCTGCAGCTGCAGCTGTTTCCAGAGCTGCAATTTTTCTTAAACCTGTTGCATCAACCTCCTGTAAGTTATTATTCTGTATATTTTCTTCAACAGCTTGAAGTCTTTTTTCCTCTTTACCATTTAACTTAGCTTTCTTTGCCTCTCTCAAACCTTTTCTTGCATCTTTTAAATCTCTTTTAGTATTTTCTATCTTAGTTTTTTTAGCTTCTTGCTCACTAGCAAATTCGGGAGTTCTTAAAGGATTAGCTAATACTCTAACAACTGGAACTTTTGAAAGTGGATTTGCAATCATACTTCTTGGAATACGTCCACCCCTATATAGTAAAAGTCCTCCTGCAGTTACTGCTAGGAATACTCTTCCAACATCTCTTCCAGCCTGAGTACCATAAAGCTCTAAGTTTAGAGTTTCATCAATCTCTCTAATTAATTCATCCCCAACATACCTACCTACTGCAGCTCCAACTTCAACAGCGGTTCTTGCAACTTCAAATCTTTTTTCCACCCACTCTTGCAGTGTTGGCTCATCTAACGGATCGCCTCCAGTAGCTTCTGTAAAATCGTCTACTCTTTCTGGGATTGTTCGGTTATCTTCAGGTGTAGTATCTGCTCCACCTCCTGCAGCCTCAATATCGCCACCACCCCCAACAGTAGCTTTTGTTCTAGGTTCTACTTTTGTAAATACTACTTCATCTTGGTATATTGTAGTTCCTTCAGGTAAACCTACAACATTAAAATCTCTTCCATCTGGTAATCTAATAAATCCAACAAATTCTCCTGGATTATTAGGATCAGGAGCAAAAATATAGTTTGCATTAGTTAAATCAACTGTCTCTACTCCAATTTGAGTTGTTAATCCTGGACTAAACCTAAATACCTGAGAATTAGGAACTACATTACCATTGACTGTAACCTGACCATTTTGAACTGTATATGGATATGAAGTTTGGATATTTGATGTTGTCGTAACAACTGGTGCTGGGGTTTCGCCAGCTTCAATCCCTGATAGCTCTCCGATAAGATCAAAGCCACCACTACCGATATATGTATTTTGGTTTATATTTGGAGCCGTAAAACGAGCTCCTTCACCGATAAATCTCTCTATTGCAGCTGTAGGAGTTATTGGATTCTCAGTCCTAAAGAGGTTATCACTATACCATTCCATTTGCCTAGCCATATCTACATATGCGTTTATTTCTTGTTCAGGAGTCAAATTATCTGGAAGATTGATTCCAAGTCTCTCAAAATATTCGGGATTATCACTTAAGATATCAGCTATATTAATTACAGCACCACGTTCAATCGCCGCTCTTGAACCTTGCTCATTTATCCACCTCTGAACATCTGAATCACTAGCCCAATTTAAGTTTTGTGATTGACCGGGAGTTACAATCCTCTCTGTCTCAATAAAACTCACTGGTCTAACCTCCAATCCTTCTACTGGCCCTTCTGTAACCACTACCGTTCTAAACTCAGGTTGATCAGGTTCAGGAACAGCTACCTCAGTTTCAGGTGGTTGCCCTCCATTTCCTTCTCCAGTTTCAGGAGCTACCGCAACGGACTGATCTGCAACTGCTGGTGTCGGTTCAAATCCTGGAGCTTCAACTTGATCATATGTAATTACCAGTGTTTCTGGATCAAATCTTATAGGTTCCTGTCCATTTATTCCAAGTTCAGCGACCCTTCTTAAAAAAGCTGGATTTAACTCTCCATTTGGAAGATTTCTTTGAAACTGTCCTACTTGAAGAATTGTTCCGTTTCTACTGAATCTTACTTCTGTTTGCTCTTGTCCTATAATGAATCCCACAATATCACCGTTTGGATTAGTTATTGAAGGAGAAGTATAAGACAAAACCATATCTCCTTGTTCAGGAGTATAGTCAAGAGGAGCTAAATATCGATATTCAGCAACTGTTCCTGATGGAAGAGTAACTTCTCTTGACCCAAAAGCAATCCTATTTCCGTTATAGAAAAATTCATCACTTTGAATTCCTAGACTAGATCCCACTTCAGGCCCTCCACTATAGATGTATCTAAATGGACCTCCATTATCAGGTCCCATTACAACAATATCGTTTGTTGATGGATCAAAAACAAATTCATAGCCAATAGGTAAAATATCATTTGGCATTTCTGATGGATCAATCCCGTAAGGTAACTGAATGTATGCGGGGATTGAGCCAGGTGGTAGATCTTCTTCTATTAAAGCATTATAAAAAGGTTGTACCTCAAGACCTGAACCTGAGTTAGTAATGTTATAAGCATAAGGAGGAACAGCATCAGCTGAACTGTTGAAAAATATTCCTTCTCCCTCATGAACATAGCTTTCTCCGTTTATAGTAATCCGCATATCATTACCAGAAAGCATCTCTACCCTAGTTCCATCTGCAAGATTAAAGTATTCAATTCCAGTTGTTGGGTCTTCGAAGACGTAAGTTTCAAATTCAGTGTTTCCGTTTGGGATAGGTATTTCTACTTCAGTTCTAATAGCAATAATTTCACCAGATTGATTATAAAGAATTCCTTCTTGATCACTTTGATAAGCCACCCCTCCAGGAATTTGTCCAGCGAGATCTTCACTGATATCAGCTTCAACTAACTGAAGTATATTTCCAGGATCTTCAGGGTCTTGGATTTCTAAATAAATTGGTTCAGGAGGTATACCTTCTCCAGAAATCACAGCTTCTCTTACTTCAGCAGCATTAAACACTAATTCTTCTCTACCAAGCTGTGAGTAAGTTCCATCACCGTTATCAACCAACCTTAACCCTCCCTCAAATTCATATCCTATTGGCTCACCGTTTAATCCATTAAACGCATATAAAGTAGTCGCCCCAGTGTCTCCTCTTGGGACTGCTACTATATTGTCTACGTTACCTAGATTAGTTAAGCCTCCAACTTGAGCTTCAGCAGTTTCATTTAAATTAATAATCTCAACTTCTACATAATCTCCTTCTCCTGACCAATCAAAAAATGCTCTGGAGTTATCTTCTCTATCAAATATATCTAGCCCAGTTCTTGCTAAGTTTCCTAAGAAATTATCATCCTGAGCTTGCATTGTTCCTGCAAAATCACTTCTAAAAACCAAAGGTCTAATTTCACCAGTTCCAGAAGTTCCTAGGTTGTCTACATTCAAAACTAACGCATTACCTTCAGGATTAGTTACAACAGTAGTTCCCGGATCTAAATCTTGAAATAATTCAGCAGGATATTCTTCATTAGGTAAAGTCGCTTCAGGTGCAAGTTGATTTATAAAATCATTAGCTCCGTCTGTACTTACTATAGTTTCTCTCGCATATAGAAATTGATTAGGATCGTTAAAAAAGTTACCATCCATAAATAATCTAGCAGCACCAGGATAAGAAGCCCCCTGAGCACTCATCATCGTAGCCATCGCAGCAAGACCGAAAGCTCTTTGTCTCCTATTATCCCCTGCTCCAACAGCAGAATAGGCATTAGCATAATTAATTATACCTCCGGGAATCACAGCAGCTCCATATCTTAAAGCCCATGCTGTAACCATCTCTCTTACTCTATCTTCTGCCTGGTCATTAATTACCCCTGCAGCCCCGTCAGCCACTAAATCACCAGTAAAATTATCGGTTACATTAGAGATCTGTCCTAATCCATGATAAGCAATCAACCCTCCAATTACTGAACTCAACCCAATAGACCATCTCATTCTTCTCCAAGTTTCAATATCATAATTCTCAATCATGTCTGCTCTTTGATTTAGGATATTGACTGTCGGAGAAACACTAAGAGATAGGGTTCTAACAGCATCAAAATTCAACCCTCCTGGTAAATTTTCAATTCCACCTACTGCCATTCCTGTCGCTGCTAGCCTAATACCTAACGCTGCTCCATTTAATACAGCCCCATTCCTACCCATTCTTCCAAAAACATTATCTCCAGTAATATTAGCTTCAGCCGTTATATTATTCCTAACATCATTGCCAATAGTTAATCCTGCCCTGTTAATAGCTTCAGCTAATCTATTATACCCAGCATCATCTAACCCTTCTCTTCTAACAAAGTCACCGTTTGTATAAATTCCTGTCAGCTCTCTAAAATTCAAAGCAAATCTTTGGAATAAATTCAAACCTTGGTCTCCTCTGTAAATATATTCATAAACTGGATTACCTTCCTCATCATATTCAAGATTGCCATCATCATTTCTTCTTTGAACTCTAACTCTTGCTGCGTATCTACCTAAGTAATTGTTATCATCATCCTGAACATTTTCTACTCTCCTAATTAATCTATTTGTTTGTAGCATACCTCTAAATAACCCCCTTGCTAATCCATATAATCTTCCATCTCTGTATGGATTATCTTGAAATCTTGCTTCATTTTGCTCATTTAATCTAAAGCCTAAAGCTCTTCTTGCTCTTAATAGTGGACCCGGCCTTCTTTGATCTCGATTATTTATGCCTTCTTGAATTTGTCTTTGCCTTGCTTCTCTTGCGGCTCTTAATGCTCTTTGATTTTCAACTCTCTGATTCTCGTTTATTTCATTGCTGTTTTGTCTTCTTGCCTCAGCCTGTTCTCTTCTTCTATTTCTTTCAATAGTCCTTGCCTCTCTCTCATCCTGACTTAAAGGTTGACCAAACAACCTATTTCTTATAGCTCTAATTGTTCTACCTCGATTCTCTGAGTTAGCTTCTAACCCTCCAATTAACCTAAATAATCTGTTTCCAAACCTCGCTTCCCCTGCTCTTGCTGCCCTAGCTTGTCTTGCATTTTCAATATCTTCATCAAATTCCTGAAGAGCTTCTGCTCTTGCCTCTCTTGCTGCCTCAGCTTCTCTTCTAAACCTTTCCCAAGTTCTATTTATCCTATCCCTCCAAGTTAAGGTCCCCTGTTCGTTATCATTTGCTTCAGCTTCATCGGCAATACCCCGATCTAATAATCTTTGCAAAAGCTGATTCTGTAAATTAATATTAGTTACTTCACTTAGTATCCTTCTTCGATATTCAAGACTCTGATCCCTATTTAACTCCTCAAGGCTATCTATCTCATCTTTTAGTGACCCAAATGCATCCATATCTGGAACTTCTTGAACTTCATCATCCGAACTATCTTCAGGGGAAACAAAATCGAGATGCTCAATCAAACTAGCAGCACTACCCAGTTGAGAATTATTACGATTTGACAAATACTCTTGGAGCTTTGCTCTTTCGTCATCGTCTAAAGGCATTATATCAAGTTCATCTTCATCATAGACATTCCCTTTGGGATTAAACCTTCTATCAACAACCACCATCCTTCTATCAGGTAATTGACGAATACGAACCTCACCGTTAAAATGAGCTTTTATACTTTGTTGCTCGTTATTTTCAACTGGCCCAGTATCATCTGGGTTTGCTGGATTATCACTCATCTTTTGTTTCCTTTACATCTTTTAAAATATCGTTGCTTAAAGCATCTAATCTCTCTTCTTCAGGCAATTTCATTATTTCTTCCATTCTACTTTTCATTTGTGTATTCATACTGACAATACTGTCTGAAAAATTAACTGTATAATCATTAATCTCATCTTGTATATCTTTACCTGTTTTAATCTTGTAAAGTTCCCACATTGCTACAATTACGTCCTTCTCATCCATCCCTTCTTCAGCAGCTTGAAACGCGAGATCCTCTGCCTGTTCAGGAGGAATTACATTTTCAATTAGTATTGTTATGTGTTCATTTAACAACTGCTCATAAAAATACGCCAATATCTGTTTCATTTCCTCATTCATACCCACTGAGTCTAATGCAGCATGTAGTTTTTCTCGTGTTGTTGCTATATCCATATACTTATTTTTACAACAGTTTAATGGAATTTGGGAGTTTACTCAATAAAATAGTTTGGGAAATAGAAAGTTCTAAAGTTATAAGTTTGAAGGTTTTAAAGTTCTAAAGTTCTAAAGTTTCTTTAAGTAATGATAAAATAAATAGCTTCACTAAAACAAAAACTCCCCACTTAAAAAAAGTACTAAATCTTATGAAAATTAAATCATATGAAGAGCTAGAAATTTGGAAATATTCAATCAATGTTTCAAAAAATATCTACTTATTAACTAAACGAAAACCTTTAAAAAGTGATTTTGGGCTCAAAGATCAGTTGCAACGTTCTGCAGTTTCTATTGCCTCAAACATTGCTGAAGGATTTGAATATAATTCAACTAAGATGTTTATAAGGTATTTAAAAATTGCAAAAGGCTCAGCTGGTGAGTTAAGAACACAAGTTATAATTGCATACAAAATTGGTTATTTAAGTGAGACTGATTTTCAAGATTTAACTTCTGAGTTGACAAAACTATCTAGTAAAATACAATCATTAATAAACCATTTGAGAAAGTTTATTAAAAAAATAATTAAACATTGAACTTTTAACCATTCTATCCAAAACTAAATGAAGTTTTTACATAACGATACACATACAATCTTAGGAGAGCTAAAAACTTTCATCTTCGAGAGAAATAAGACAACGAAACCATTAGTTGTTATGAATGAAAGAATAATCCAAGTATATATTTCCGAAATGCACTCGGTTACACATGATAAGGTACTTGAAAAATGGTTGAGAGAAGCTTTTCGAGTTCACACAGAAAAAAGAGCTCAGGAATATTCTGAAGAATTTAACTTTGAATACAATAGAATTGCAATCAAAGATACTAAGACAAGATGGGGAAGTTGCTCATCTAAAAAGAATCTTAATTTTAATTGGAGATTAGTATTTACTCCTTTGGAATGTATCGATTATGTTATCGTTCATGAACTAGCACATACAAAAGAGATGAATCATTCAAAAAAATTTTGGTACATAGTTGAATCAATTATGCCGAATTATAAAGAGTTACGAAATATCTTAAGAACATATGAGCCAAAAGTTTTGAAAAGATAATAAGAAGTTTTAAGATATTAGACGAAAGATTTCGATACCTTTTAACTATTTAAACTTCAATTTTAACTTTAGAACTTCGTAACTTTGGAACAATCTAAATTTTCAACCTTCTAACCTTGAAACTTTGTAACCTTATAACTTTTCTCTGTTGTTATAATTACTTATGAACCTAGAACTATTCAATAAAAAAGGACTTTCCAAGGAGCTAGTCGAAGCTATCTCTGAATATAAAAATGAACCAGAATGGATAAGAAGAATACGTCTTAAAGCATTTGATCACTACCTTTCAAGACCAGTCCCAGAATGGGGAGTAGATTTATCGGATATTAATGAGGACGAAATACAATTCTTTATTCCTGAAGAACTTCAGAAAACAAGATCATGGGAAGACGTTCCCGAGACCATGAAAAAAGTTTATGACGATTTAAAGATTCCTGAGGCTGAGCGAAAGTTTTTAGCTGGTGTTGAGACTCAGTTTGATTCAAATGTTGTTTATGGAAAGATTAAAGAAAGATGGGAAAGCCAGGGAGTTATTTTTACAAATACTGAAGATGGGTTAAAAAATCATGAAGAGCTATTTAGAAAATGGTTCGGTAGGGTTGTTCCCTTTTCAGATAATAAATACGCAAGTTTAAATACAGCATTTTGGAGTGGAGGAAGTTTTGTCTATGTTCCAAAAGGAGTTAAAGTTGAAATACCACTTCAAGCTTATTTCTATATCCAATCCCAAAATCTTGGGCAATTTGAACGAACTTTAATTATAGCTGACGAAGGAGCTAGTGTTCATTATGTTGAAGGTTGTTCAGCTCCAACATACAAGTCGAATTCTCTTCACACTGGAGTAATTGAACTAGTTGCTATGAAAGATGCAAAAATTAGATATACAACAATTCAGAATTGGTCTAATAATATCTATAACTTAGTTACCCAAAGAGGTTTAGCTTTTGATAATGCAAGGATTGAATGGGTTGACTGTAATATAGGATCTAAAGCCACGATGAAGTATCCAAGTGTTATGCTTCGAGGGAAAAAATCTCATGGAGAAGTTTTATCAATCGCAGTTGCTGATAAAGGTCAGTGGCAGGATAGTGGAGCAAAAATGATTCATATTGGTGAAGATACCTCTAGTGTAATTACTACAAAATCAATCTGTAAAAATGGTGGCCGAACTTCATATCGAGGAATGGTGAAAATACCAAGAGGAGCGAGAAATTCTAAAAGTAAAGTTCAGTGCGATGCATTAATTCTTGATAATAAATCACAAACTGATACCTATCCAATGAATAAAATTCATGAAGGAACAGCTAGGATTGAACATGAGGCTTCTGTTAGTAAGATTTCCGAAGACCAAACTTATTACTTAAAAAGTAGGGGCTTAAGTGAAGAAGAAGCTTCCGGCCTTATTGTTTCAGGTTTTTTAGACGAAGTAACAAAAGAACTTCCAATGGAATACGCAATGGAGCTAAATCAATTAATTAGAATGGGGATGGAAGGAAGTGTAGGTTAGGTTCTTCTTGGAAAATACTCTTCTGGCTTTTCAATATTACTAAAATCTATTCTAAGCTTACCTAAAAATGTCTTTATTGTCGTAAAGTTCAAGATAACAAGCATATTGAATAATAAGATCACACCAATTAAAAATGGAACCCATAAAAATTCTGGAATAATTATTCCAGCTTTAAGTTCCTTCGTAGAAAAGTTTTTGTCTAGATTTGGCAAAGGATAAGATATCTCTTCTCTATCTCCAGACCCAGTTTTACTACCCATTACTGATGAGCTTTGAATCACTTTACTAGCTTTAACTTTAATATCTTCTTCTTCAACGCTAATATTTTCCTCATTAATCTCTTCCTCAAAAACTGATTTTGTAATTTCAGTTGGATAGATAATATAAAGACCATCATCAAAACTTAACACACCCTTAATTTCTAGAGCATCTCCTTTCTCAATCTCAAAATCAAAATATTTTAAAGAAACTCTTAGATTTTCATCTATATCAAAACTTTTTGAATATTTCCTTAAAACTTCTCCTTCAATACTTACTAAAGAACCAATAAGATCTTCACTAAATTCTTGAACTTCCATCTCTAGATTCTGATTAACTACGTGAACATCTTCTGCCCTAATTTTTATCTCCCCATGCTCAGAAGATAAAATACCTTTTACCTCAACCACCCCGTTGTAAGGATCAATATGGTTATCATTTAAATCAATCCAAATGCCTGAAGTTTCATCCTGAATGTATAAAAAATCAGAGGTAGATCTGTTAGATAGTGTTACTACTCCACTCACTTTAACCTTAGAGTTTATATCAAGACTTTTAGCTTCAGTAATACTTATTAATTCAAGCTCAGACTCAAAAAATGTCTCAGTAACTTCAGGCTCTTGATTTTCTTCGTCATCTACCTTAATTACATCATCATAAATGTTTTCCTCTCCTGGTGTTGGGACTGAGGTAATCTCAAAACTATTCTCTTTTTTTGCATATGCATAGCCTTTAGAAATTGACGGATAAATTACTTTATCTAACTCTTCATCTCCAAAGCATAGAACTAAAGTCCCTCCAGCATTTAACAGATTTTTTGTAAAAAAACTCCCATCTAAAATAAATATGCCTTCAAACTCACTCTCATCAAAATCGATTGAAATTTTATCCTCAGAACATGAATCTCTGTGAATACTAACTCCAGTTAGGTCTGATTTTTTATCGATTACGAATTCTATCCACTCTTCTTCATTAGAATTTGGAGATGGATAGATTTCTGAGAAAGTCATTTCTGGTGGGTCCAAATTAATAACAGACTCAATACTATTCTCTTGCCCTTTTGTATTTGTAAATGATCTTACCCATTCATTATCTACAAAAGAAGCTAGCTCACCATCCCTCAACTCTTGGTCATAAGAAAAAGAATCAATCACTTCATCTTCAATCACTAATTCAATCTCTCCAAAATCATTATGTAAAGTTAAATCTTCAAATTCTACTAAACAGAATATATCTATATCTTCACAAAACTCATCTAATTCATAAATTTGATTATCAATTACTAAATTAATATCATTCACAATCAATGATTCACCATTTAGATTTTTAATCTCAATCCACTCTTTACCTTGGTCATCACCAGTAGGATTTATATTTAACTCGTTAAATCTCAGTTTAGGAACTTCCAGCTCTTGCTCGTAACCATGGCAGAATGCATCGAAGTTTTCGTTAACTGCTCCAATAGTATTACCTTCACTATTCTGGACTAATTCTCTACAACCATCATTAATAAAACCTTGACGCTCAAGAGACTTACCTTCGTTAGAATTAAAATACTCAACTGTATCAATAATATTCCCTTCTCTATCTAATAGCTTTATCAAGTCTCCCGAATTTTTAAGACTAAAATTCAACTCATATATTTTTGTATCCTCTAAGTCGTATCTTTCCCCTAATGATTCAATATTTCTAGCAATAACAAAATACTCTCCGGGATTAAGTACAATTGATTCTGTTATTTCATTCTCATTTAAACTAAAACCACCTAAATCAATCTCTTCTTCTGAAATATTTAGAAGCTCTATCCATTCATAATCTGAATCCAAACCAATTGGATTTGGCATTATTTCATTAATTAAAATAGATTGGGGATTTGCCTGAGCATTTACTGCTGTAATAAAAAGCAATAGCCATAAAACTAAGACCACAGCAACTATAAACCATCTATTCATCTTAATAGATATAAAAAATAGTACTATGGGGGATTAATTGATATTAACTCTTATCGAATCTAGATTCAAATTTATCTCTATCTTTTTTAAATCTTTTAATTTTCGAATCTTCTTTTTCTTCCTGAGTCCTATTGTTAAAACTATTTATTGAATCTCCTAATAATGCAAGGCTCTGTGGAAGTAACTGTAGTTTATATACAACTAGTCCAATTAAAATTAAGAAAGCTCCGTAAATTACATAATCTCTCGAATCACCATATATTGCTGTCTTTGGAAGTTGACAACCATTGTTTGTACACTCAGGATTATTTAAACATTCATCTAGAACACATCTGTTCTGTTGTGTGTCACAGGTATGATTGTCAGGACAGGTTACGCCATCTTTTCCACCACAAGGTTGCCCACAGAACTGTGGGACACAATTATCTCCACATGTATTTAAATCAGCGAATGTACCATTATCATCTTGTCGACAAGTAAATGTAGTTGTATC
>CAYTGI010000015.1:0-26462 GCA_964437465.1 uncultured Candidatus Saccharibacteria bacterium | reverse complement strand
CAAAACTTTTTGGTACTTTTTAGTTATAAAAAGTACAGGGATAAGAAAAAGTTTAATACTACTTTTTGTGACCAAAAAGTATACAAAAAGTCCTGGGGGCTTAGCAAGTCTGACTTACTCGCATGGTTGACTGCTAAGACCCCCAGACCCCAACTTCTCGTAAGTTTGTTACTGGATTCTTCAGTAGATATAAAAAGTCTTATACAAAAAAGCTACGAGTTAACTCGTAGCTTTTAATATTTTTTTAAATTCTCCTTATCTTCTTTTCAAAGAGTTCATTGAAACAAATGATAGTGCTCCTAAAGATAAGAATGTCATTCCAATAGCTATAAACAATACATTAGATCTACTGCTTGCTGTGTTTGGTAGAATATCAGGGCTTGTTCCGGGATTAGTACCAGGGTTTGTTCCGGGATTTGTACCTGGATCAGTACCAGGATCTGTTCCGCCTCCAGCTTGAATTGAATAACTACCTAATGATCCTGTACTTGGAGAAGTATTTGTTCCATCAGAGTATGATGTTCCTGAATCCGCTGTCAATGTTGCAGTTCCACTATTACCAACAGTTACTGTAATTGTTCCTAAAGAATCTCCAGCCGCAATATCTGAGGTTTTTGCCATACTTACACAAATCTGAGTTGAAGTGAATTTAGTACCTCCTGAACAGTCAGCAGTTACACCTATAAAACCAGTAGGATCTGTATATCGGGTAATAGTCATTCCAGTTACAGACAATCTCAATGAAGCTGCGTTTTGCCCTGCAGCAGTTGGATCAGCAACAATTTCAATTGTCTCTTCTGCACCAGCTGTCCAAGTTCCTGAGGAGGGAGTTACGTTAACTGCACTTACAAGACCAGTAAATCCATAAAATGCAAACATTAAAAATCCAATTGATAGGTTAAATATTCTAAAAGTACGTGTTGTCATATTTAATTTAAAATAAAAATGTATATTTCTTATAGCATATACTAAATCATAAAAATCAAGAATGCAACTATGTTAGTTAACTTTTTTTAGAAATTCTCCCTTCCGTATCTTAAAGTTCTAGTAAGCCAAATAAGCTCCTCTAACATTCCCTCTATCTCTTTTTTTGGGTTTTCTAAATCTTTTTTTTCAAGAGCTTTATCAACATTAAAGAAATGAGCATCACGTTTGGTTATTTTTAAACCAACTGCCTTTAAGACAGAAATTAAAGATTCAATCATCCTAGCTCCTCCGAATGAGCCATTCGAGACACCAATTATTGATGCTGCTTTATTATTATAATTGCCATACTCTGTATCAATAAGAGTCTTTAACGTTCCAGGGTACCCATGATTATATTCAGGGGTTAAAAATATAAACCCATCAGCCCAGTCTGTTAACTCCGAAAATTTATTATCTTTGCTGTTGTAGTCAAAACTTAACTCTCGAACATCTGCCACTTTTACATTTATTCCATCCACAGTTTGAACTTGTTCCTCCACGAATCTTAGTACTTCTGAAGTTTTGCTATCCTCCCTGTCAGTACCCATTACTATTAATATTTTTATTTTCTCCATCAGTTTTTTTCTAACATTTTATAAAAATATATTATCATAATAAGCTTAACTTACTCTTCTAAACTAGTGTAATATAACTTTATGGAACTTATTATCGTTGAATTAACAATAATTTTTATTATCTCTTCATTACTCTCATTAGTAATGAGAGCATTTAAATTACCTATAATCTTATCTTACATATTTACAGGTTTATTAGTAGGTCCTTTGGCGTTGTTTGGAGCTGAGTATTTTCAAGATGAAGCATCTTTGGAGGCACTATCTAAAATTGGAATCACTTTACTGCTTTTCATTCTTGGTTTAGAAATGAAAGTAAGCGAACTGAGATCTGTTGGAAAAGTTGCTACGTTAACTGGTATTGGTCAGATCGTATTCACATCTTTAATAGGCTTTGTACTTGCATTAATAATAGGTTACGAATCACGTGAGGCTTTATATATTGCTATTGCTCTAACATTCTCAAGTACAATTGTTATCGTAAAACTTTTATCCGATAAAAGAGACTTAAATACGATGTACGGGAAAATCTCTGTAGGATTTTTATTGATTCAAGATTTTGTAGCAATTGCGGCATTATTACTACTTAATGGATTAAGTTCAGGAGATGGAATTTCTGTCTTATTAATAGTGACAATGCTTCTTAAAGCAGTACTAATATTTGCAATTACTCTATTCCTAAGCCAAAGGATAATGCCTAAAATTGTGCACCTAATGTCTGGTAGTTTAGAAATATTGTTTGGGTTTAGCCTTGCCTGGGCATTTGGAATTGCATTGTTGATTAGCTCTGATCTCATTGGGCTTTCAATTGAAATTGGTGGATTTTTAGCTGGATTAGCTCTTGCAAACGCAGTAGAAAGTCTCCAAATTGTCTCGAAAATTAGAACTTTGAGAGATTTTTTTATAATAATTTTCTTCGTGCACCTAGGAACTACTTTGCATTTAGATAATATTACTGTTTCATTGATACCCGCACTCTTCTTCTCTTTATTTGTACTTGTAGGGAATCCATTGATCGTATTAATAATTCTTACAAGAATGGGTTATAAAGCTAGAACTGGACTTATGTCAGGGCTAACAGTCGCCCAAATATCTGAATTTAGTCTAATAGTTATTTTCCTAGGAAATACAATTGGTCACGTTAGTGATCAAACAGCTTCGATGATTACAATAGTAGGTATTACAACTTTTGCAATTTCCTCTTATATGATAATGGAGGGAGATAAAATTTATAGATTTTTGGATAAGCAATTGAAACATTTTGAAAAAAAGAATTCGATAGAACAGGATGAAGAACTTAAAGATCTCAATAATCATGTAGTTGTTATAGGTATAGAGCAAATGGGAAGTGCTATTTTAAAGGAATTTAAAAAGAAGAAAGATAAGATTGTGGCAATTGACTATAATCCGGAAGTTGTAAAAGAGTTTCAAGATAAAGGATATCAAGTTATCTTTGGAGATATTATTGAAGAAGAGGTTATGGAAAAAGCTAAAATACAAGATGCAAGAATAGTAGTATCAACTATTCCAAACCTTGAAGATAACGTTGTTATTTTACAATCAATCAAAAGAAATCACCCTGAAGTGGAAGTAATAGTAAGTGCAGAACATAAAGAGTACAGAGAAATATTAGAAGAAAATGGTGCAGACATGGTTATTGCTCCATTTACACTTGCAGGTCAGATGTTGAGTAGACTGGTTGAAAGAGAGGATTTGAAGATAAAAGAATAATAGATTAATTAGTAATTAAGAATTATTAATTCTTTTCTTTGAAGTCTTGAGAATTTTAGTCAAGATTTTTAGGATTTCCTCACAACTACTAATATGAGTATCAAGATCAATTTCTTCAGTTTCTTTGATTAACATAAGCCAATAGATTGTTTCCCTAGCTTCAAAATATGAAATTGATAGTTTTGAGATAAACTCTTTTCCACTTCTTGCACCTAAAGCCTCTTCTACATTTGCTCCAATAGAAGTACCACTCCTAATAATTTGATTGCTAAGCTGGTATGCTTTTCTTGTATTAAGTTCTTTAGATAATTTGATAATTAACTTGGCAAACTGGAAGGTCTTTGACTGTATAACATTCCCCTTGTTCATAGACTCAATGGGGAATTATTAATTTTTTAATTATTCTAGAATTACCGGGCAGGGACTCGAACCCCGATTGATGGTACCAAAAACCATAGTCCTACCATTAGACGACCCGGTAGCTAAAAACCTTAAAATTAATTAGCGTTTGCGAAATTAATTTTCTTAGGTTTTTGTTATCCTGATAGATACAAATCTTTGATTTGTTATCTTGTCGGGATTACTTTGTTAAAAATCTATTGATTAGCCAGCCTATACTTGTCAATATTTTGCTATGAATTATATCAAGAAATTTTAATTATTGCTCTTCATTTGTATTTCTTAAAACAAATTCTCTTGATCTAAAGATTTTGCCGACTTCAGATCTTATTGAGCTAACATGAAAAGAATATTCACCTACAGAATCTCCTATCCTTTGAAGTTTTCTTTTTCTTTGGAGTTCAGAAGAAGTATTTAAATCCCTTGAAGTATCTATTAACCATTTTCTTGATCCATCTCTTAACCTTATATAAACATCATCAATTACATCTTGAGATACATTTTTGGTTCTTACTGGCGTACTATTTATAATGTGTCGTAGAAGTTTGGTAGCAGTTGTGAAAGAGAACTCTGTTTCTATTATTGTTCCCTCTTGAGCTGGTGGCGTTTTTTCTGGGGGTAATTCTGGTGCTTCTGACATACGGAGTTAGTAAGAAGTATTGTTACCTGATTATAACAAGGAATTTTCATGAATCAATTTATTCTTTATATTTTGTTAAACAAAGAATATAATGCTGTAAGGAAATACATTATTTTTTATTTATATTTTATGAGTGCAATTTTAGCAATACTAGGAGGACTGTTAGGTCTCTTAGTAGTTGTGGCACTATTCGTAATAGCGCTTTACAATAAGTTACAGAAACAAAATGTTTTAGTTGATGAGGCATGGAGTGGAATAGATGTTCAACTTAAGAAAAGATTTGATTTAATTCCTAACCTTGTTGAGACAGTAAAAGGATATGCTCAGCACGAAGAAGGAATCTTCACTAGAGTAGCTGAGCTTAGATCTGGAATGATGAAGGCTGAAAATCCTGAGGAATTAAGCAAGTATGAAGGTGAATTAAGATCAACTCTTAAAACTTTGTTTGCTGTTGCTGAGAATTATCCAGAACTTAAAGCAGACCAAAACTTCCAGAAACTACAAGACTCTCTACAAGAAATTGAGGATGAACTTGAAGGTGCAAGAAGATACTACAATGGTACTGTTAGAGATCTAAACAGAATGATTGTTACTTTCCCTAATAATGTGATTGCAGGAATGCTAAACATTACTAAGAGAGAATTCTTTGAAGTTGAAGATGCTGCTGAGAGAGAAAATGTAAAAGTTGATTTCTCTACTGGCGATTCAAAGGAATAAAGATGACCAAAAATTAAAAGAGCTGCTTATTAGGCAGCTCTTTTTTACAAACATAAAGAATTTTAGTCTTTTGGTAAATACTTCAGCCATTTCTCTGTAATAAGTTTCTCTAGATTCATTTTCTTTGCTTCAGCAAAAACTAAGCATTGCGTAACTATATCTGATAATTCATAAGCAACATCATTCCTTAAATCTTCCTCTGACTTGTTTTCTTTATTTGTAGCAATCTTTATATGCTTTAAGTATGCCTTGTTAAACTCACCCACCTCTTCATTTATCTTGATAACATATTGATCATCACTTACATTTAAATCATTCATTTCTTCATAGTTGTCAGTTACCTGTTTTAGTTTTTTTGATAATTCAGATAAATTCATAAATTTTTATTTAATATATAATTACATTCCTTTTAATTAAGGGTTTATAGCCTTTTAACATTGGAACCTTATAACATTATTTTATCCTAGGAACATTCAAGTGATCCTTTATTGCTGCAAAAGTTTCTAACCACATTATTCTAGAATTGTAGAAAGATAACTTACCTCCTTCAGGTTTACTAACTTTTACAAGCATAATAAAAGTCCTTTCTTCGCTCATATCAAATCCTACCTGGGTTGAATTTACATCACTTGTATACCCAAATTGATTAGCAATAAGGGCTGTTCCTGATTTCATCCCAATATTATAATTTCTTAGATCATGGTACCAGGGTTCAAAATTTGGAATGTTACTTAAGTATAATTGATGCATAATATTACCAACTAATTCTGCTGTCTCTGGTTTTACAATTGTCTCGTTAAAATCAAAAGGTAGCGGTTCGAAGTTGATTACTTCTCCATCACCTTTTACAACTTTTTTCATAATATGTGGTCGCATTCTAACTCCGTTATTTGGGATAGTTGAAACTGCACTGATAGTTTGTAGTGGAGTTGAAAGGTAACCGTGACCATAAGAAAATGCTGCAATATCTCCAAGGTTCCATAACTCTCCGTCTTTTAATAATCCCGGATCTTCACCTGACAGATCAATTCCCGTACTTCTACCAATACCGAAATCATATAAATATTCATAAAAACTTCTGGGATCTTCTTTGAAGATTTTATCTCCAGTGTTATCTAAATCAAGAATATAATCATGAAGCATGTGGTAAAAACAAATATTGTCAGATTTATCAAAACATTCAAATGCTGTTAAAGGTGGTTGAGGTTTTTTATCCCAGGTACATAGTGGTTCAAGATCTGTAGTAAACTCCTCACAACCTTCATGTCCCTCTGGCTGGATAATAGTTTCTGGTGTAAAAACTCCCTTATCTATACCTGCTGCAAATGTAAATATTTTACCTACTGAACCTATTTCATAGGGGATTGTTATTGCTTGATTAGTATATACTTCTGGATCAGTTTCTTCTCTAAGGTTTGGGTTATAGTTTGGATAATTAGCCATAGCCATAATCGCACCTGTTTTTGGATCCATTACTATTATTGATCCAGATTCCGCTTCAAATCGCTCAACTGCTTTTTTTGCCTCATCCTCAACAATTCTTTGTAGTTTTTTGTCAATGGTTGTAAAAATTGAGCTTCCTGGTTTTGGTTCGATAGTAGCGAATAGAGAATTTGCTACAGCCTGCCCAATAGCATCATTCTCTTTAATTATCATTCCTTTTCTTGGATTTAGATCACCATTCCAATGACCTTCAATCCCCCCTTGTCCAATTTCCTGATCTTTATGTGTATTTGTTAACCCAAGAATGTGAGAAGCTAATCTATCTTCAGGATAAATTCTAGTTGAAGTAGGAATAAACCTAAACCCTTTTAACAACCTTTCTTCATCCTCATCAGTTGTTAAGCTTGAAAGTTCCTCCCACTGCTCAGCTGTTAAGGATTCTGCAATTTGGAACCATAATAATCCGTTATCTTCATGATTTTCTCGAATAACCCTGGCCAACTCTTCTGGAGTTTTATCTATTACTGGAGCAATTTTTCGTAAAAATTCATCCCTCGTCTGAAGCTCTTTGTCTTCGAAGTAGATTAGATCATTTATCCAAACAAACATATCAAACCTTGGCTCAGAGTACGCAAGTGTAGATCCATCTTCAGCATAAATACTCCCACGAAGAGATGTAAGTTCTGTAGAATATACCCTTCCTTCAGCAATTTTCTTAAAATCATCAGCAAAAATTACCTGCCATCTAAACAAGGAAGCTACAATGATAAGAAAAGACAAAAAAAATAGTATGTAAATAATTCTTATATTTTTTCCTAGAAAAGTATTGTGTTTAGACATCTCTAATATTCTAAAGCTATATCATTTTCAACTGATCTTATCTCTTCAATTGGTTTCTCGGTTAGACCATATTTTTCAGCAATTATCTCAAGGTTTTTGATTGATTTTAATTCATCTATTTGTGAACTTAAAATCTCATTAGTTAATCTTAACTGATCTTTCTCTTTCCTTATCTCTTCAATTGCAGCATTGCTCGTACCTATTACAGATGTAATATAAATTTGACTTCCAAAGAATACTACTACTACTATAAAAACAGCAATAGCTATTCTTCTATTTAATTTTTTAAATATTGGTTTTTTCTTTTGATTACTCATCTTTTTTTAATAACCCATAATTTCGAGCTTCTTGCTCTTACATTATTTCTAATCTCATTAGCTGATGGTAGTATTTCTTCTACTTTCTCAATTTTATTTTGCGATTGAATAAAATCTTCGATAACTTTCTCTTCTCCAGAATGAAAAGTTACAATACATAAAACTCCATTTGTCTTAAGAAAATCAAAGCCATCTCTCAAAAGTACTTCAAGATTTTGATATTCCGAGTTTACAGTTACTCTAAATACTTGATATATTCGGGCTTTTGTTTGATTTATATTTCTTCCCGACCTTGAATTAAGTTTCGAGAATATTCTTTCAATAATTTCATTTAAATCTTTCACTTTAAGGATTTTTTTCGATTTTCTACTTACAATAATCTCATTTCCAAACTTACTTGCTTCAACTTTATTAAAGTCGCCAATATTCATGAGAATATGTTCTATTTCTTTTTTTCCTAAAGCATTTATTAGATCGTATGCTTTAACTCCAAGACTGATATCAAACCTCATATCTAGATCATCATCCAAATTCTCAAAAGACAATCCTTCAATCTGATCTAACTGATTTGATGACCATCCTAGATCAGCAACAATTCCATCAACTTCTGAAATTTTTAAAGAACCTAAAGTTTCTTTTAAATTAGAGAAATTATCATTAACTAATGTGACTTTATCATTTATATTTACAATCGAACTATCAGTGTTAATGTGTGAGCTCCCTAATTCATTTACAAAGTTATTAATTGCTTTTTGGTCAATATCGAAAGATATTAACCTAACATTTTCATTATTTTTAATAATTTCCAGGGAATATCCTCCACCCCCTAAAGTTACATCAATATAGATCCCATTATTCTTAAGTCCTAAGCTTTCTATAGATTCTTTTAATAAAACTGGTATGTGTTTATTCATACAATTGATTACCTAAATTTGTTATATTACTTTTCAATTGATTAAGATTAACTATCCATCTTTCATAGTCCCAGATTTCGATCCATTCACCTACCCCAATAAAAACAACTTGCTCGTTAATCCCAGCAAAGTCTTTTAGTTGCTCAGGAATTACAAACCTACCTTGATTGTCAGGCTCAACTATGAAACTGCCACCCATGATAAATCTTTTAATTTCTCTAGTTGTTAAAGATAAAAGTGGCTTGGTGTTTAATTCATTTACAATTACATCCCATCTCTCCTTATCATTTAGTATTAATGAATTGTTAAATCCTCTACTTAATACAATCTCATTTTTAAGTTCTATTCTTAATTTCTTAGGAATAGCAACTCTATTCTTATCTCCTACATTTTGTGAATATTCTCCAATCAGCATTTTTCAATATTGATAATTTGCTAATTATACTACGAAATATTCACCACTTTTCACCACTACTTCATTGTAAAGAAAACGTGAGAATTTACAAGTATATAAAGTAACATTTTGAATATCAAAAAAGTGGAGAACTCTTAATCGAGAGACCAGTTCTGGATGTTGATAAACCTCTCCTCAATGCTGTTTGCAGAAGATAAGTCAACATCTCTAATCACTCGATTTGCGAAGTAAAGATATTGTGGATGATATAGATAAGCTACCGGAACATCATCAGCTATTAGTTCTTGAACAGTATAATATCGATCTAACCTAGCACCTCTATCTTCTTCAGGATTAAAACTTCTTGCTAGGTCTAAAAATCGATCAACCTTAGGAACTTGAATGACACTACTTTCACCTTCTTGACGATCCTCTCTTTTATCCACCGTTTTTTCTGTACTTTCATAGCCAGCTATATTTAATCCTGGATAGTTTGTTTGGGAACTGTGATAAAGCTCATATCTATCAGGGTCAATAAAAGTTTGCATTCCATAAATAATTACATCAAATAACCCTGGAGAAAGTAACTGATCATTAACCTCTTGAAGTGACCATCCATCAGGTGTGTTTTCACTTGCCCTATCCCCAAGCTGTTCTCTCCTATCAATAACTGCGTCAATTCCAATTATTTCTAGGTCAGTCTTAATCGCGTTGGCAACCCTATTCCTATCGAAATTTTCTACAAAGTATAAGTTAAACCTCAAAACTTCACCATTCTCATTCGTTCTATATTTATTTCCTGATTTAATTGTCCAACCAGCTTCATCAAGAAGATCTTGAGCTAAATTGGGATCGTATGTATACCAACCTGCATCTTCATTAAAAAACTCCGAGATTTTTGGAATAGGACCTATCGCTTCAGTACCTGTCTCTCTTAGAGTTTCCTCGATTATATTATTTCTATCAATAGCAGATGAAATTGCTCTTCTAACTCTTACATCTTGTAAATACTCAGGGGCTATTGAAGTTCCATCAGGTCTAACCCTCAAATTAAAGTATAGTGCCCAAAACTGGTTATATAAAACATCACTTACATATGTTTCGATTTGAGAATATTCTTTTAAACGCTCTTTGTATTCAATACTTGTAGTTGCAAGCGAATGTATCTCAGCATTTTGTAATGCAGATATAGCATCTTCTAACGTTTTGAAATACTCAAATTTTATCTGTTTAATATTCATAGTCTCTGAATAAAGAATATGATTTCTATTAGAACTTAAAGTAATTGAATTATTATCTACATTATCAATTTTGAATAAGCCTGTTCCAATCGGTTTTCGAAATAGCAATGGATCAGATGTATCTATATTGGATGAATCTATATCTTCAGCATACTTTGCAGGAATTATTTTAAAACTAATGAGCTCTAAAAAGTTAGAAAAAATCGGGTAAGAGATATCTTTATCTTCATCACAGATTGTCCCTGTATCATCATTAGGATTTGTACAAACTCTAATTGTATAATCATCAATTTTCACCCATTTTAATTGTTTAAGTGTTTTTGTATAAATATTCGAAGCAGTATCCTCATCCAACTTTGCATAAACCTCGAATGTTGAAATTACATCATCAGCCGTAAGATAATGCTTATTAGCTGTTGTACTATCGTGCCACTCAATACCCTCTTTTAATGTAAATTCATAATTAGCACCTGGTAGAAGAGTAATAATATCTTCAGCTAGAATAGTCTGAACTCCACCAGAAAAACGACCGCTTTCATTTTCTACATATGTATATCTGATTAATGGTTCGTAAATTAGGTTAACTAAATCTTTCTCTAGTTGAATGTTAGAAGGTAAAATAGGGTTAATTTTATTAATTTTTTGAACATTTCCGCTATTATCAACACCCATCACAACACCTTCAATTAGTAACCCTTTTGTAGAACCAAGAACATGAGGGAGTCCTGTAGTCATTAAAGGTACTGCAATTATTACAAAAACTAATGTAGCAAAAATAAAGTGAGAGTATGGGACTGAAGAGACATAAATTTTGATTAACCTTTTGTTAAAAGGTCTATCAGCTGAGAAATATTCTGGATAATTCCAAAAAGCATCTCTAATTTTATATAGAATAGACTCTATATAATTAATTAATTTTAGAAAAAGATTTAATGGCATTTTTTATTACTAATCAAATTATTCTAACAGATTAGTACTTTTAGAAGAATACTAAGCACTTATAATTGCTATTCCAAGTGAAAATACAGCAAAAAGGATTCCTAGTACTATCGTTCCATTGTATAAAAAGGCTTCAAAACCTCTCCTAGATTTGTATAAGTCTCCACCTGATGAGCCACCAAAAACAGTACCTAGCCCTCCACTTCTTGTTTGCAATAGTACAAATATGATTATAGCAAGCGATATTCCTGCTACTACATATTTTAAGACATCTTCAATATTCATTATTTTTTATTATTTAATGATTGTAGTGCGACAATTATAGCTGATGAAACCAAACTAATCAAAATTAATCCAAGAACTTTATCCGTTATTGTTATTGTAGTTGCAGGGTGAAAAAAGAAAACAACCCCCGAGTCTGCAATCGCAAAAAGATTTAAAAGATAATATCCAAGAAAATAAAATAAAAAATTAACAACAAGACCTCCTAACAAAAGTGCTCCGTTAGACTCTTTTATCTTAAAAAATCCTAGAATTGTTGGTAAAAATGCTACAAGCAGACCAAAGATAGTAGCTGAAATAAATACCCCATCAAAACCATTTGAAGGTGAATTAAATCTTATAACATTTTGAAAAATGTAAGCTATGAAATAAAAAACTATAAATCCAATCAACCATTGGTAAAATCCTTTCATTTTCTTTTTTTTAAAAATTATCTAATATATCTTCTTATTGAAAAGTAACTACTTATTGCACCAAGTAAGAAACCTATTAACCCTAAAGCTGAAGTAATTATTAACCAGTCAAGAGTTTGAATCTCTGGCCAAGGTAATTGTCCAAAAGTATCATATAGATATCTTGTTAATGTAGAGTCTTCATTTATGATAAAAATTGTTCCAAGAATACCAGCGATTACACCTGATGAAAGAATTGCTCCTAATAGACCATAAAACCCACCTTCCAAAATATACGGTGCTCTAATGAATAAAAGGCTTCCTCCAACTAACTGCATAACTCCTATCTCGTCCTTTTGATTATACAGCCTAAACTCAACAGTCATAAATATAAATATACTTACAAAGACAAATAGTAGAGAGAGTGCTGCAAGACCAGCTATTCTTACATTAAAGAACACTTCTTTAAGAACTTCTAAATTTTCATTATCAACAATAAGATTTATTGGTGGTTCATTAACTTCATCGGAATATTTGTACCTTGTTCCTTCAGCTAAAGGCTCCTTCTCTTTAATTTCACTTTCTTGTTGCTCTCCATCTCCTTGAACTAACTCTTCCTCTGTGCCTTGATCAACTTGTTCGATACTGGTTTCTTCGCCATCAAGTTCTAATATTATTAATTTTTGATTTTCTTCAGCAATATCTTTTTGCAAAGTTCTCTGTACCTCATCTAAATCGTTTAGTGACCTAATTTTAATTTCTAAACTTGAAGGTAATTTCTTCTCTTCAAATCTAGTTAAAACCTGATATTGCTCAGGAACCACTCTTGATGTATAAGATGAATAGAAATTAAATGCTTCCTCTTCAGACATAAATACAATCTCACTTATAGCTTCCTCTTCCTGCCATTTATCTTGAAGGCTTTCAATTATGTCTGGATCCATTCCTACATCAAAAAATACAAGCATATTGCTTTTACTCTCTATGTAATTTACATAAAGGTTTGCAACTAACGCCAGTCCTCCAAAAATACTAGCTACTAAAAATGCTAGAGTCATAACAAAAACAGAAGCCCAGCCAACCCAGCCACTTCTAAAAATGTGTTTTCTTGTATTAGTTAATATTCTTCCAAACATTTTTTACTCTGTAACAATTTTCTCTAAAGCTTTAGCTATCATTATAACCTCTTCAGAATCAATATCTATTTTTTCTGAAAGTTTTTCCGGACCATCGTTAACTATCTTACCAACAGTATCGTAACCATCCTTTTTTAGATCATTAATAATATTTTTTGGTAAGTTAAGATACTCTACATCCATATCTGAATATTCTTTTAACTTTTTTTCAAGCTCAGAACTTATTTTGCTCTTTTTTTTCTTTTTCTCTGTTTTTTTTCTAGAAGAAGCAAGACCAGTAGAAGCCGTACTCTTTTCTTCATTATTATTATCTTTGATGTTACTGTTATCTTCAACTTTCTTACCAATCTCTTCAGGAGTTCCTTCAAGATTTTTCGAGTTTTCAACTGAATTATCCGATTGATTTTGATCCTCGTGATCTTGTGATTCTTCTCGATCTTCAATAGGGGCTTCTAGCTCATCCATTATTGACGGTTGGGATTCTGCTTTTTTCTTACCTCCAAATATATTTGTAAAAAATCCCTTTTTTTGTTGAAGAGGAGCTTCTTGAACTTCTTTATTCGAAGATAAATTGACCTTAAATGATGTTTTAGTATTTGAAGCTTGTTGCTCAGCCTCTTCTAAAATTTCTTGTATTTCGTGCTCTTCTTTTTCGCTACTAAATTCGTACTGACCTTCATTATCGTCTCTAACTATTATTCCACGTTCCATCTGTATTACTCTTTTGTTTAGTGTATTGACGATATCTGTTCCGTGTGTTGACATAATAACTGTTGTACCCCAGTTATTAATTTTTGTAAGTACCTGAACAATATCCCATGCACTAGCAGGGTCCAAGTTACCAGTTGGCTCATCAGCAATCAAGATCTTTGGATTGTTTGCTATTGCTCTTGCTATAGCCACCCTCTGTTGTTCCCCGCCAGATAGCTGAACTGGAAATGCCTTCATCCTGTCGGCTAATCCTACAACATCAAGAACGTATGGAACTGTTTCTTTTATTTCGTGTTTCTTTTTCCCAGCAGCTTCCATAGCAAAAGCTACATTTTCATAAGCAGTTTTATCCTCGACTAACTTATAATCTTGAAAAATAACTCCTATCTGCCTCCTAAGAGTATATATTCTTCCTCTTGATATGTGAGTTATATCATAATCATTTAGATATATTCTCCCGCTACTTGGTTTTAAGTCTCTAATTAAAAGTTCAATTAAAGTAGTCTTACCGCTACCTGAGGGACCTATTAAAAATACAAACTCTCCTTCGTCAACAAAAAAGCTAACATCTTTAACTGCTGCTAGTCCGTTTGGATATATTTTTGAAACATCTTTAAAATGAACCACTAATTTTTATTAAAAGTTAAACCAGTATACATATAAACATATATTCTTTTGAAGTCTTAGTCAAAACTATTTTATAATACTTTAATGAATAAAAATAAATATCCATTAGACATAATAATAATTCTTGGTATTACAGTCTTAACTATTATTGCATTTATTGTCTTACAGAACGAGCAAGAAATTGAGTATAGCTTTGCATCCGAAGAAAACGGAGAAGTCCAGGGGGCATTTTCTTATAGGAATTTTGTAGAATCAGAGTTAAAAATTGAGATAGAATCTGAGATATATATAGCAGAGTTTGTAGAAAATACATCAATCAATAAGGGCAATTTTTTAAGTGATTATGGCATAGATGTTTTTGATAATAATAACTTTGAATCTCCTTATATTCTTTTTGAAGAGGGTGAGTATTTTTTAATAAATTTTTATAATGATGAGAAAGGATTATTTAACGTGATATTTAACTCTCAGTTGGATGGTATAGTTAAAATTAATATCTCTAACGAATCATTTACTTTTTCTAAAGGTGAAGAAATAGAAATTAAGGATTTAGAATTAGAATCTGGCCAACAGCCTTTAAAATTTTTTGTAGAAGAAGGTGAGGTGAAATTAGACTCTATAGAGATTAAAGAGAGTACTCTTCCAAAAGTTAAAAAAGTAAATACATTACCTAAGTTCTAGCTTTTCAAAAAGAACACCTGCTTCTAGATTATCTAACATTGATCTAGCTTTTTTTGTGCTCTCTGGTAGTACCGGAGAATAGAGTTCGGTAACTTTTTTGAGCAAAAATATTAGATTACTCAAAATCTTCTCACGATCTGTTTCTGAAACCTCTTTATTCCAAGGTTGTTTTTCAGATATATATTCATTTCCTAAACTAGCAATTTCGATAATTTTATTAACTGAATCTTGAAGATTGTAGTTTATATAATTATCATCAGCGATCTCTGAAAGATCTAAAACCTTTCTTTTGAAAGACTCTTCAGGCTCAGACAGCTCTACCTCATATTTATTTATCAGGTGAATCACTCTGTTTAAAAGATTCCCATAGTTATTTGCTAGATGAGCATTATATAGGTTAACTAAATCTTCTTCTTTATAAGGCGAGTCTGTAAACGTTGCTATACCTGCAATAAGATAAAATCTCACCGCTTCAACTCCATACTTTTCTTCCTGCTCGAATGGGGAAACCCCATTGCCTTTAGATTTAGACATTTTTGTTCCATCACTTGCTAAAACCATACCATGATTTAATAGTTTTCTTGTATGTTCCATCTCAAATGAAGCTAGCATACCTTGCCATACTCCACCCTGAAATCTTAAATTGTCAGGACCAAAAAACTGTATCCCAGGCCACCAATTATCAATTCCTACCTGTTTATTAAAACTATCATCTCTCTTAAATGCTTCAGGATTTTGTAGGACATTTATGTAATCAGTTAGAGCATCAAACCAAACATACATGACCTGAGAGGAATCTCCAGGTACCTCAACTCCCCAAGGTAATTTTTCTTTAACACGAGATACAGAAATATCTTCCATATTCGCAATCCAGTTTTTGAGTTCTTTTTTCTTATGTTTTGGTATTAGTACATCACCCTCTAACCAACTAAGTAACTCATCTCTATATTTAGATAATTTAAAAAAGTAATTTTCTTCTGAAACCTTTACGGGAGGCTTACCGTGATCAGGACAATTTCCATCAACTAGCTGTTTATCAGTTTTAAACTCTTCACATCCAACACAGTAAAGACCAGTATATTCTTTTTTATATATATCTCCTCGTTCAACACTTTTCTTCCATCTCTCTTGTGCCATTTTATGATGTGAAGGGTCTGACGTTCTATAAAATGTGTCGTAAGATATCATAAATAGCTCACAAAACTCCTTCCATCTTTGAGAAAACCTATCCACATATTCTTGAGGAGTAACACCTGCTTCCTGAGCTTTTTGGTACATTTTCAAGCCATTTTCATCTGCCCCTAAATTAAACCAAACATTCTCTTCACCAATTTTTTTCCTCATGAATCTCGCTACAACATCTGCTTGGATGAACTCAAGCGTATGACCAATATGGGGCTCAGCGTTAACGTATGGAAGTGTTGTAGTTTGGTAAAACTTGTCTGACATAGATGATTATATCAGCTCATTTTTTTTTACAAAAGTTTAGTTTGTAATATAATTCCTTGCTTATGACAGATTCACTTGAGCCAAAAAGAGAAGGTATTGTTCAGTTTGGTGATAGACCTGTTTTTCTTCTTACTGGGAATGAGATGCCGCCTATTCTTCAAGAAGAAGGTTTAAAAGAAGTGGTGTGGAAAACAATTGATCCCGAAGCTAGTCCTGAGAAGAGACAAGCCTAATTCTCAGCATTACAAAATGAACTAGCTAAGCATACTTTAAATTTAATTAAAATTTACAATGCTGAACTTGGACTCAATACAAATGACTTTGCTAGAATTGCTGAACCTTTAGGAATAGAATCTGAAGAAGGTGTTGTTACATTTAATGAATTTCTTAATAACCCTCAAAAACATTTAAATTCTGTAAGATCCTTATTCTTTCCAGACTATGGAATAACTTTTGAGGAATTTGTTCAATCGAAAGAGTTAAACCACTTTGAAATTGCAAGTTTAGGATTAAAAATAGCAAGAACGCTATAATATCTAAATTCCCAAGGCTTTATTATGAGTGACTTAACTCCTGATAATGTATTAGTAGATGCAGAAGGGAATGTTACTATAATTGATTTTGCACATTTAAAAAGGATTGCTGAAGATGATCTTTCGATTCAGGTTAACGGTAGAAGAGGACAGCTTGGTTTTACTGATGGATATGCTCCTCCTGAAGCATTCATTGAAAATGCATTAATACAAGCAACTCAATCTGGTTCAGGGAAGAATAAAACTGTTAGGCAAAAATATAGATTAATTGAAGCTGGTTGGAGAAATTATGCAAATCATATGAGAAACAAAGGTTATAGACCCAAATTATTTCTTGATGATTTTACTCTTGCAAGTACTAATCTTGATGTTAATAAGTATGACTCATTCTCATTAGCAAGAATCTTAAAAGAATTTGGTGTAGTAGGGATGAATCCTTTTATAAATCCTCACACTTCAAAAAGAAGGAATATTGATCAACTAATTGAATATCTAATAAGATATAACAATAATGGAGTTATGCAAAATTTTGTACGAGGAGTTCAAAGACTTTTAGAGTCTTAGTATGCAAACCTCTCATAATCATCATCCTCTTCCTCATCATCAATAATAACCCTAACAACAGCCTCTTCTTTTTGTTCGGTTGGGATAGTTACAACTCTAGTTCTTTTTGAACCTCTCTCTTTTAGTATAGCTACAGTAGTGAACATCACTAGAATAAATGTCATTACAACTACAAAAGCAATAATTAATTGATCACTAGTATCATCAGGCTCTGCGTTAATCCCAAAAACTATAGCAATAGCACTTACTATTGATACGAGAGCAATTTCAATTAACATTACTGTCTTTCTTGAGTAGCCAGCAGCCATAAGTCTATGGTGGAGGTGGTTTGTGTCGCTAATTGAAAGAATTTTAAGTGGATTTTTCAGAACCTCGGGATGTTGCCTCACTCTAGCCCAAATTACTAATAGAGCATCAATTAAAGGTATTGCAAGAATCATAGCTGTTATTGTCCATCTAGTATCGCCAAGTAATGCGAATACTGCGATTAAATAACCGTTTATATAATCTCCAATTGATCCTGGAATAATGTGAGATGGATAGTAATTATAAGGAAATAATCCCATGTTCGCTCCAATGTGGATTGAAATCAATATTGCTAAAGGAATGTTTGATGCACTTAAAGCAAAAAGTAACATAGTAAAGGCTATTACAGAGCTCAAAGATAAATTCAATCCATCTACACCACCAACCCAATTTATAAAGTTTATTATCATCACAACCCAGACAACTGTAACTAAGTCTCCTGGCAGTGTAAGTTCATATTGAATTGCACCAATCTCAATTACTCTCGACAGTGTATTTAAATCTATTGATAAGCCAAGAAATGATATATTATCAGGGATTGAAATTCCAAAGTAAATTAGTACAATTGCTGCTGCGACATGTCCAAATAGTTGATAAATTCCTGGAATCTCATATTTATCATCTAAAAACCCTATAAAAGTAATTATCGCAATACCCAGAAGAATTCCAACTGAACTAACAAAATTTTCTGGACCAATCTCAAAAGTTGGAGTTGTAATTAATAAAGTTATAAAAATTGCAATAAACATAGCTAGCCCACCAAGCCTAGGCTTAGTTCCTTCATTTATTCTTGAAGGTAAAGATTTATCAGTTTTTGATCTTAAGTTAGGAGCTAAGTCAATTGCTTTAATTAAGTAGGCTAGCTTTCCTACCCAAGGTGTAGTTAAAAATGAGATGACAAAAGCTATAAATCCAGCAGAAAGTATATTTGATAAGTTTTCTATTACAACTGGATCGTTAAGAATGTTTTCCATTTTTTAAGTATAAAAACTTGTTATTTGAGAGATAGCTATCAGTAAAAACACATTCATCAATGTCATTACCCAAGATATTGTAATACCTAATCTTCTATCTCGTTTGAAAATTAACTTGATAAATCTATACTGCAATAAAAACATGCTAATTAGTAGTATTGGTACTATCACAATATGAATTGCTTTATTTTCAGGCTCCCACGTTTCTTCAACTGGATTATAAAACAACTGTAACTCAGGAGGAAGCTTATCAAACATAATAATACCTCCTAAAAGCAGAATAAGTACATTTACAATAAAAGAAACAATCATAAAAGGCACACTTGGATTTTTCCAAAATTGCTCTACTTCAACTACATCCAGTCTTTTCTTCATTTTCATCCTTTGAGTACTGATGAATTGCTGAATTCTTGATTGATTGTTATCTACTTTCATTTTTAGTTGATCCTTAGATACTTTATTTGAATAGATCGAAGAATCATCTTCTTTATATTGATTAATATCCCTTGGTGCAGGATTCATTAATGGATTAGATTTGTTCATTCTTAATACCTACTATGATATAATTGTAATAAATGATACTACACTCAGGGTCTAAAGTGACCCTTTTTCTTTATTAAGGTGATAGTATATAACATAAGTAGTAGTTTTTAAAAAAGAATAATATGGCTGATGCAACTGACATTCTATCTGCGATAAGGCAGATTGCAGCTGAAAGAAAAATTGATGCTGACGAAATTTTGGAAGCAGTAAAAGAAGCTCTAAAAGCTGGTTTCAAAAGAGAATATGATTTAAGTGAAAACGATCCACTAGAAGTTGAATTCGATGCCGAGAAAGGCCATATCGCAGTTTATGTAAAAAAGACAGTTGTTAAAAAAGTTGAAGATGAGAAATTAGAAATTTCTCTAGAAGATGCACAGGAAATTGACTCTACAGCTGAACTTGAAGATATTATTCTAGTTGATATTACACCTGAAGGAGACTTTGGAAGAATTGCAGCAGGAACTGCAAGACAAATTATCTTACAAAAACTACGAGAATCCGAGAAAGAATCAGCTATAAATGAAATTAAGGACAAGGTAGGAGGAATAGAACAGGTTACAATCCAAAAAATTACGAGAGAAGGAGAAGTTATCTGTGAGATTAATAGAGCTAGAGCAGTTATGCCTAAAGATGAAAGAGTTCCTACAGAATTCTATCAACTTGGTTCAAGAGTAAAAGTTTTATTGAAATCTTTAGAAGAAGATACAAGAGGAAAATTTATTCTGATCTCAAGAGCTGATCCTGAGTTTTTAAAAGAATTATTTAGACTCGAAGTTCCTGAGATTGATTCAGGAACTGTTGAAATAGTCTCTATAGCAAGAGATGCAGGTTCAAGATCTAAAGTCGCTGTAAAGTCTAATTCAGAAGGTATTGACCCAATCGGTTCGTGTGTTGGACAGAAAGGAGTAAGAATTAACGCAATAATGAATGAACTAAAACTAGGAAATTATGAAGAGAAGGTAGACATTATTCTTTGGGATGAAGATCCAAGTACTTTCTTAATGAATGCCATTAGACCTGCAGAAGCAATTGATGTAGAGATTAAAAGTAAGGGGGATAAACAAGCAGTAATTACTGTTCCTGGAGATCAACACTCTCTAGCAATAGGTAAAGAAGGGCAAAACGCTAGATTAGCTTCTAGATTGACTGGATGGAATATTGATATTGAAAGTGACGGAGAAATGCCAGCTGAAGAATCTGACGATGGAGAAAGTAATGACGAAGAGGTTAATGACGATGTAGAGAAAGAAGAATCATCTGAGGAGGTTGTTGAAAACGAAGATACAGCTGAAGAAGCAGAAGAAAAGACAGAGGATGAAGGGACTGAGGATACTGATAAAAAAGGAGAAGAAATTGATGAGGAAGCTGAGACTGAGGAGTAATCTTCTTAAACTAGATATGTTGAGGGCAGCTGGAAAAGCTGCCCTTTTGTTATAATTACTGAATGAAAAAGAGAACTCAAATTAGATATAAGAAATTTACAAAAAGTAATATTAAAGGGATAATAGAGCTTATAGAGGATTATCTATCTATTCAAAATGATACTCAGAAAAGAAATTTCAACTATAGACTAGAATTTAGTAACCATAATAATGAGATTTATACTCAAGAAGATAATACATTAGAAAACATTCTTGACCAAGAAAATATTTCGGAAATTAGTATTTCGTATTATTCAGCTAGTAACCCAAATAGAACTATTGATCTAAGGCTTTACCAGGGGGAAGAATCTTATCTAAAGTTGGGTGGAGAAAAAGAGTGGGTTCAAAACCTTAGTAACGAATTTGAAAAATATATAGCAAACATGGTTGGTAACCAATTTAATCTTGTACATAAGATTAAATTCTCATACATTTTCATTCCTATTTTAATATTATCAACTGGCTTCACTGTCTTCTACAATATAAATGATGAAAATAATGATTTCTTTATTACCTTGTATAGGAGTTCTCTTTCAAATTTTTTTGGCATGACTATTGCAGTTAGTACAGCTCTTATAATATCAGATATAAATAAAAAATTTTTCCCAATAAATGAGTTTGATTTTGGACCAGATAAATATAAAGTAAGTACTATCAGGAAGAGATATCAATTTATCATAGTTACAGTACTTGGTACAATATTGGTCACAATTAGTCTTAATATCATCAGTACCCTCATACAATCTCATTTTTTCAAATAGAACCATTCAAATATTTCTTCCTAGTTTCATCATCAAACTTCTCAATCGCATACCGAAGCATTGTTCTAGGCATTTTATTTAATGATTATCTAACTCTTTGGAAGTAAGAAATCAAGGAGCTCTGGGAATTCTTCTGAGCCCATCGAAGATAAAGTGAAATGCCCCAAGTTTTCAAATTGCTCAACTTCTAAATCAAAATTATTTTTTATCATACTTACAGAATCAAGTATATCTTTAGAGTCATTTGAGATAAATATTTTAATCGATTTAACTTTATCTAAGAGATTTTTGTCTATCTTAAAATCAAAGAAGTTATTATCTAACTCATTCTCAGGATCTAACCAAGGAGCAACAAAAGCTACTTTCCCAACTTTAATATTATTTTCAGATAACCACCTTACTAAAAAACCTCCTCCACAACTATGTCCTACAAGAATTGTCTCCTCATTAATTTCAAATCGTTCGAAGAGATTTTTCCATTCTCCATAAATTGGTTGAACACTATTTGGCATTTCAGGAGTTTGAGCTTGAATACCCTTAATTAAAAGCTGCTTTTGTAACCAGGGAAACCAATGAGAATTAGATAGTGAGGGATATTTATCACTAAAATATTCTTCATCATCAGTTATTCCATGGATTAGTATTGCGTTTTTCATTTCAGATCTGATTACTTAAGTACTTCTTCCTAGTCTCCTCATCAAACTTCTCTATCGCATACCGAAGCATTGTCCTAGGCATTTTTTTATAGTGCTTATTTAAAAAATCTTTAAGAACTTTTTTATCTTTCTTTCCTACCTCACGAAGCATCCAACCAACAGCCTTATGAATTAAATCATGAGGGTGATTTAAAAGAATCTCAGAGATTTTTAATGTGTCATCTAATTGCTTTTCTCTAATAAACATCCAAGTAGAGATAATTGAAATTCTCTGTTCCCAAAGATTTTTACTTTTAGCTAATTTATAGAGAATGTCTCTACTCTCTCCAGTTTTTAAAAGATGAGCTCCAACTATTTTATGCGCACTAGAGTCTACTAAATCCCAGTTATTAACTTTCTTTGCATTTTTTAGGTAGAAGTTATAAATCTCTTTTTTTTCTTCTATATCTTTTGATTTTTCGAATTTTAGAACTAGAATATACAACGAAGTAAGTCTATGTTCGTGAATTGGACTATCTAGTAATTCCTGAATGTCGCCAAGATCCATTTGTTTATAAAACATTTTTGAAACTTTTCTTTGATTAGGGACTGTTACTCCAATAAATTTATCTCCTTCTCCATACTCCCCTTTAGCATTTTTAAAGAATTTTGGGAAAAAAGCAGCTTTTTCTTTATTAATGTATTTTTCTAATTCCTTTTTAACTTTCTCTGAGTTAGACATAACTGATTATAGCTACTACTTGAAGTAAAAAGAAATGAAATGTAATCTTAAGTAGTTATTACTTAAGAATGGCAAAATTATCTTATCGAGAATTACTAGATCAACATTTACAAATACTAAAAGACTTACAATACGACTCCGGTCTTTTTGCAGCATCTAAAAAAGATGTTGGAACAGGATACAATAAATCTTGGCTTAGAGATAACTTTTATGAATGTTTAGCATTTGAGATTTTAGGAGATTGGGATACAGTTGAGAAAACATATGATGCCATATTAAATATTTTTATTAAACATGAGGAGAAAATAGACTGGGCAATAGCTAATAAGCCAAGTGAAGCTTTTCAATATATTCATGCTAGATTCAATCCTCAAACTTTTGATGAATATTGGGAAGAATGGGGTAATAAACAAAATGATGCAATCGGTGCGATACTATTTAGAGTTGGTGAGCTTGAACATAATAGAAAAGGTAGAGTTTTAGAAAATGAAGACAGGTTTAGAATTGTACAAAAATTAGTTTATTATCTTCAGTCTATTGAATATTGGAATGATCCTGACAATGGAATGTGGGAAGAATATGAAGAAGTTCATGCTTCCTCAATTGGTGCTTGTGTAGCGGGATTAAAAGCTGTAGATAAAGTTGAAGGAATTGAAGTTCCTGACGATATGATTGTTAAAGGAGAAAGAGCTCTTGAAAGTTTACTTCCAAGAGAGTCAGATACAAAATTTACGGATCTTTCTCTACTGTCTTTAATCTATCCCTACCATGTTGTAAGTGATGAAATGAGAGATCAAATTTTAGAAAATCTCGAATACCACCTTCTTAGAAAAAGAGGTGTAATTAGATATAAAGGAGATCATTATTACAACAAAAATCCTGATGGTTATAGTGAAGAGGCTGAGTGGGTATTTGGACTTGCCTGGTTAGCAATTATCTATCAAGAAATGGAGAATAATGATAAAGCTCAAGAGCTATTAGATAACTTAACAGAGATTGATACTGAGGATGGTCTACCTGAACTGTATTTCTCTAACTCTGAGCAATTTAACGAAAATACTCCACTTGGTTGGACGGAGTCATTATTCATTGTTGCATTGTATGAGATGAACCAAAAGTTGAATTAATAATCAACTAATACAAAAGTTTGGAATACTTCAGTGCTATCTAAAGGAACGCTAATATTTGATAAGTTTGGAGAAAATAATGTACTTATCGGAGAACCCCAGAAATCTCTTGTATTTCTTATTACTAAAGTATCTGAATTAAATGATGAAGAAATATCGACATTAATACTTGTTTCTCCTCCCCAATTCATAACTACTAAATTAAGTCTATTGTCCTCATACTCATTCTCAAATATTTCATATGTTGAACTTGTTGGTACTGGAATAATTGTGGAATTTGTTCCAAAAGCACTTCCCTCAGTAGCTGTAAGACTTCTCCATTGATTAATATCAATATTATTATATGTATTGCCTCCAGCCTTCAAATCAGCTTGAAAACTTGTATATTTATTATTATCAAAAATATCATTTGGATCTAACCCCGCTATACCATCCTGTCTTCCGTGACCTGAGCCTGCGTCGTAATAAGCTGAAGTTCTAATGTTTAATACATCTGAAGTTGGATTATAGAAAGTGTTTTCAGAATAACTATTTCTCAAATCTTTAGGAAAAGTATCTTCAATCGGTCCCCATAAGTATTGAGAGATTAAAGATGTTTCAAGTAGAATATTCTTAATAAAAGTTGTTTGAGTAGGTCTTCTATATCCAATTCTTACATTTGAATCATTAAAGTAGTTGTTATCAATATAATTAAACTCTTCAGGAACATTGTATCCTCCTATTAAAAAAGTTCCAGAGTCAAAAACATTATCGACAATATAGAATCCACTTGTAAAACCTCCCTCAGAATAACCATGAAATATAAAACAATTATTACAGCTTTCTATATTTCCAGAGTCCAAAAATAGATTCCTAGCAAAATACATGTATCCGTTTGAGTCGTAATCATTTTGGGCATAGACATTATGTGGGTTAATTTCTCGAACTCCTTCTTCACATGGAGGTTCTGTTCCACCTTGGCAGTAAGGATCATAACCTATTCTTTCTACAATATTTCCATAAAAAACTTTCTCACTTTGGTTCCAAAAGCCAACTCCAACGCTAGATCGTACATCATGAATATAATTGTTAATTAACAAATTACCCTTAGCTGATGATGTTATTCCTGCTCCTTCTGTAGGATTGTCTCCATCTGTAAATGAAATACCCCAGATCCAGTTATAATCAGCTTGAACAGTAAACTCTCCTTGCACTTCAACCTTTTTTTCTGGTACTGCTCTAAATACTATAGGATTATTTTGTGTTCCATCACGTGTTAAAGTATACCCTCCTGAGTATGTTCCTTCTTTTAGCCAAAATAAATCACCAGGATTAGCAAGGTTAATAGCAGCATTTAATGAATAAGGGTTATCAAAAGTTCCAGGATCCCCCTCATCAAAATGTAAACCAAGTAATAAATTTGAAGAATCTGATAAATATCTACCATTGCCACCGTTATATGCAGCTTGAATCTCTGAGGTGTTAAAGGCATTACTAAATATATTTAACTCATCCATATATCCTAAAAATGGTCTTGAAGTTTGGTAAGGGTGAACACCTACTCGAGTAAAAGGGTTAATTCCACATCCTGATGATTCTACTTGAGAAATATCTAAATTTGGAGAATCTAAAACACCATCAACATACATTCTCGCGGTATCATCACTTCTATCAACCACTAATGCTACATGATGCCACTGGTTATCTGATACGATCGTACTACCTTCAAAAGAAATACTTCTATCTTGACAACCATTTGAAGCAACTTCTGAAGCATTGAACTTAAGAACTCCTGTAGTTGTAATTTTAAATTCCATTCCATGGCCACCAGCACTAACACTTCCATAGCTTGAAACAATTACTCTTTCATTTGATGTATCATTAAGCTTTATCCAGGTCTCAACTGTATATCCAGTAGACCAATCTCCAACATTCTTTGATCCAATATCTATAAAATCCTTATCTCCGTCAAAATAAAGTGATTGATTAGAACTACCTCCCTGTACTTTCCCCTCTTCATAATCAATATCATCAAATGATACTATATAAGTAGATCCTGAAGCTGAGTCAAATACTTCTCCTCCTAAACCGTCTGATGAAATAAATAATTCATTTAAAGGAGTAAAAGATTGTACCCAAGGATTTACAGATTCTATTTCACGAAATTCATTTCTTTGAACCGTATTTCCTGAAGATGAATTGTTATTCGAAGAATTTGTACAGTTTAATATAGAGTTGTATATTCTTGCAAAATAAACAAAATCTTTTAAATCTAAATAACAATCATTACTAACCAGATCCATACTACAATCATTTAAACCAGTTCTATAGCTAGAACGGAAAATATCAAAATCAGATTCATTAATATAGTTATCTGAATTATAATCTGCATTACAGTAACTGTTGTTTAAATTACTAAATGATAAGACAGAATTATCTTCTATCTCTCTAAAATTTCTATTATTCAGTAAGGTTGAAATAAGCAC
>CAYTGI010000014.1:0-27224 GCA_964437465.1 uncultured Candidatus Saccharibacteria bacterium | reverse complement strand
CTTCTGATCTAAGTACCACTTGAATTTTTTGTTATCATGAAAAACACTCACTTTATTTCCACCAGGCTTCATTATCGAATTAGTTGCAGAAAAATCCATATGATAATCCGCTGTATTTATGTAAACAAGCACATCTCCTTTTTTTGGTTTGCTATCTAAGTGTACTTTTCTCTTACTTAAAATATCCCCTGACCAACATAAGCTCCCCATTACATATCCTTGAAAACTTTCATATGTAGTAGGTCTACTAGATAGTAAAATAGGGTCGGTAAGTATCTCTTGGTTTTGGAAAACAACTATATCTGATCTTTTACCTTCAACAATTATCAAGTTCTCCCCATTTATAGACTGTTTAACTTCATTTATTTTGAAAAGGGAAATGCCTGACTGATCAAATAAACCAGTTCCTGGTTCTATCCAAATTTCCAACATTAAGTCTCTAATTAAGTCTTTTACAACTGAGTTGTTAAATTCCGGGAGCTCTTGATTAAGTAAAAGATCTAAAAAAGCAAACGTTGGATTTTCAATAAAATGAGGGACAATTTCTAAACTTCCTTTAATACCAGTCTTAGTTTTTTGTAGACCATATGAATAACCTTTCCAAGTAACTTTTTCTTTAGAATTTAAAGAATTTTTTAGTTCAGTGATAAACCCTTCCCATTCAAATCGTTCTTTTGCTCTATTCTTAATAAAACCTCCTCCAATATTAATTACCCTAGGGTTAAGGCCTTTTTGTACAACTGTATTATATAATTTCAATACTTCAGTTATAGCTACTACTTTGTCTTTTAGGTCAACTGTACCAAAGTGAAAAGAAAATCCTTGAAAATCACATTGATTCTTATGTTCAATTAAAGTTTCTATAAGTTTTTTTAAATTATTAGGGTTAACACCAAACCTGTCATCTTTAACCTGTATTTTTATATTTTCAGATTGAAATCCAGATAATCTTACTAGGATTTTTGGTCTTTTAATATTAAGCTTTTTTGCAAGTCTCAAAGTTAAGTTTAATTCTTCAAGGCTATCTAAATTAATTAAAATATTATGAAGTAAACAAAGTCGGATAAATTCAGAGTTTTTTGGACCAGTTGCCTCTATCCTTTCTGGCGTAAATCCACTACCTAAAACATTCTCTAGTTCATACTCTGAAGCAACATCTAAATTTGATAACTCATTCAGAGAAAGAAACTTTAATACAGATTTAGAATTATTTGCCTTATGAGCTAGAAAAATTTTTCCTTTAAGTTGATTATTCTTTAGTACTGAAGAAAAACTATAAAGATTTTCCTCAACTATTTGTGGGAATATTATATTCAAAGGTGAACCAAATGAATCAATTAAATTTATAGGATTCTCTTCAAAAATGTATTTCTCTACTTTTTCGTGAGTAGCTGGAGTAATTTTTATCATAATATAGTTTTTAGCATGTGATTGGTTTTATATTGATCATTTTCTACATGTATTGTTGAAAACCCAAATTTCTTCCAAAAAGAAACAACATTGGGTTTTTCTGATGCATTTAAATAAAGGTGGGTATATCCGTACGCTAATGCATCCTTTTTCAACAATTCAAATATCTCAGATGCAATTCTTTTTCCTCTAAATTCTTTTTTAACATAGACTCTGGATAATTTAGCAGTATAATCTTTATTTTCTAACTTATTACCTAATTGATCGATTAGTTCAGTGGTATTATTAAGTGCACTTATACCTCCTGATCCGATAATTATGTCATCTTCATCTAATACTAAAAGCATTTTTCCTTTTGTAGAATTAGTGTAAACATTGAGGCCACCTCTGTTTATCTGTAAATCTGAAAAGGTTGACTTTAAAGGTTCTATTCCATAGAAATCTGTAATAATGTACTTACAAAAATCTATGACACTCTCAAAGTTAGAGCTATTAAGTTCAGAAACATGATAATCCATCTTTATTATGTATACTTAAAATTTGTGTCTATCTGATCCTCTAATCCAGGTCTATAAGTCTTATTAACCCAGTTTTTACTAGTCTCTATTTTGTGAATTTTATGTAATTCATCTAACCTTTGGTTTTCATCTTGTTTTAACTCTGTTGCTTTAGAAACTATCGCTTTAAAAATACTTTTCATATCATCAGTAATATGACTATATTTCAAAGACTCTCCGAACATTCTTGAATCCTGAATTGAAGAATTTGTTTTAATTGTTCCTATTATCTGATTTTCTAATTTGTCTTTAAGAAATCTTTTTTGTTTATCATTATCAACAGAATTTCCTACAACAACAATTCTGTCATTAATACCAGCTTTCTCAGCTAAAGCTAGATATCTATTGTAAACATCAATACCTTCCATTTCTGGCTTCAAAATAAAAACAACTAAATCTTGGTAATAAAGTGAATTAGCAAAAGAATCATTACCTGCAACACAATCCAGCACAACTGCCTCATTTTTTTCAAGTTTTATGTGCCATAATATGTTCTCAGCTATAGTTTGAGTGCTGTGGTGGCAACTTGCTCCAATATATTCATCTGTATATGAACCAGTCGTGAATAAATACCCGTTTTGATTAAATATAAAGCTGTAATTAGAAATTATTTCATCATCACTAGCAAACCTAATAAGATTAGAACCCTTTCCAGGAGGCGTTGTTTTTAAAAATTCATCAAGATCAATTCTTTTATTCTGGCCCTTAAGATGTTTCCTTATGTTCAAGGGGTTTTCTCCATATGCTAAAACTTTTTTTTCATCAGTCTCAATCCCAAGAAGTTTTCCTGTGTGGCTATTAACATCAAGGTCAAATAATGCTACTTTTTGGTTATTATCGATTAAATACAGCGAAAATAAAGCTGAAAGTGTTGTCTTACCACTTCCTCCTTTTCCAACAAATGCTACTCTCATTATTGATGTTTTTATAATTATAACTTATAATTTGCAAATGATTTGCAGAAGAATAATATTACATATGCAAACAATTTGCAAGTATGAGAATAACTAAAAATAGAAAAAAAATAATAGACTTACTTAAAAAGAAAGATAAGGCTTTTACAGCCCAGGCTATTCATGAAGAATTAGTTGATTTAGACTTAGCTACAGTCTACAGAAGCCTAAATCTATTTGTAAAAGAAGGACTTGTTAGAGAGCTAAGATTAAGTAAAGGGGAGAGTAGTTATGAGATTAATGATGATGGGCATGAACATGCTGTTTGTTCAAAATGCGGAAAAGTAAGGCACATATCAGTAGATAAGGATAAATTAAAAGAGGTTCTTAATCTTACAGACTTTGAGGTTGAGGATATTGAGATTAATATTAAGGGTACATGTAAGTAGTTCGTAATTGAGAATGTGAGTCTGAAGCGATTTACATTGAACACCTTAGTCTTATATCTATGTTCTATAAATCTCTTCTTTCGATGAAAATTGAAATTATATAATTAGAGAGTTATCGTATCTGATCTTAGTTTAAGAGTATTTATTTGTTATATTTAAGTACGGATGTTCACAGAGAATAGTTTTCAACCCAAAATATATTAGATCAACACTCTAATTTAGAAGTTAGAAATGTGATTCAATGGCTTTCATCATCACAAGAATATATGTTTATTAAAGAGAGCATATTTAAAGATTAGTTTTGTGTTCAACTATCCACCTTTTTTCATCCTCTATCTTTTTTAATATAGATAGATTTTTTAGGCTATATTGAAAATTAGGTTGGTATTTTTCTAAGTATTTCTTAATTTGAATTGCATTATCTCTATTAGCTTTGTTTGTAATTGTTATATGGAAATGCCTTTCTGAAGTATCGTACTTATCCCACTGCATCCACTCAATATCTTTAAGTCTATTTAGTAAACTATTATAAATAAATAGTGCATCTTCATTTAACTTTGCATTCAAGAAAAAAATTTTTTCTTCAAAGTTGCCAATATTATCTGTAATAGCTTGTAGATTTTTGAAATCATGATTTTCTGTGAATTTATTAAGAATGTTTACTATCTCTGATATGTTATCTGTATAAAAACTATCTTTAAACGTAATGTGAGTAGGGGTGTTAATTGTACGTAATTTAAATTTATCTGCAACTTCATTTACCAGCTTACTATGATAATTAGCAATCTCATCTGGCAGTACTGAGGCAATTATATATCTATCCACAGGGGTTTAAGTTTAATTAACAAATTTATAAAATTATATCTAACTAATCATGAAGAAACTATGAGTTGGGCGGGACTCGAACCCGCAACCAATAGCTTAAAAGGCTACTGCTCTACCATTGAGCTACCAACCCTTACTTTTTTGCAACTATTCCCGATGAATCGGGACTGCCCTAAATTGAGTTCACCTTACCGTAGGCAGGCAACCAACCCATATGTACAATATGTGTTACAAAAAAGGACTTTTGTATTATATCATTGCTAGATGAATTGATCTATTAATTATCTAAGAAACATTAACGTATACTAGAGCAGAAATCAGTAGAAGTAAGATAAGATATTCAACTAACTCGTCCTTATCAATGCCATCTCTATTATAGTTACTCAATGCATGAAGAAAGATAGCAAATAGAATAGATAGAATTACACTTACTGAAATGCTAGATATAACAGCTAATGTAAAGAAATAGAATACAATTAAGGTAAAAACTGAGTAAATTCCACTTAAAATAAGTCCTTGAAATGTTAAGAAATGTCTAACTAAAAAAAGAAACAAAACAAAGATATTAATAAAACCAAATATAAATGAAGCAATAATTTCATTTATAAACCCCCCACCAGCTGCTTCGAAAAGAGTTCCTGTGATAAAGAAAATAATTATTATAGAAATGACGTCATAAATATAGTTTGTTGATTTTAATAGAGAAAATTTATGCCTATAAAATGAGTAGATATTTTCAAAGAGTACACCAAATAAGATGAAAGTAATTATTAGAATTAAAAAATATATAGATGGTTGTTGAAAAAAATATATAAATGATACTAGAGAAAAGTATAGTAAACTTGGAATAGCTAAGTGATGAAGATACTGAGCATACTTATGTTCTTCAAGATCATATACTTTCTCAGAATTTTTTCTATGGTGAACCTGGTAGTGATTGGCAGTTATGTATTGCTCAAAGCTTATAATTAAATATAGCACAAGAGATCCGACTATAAATAAATCTACTGAGTTATTTTCTAAAGATAATATATTAATAAATAGACCGATTGTTATTGAAAGCGAGTAAAGCAGGGGTCTAATCTTCCATTTTGATAAATCAAAAATTTTCATCATAATGTTGCACTTACTTCTATGCCGTTAGTTAAAATACTTCCAGTTAAACTTCCAAAAGAGAAGAGTATTAATAATATTAATATTATAGCGATATTTAAATGAGAATTCCTTTTAACCATATGCAATTTATTAGTTTTCGTAAGCACAGCAAAGTCAATAATAAAAAGAGTTAAAAGATACAGAGAGAAAATAATTGGTAAAAGAGTTTTTACACCACCTGACTGAATTCTTTTTAGATATTCAAAAATAAAGAATGTACTATCTGAAGATAATTCTTCAACTGATTCATCAAATTCAATTGAAGATAAAACAGAACTTATATCATCAGAGTTAATTATAAATTGAGAACTATTTCCAACAGAATCTATTAACTCAATATTAAATGAATCAACTTGATTAAACTCATATTCACTAAAGCTAATAAACCATCTGTTAAATTCTTCATCAAATAGTAATTCATTGTAAGTTATATTAGATTTGATTTCCTTAACATCTTCAGAAGTCGAGAAATCTATAACAATAAACTCCTCCTGTTTATTAACATTAATTGATTCTCTATTTATATGAGGATCATTACCATCGACGAAAAAACTTATCACCTCTGATTGAGCTAAAAACTCACCGTTAATATTATAAATATTTGCAGATAAGAAATATTCACCATCCCTTAAATTAGGCTCCGATCTATATGAATAATTTTCTCCAAAAGCATCTACTCGTCCAACTTCTGTTTCATTAATGTTAATACCAACACTACTATCTGGTGGATTTACTTTCCCAGAAATATCAACATAGTTCTTATCTATATATTGTCCATCTTGAATACTATCAATTGTAACCAATGGTTCTGTATTTTGATTAACTGAAACATCCTCAGTTTGTTGTTGGAGAACATTTGGTTCACTATTCTGTACTATCTGTTTTGGCTTAAATTTTGTACCAAAGTGAACAGCTATAATAATATTGTTACTTTTACCCTGATAATCCCCGTATGCAAACCCAAAGCCAACCTCTTCAAAATCTCCATTTAACACATTTTCTCTATGTGTTGGACTATTCATCCATGCATCAATAACGCTATCTATATTTGTAAATCCTTCTGCTAAATTTTCACCCGCATGTTGGTAGTTGTAACCTGCCTCCTTAAAATAGTCCCAAGGCTCTTTATCAGGCGGACAATAATGTGACCAACAATTAGTTTGAAGCATAGTAGAGGCCTTATTAGTAGCCGAAGTAGAGAGTGTAGTATTGAGTTTTAGAGGTGGTAAACCACTTTTAGCTCTTTCTTCATTGTGAGAAAATAGTAAATCTTGCAGGGTTATATCAGCCCCTATTCGTCCTATTCCTAAGTTAGGTATAAGAGTGTTAAATGAAAGAATTACTATTATATAGATAACCATCGCATTTCTATGTAAAAGAAATGGAGTGTGGTTATTATTTCTATTTGGTAAAAATAAATTATTTATCATTTGTTTAAATACTATTCTAATTCAATACTACTCGCAAATAAATATTCAAGTTAGTATACTTGAGAGTGAAGATATATTCTATCTTATGAAAAACATTATATTGTTCGTAATTGGTATTGTATTGATTAGCATAACATTTCTTGGTCTTAGTGAATTATCAAGTATTGAACCAAAGCTAACTACAGATAATTACACTGAAACGCGAGTTAATATTCCAAAAGATAATTTTATGATTGAAAAAAATTATCTTCCTGAAATAGATGAAGATAATTTTGTAACTATTCATGTAGCTGGTGATGCTATGCTAGCAGAGCATGTAGGTGAATACATAAAAGACTTGGACATGAATCCTTTTCAATTCTTTATTGATAGGTTTAATAACGATGATCTAACAGTAATTAACTTAGAAACTGCGATATCAAATCCAGGATTTGGAGCACCAGCACCTAACAAACCGTATACTTTTAACGCTCCTCTAGAGTCATTAGATAAACTGGTAACTGGGGGAGTAGATGTAGTTAGTCTGGCTAACAATCATACTATGGATTACGGAGCCGAAGGTTTGTTAAGTACAATTGATAATTTAAATTTAAATGGAATCAAATATTTTGGTGCTGGATCTAATCTTAATGAAGCATTTCAACCTCTTTTTACCGATTTAAAAAATACAAGGATTGCATGGATAGGAATAAATGACATTGAGGTTTTCTATCAGAATGCTAGACCAGACTCTCCTGGCAGTGCAAATTTAAATCATGAAAGAGTAATTGATTCCATTAACCTCGCAAAAGATAATTCAGCAGATTTAATTATTTTTTATGCTCATTGGGGTTATGAGAGGCAAACAAGACATGCTCCCTACCAAGAAGATTGGGCTAAGTTTTTAATTGATAATGGTGCTGATATGGTTATAGGAGCTCATCCACATGTTAGACAAGGTCATGAAATTTATAATGGCAAGCATATTTATTATTCATTAGGCAACTTTGTTTTTACTGGTATGGAGTTAAACGATGAACCTTCAACAGGAACCTTACTCGAGATGCAAATTGATAATAAAGAGATAATCAACGTAATAGAGCATACAATTCAGATTAGCTATCATGGAGTTCCAAATTACTACGGAGCTTCTTATGAATAATACGCCCTGAGGGAGTCGAACCCCCAACCTACGGTTCCGAAGACCGTTGCTCTATCCAGTTGAGCTAAGGGCGCGTAAGTACAAAAAGTTTGTTAAATATCATTTACCCTTCCAGTTTCCCGACTAAAGTCGGGACTAAGATCTTCTAATTCCGATAACTCGGAACAAGAATCTCTTGAGGAGCTAAGGGCGCAAAATTTACTAACTATTATAACACTCTATAGTGTATAATTTATTGTATATAATAATGTTAGGTAATATAAATGAGTAAAATTAAAGAATACTTTAAACAATATTGGTTACATGTTGTATTTCTAATCTCTTTTTCTGGAGTGTTAGGAAGTCTTTATATTAGTGAAATTGAAAAACTTTTACCTTGTCCTTTTTGTTGGTGGCAAAGAGTTTGGTTATATCCAATAGTCACGATCTCTGCAATAGCGATAATGACAACAGATAAAGTTGCAAAATATCATATTTTCGCTCTTTCGTTCATAGGGACATTATTTTCCCTTTACCAAAACTTACTTCAAATTGGAATTTTTACAGAATCTGAGGCTTGTGTAGCTACAGGTACATCTTGTGCTAAGCCTACCATTTTTCTAGAACTTGGTAGTCTTGTTATAAGTCTTGAGTTTATGGCTCTAATGGCATTTTTGCTTATCGACTCACTTGCATTAGGTTATATCTTGCTTACACGAAATAAAAACTCATCAAAATAACTTTTACTCCTAGTTTTCCAAACTAGCAAAATAAAGCAACAGTAACATGAGGGGTTTGCCTGCCTACAGGTAGACAGGGGGAGAATTCCTTCACAAATCTGTCACCCTGAGCCTGCCTGCCGGTAGGTAGGGCTCTCGAAGGGTACTCGCGCCCATGGTTCGAGAGCCTCACCATGACATTATGGATTGAGTTATAAAAAGTACAGGGAAAAGAAAAAGTATACAAAAAGACCCCCAGACCCCAACTTCTCGTAACTTTGCTAGTGCTACTTTAGTAGTTATAAAACTTATTAGCATTAATTTCTTATTCCAACATTTTCAACATACCCAAGCATTACTTTTTTCATTTCTTCTAGTTCATTTTCACTGAAGGAGAACTTAGAAGTACCTTCAAAACTTTTATCTAAAGTCTTAACAGCTCTAAAATTCTGTAAATAATAATTTTTTGCTCCTGCAATTCTCTTGCCAATATTATGCATTAAAGAGTCAGTATGCCACTTTCCACTTTTTAAAACTGTCGTTCTAAATTCATACTTTGCACCGGAACTCATTATTATTTTGATTGATTGTTCAATATTATCTAGAACATTAGTACTACCTTTATAACCACATGCTAAATACGTATTTTCATCTCCTTTAACATCCATAGCCCAATAATCCACAACTCTTTCATCAACAATCTTCTTTAAAATCTCAGGATTTAAACCATATGTATCTAACTTTATCTCAAAACCTAAACTTTTAACCTTTTTCATAAATGAAACAAGTCGAGGATGGAGAGTTGGTTCTCCTCCAGTAATTGCTAAAGCATCTAGTAATCCAATTCTAGTTTTCATAAATTCAATTACTTCATCTTCTGTAAATCTGTTTAGTTCATTTATCCTTCCAGTTACAAGTTCAGGATTATGGCAAAATGGACACCTCATTGTACACCCATAGGTATATATGAGTGCACTTAGCTTTCCTGGATAATCTAAAGTTGTGAACTTATCTAAACCAGCTATGATCATACAGAAAGTTTAAGTTGTTCATTTTTCTCAATAGGATGAGAGTAGTGCTTTCTATCAGCCCACTCAGATTTCTTTCCTTTATTCCATTGACCAACAGGTCTAATATACCCAACGACTCTTGAATAAACTTCACACCTGAGTCTATTAGCATCATTCAATTCCTCACCTTTAGATAATAGATCCTGATCATGTTTTGGACAAAATTCATATTCTCCATTAATATATCCATATTTTGGTGAAATACTAAAAGTTGGAGTAAGTGAGAAGTAAGGCATTTTATACCTATAAGATAGTCTTTTAATTAACCTCTTAGTACTTTCAATTGAATTTATACGTTCTCCAAGGTAAATATGAAAAACTGTACCACCAGTGTATTTAGATTGTAATTCATCCTGCTTATCCATTGCTTCAAAAACATCATCAGTAAAACCAACTGGAAGTTGTGAAGAATTAGAGTAATATGGATCTAAATCTTTGTTTTCACGATCAGTATATTCAAGAGCAGTAATTATATCTGGATATAGTTCAATATCTTTCTTTGCTAGTCTATAAGCTGTCGATTCAGCAGGAGTTGCTTCAAGATTAAACAACTGGTCAGTTTCTTCCTGGTATTCTTCTAGTACCTCTCTCATGTAATCCATTACTTCATTTGCAAATTCAATTCCTTCACTATCAGTTAAATCTTTACCCATGAAATTAAGTATAGCTTCATTCATACCGTTAATGCCTATAGTGTTAAAGTGGTTTTTCCAATATTCACCAAACCTTTTTCTAATATCTGACAAATAAAATCTTGAGTATGGATATAGACCTTTCTCCATATACTCTTCAATTATTTTTCTCTTAACCATTAAGCTTTCCTTTGCTAAATTCATTTTTTCTTTTAAGATCTTCTTAAAATTACTCTTTGATTTTGCAAGATAACCTATCCTTGGAAGATTTATTGTTACAACACCTATACTTCCAGTTAGAGGGTTTGATCCAAAAAGACCTCCGCCTCTTTTTCTCAGCTCTCTATTATCCAGTCTCAGTCTACAGCACATTGATCTTGCATCATCAGGATCCATGTCTGAGTTTACAAAGTTTGAAAAATAGGGAATTCCATATTTAGCTGTCATTTCCCAAATAGCATCAAGATCAGGATTTTCCCAATCAAAGTCCTCAGTTATATTGTAAGTTGGAATTGGAAATGTAAAGACTCTTCCATCAGCATCACCTTCCATCATAACTTCAGCATATGCTTTATTGAACATCTTAATTTCTTCTTGAAAATCTTTATATTTCTCTTGCATGTATTCTCCTCCTATAATTACATGTTGTTCTGCAAGCTGACCGCTTGGAACAATATCCATTGTAATATTACTAAATGGAGTTTGACCCCCAACTCTTGTAGGGACATTCATATTAAAAATAAACTCCTGCATTGCTTGCTTTAGCTCCTTGTAAGATAAGCCATCGTATCTAATGAACGGAGCAAGGTAAGTATCAAAATTAGAGAAAGCTTGAGCTCCAGCAGCTTCATGTTGAAGAGTGTATATAAAGTTAACTGCTTGTCCTAACGCAGTTCTTAGATGTTTAGCTGGTTTACTTGAAATCTTTCCTGTAACTCCAGTAAAGCCTTTCAAAAGTAAATCTTCTAAACTCCATCCCAAGCAATAAACACAAAGTGATCCAAGATCGTGGATATGAAAATCACCGTTTTTGTGAGCTTGTGCAATTTCATCAGAGTAAATAGTGTTTAACCAATAGTTAGCTTGAATAGAAGAAGCAAGGAAATTATTCAAACCTTGGTAGGAATAGTTCATATTACTGTTCTCATTCACCCGCCAATCCGAATTACCAACGTAATCTTCAACAAGTGTGGGAACGTGAATGTAAGAATAGTCTAAATCATTTTTTGACATGGTTTTATAATTTATATTTAAAACAAACACAATATATTGTGTTTAAAACAAAAACTACACCCAATATATTGTGTTGTCAACAAATGAATAATAAACATTCACGGTGAAACGTCTTTATAGATTATTTTATGAGACACAAAAAAAGCCTCCGAAGAGGCTTTCTTAATATTTTGAAAGATAATTATAGTGATAATTGTCTTTCAATTGCAGCTGCAAATGAGTCGTAAGGCTGTGCTCCTACGATAATTTCACCATCTACACTTCCATCATCCTGTACTACGCCAACTAAAAATGAAGGTGTACCGCTAATTCCAATGGAAGTTCCATCATCAAGGTCAGCGTAAACTTCATCTAGATATTTTTCTGATTCAGCACATTCAAGAAAAGCATTTCTATCAACTCCAACTTCTTCTGCATATCCTGCTAAAGTTTCGTTATCATTAGCCTGTTGATTTTGATACTTTAATTTAATAAATTGAAAGTATTGTTCATCACTTGCTCCTAAATCTCTTCGAAGACATTCAGCAGCTGATGCTACTTTCGCTGTAGTTTCTCCACCAACTCCTGGGAAATCTCTATATACATATTGAATTTGACCTGAATCTACATAGTTAGAAACTATTTGATCAAAAGTCCCATCAGTATGAAATCTTCCACAGAATCCACAATTATAGTCACTGAACTCAATTAGTGCCACTCTAGCATTTTCATCTCCTAATCTTGCATCATCGTTCATTGAAGTTACACCTGTAGTAGGATCTTCAGGTAGCGTATCACCTGCTGGTAAATCTGGAATAGCACCTCCTCCAGTTTCTCCTGATCCAAGAACAACTCCCCCAGATTCCTGGATACTATTAGAAATCATATTCATTCCAACAATAAAACTTATAGAAATGAAGATAGCAGAAATAAGTAAAGCTAGTGGAGTGATGAATGGTTGAACGTCAATTGTTACAACATCATCAGAAGATTGACTGTTTTTAGTATCTTTTTTCTCTTCAGCCACGATATTAAAAGTAATAAATAAACTACTACCAGTGTAGTAGAAAGAAATTTAAGTGTCAATTATTTAATACAGAAACCCCACTATACTCTGGAATTGGTGAATATAGAATTTCCTTACACTGTCCTGGCAGTTCCTGAATGTTATCACTTCTCTCTAAGAGCAGGCAAGAAGTTTCATCCTCACAAACTGATACTTCGCTAGAACTATTAGCTGCAAAGACTTTTGTTAATGATACAAATGTTAGTGATATAAAACAAACTGAAAAAAGTGCGATGTAAAGCTTCAAATGTTTTTTCGAACTAAATATATTTTCCCCATAATTACTTACAGTAACTTCACGCTTATTTAGTTCAAATATCTTAAAGGCAAGGCTCAAATTAATATTTGCTACTCTTTCTCTCATTAAAATATATGAGTAAATTATCTCTTTACTAAAGGGAACAGGTACAAAAGCTTTAATAAAGAATTTAGAAAGTAATTTAAACAAAGGATCGTAGTTAAGCTTATGAGATTTTTCATGATTTATAACATCCAACAATTCTTTATTGGACAATGAATCGATAAGACTTGAACTAATATATATCTGCGGATTAAAAAAACCTGACGTAAATACATATGCTTTTTGAGAATAGAAAATCTTAAAATCTTCTTTTTCCTCAGTGATGTTTAGATCATTAATAAATCGTCTAGTTTTAATTATTGATGTAAATAGAAAAAATAGTGCGTTTATAACTCTATAAACAATTAATAATAAAAGAAAAATAGAAATAAAGTATAGATAAAATCTAAAATTACTATCAATACCAACAATAGTGAAAGCCCGGTCTCTAATTAAAATCTCTGTTAAGCAGCTTTTTAAAACTTCTAAAAATAACGAGATCATAAAAATTAAGTATACCGCCATAATAATAAATGTGGACACTATTACTGTAATATTTTTAACTTTATCTCTATTTATCACCTTTTAAATGTTTTTTTAAATTATCTAGCTCTTCTTTATCCATGGATTCTAGAACATCTATAAACTGTGAAACTGCAATCTCACCGTAAGACTCGATCATACTTTTAAAAATGCCTCTTAATTTAGGTTTTATGTATTTTTCTTTTTCTTTAGAAGGATAGTAATAATATGCTTTACCATTTTTCTTTCTTTTTAAAATGTTTTTTTCAGAAAGACGAGACATGACTGTCATTATTGTCGTATATGCGTACTCATTATCAAGAGCACATACAACCTCAGAAGGTTTAATTGGCTTGTTACTTTGCCAGATTACATTCATCACTTTTTCCTCTAGATCTCCTAAAAATTTTTTCATGTATTCATTATTTCAAGATTTCAACTATTTGTGTAGTAGTTTTTTAGAATATTGTATAAATTTTCTTAAATGGGTTATATTTAAGAAGTCAAGGGTAAAAAAATGAAGTTTTCTAAATTAATTTTCCCTCTCCTAATTATCTTGGTATTAACTTTTTCAATAGTTATGTCAATTACTGGCTCTCGAGCTAGTCTAGCCTCAGAACAAGAATATAAGGATGAGACAATAGGAAAGTTGAGCTATTTTAACTATCTTCCAAGAATAAAAATAACAAAGGTTGATATTCTAGTTGGAACAGAGTTTGAATTATCTCTATACTTTAATCCTAACGATATAAAAACATATTCAAGTTCAAAAAATACTCTAGGATTAAGAACTGAAATTATAAATTATGAAAAAAATTATGAAGTTATTTTAGTAAATAATTCACTTGAAAGCGTGTTGATTGAAGATTTAGAAAACGAAATTAGATCATACCTAGATGAAGATATTGAAAATTTCGGTTTATACATTCTAGATTTGAAAAGAGAGAAAAAATTATTAATCAATGCTAGGGAAGAATTCCCTCCAGCAAGCATATCTAAATTGCCGTCTGTAATATTGAGTCTTAAAGAAATACAAGAAGGTAAAATTACATTTGAGGATACTTTACCTGTTAAGGGTAATTTAAAACATAGCAATGCAGATTCTATAGGTAGATATGAAAATGGAACATTACTACCAATAAACTTTTTCATTGATATGGCAATTTTAGAAAGTAATAATACTGCGCATTATCACCTCCATGACTATCTTGGAGGTGCAGGTATTGTAAATGAAAGAACAAATACTGAGCTTAACGCGTCTGTTTTTTTTCTCGACCCACACATTGCTACCGCTGAAAGTGTTGGAAACGTTTTAGAAGGAATATATAAAAATACTATTTTAGATGAGGAATATAGTAACTACTTACTAAATCTTATGAAAAATACAGTTACAGATTTAAGGTTAGCAATTCCTGGAGGAGTTCCTCAGGGGATTGAGGTAGCTAATAAAGTTGGGTTTTTATATGGAGGTAAAGAGGGTAGTACTTATTCAGATGCGGCAATAGTTTTTGGTGAAAAGACAGATTATGTTCTTGTTGTATTGAATAAAAGAGCTCCAGTTTATCCTTATGGTTATGAAAAGATTAGAGAAATCTCTGAAATAGTTTATACATTCTTAAATTAGAGTTCTTGTTGTGAAGAATAAACTGGTAAGGATATAGCAATTCTTAATCCTTTTGTTTCCCCTGTTGAGGGGTTTCTAATATTAAGTGCTCGTATTTCTCCACCCAACAATTCGACCATTTTTCTAGTCATATCTAAACCAAATCCACTTCCAGAGATGTTAGAAGTATTCCTTGACCTATAATCTCTATTAAAAATCTCTCCAATTTCATTATCATCTACTCCAGGACCGTTATCATCAATAAGAATAATCATGCTTAGTTTATCTTCATCTTCATCGCCTCTAACTATAAATGTTTTTAAATCTATTTCTGTTTCTTTTCCTCTTAATGGTTGTGAGAACTTAATTGAATTTCCAACTATATTTTGCAGAATATGGTGTAAAAGTAATGGATCACTTTCTATTTTAATTCCTCTTAATTTTTCTGTGTTTATTTTAACCTCTTCTGGATTAAAGGCTATGGAGCTTATCACTCCTTCTGTAAAATCCCTGAAATCTTCTATTAGTTCGAAATTTGGTTCAAATGTCTCAGCTTCAATCTGCATAAATAAACTTGTATTATCTATTTGTATAAAAATTCCATCAACAATCTTTTCAATATTTGAAACTTTAGTTCTTATAGAATCAAATTCATCCGGAGGTTTTAAATTTGGATCTATTTTACCCATAGCAGCTTGTATGTATCTGGTCACTAAATACACAGATGATTTTATAGCTGTTAAAGGTGATTTAAATTGATGGAAAGCGTTCTGAAGCGCATCTATAAATTTTTTATTTGTATCGTTGATAACCTCAAAACTTCTTTGGGTTGTTAAAGAATCATCAACTATACCCTTGAAAATTGAGACAAGGTGACCTTGATACATACTTAAAGCATCGGGATAATTAAAAGTTAAAGAAACTACTGAAAGAACTGTTTTACCGTCAGAAAAAGGAATATGAATTTCTGTACTTTCAAATCCATCCTCATCGATAACTCTTGGAAGGTACACAGTATTCTTGCCTATTAGTGCCTGATGAACAGGGTTAGATTGATCTAAAGTATCTACTGTTGGATCGAACTTTGATAGTGTAATGGTTTGAGGAGAAAAAGCACTTCTTAATGTTTGATAAGCTAAGTCAAATATATAATCTCTATAATCTTCAAATTCCTCATTTAATCTATCTCCATTGATAGGAGAAGAAAAAATTTTTAGTGAATTTGTCCCTCTAAAAAAAGCATCTATAATTATTTCTCTTATACTAACATCAATACTTTCTAAAAATACAACAAATTCTTGATTACTAATTGTTGAATCATCATCTTTAGTCTTACAAAAGTGTGCCCTAAAAGTAGTCCACTCATTTGTACCAGCTGGTCCTGGTCTTCGTATGTTTAAAATTGTTTTAACTGGAGCTTGAGTTCTTATTCCATCGGTATCCTGAGCTATTCTGTTTAAGATTGTCTGTATCCGTCTTGTATCGTTCGGGTTAATATTTTCCCAATTTCTACTATTTCTATTTCGCATAATGGGAGCTAGTTGATAAGAAAAGCAAGTTACTTCAAAAGTCCCATCATCAATTAATCTTAAAACAACTGCAGGATCACCATGTCTTGCAGTAGCAACACTTGGATCAACCCTACTGATTGCATCTTGAAGCTCTTTATACATTTGTTCAGGAGTTTCTTTAAAGGATCCAATTTGTTCCCTTGGCCTTACTAATGTATCATGATCTGCTTTTTCAGAATTTAATTCATCTCCCAATCAAACAGTAGTTAATATTTTAATTTTAATCGAAGTATTATATCAGCGAAAATTTACTAAAAATGAATAAAAATAAACACATCAAGAAGCTAACTATTTATTATGCAATCAAACCTAAAAAAAGTTAAAATCCATTAGATTAATAAATCTGTTGGATAAAATAAATAGCAAAAAAAATACTGTTCTTCCTTTAATTCTTCTACTTGTACTGTTATTTGTCGTATCAATTTTTATCTACATACTTCTAAATAATAGCGAAGGAGAAATAATAAATCCTGTTCAAAGCGAGAATATAGATTTTAGTATGATTGAAGATGAATGGACAATATATGGCGAAACTATTGGTGTAAGTGGAGGGGAAAGTACTAACAATAGAATAATAAAGGTTTATAGTTTTCTACATAAAGACAATCCATTAATGCTTAATATGAAAAATAAAATCTGGGATATTGACTATGCTGATTTACCTATAACTATTGATAAAATTAGTAAATACATAAATGAGAATGATCTTGTAATAACAAATTATCAGATTGATGATATAACTGAAGAAATGGTAATAATCACAAATCTTGATACAATGGAAACCTATGAGATTACAAATACAGAATGAAAATATTCATTTTTGGGAAAGATAAAAAGCTATCTAGAATTGAACTGACCACTTTTCTCAATACACTGGGTGTGACCTACGAAATAAAATCTGATTCTCTAGAGTATTTAATGGTTGATATTGAGAATGAGGAAGAAATTAATTATGAAAAGATAATTAAAAATATTGGTGGAACAATTAGAATTATTGATTATATTGGAAAAAAAACTTCAATTTATGATTCAATATTTGAAGATTTTGAAACTTTTCTACCAAAGAAATATAACTACGCATTATCTTCTATAGGTTTAACAAAAGAGGAGAAAGAAAATATTCAACTGCACTTGAAGGCAAATGCTAGGGAACAGAATTCTAAAGGCATTTTTAAAAACCCTAACTCAGATATTATTGATCCAAAAAACTTCTTTTCATGGAAACTAGGTAATGATGAAGGCCTTGAATTATTTTGTATTAAAGATAATGATGAGTATATATATGGGAAAGCCATCGCTTCAACTGATCCAAGAGTATATAAAGATAGAGATGAAGGAAGACCTTCAAGATTTTTCACTCACGGAACTTCAATTCGAACAGCCCAAATAATGGTCAACCTTTTAGGAATGAACTTAGGTGAAACTATAGTAGATCCATTTTGCGGTACAGGTACGTTTTTAATTGAAGGAATGTTGAAAGGGTTAAATGTTATTGGAATAGACAACGATCCTGAATTAATAAATTCTTCTAAGGAAAATATTCATTGGGCAAAAAATGCCTACGATTTAGAGAATGAAGCTGAAGTAATTTTAGGTAGCTCGACTAATACTCAATTTGAAGCGGATGCAGCAGTTTTTGAACCATACATGGGTCCATTTCTGAAATCAGAACCTAACAAAGCAAATGCTTTAAAAATTAAAGAAGAACTGGATGAGCTTTACTTTGAAACATTCAAAAACCTAAAAAGATGCTTAAGAGATAATGGAAAAGTTGTTTGTATTCTTCCTGACTTTAAAACTAATAATGGTGAAATTATAAAAATAAATAGATCAGTACTTAATGGATTTGAAAAAGTACATGAAATCCCTTACGAAAGCGCTGGTGGTTCAAAGATCCTAAGAAATATTTATATATTAACAATTAAAAATGGATAATTTAGTAAAAGCAGTTTTTGCAGCAGGGTGTTTTTGGTGTTATGAACCTATATATAAATCAATCAAAGGAATAGAAAAAGTAACTCCAGGATATACTGGTGGTCATGTTAAGAATCCAGAGTATCTCGAAGTAGCTGAAGGTCAAACAGGACATGCTGAAGCTTTTGAAGTTCTTTATAACCCTAAAGAAATAACTTACGAAGATCTTTTGAATGTGTTTTGGCATGTTCATGATCCAACATCTTTAAATAAACAGGGAAATGATGTTGGTACACAATATAGATCAGCTATTTTTTATATGAATGAAGATCAAAAAGAAAAAGCTGAAAAATCAAAAATTGATGTTCAAAACGTATTTGAAAAGCCAATTGTTACAGAAATAAGTGAGCTTGAAGATTTTTACGAAGCTGAGGATTATCATAAGAATTACTATGAAACACATCCTGAAAATCCATACTGTCAAATAATAATCAGTCCTAAAATTCAAAAATTCAGAGAAAAATATAGTGATCTAATTTCTAAAGACTAGTAACTAACCCTAAACTAGATTTCTGAGGTTCATCATCATTAGGCTCATCTTGGTTGGATTTTGTATCAGTTGAATCTTCACCTGTAGATGTATCATTGCTTTCTTGAACTGAAGGAGTAGAAGAGCTTGCAGTTTCTTTTCCATGTTTTTGTAGAATTTCATTAGTTACCTCTACAACGTTTCTTAAATCTAGATCTGCTTTAACAAGATAACCGTCAACATCAAGTTTTTGCATAGTATTTATATCTCCCTCACCACTTAGGTTAGATAAGATATAAATAGGAATTTCTTGCAATCTTTCATTACCTTTTATACTCTTCATAAATTCAAATCCATTCATCTCAGGCATTACAATATCAAGGAAAATTAGATCAGGTGTCTCAGTTTCAAGTATTTCTAAAGCAGCAGCACCATTTTCAGCACCTAGCACCTCGAAACCTTCACTCTTTAGTTTCGCAGATAAAACGCTTATTAATGCTTTTTCGTCTTCTATAATTAGAATTTTACTCACGACAAATTATAATTCATAAAATTTATTTTGCAACTAATCTACCAACTTATAACCTTTACTAATGTACTCTCTAAGCATTCGATGAGTATTAAAGTAACTTGCGTTGTAAGCAATAGCTGATCTCATAACTTTAGCCCAATCATGCTTTTTTGTATAGTACATTGGAAGAATTATATGTTCAAGCTTTGAATACATGTCATTTAATTCACTTTCCTCATCATTTTGTTCTAAGTTTCCAATAGCCCATCCTGTAACTCCCTCTTTTAATCCTTCTACCCACCAACCGTCAACTGTAGATAAATTAGGTACTCCATTTAATGCTGCCTTCATTCCACTAGTTCCCGAGGCTTCCAAAGGTTTAATTGGATTATTAAGCCATGTATCACTACCTTGAACCATAAGCTGAGAAACATCCATACCGTAGTTTGGAATGTAGACAATTTTTAATTTTCCATGGTCTTCTTTTGATAATCTTACAACATGAGCAATATGATCTTCGCCATCTTGATAATCAAAGTATGCTTTTCCTGAGAAGATAATCTGTAGACCTCCAAATTGTTCAGCAATATATTTAAGACGATCTAAATCATAGAATAAAAAGCCTGATCGCTTATATCCATCAACTCTTCTTGCAAAACCTAGTGTAAAAATATCTAGCTTAAGGTCAGATCCACAACTTTCATTAACATACTCAATCAATTCTTCTTTATTTTCTCTATGCATTTCTACTATCTTATCAGTATAAATTTCTTCTACATTTTGTAAATCTTCAGGTGTTGTTCTCCAAGTGGGGATTCTTGAATCGAATAATGCAGCTGTAGCTGTTCCAGCCCAAGTTGAAACGTGTATTCCGTTTGTTATACCTGGAATTGGGTAATTGAACATTTTCGTACTAACTTCACTGTGTTTACTAGCAACAGCATTAGCGAATTTTGATCTCTTAAGACTGAATCTAGTCATATGCAGTATGTCTCCTTCAAAATCTTCTTCTAAAAATGCGAAATGTACTTCAGAAAGCACATCATTAAGCTCTTTTTTATTATGAACAATATGCCCGTGTTCTGCTGGTGTGTGAGTTGTGAAAACAACTCTTTTTTGCGCAGCTTCTCTTGAACCTAAAAGGTTTTCAAGAGCGATAATCCCAAACGCAGCATGACTTTCATTCAAGTGGTAAACATCTCTTGTTTCTAGATCTAGGGCTTCTATAGCCATTACACCTCCAATCCCAAGAACTATCTCTTGTTTTAGTCTTGTATTTTCAAATGGAGTATATAAGTTAAAACTGACATACTTATTCAGATCCTCATTTTCAGGTAAATCAGTATTTAAAAAAAGTATCGGAACAGTATGCCCACTAACACCAACTAAGTTGTATTTCCATATTTCAACATGAATAACTCCCGTTCTAATAGGAATTTCAAATCTAACACCGGTGTTAGTTAGAATGTTTTCATAATCCCAAGTATCCGCATCTTCGATCTGTTCCCCAGAGTCCGTAAGTGTTTGTTTAAAATAACCATTTTTATATAAAAGAGTTATACCAACCATATCTATCTCCATATCAGCTGCAGTTTTTAATGTATCTCCAGCCAATATACCTAGACCACCAGCATACGACTTTATATCATCTTCTATCCCTATCTCCATGGAAAAGTAAGCAGCTTTAAGATTTTTTTTCATATAGATTTTAAATATCTCTATGAATATATTACTTACTTTTACTAGTTAGTTCAAAGAAATTATCTAGATACTGAGATTGTAGTTCCTTCAGCGTTTGGAGCTGAAATATTAATTCTTCCAGTAGCTTCCTCACAGATTGTATATCCTGTATCAAAAATTGTACCTACTTGAGGGTCCATTGGAATTTCAACAATATAATCTGGTACTAATGGTAGTGATAAGTCTGCATCAACAGATCCAATAATGTCAATTCCTTCTGAACATTGAGTAAAGCTTCCACTAATCACTCCTGCTTCAGAAGCTAAACTATCTAGTGAGTTACTTTGCTCAGATGTGTATTGAGTTACAGCGTTTAAAATCTGTAGAACATCAGAACTTCTCTGTGCATTTCTAGAATCTATAAAATTTTGGTCCAGTGAAATGTAAGTTTCTGAACTAAATATAGAAAAAAACCTAAGACAAAAGCAATTAGAAAAGTAGATATTATCCCCATTTTATTCAATTTAAAAATAAAGTTAATTGTATTTTATCAATAATTTTTTACAACTACCTTGTATAAGTTCCCATAAGCTCCCCAGTATCAATAATCGTTTCCATCATAATCTCTTCAAGCTCCAATGATGTCACCTCTTCATTCACATTTAGAGTTGTATTCAATGCATAAAGACTAAAGAAATATCTATGCATCCCACTCTAAGGGCACGGACCTCGATAAACTAGGTTTCCGAAAATCATTTTTACCTTTTACAGCATTATCTAACGTTGAATTTTCTTTAATTGCTTCAGTTGTAGGATCAATGTTTGCTAATACCCAATGAGTAAAAGTCCGTTTGGTGCATCTGGGTCTGTAACAATCAAAACAAGTGATTTAGTTTCTTAAGGAATATTTTCAAAATATAAATCCGGGTTGATGTTTTCCCCATCACAGATATACATCATCAGAATATGCTCATTATCTTTAAAAGATACAGAATTTATATTCATAAAAATTTTTTTAAATTAAAACTTGATACCTATTTTAAACATTAATTAGAATAGATTTCTAATCTAAGCTTACCTCAACAACTCGGGACTCGCTAGGTATATCTGATAGATCAATTATACCGATATTATTTTCTATTCTTACAGATGGAGTAGCTATTAGGCCAAACTGAGCCCAGTAAGGTTCAAACTCACCAATTTTTTCTAAATTTGAACCATCAATATCTACTTTATAAATTTCATTTATTGTAGCGAAGACAACCTTCTCTCCATTAGACATATAGTCCACACCATTCATAATGTCTGAATTAAATAATTCCTTCTCACCAACTCCGTCATACCTAATTACATTTAAATTTCCTGAATCTAGCATATCGTTATGTCCTCCATCTAATCCATTTTCCTGTTTTGAAAATAAAATGTACTGACTATCTAAACTCCATTTAGCATTAGCTACATTTTGAATCTCAATATTTGTACCCGTAATTGTTAAAGTAGCTTTATCATTTTCTACGGATAGAAAAAACTCTCTTTCGTTATTTGGTGATACATAAGATATTCCGTATGGCTTAGCTTCGGGAAGAGCAGAGTGCCCATCATCATGTTGTTCATCAGAATGATCTTCTACAGTTGAATCTTGATAAATGACTTCAGTCTGATTTTCTTCTTCAATACTACTAAGAGGTTCGTTAGAGTTACCAAAGCCCATAAAGTCTTCAAAATTTTCAACATCTTCTTTCCGATCATTTCTTAATAGAAGAAATAATCCTAATAATATTATCAATATGAATAAAACTATAATTAATATTGTTTTCTTGTTTAATAATTTATTTTTTATTCTATTTTTCATTAAATGTTTAATTTATAAATGTAAAAAATATGTTATGTAAGGCTTCTTATGTCAATTCCTATGTTTTTAATTAGAAGTTCATTCATAGTAGTTTCTTCCATTTTCCCAGTATTTTTATTAAAAACTGTTTTTTTTATTATCACAGTGAATTTAACAGGTTAAAAATCTCGTTTTGGTTTTTTGACTCAACTTCCAACTCTAAATCTGCCGATGTATCTAAACTAATCACCTCTAAGCTAGTATTTAGTTCAAATTGATCGATATAAACTTCTACAAATATCTTCTCATCACTTTCTAGATACTTATACCTAAATACATCAACAAAATAACTGTCTTCATAAAAGCTTATATTATTCATAATAAGTCCATCATAAGCAAAGTTAGAAGTTGTAGTTTCAGAGTTTTTTAGTACAGCTAGTACATTAGATTCATTAAACATATCGGTTCCAATGTCTTCAGTCTTAATACACAAAACTTCGAAAAAGCTATTTAAAAGATCATTAATATTATTTCCGTTAGTGTTTTGAAAAATCAAATCAATTTCGTTATTTTTTGTATAAACTATTTCGAAAACATTATTTTTAAAATCAGTAAAAAAGGTATTATATACCGTCCCATACCCATGAATTCTTAAAATATCGTAGATTAGATTCGACTTTTCTTCAAAGGAAATTAAACCTTCCTCTAAATCACCATAAAATAGTAAGTAGCTACATTTATGTAAATTTGATTCAGACTGAACAAAGTCAGTTGCATTTAAAAGAAAACTCTCGTAGGTGAGATCAAAATCCTTATTTTTAATCCCAGCTTCGTTATTATAAAAAGATTCTATAGATGATAAGATTTTTCTATCTATATCTTCTTCGTTCTTATTTACAAATATTAAACTTGCAACAAAAATAAAAGCAACTAATAATATAACAAGAACTAATATTTTATTTTTTTTGTTTTTTAGTTTTAATCTCTTCAAAAACTTCTATTAAATTATTATATAAATTCTCAGTTAACTCATCTAAGTTATCAGTAAGCTTAATTTTCCTTTCGGGAATAGACTTGTCTAACGTAATATAGTCTCTTTTTTTAATATCTGATTCCCATGCTAGGATCTTAATGTCATTAAAATTTTCTCTATAAACTATATCTATATGCTCTAAATCATCCATTACTTTATCAAGTTTCTTTGTACCCATCTCTTTCTGAATTGTTGATAAAGAGTCATTATTGATAACGACTTTATTAATGGGGGTGCCTGATAATATTAATGACTCTCTAATAGACTTTTTAATCTCAATGGGATCATCAATATCTACTAGAAAGTACTTTAGTAACTCTTTAGAAAATCTATCAGATTTAACTAAAGGAGTAATTAGGTACTTATTCTTGCTTTTAATTAGATAAATAGAAATATCTATAAAATCAACTTTCATTTACGGTGCAATAACAATATTAAATAAAATACCTCTATCGTTTGCGTATGTAATCATCTCACTAATAACCTTAGCTTGTTCAGGATTTGGTGTAACATTTACTATATAATCAATTTGTTTACTAGTAATTCAATACCTTCTCTTAAGATCTCTATTAATTCCTCCAACAATATTTGAGTCTGGTCTATATTCTTGTCCTTGGCATGAAACACACTCATTGTTTTTTGATATTGTCTCATATGGACTTATATTGTACATTGGAGGTTGAGCATTAATATAAATTGGTGTAGGGCTAGGAAATGAATCTGGGTATGGACGAGCATTATTAGCTCCATCTTGTGGAGAAATTAAAGCAGTTGCTGCTAAAAACATTCTTGTTCCTAACCCATCCATATTTATATATAATGATGTAATATAATATTATATATTAGTTATCAGTTATTGGCAACCTCTTCATTCTCATTTTTATTCATTAAAATAAACGCATTATTCTGTTTTAAAGGATGAATTTTTTCTTTATTTGTCAGTGACATGATCCCCCAAATGAATCTTTTTTAAATTTTACTACTTTAAGAACTCTCTCGAGTTATTAAGGGCTGATTGATGACATACTTTTGGGTAACTGCTTTCCTTACAATTGGAAAAAGTTGTCTTAATAATGAATATACTCCTGAAGAAACACCTATACACATAATGCTACCATAAGCTTTATGAAGATCATGTATATATTGGTAATCCCCCTTTTCCATTGCAGTAATAATCTGTTGATGTTTAAGGAAAAATGTATCTCTATCTATTGATGCTGCTTTCATTACTACTTTTTTAACTTCATTAGCCTCTCTAGCACTTTGTTCAAAAACTAAAAACTGAATTGCATTTTGAAGCGGAGCTAGAAAGAAATCCTGCATTGATGGATATTGAAGATCATAGTTTTTCAGAAGATAAGATAGTCTTTCAGCATGTTCTGGATTATTTTTCATATATACTGCCAAAAAACCACTAAAATCATACCTAAACAAATCTGTTAGTACTTTAGCTGAGATCCAATTCTTCCCCTCATCAGTTTTGCAAGAATAGATCATAGAAACTTGACCTCGAGCCTCCCTATCCTGAGTTTTAATAATACTAATCTGTATAGCATTTTCCCAATGCTCAACACTTCTTTCACGTACAGAATGAACATAAGACTGAAAAACTTTACTAGCTTCAGTGTAAAGCTCTACTTGAACACTATTTTCTTGTTTGTTTAATCCATTATCCATCAAGGATTATACCTGGTGTTATCATTTTTTGGCAACATGATACTATATTATCAATATTTTTTTTATAATAATTTACTTGAGGCTTGGGATAATTTATGAATATACAAACAATGCTTTTGAAAGCTATACTTAAACTATGAAAAACTACAAAGAAGGAGACGAGGTTCAGGTTACTGTTAAAAAATTCTCACAATTAGGAGCTATTGTAACTTTTGGTGATTCAACTGGATTAATTTATCAAAACGACATTTACTCAGATCTTTCGATCGGAGATACAGTCAAAGCGTATATAAAAACGATTAGAGAAGATGGGAAGATTGATCTAACTTTAAGAAATGCTGGATATAGAAACTATATTAACCCAGTTACAGATTCAATTCTAAAAAAGCTAGAGAAATCTAACGGCTTCCTACCTTTTAATGATAACTCCTCTCCCGGAGAGATAAAGTTTAATTTCAAAATTAGTAAGAAACAGTTTAAACAAGCGCTAGGTAGGCTTTATAAAGAAGGTAAGATTAAGTTTGTTAGGAATGGAATTGAGTTAGTTAAAGAGTAGTTAGCTTTGTATTCAAATACACCGCGGGAGCAGGTTTGCAACCTGCTCCATAATTTTTTCTACAAAACCATATTAGTAGAGAATTAAAGGTTCAAGTTACAAACTTGAACCCGCAGTGAATCCCATACAAAGCTGTTGAACTTGAATTTACTTATTGCATAAAATAATATTATTAATTATGACAACCTTTGAAACTTTACAAAATAGAGAATCGAATGTTCCAGAGGAACTGCTTCTAACAGCAAAACGTATAGAAGCAGACTACTTGGGGTACATTCCTAACCGCGGGAGCAGGTTTGTAACCTGCTCCTTAATTTTTTCTACAAAGTTCATATTAGTAGAGAATTAAAGGAACTAAGCTTGTCTCTGAAAATGCTTTAGTTGCGATTGCCTTATTAATTGCGCAAAGCGATCCAAAGGATAAGGAATTAATGGTTAATTTAGTAATTAATTTAATTTCAAAATTATAATGTTAATCCTGTCATAGTTCAGGGTTCAGTGTGAACTATGAACTTGTATAATCGATTTAATCTCATCTCGATTAAAAGTAATATAAACCATCCCCATGCTACAATGACTAGCAATAAATATGTCATACGATATCGAAGTTCAATCTAAAAAAGACGAATTCTATAAATTTCTAAAAAAAGAAAAGATAGGAATGAATATAATAAACTCTAGTGAGATAGAGTTATTTTTAACCAATATTAGCTGTGGGTTTATTTATAATAAAGAATCTGGCTTTTTAATGTTCCCCTACAATCGAAATAGTTTTCATGTTCATTTAGCTTACATGTATCTACTTAAAGCAGTAGATGTTATTAACATGTTTGAATTTAAAGATTTACAAAGTGGAATGACTGTTAGTGAAGTCGACATACGATTATTTAGTGACGATTCAATACTTAGAAACCAGCAA
>CAYTGI010000013.1:0-30294 GCA_964437465.1 uncultured Candidatus Saccharibacteria bacterium | reverse complement strand
GATACAACTACATTTACTTGTCGACAAGATGATAATGGTACATTCGCTGATTTAAGTTCATGTCAGGACAATTGTAAAGCACCTCAAAGATATATATGTAATAAAATAAACTATACATGTGAAGAGGATCCTAATGGAGAGTACGCAGATTTGAGTTCTTGTGAAATAGACTGTGAAGCTCCAGTTCAATCATATATTTGTGATACAAATACATACCAGTGTTTACAGAGTCCAACAGGTAATTATACAGACTTAATAACGTGTCAAAATAACTGTATACCACAGTTCTGTGGTCAACCATGTGGTGGGAAAGATGGAGAAGCGTGTCCTATTGGACATATTTGTGATACTAATCAAAATAGATGTGTTCTAGATGAATGTTTAAATAATCCTGAGTGTACAAACAATGGTTGTCAACTTCCAAAGACAGCAATATATGGTGATTCGAGAGATTATGTAATTTACGGAGCTTTCTTAATTCTTGTTGCTTTAGTAATATATAAAATGAATTTATTACCTCAAGCACTTGAATTAATAGGTATCAGTTTAGAACCAATAGGTATATCTAGGGACAAATTTGAGTCAAAATTTTCTAAGAGGCATAGATAATGAATAGTAAAAGAACAAAAATAGGAATTATAGTGATCTTAATAGTCATTCTTGTTGGTGTAGGTGGATATATGACTTATACCTTAATGCAAGAAGATGGCATACCTGATCCTGTAGATCAACCTGTTGATCCATCTGAGAATCCACCAGAAGGGTTTTCAGATAGTAGACCTGATGCAAGAGTGGATGTTCCAGTAGCAGCCGGAGATAGAAGAGGAATAATTAATCATAGACCACAGGGGGTAGAATATTTTGGAAGTTCAATAGGATGTGGAGAAGAATCAGATGGAGAATTGGGATGTTATGTTCAAATAAACTATCCGGGGATGGTGCCAGATGGATATGAACCATGGAGATTTGTCTGTGATGGATATAAGACGGAGTGCTTTGACAGATTACAAACTGACTTTGAGTTAAAAGATCAAGGTAAAAGGAGATTTATGCCAGTTTTTAGAGGAGATGAACAGTGTGGGCAGTCAATACAGGTAGATGTATTTGGGCCAAATCCTAATCCAGCTATAATAGGAGGAGCACATGTTTGGATAGTATATTATACAGGAGATTGCCCTGAGCCGAAGTATAGATGTAATACAACAAATTTCACATGTGAGGAAGATGCAAATGGTAGTTTTAACTCTTTACAAGCATGTAATGATAGTTGCTTTAATCCTATAGATATATCAGCAAATGCCTCATGCCCTGCAGGTTCAAATGTAGCAAATGTAAGCTTTACTGTGTCAAATAGAACTTCTACAAGCTTTAGGTTAGCTAATGCATCTGTAATTGGTAATTTTACTGGTAACATTGATATAGACTTAAGTTCACAATGGTCAAATGTTACTGGGCCTCAGTTTTCTTCAACGAACACTCCATGGACCGATCCCAGAGATGGAACAACGTATCAAAATGGGTTTAGTATATGTGATGAAATTGGAATAAATAATGGAACCTGTCCCCAGATTGGAGGAAATGGAAGCCAGACTTGGGGTTTTGATCTTGCATTAACACAAGAAAATTTAAATACATATTCATCTGGATTGCCTTTAGGAATGGTCTTTACATATGAGGTAAGTGGTAGTTTATCTTCATCAAGTTATAACTTCGACTTAGACATTTCACAATGTTCAATTCCTGATGAACCTAGGTACACTTGTAATTTAGAAACATTTACATGCCAAGAAACTCAAAATGGCATATACCAATCTTTGAGTGCATGTCAAGATAGCTGTGTTTCAGCTCCAAGGTATACATGTAACACAGAGACTTATACTTGTGAGCAGTCTGAAACAGGAGAATATGACCTAATTACTTTCTGCCAAAACGAATGTGTTGCTCCACCAACTTACACTTGTAATACTAATAACTATACTTGCGAGGAAACTAATAATGGTGAGTTTCAGGATATAAATTCATGTGAAGAGAACTGTAATCCACCTGAGTTAAGATATACATGTAATACTGAAATATACTCATGCGAGTTAGATGAATCTGGAGAGTTTACAACAATTACAGCTTGCAATGAAAACTGTGTAGAACCTATAAAATATACATGTAATACTGAAATATACTCATGCGAGTTAGATGAATCTGGAGAGTTTACAACAATTACAGCTTGCAATGAAAACTGTGTAGAACCTATAAAATATACATGTAATACATCCACATTTACATGTGATGAAAATCCAGATGGTATATTCAACTCATTACCAACATGTCAAGATAATTGCATATTTACCCAAGATGACAGATTCACATGCGATATTAATACGTATACTTGTAGGGTTGATGCTGAGGGAGATTTCGCTGATCTAGGTTCTTGTCAAGATAATTGCAATCCTCCTGTTAGATACACTTGTAATACAACTACATACTCATGTGAACAAGATCCAGAGGGTGAATTCGCTGATATAGGAATATGTGGTGTTAATTGTGAGGCACCACCTCCACCTCCTGAAATAAGATATGTATGTAATACAACTTCATATACCTGTAGTCAAAGTTCTAGCGGTAATTACTCAGATTTAACTACTTGTCAAAATGATTGTATACCTCAGTTCTGTGGGCAACCATGTGGTGGGAAGAATGGTACAACATGTCCAAAAGGGCATGCCTGTGACCCAAGTCAAAATAGATGTGTTCTAAATGACTGTATAGGAAATCCAGATTGTACTAACAACGGTTGTAGTTTGCCTAAAACAGCAATTTACGGTGATTCGAGAGATTACTTTATCTATGGCGCATTCTTAATGTTAGTAGGGTTAATGGTTTATAAGATGCAAATATTACCTCAAGCATTTGAGCTAATAGGTATAGAATTACAAACAAAAGGAATATCTCGAGATAAGTTTGAATCGAGGTTTAGAAAGAGAGAGAAATAGCCATCTTTTTTAATGAATTAACCTCTTAGTTTTTTCTTAACTCAGTCTCTTTATAATGGATAATATTTAACTATTGCTAGTTGTCAGGATAATTTAGTAATCTTCAAATTTTCATCGAAATGCTATTCAAGGAATTTAGAAAGAAGAATATACAGTGAATATCAAAAAATAATGGCGGGATGGACGAGAATCGAATCCCGATTTTTACAAATCAAAGATTTGTTTAAAATCGAGGACTCACGAAAATCTATTCTGCTTATGGCAGAAGATTTTCGGAGCTCGCAACTAATTTCAATATTATATTCCTTTTCTTAGAAGATTTGATCTGCTTTTCAAATTTCATGGCATCTTTGCGATTATTAAACTTGTTTAAGAAAACTAACTTCCACGGAACTCCACTTCGAGTAGATTTTTCATAACCACAGTTATGCCTTTTTAACCTTGAACTAATGTTACTCGTATAACCGATGTAAAATGATTCATTTTTCAAACTCTGAAGTATATAAACACAGTAATTCATAGTCATGAGAGGAGGATTAATGGCGGGATGGACGAGAATCGAACTCGCAACCTCTCGCGTGACAGGCGAGTGCTCTAACCAATTGAGCTACCACCCCAGGCCATTTTTAAAAAAGCTTATGTATTTTATCGTATTTTTATTTTTTTTACTACTATTATGCCTCCCCAGCTGAATTTATGGCATCCTTAAACTCTCTTTTCGCTTCTTCTAAATTGTATGGGCAACCATTGGTTTCAGCATATTGATCTACACTTTTTAAAAACTGTTCAGCAGAGATCCTTCTCTGTTTTAAGGGAGCTCCTTTAAAATCTGGATCGTTAATTTTCAGACTTTCTTTTAAGGTCATCATATGTAAAATTAAGAAACAAGGATGACTTGAAAGAAGAATACCTTTACATCTCTCACATTTATCAATATTCATGACGTATAATACTACACAATAATTAAATATTGTATAATTCATTACTCAAATGCCTTTAAGTCGCGATGGTGGAATTGGTAGACACGCTACCTTGAGGGGGTAGTGCCCATATAACGGGTGTGGAGGTTCGAGTCCTCTTCGCGACATGACTTTCAAATTTGACTCTTTCCACCTTGTCCTTTAGCATATAGCTATATTTATTAATAATTAAAAATGGCTAATTCGCAAGACCCAAAAGATAATGATAAAGATGATACAAGTGTTAATGACTACCAACCAAGTAGAACAAATGCAGTCTTAGATCCTAATGATGAATATACTGATGAGGAACAAGTTACTCAAGATGAGGCAATTAAGGCTTATTCATCAGATCCTGGATATGAAAAAGAAAGAGAATTTTCTTCAAACGTTGATGAAAAACAACAAGATGCTAACCCTTCAGATGATTTGACAGGAAAACCTTTTGAAGATGGATTTGAAAAAGCTGGAGATGAGCCAATGCACGAAGTAGATTCAGCTCAAGAGAGGGAAAATAATCATCCTAAATATAAAACAGATAACGAGTTAGATACGGCGGCCTAAATCTTTGAACTCATATTTAAAATATGATTAACTATCCTTATAGTTATTAATTTTTGTATGAAAGATCGAACTTTATATATTGTACTATTAGTAGGACTTTCTTTTCTCTTTTTAGCTGGATTAGCACTAACTCTTGGTGTTTTCTCAACTTCTCCAGAAGATGAAGAGATAGATGATGTTTCGGTTTTATTGAATGCTGATCGTGAATTTTTATATCCTGAAACTACTTTTATAATCTCAACTACATTGAATGGACAAGCTACATTGTGTGGTGGTGCTGCTATCGATTCGAGGCATGTTCTAACAGCTGCTCACTGTGTTAATGATTCTTCAAATATCCTAACTGATTCAAGAAATAGGATTAACCCTGAATTAGATGAAAGACCGAAAGAGGTTCAAAGCTATGTAATATCTCCTGAATGGAATAATTCCAGTGCTGGGGAAATTAAAAATGCAACTTCATTAGAGGATTTTACTTCCTTTTCTGATAATGATGTAGCAATCATAAAAATTGCCTCTGGTGAAAGCTCTTTTGAGGATATTGCGGAAATAGGAGAAATGCAGGATGGGTGTAATTATGAAATTGTAGGGTATGGGACTAGGTTAGATGAAATAGGTCAAGAACTAGGATTCCCTAGGAATAAAGAAAGTATTGAGGTTTGTCTTGAAAGGGCATCAAGAAATACAGCACTAATTCAACCAGATAGTGATACAGGTATTTGTGTTGGAGATAGTGGAAGTCCAATCTATAGAAGAGGAACAAATGAGGTGGTAGGTATAGTCTCTATGGTTATTGGTGATAGTGCTGAAGAACTATGTAAGCTGGGAAATCTAGGTCTTGCTTCAATAGCTCCATCACATGGTGATTTTATTTCCACTTATATAGACATTGATACTAATACTGTATTAGCAGAAGATGAAGAAGAGTTTAATTTTGAAACTGACGAAGAAATAGATAGAATTTTAAGAGAGTATCAAGAAGAGCTTGAAGGACTGGAGACTTTTGATGAAGTGGATGGTGTTGAGTCACCAACAGACATAGCTGAGAACCCATCTGAAGATGACGACCCTGATCCAGTATTACCTACTGCTGGAGGAACTTCAGATGAAGAAGAAATTTTGTCGATCTTATTACCTAAAAACGTTTTAGTAGGAATAGGTGTTGGGTTAACTGGTTTAGTTTTGGTTTTATTGGTAATATTGATAACAATATTAATTAAGAATAAAAAGAAATCAGTACCAGTTAATAATCCAATATTATGAGTAGATTATATAGATCAAAAAATGACAGAATAATTGCAGGAGTTTGTGGTGGAATAGCTGAATACTTTAACATAGATCCGACTTTGGTAAGAATAGTTTTTGCAATTCTAATTTTTGTATTTGGACTATCTATTTGGATATATCCAGTTCTATGGATCATAATCCCGGAAGAACCTATGAGTGTTAGTGGATCATCTAAGAATGGTAAGGTTGATGAGGGAGAGATAGTTTCCTAATCTTTCAAAGCTATAGGATATGTTTTTCTATGAAACATATTTGTAAGAATAGGGGAGAGCATTGTTGAAACAATACTAAGGATAATAAAAGCATCTCTGAATTCAGAAGTGATTAAGCCAGCTTCAGTTGCTGCAAACACAGTTGCTAGTGTAGTTGTCAGCTGAGCAATTGTTAAAGATCCAACCACTAATTTCTCATGTTTTTCAAGTTTGAGATAATGGCCAATTACCAATGCACTCAGGAATTTTGAGAGAATAAGTCCCAATGGAACTAAAATTATCAATAATAATGAATCTGGATTTCTAATACTGGTAATGTCTAGTGTAGTTCCAATGATTATAAAAAAAACAGGTATAAAAATACCGTAACTTATTGTTTTAATTTTATCTTCAATCTTAGTATTTTTCATATATTCTTTTGCAAGAAAACCAGTAACAAATCCAGCAATAATTGGCCCTAACCCGATCAACTCGAAAATTATTGCTGAAGCCGTAATTATTGCAATTGTAAATCTTAATTCACTTTCAAATAAGACATCCTCGTTATCTTCAGGTTTAAATATTTTTTCTAATCTTGGGATTATATACTTAAGACCTATAATTATGATTCCGACAAAAAGAAAGTAAAGAGGCCATGGAATGGATGACTCAGAAGTAGCGTTTCTTAAGACTACAGATAAAAGAGTTATTGCTACGATATCTTCAATAATTGTAGCTGGAACAACAAGTCTCCCAACTCTTGAATTCATGATTTTTAAAGATTCTATTGATGGAATAACTACAGCTATTGAAGTAGAAATAAAAGTGATTCCAACAATTAAAGCTCCAATTGTTGGCAAGTTAAATATTAATCCAATTAAAAATCCAGTTGAAAATGGAATTCCTCCATTAAATAGAACAAAAAGAAATATACTTCTGTCGAAAGTTTGTTGAGCAGTAAGTTTTATCTCAGAACCTGCAATAAACATTAAAAACACGAGCCCTATTTCACCAAAAAACTCAAAGTTTCAGTTTCTTGAATTAAATTAAATCCAAAAGGACCAATAATTACTCCTGCTAAGATTAGTGCAGTAACGTATGGTAGATGTAATTTTTTGAAAAATTCTGAAAATCCTAAACCTGCAGCAAGAATTATGAAAAATGGAACAAAACCCTCCATTAGTCGTCAGACTTATCAATGATACCGTTTACGATTGATAGGATTAAACCAAATAGTAATGCCCACCAGAAGTCTTCAACAGCAAATCCATCAATAAGTCTATCAGCTAGCATTACTATTAGAGCATTAATTACAAGTGTAAATAAACCTAATGTAATTAAGTTGATTGGTAACGTTAGAATAACTAGTAAAGGTTTCAAGAATGTATTTAGTAATATCAGCACAACAGCTACAACGATTGTAGCACCAGTGTCTTCAACGTAGATACCATTCAAAAGATTTGCTAGAACAAATACTGCAATAGCATTTACAATAATTCTTATTAATAAATTCATATACTATTGTAATTTATGAAAACTTTTCTTGCAAATTAAGAAATCTAAAAGTAAAATAATTTTAAATGAGAAATATAAGCCAATATACATGTTGCTGTTCACCAAAATTTAATTTGGGAGGGTAGCTTATTGGTTTAAAAATTAGAAAAATAGGACTCCCAAAAGGGAGTTTTTTTTCGCCTCCGCTAAAGCTTCGGCGAAATGTAAATATTTTTTAATATAAAAAAATGGCAATATTTTTATTATTACTTTTAATTACAATTTCTTACTATATTTATTTAATTTATGGATTTCATGATTTTAGATTTAAAAAATTAACTTTAAATATTTTTAAAAAGAAAGAGGGTAAATCAAAGGTACTTTTCGTATTTCCACATCCTGATGATGAAACGGTAACTTCAGGGGGATTAATAAATAAACTTTCAATGTCAGACGACTATGAAGTTCACTTAGTATGTTTAACAAAAGGTGAAAAAGGAAATGAGTTAATTGACTTAGATGAAAATGAATTGGCTAAAGTACGTGAAAAAGAGTTTTCTAAGGCTGTAGAAATATTAGGTGTGAAAAATTATGAACTTAAAGATTTTGGAGATGGTGAAATTGAGAGAAACTATCAAACTGTAAAAAAATATATTCAAGATTATATACAAAATAAATCAATAGATTTTGTTGTGACATTTGAAAGAACTGGCATGTACGGTCATAAAGATCATGTGTTTACATCAAAAGCAGTAAATGAAATTCATGATGAGCTAAGATCATTCAAAACACTTTATACCACTATCCCAGAAAAGCTTGAAAGAAGAGATAGCTTGAGAATACACATGAAAAATATTGAGCTGGAAGAATTTGATTTAAATGAACAACCTGAATTTTACTTCCCAACTTATAGAACATGTTTATTGAAATATCGTGCAGCTAGAGTATATAAGTCTCAAAACCTTTCGCATAATATGCCTTTATTTGCGAAAATGTTCTTAGTATGTTCAGTTGAATACTATACTACTAAATATAAATCTGAGTAATTTTTAATCTATCATTATGAAAATATTTAACTCATTAGGGCGAGAAGAACAGGAATTTAAACCAATTGAAGAAGGTAAGGTCGGAATGTACACTTGTGGTCCAACTGTTTATTCATACGTGACTATAGGTAATTGGAGAACATATACACTTTCAGACATTGTAAATAGATCTTTAAAGTTTTTAGGTTATGACGTAAAGCTTGTAATGAATATAACTGATGTTGGGCACTTAACTGGAGACAACGAGGGTGATTCAAGTCAGGGAGAAGATAGGATGGAAAAGGCTGAAAAAAAAGAAGGTAAGACCGCTTGGGAAATAGCTGAATTCTATGCTAATGATTTTTATGAAGGAATGAATCTTTTAAATATTGTTAAGCCCGATGTAATCCCAAAACCTACTGAGCATATTGAAGAACAGATAGAGTTAGTTAAAGAGATTGAGAAAAAAGGTTTTGCATACGAAATTAGTGATGGAATATATTTTGATGTTAGTAAATATGAAGAAGAAGGATTTAAATATGGAGATCTTTCAAATTTAGATCAGATTAAGGAAGGAGCTAGGGTACAAGCAAATCCAGAAAAGAAAGATCCTAGAGACTTTGCTCTATGGAAATTTTCTCCAAAAGATAAGAAAAGGCACATGGAATGGGAAAGTCCTTGGGGGATAGGTTTTCCAGGTTGGCATATTGAGTGTTCAGCAATGGGAATGAAATATCTTGGTGAGCAGTTCGATATACACGTTGGGGGAGAAGATTTAATGTCTACTCACCATCCATGCGAAATTGCTCAAAGTGAAAGTGCAACTGGAAAAAAGCCTTTTGTAAAATACTGGATTCATGGAGCATTTCTTCAAGTTGATGGAGGAAGAATGGGAAAGAGTTTAGGAAATGCATATACTCTTCATGATTTGATTGAAAAAGATTATAATCCGCTAGACTTAAGATATTTCTACTTTACTGGTAACTACCAAAAGAAACTTAATTTCACCTGGGAAGCACTTGATGCTGCAAAAAAAACAAGAAATAAAATTAATAAAAAACTGAGAGATTTAACTGAAAACATACCTGATCACTCTAGTGCTGTTAGTGAAAAAGATGAAGATTATTTAGAGAAGTTTACAAATGCCTTAGAGGAGAATTTTAATCTACCTAAAGCTATTGCTCTTCTAAATGAACTAGTTAAAAGTGATTTAAGGCCAAATGTAATTATCTCTACTGCTTTGGAGATGGATAAAGTTCTAGGACTGAATTTTGAGGAAGTAATTTCTAATCCAGTTGATCTTAACAATGAATATTCTGATGAAGTTAAGGAACTAATTGAAGAACGAAAAAAAGCTAGAGAAGAAAAGAATTGGAATAAAGCAGATGAAATAAGAGATAGGTTAAAAGATGAGTTTGGAGTTGAGGTAGTTGATAGATAGCAAATTCTAAATCCTAATATCTAAATTCTAAAATATTGCTAAAAGCTCATAGCTAACAGCTATTAAGTAGCTATATTCAGCAATAATTGGTAACATTACAGGTAATAAAATATATTTGATGTCTTCCTAATGGCTGAACAGATGCCGCAGGGTGCAGAAAATGCACAAGAACAAATACAAAGCTTAGCTGCTGAGCTAGGACCATTAATGCAGAAACTACAATCTGTTGAAACTCCTGAAGGAAAATTAGATATTATTAAGAGAATCTTAGCCATACTTGCAAAACTTAAAGAGTTATTTGCAGCTGCAGGAGCTGAGGATCAATACATGCAAAATTTTGGTCAGCTAGAGATGCAAATGCAGCAGGCAATGGGTCAATTAGAAGGTTAATGGAAGAAATAATAAATCAATTAAAAAGGAATACAAATTTTTTATACTCAAAGATAAAAGAGCAGAATAGTCTTTTGAATAAAATTGAAGTTGTAGAGCAAATATACATGAATCTGAAAGTTTTAAAGGAAGAGATGATGCCAGAAGATTATGAGAAAGATTTTAAAGATCTTGAGTCTAAAATAGATAAGCTTCTTGATCAGTTAACTGACAAAAAGTTAATTGACGATTTACTCTCAAATTTAAAAAATCTTCTAGGGCTAGACATCTAATAAATATGTATAATAATTCATGTTCATAAGAATTATTACACTGACTATTATATTTCTACTACTACCGCTTTCGGCTGTTACAGCTCAAAACGTTACACCAAGTTTAATCGATGGAACTGAAGATTTAAGCTACGAATCTATGGGGTTTCTCTTGAATCAAACTTCAAACATCTCAGTTACATTATGTGGATTTGTCGTTTTATCTGAAAATACTGGCATGACCGCTGCTCATTGTTTGGACGAAGAAGGTGATCTTTCCGTTGGATTTTCTGTGATAAATATTGATGAAACTACTGAAGTTCTCAGATCAGAGATCAACCCTCTTTGGGATCAGGAAAATTCTGAAGAGGATTATGCTGGACTAATTTTTGAGGAGGCTTCTTTTTCAAATATCGCAACAGTTTCGAGCCCAACAACTGGCTGTGGATATACAGTCTCAAGTTATGGGAATACCTCTTTAGATAGCGGTGATCCAATAGATGGTAGAAATAAAGAAGTTTTAGACGTTTGTATAAAAGAGCTAAGTGAAAGTACTTTCATTATCTACGCGGAAAATACAGGTGGATTCTGTTATGGAGATAGTGGAAGTCCAATATACAGAACTGGAACAGAAGAAGTTGTCGGTATAATTTCAGCTACAAGATTTTATGAGGAAGATGGAGATACAACTTGTGAGAGTGGGAATGAAGTTATTGCTGTAAGGCTTGATAATAAATCAGAATTTATTAATAGCCTTGGACAAGATGAAATCAATGATGATGAACCTGAACAGGATGATCCATTAGATGAACCTGACCCTGTTGAAGAATCGCTCGGAGATGGGGATATTGGTGCAGACACTCCTGAAGATAACATGGATAATGTTACAGAGCTTCCAAGGACTAACTTAATAAATAATAGCTTTGTAATTGCTATCTTAGGCTTGGCAGTCATTGCTCTTGGAGCAAGTTTCTTGAGAAAATAGTAACTTTTCTTTTAGTTATGTTTCTACTATCTTGATCAACCTAAAAAACTGGAGCTGTTTTTTGTTTTTGTTTAGAATGGTAAATAGATTAATTAAACATAAAAGATATGAATAATTCAGTAAAAAAATGGGGGATCGTAGGAATACTATTTTTAGTACTAATAGGTTTTACTATAGTACTTTTTCAAGATTATGGGGAAGAAAACTCTCAACGAAGTATACCGATGTTACCAACACCTATTGATGAAAATGAAGTTGATAATGAAGATGTAGAAAATGATTCAGATTCACAGCTTTCCTTATTTGTATTAGAAGGTGAATGGGAGAACGATACTAGTAATCAGGAAATTTCATCACCTCTATATTTTAATCTAATGTTAAAAGACGGTGAATTTACTGCCACAGGTTCTTATCTATACAACAATGCATCTAGGATAGAAGGAATTACAGACCCGGATGAAGAGACAGTAATTTTTAGATCAATAGATATTGAAAGATCAAATGGACAGATAATTATAACTGGGGAAATTGAAAGCACTTACGCAGGAACAAGTGGAATGCTTACTTTAACCTTTAAGGAAGATACTCCAAATGAATTAATTTGGGAGATTGAAGAAGACGAGTATCCTGAAGGAGGTATATGGCCTTTGAGAGAGGTTTTATATGATGATTTTGAAAATGAGAATGAATCAGTTCAGGAGATAGAAGATGATAGACTAACTCAGTCCACCCTTCACGCTTATGTAGTCTACAATAAACCATTATCTAACTCAAATGATGAGTTCATACAACCACCAGATTCCATACTTTCTTCAACTAATGATGCTTACCTAGTTAAGGTCGATCTAGGTATTCCTTACTCAGATAATGATTTTGAAAATGTAGAAAATGCATTAGAATACTTAATTAATAGAAGTGAAACCAGTTATGGTGAATCTGGCTTTTTGAACTTTTTAGCAAATTGGAATGCAGATATTGAAGTCACCGAAAATTCAGATGGTAAAACTTTACTTAATATTTCAGGTGAAGTAATAGGGATAGGTTCTTTAGGTGATATAAAAATGTTAGAACAACTTACTGAGACTATTAATCTGTATATAGATGATGTTGAAATTACTATAAACGGGAGCGAGAAGAATTATAGGTGTTTTACTGATATGAGCGGTTTGTGCGAATAATCACAATCTCCTAAATAGAACTAGCAAACAACTAAATTTTATATTTAGTAAATTTTTTGTCCCTTTATTTCAAATTATGTTTCTACTATATTAAAGATAGATTAAAATATGCGCAAAAATATGACTATCGAAGAAATATTTAAAGAGAATAACGAATCAATTTTTAGATTTTGCTATTTTCGAACAAACAGTAGAGAAGATGCAGAGGATATTACTTCGTACGTTTTTTCTCAACTTATAGAAAAAGCTGGAAGTGATTTACAGAACGAAAGAGCATGGCTATATACAACAGCTAGAAATGCATTGAAAAATTACTACAGAGATAGTAAGAAAATGGAAGAATACGAAGAAGAAGACTATTCAGAGGTGTCAGTAGAAAAACAGGCATTAGACGATGAGACAGTAAAAGCTGTAGAGGAAGATCTAAGACAGATAGATCCTAAAAAAGCAGAGGTAATAATCTTAAGGCTTTGGGACGAAATGAGTTTTTCTGAGATTTCAGAAGTTATTCAAGAAAGTCAGGATACAGCAAAAAAGAGATACTCAAGAGGTCTTAAAGAACTACAGTTAGTACAAAAAAAGAAAGAGAAAAGAAGAGTTTTTGGAATACTACCGTCACCTATTCTTCTAGGAGGAGTAATGCAGATAATAAAGCAGCCAGTGTATGCAATGCCAGAAAGCCTAAGCACTTCTTTACAAGAAATAATTATTAATAAAAGTACAATGGAAAGTACAAGTAATGTAGCGAACGCTACAAATGGAGGAACAACAGGAATGATGAGTACTCCAATAGCAAAGTGGATAATAGTAACAGCAGTAAGCTTAGCGTTAATAGGTTTCGTTGTAGGAATATTATCAATGAATAACAATGGTGGAGGAGAAACTAAGCCTCCTGTAGAAAGAGAAGAGCCAGTTATAGTAGAGGATGAAGAGGAGGAATGTGAGTTAGGGACATACACAAATGAAAACTATCCGAACTTTAGCTTTGAATATGATAGTTGTGAGTGGGAGTTATTTTCTAACATTTCCAATAGCGATAATATTAATCTGAATTTAGAACTTACTAATAATGATCAAGATCAAATCAATATTAAGGTGAATCCAACAGCAAGTTATGGGGGAGGGGAATGTTATGAAGGAGAATTAACTCAATTTTCTGGATGGACGGCAATGTATATCTATGATTCAGAGTATAACCTTAGCATCTCAACTATATTCATTCCTGAATATCTAGAAAGGTACTACTTCTTACCATCATTAATTAATTACGGAGATACATTGAATTCAGGAAGAGAAGATACTGATTTCTGTTCTTTATTAGGGATTGTATTTATTACTGATATATCGGAGGAGTTAAAAAGTCAAGAAGATCCTAATTTAGAAAGACTTACTTATAGTTATGGGCTAGTAGAAGTATCATCAAATAATTTAAATGAAGGAGTTAAAGAAATAATTAAATCAATGACTTGGGAAGCTCCTCAAGGATCTGAAACAGAAAGTATTGAAGATAATGTTTCTACAGATTGCCTAGAGACCTATACAAATGAAAACTATCCAGACTTTAGTTTTGAGTATGATAGTTGTGAATGGGATTTTGTACAAACATCTAATGCACTTATTTTAAGTTCCGAAAATACAGAAATAAACTTCAATCTAATGGATGCAGGTGAGGCTAATATCTTTCCAACAACAGGAAACTTTTTTAACTGTGGTATGGAATTTGTACAAGTAAAGAATGGTATATATAGATATATGATTGAAGGACAAAACTATTATGATTATGATCTTTTGGGTGCTAATTACAAGACAGCAAATGATCCAAACTTCGAGGGGGTAGAGGTTTGTGGTGAGACATCACCATTTACCTTCATGGAATCATCTATACCGGGAACTCGAGTTATGTTGGGTGTTACAGTTGAGTCTATGGATGAAGTTAAGCTTCTTGAGGCTGATGAAATTATTAGAACTATGACTTGGTAATTTGAAACAAATCAAAATCTCTCCACTTCTTCGCTATTAACTGCATACCGATTGGTAAATTCTTAGAATCCATGCCGATCGGTATGTTTATTGCTGGAACTCCAACAATATTCGCAGTAACTGTAAAAATATCCATTAGATACATCTGAACCGGGTCATCTACTTTTTCTCCTAATTTAAATGCCGTACTAGGTGAAGTAGGGGTTATTAATAAATCTACTTCTTTAAAAACTTCTTCGAATTCTTTTTTTAATTTTGATCTAACTTTACTTGCCTTCTTATAGTATTGATCAGCGTAACCAGCGCTTAGGGAATAAGTTCCGATCATAATTCTTCTCTTTACTTCGTCTTCAAAATACTTACTTCTAGATTCAACTAGATTTTCTTCGTAGTCGTCACTAACTTTTTTACCGTATCTAACTCCGTCGTATCTCGCCCGATTAGCTGAAATCTCAGCTGGGACTAGAATGTAATAAACTGCTAGCGAGTACTTAATACTTGGAATTGAAACTTCTTTAATTTTAGCTCCTGATTCTTTTAACTCAATTATTTTATTATCAATAGCCTCTCTAATTTCTGTATCAATTCCTTCTTCAAAAAACTCCTTAGGTATTCCGTAAGTTAATTCTTTTTTTTCTTTTGTCTCATGAAGTTTGTAATCATCTGTAGTTGCGTCGAATTTATCTCTTCCCTGCATAATCTCTTCTAAAAGTTTAATGTCTTCAATGTGTCTAGCGAAAAATCCAGGAGTATCGAAGCTAGATCCCATAACTCCAATTCCATATCTTGAATTTCTTCCGTAAGTTGGTTTATATCCGTAAAGTCCACACATCGCTGCTGGTTGTCTTACTGAGCCTCCAGTATCAGTACCTAAGGAAAAAAATCCAATTCCTGAAGCTAGACTAGCAGCTGACCCAGAACTAGATCCTCCTGGTGACCTTTCTAAATCATGAGGATTTCTTGTAGGTCCAAAGCCTGAATTTTCTCCACTTCCTCCAAATCCCCAAGGATCGCAGTTACACTTTCCAATTAAAATCGCTCCCTCATCTAGAACTTTCTGGATTACTGTTCCGGTGTATGGAGAAATAAAATCTTCCATCATTTTAGAACCGAAAGTAGTTTTTGTATCTTTGACTAAGTAAAGATCTTTAGCTGTAAAGGGAATTCCAAATAGCTTTTTATTCTTATATTTATCTGGATTTTCCTCAGATTCTTTTTGAAGTTTTTTTGCCTTGTGAATTGCTTCATCTTCAAGAATAGTTATAAAAGCATTTAGATCGTCTTCATTTTTCTTCGCAAGCTCAATATGTTCTTTTACAAGTGAGACAATAGAAAGTTCTCCCTTTTTAATGCTATCAACTATACTTTTTATATTTGGTACTTCCGGCACATCCATCAGAGTGATTTTACCAGAAATTTAAAAAAGTGATGTTAAAGCTTCTCGAATATTAAAGAAAATAGTTCCTTCATCAGGCATTGTTAAAAATGAGAAGAAAATAATAACAACAACTGCTCCAAGAACCAGTGCTAATCCAATAATCCCTAGAATTGAAGAAATTGAATCACCATCTTGTGTTTGATTTTTTTCCTGAGAATTAGAAGGCTCGCCAGAAGGATTGAGCGTGCCAGTTCCTTCAGGCTTTCCAATTCCTCCACCAGATCCAGACTGTGACATTGAAACAGGTGCTGGCATTGCAGCTCCTTGCATAGTTTTTGGCTGACTCTCCGTAGCAGGTTGATTAGGTGTTTCATTTGGTGATAATGGAGGTAAGTTTTTATCAACTTCTTTTTTTGGTCTTTCTAAATTTGAAGGAGTGGATGATACTGGTTGTGTTTCCACAGCTTTTTGTTGTTCAACTACTTGAGCTGGTGCTTCTTGTTTAATCTCTTGAACGGTATTAATGGCATCAGGTGTAGCTTGTTGAACTACTTCTTGCTCAGTTTGTTGTACTGGAGCTGGTTGTTGAGTAACAGCTTCAGTTACCTGAACCATAGGTTTTGTTTGCTCAGTAATTTGGGTTGGTTGTAATTCTGAGCTTGATTCTAGTGATTCTTTAGTTTCAGATTGATCACCCTGAGGAGTTACTTCAGATTTAGACTGAGGCTGATTTTGTACTGATTCTACAGGTGGAGTTATACCTACTGGAGGTTGTTCCTGCACTGCAGCAGAAGTTTGATTCATATTCTCGCTTACATTTCCAGGCTCTTGATTATTATTGACTTCTTGTACAGGGGTAGTTTCTGGCTTTTCTTGAACATTTACAGTCTGTACTGGTTGTGTTTCAGTTTGCATACTCTCAGGATTATGCTCAGGTGTTTGATCATGATTAACTTCTTCAGGATTCTCAACCCCTGAATTATCTGTTTCAGTAGGTGAAACTTCTGCATCGGTAGTTTCGCCTGTATGAGTATCTTCTGGTTGCTCTAAATTTTGATTATTTTCGGTATCTTGTGCTTCAGTAGTTTCTTGTGGTGAATCCTTTTTTTCTGGGGCTTCCTCAGTTGATTCTTCTATTAATTCAACATTTGGAGTAGGTTCGAATTCTTCTTCCTTGTTCACTTCAACTGGTTCAGTCATTCCTTCAGCTTGAAGATCTTCAGTTTGATCTATAGTTTCTTGAACTACTTTCTCTGTTTTCTCCTCAACTATGCTTGGAGGCTCTTCAACAGGCTTAGCTTCTACAGGTGCAACTTGTTTTTCTACCTGTTTTATTTCCGGTTTTGGCGTTTCTTGTACAACTTGATTATGATTAACTTGCGCTTCTTCTATCTGACTATTTTGTTCAACTGCTTCTCTAGCTTTTTCTGCTGCTCTTTTTAGTTTTTCAAGTTCCTCAGGGCTCATAGGAGGTTTTTCATTGGGTTGTTCCATTTTCTTAGACTAATAAGTATCTATTTATAAATTTATTCTATCACTATATAAATGTTAAATGTAAATGATAGATTATTCAATTTAATGAGATTTATATTTACTCTACCCAACTAGCAAGAAAAAGTAGCAGTAACATGAGGGGTTTGCCTGCCTGCCGGTAGGCAGGGCTCTCGAAGGGTACTCGCGCCCATGGTTCGAGAACCTCACCATGACATTATGGGTTGAGTTATAAAAAGTACAGGGATAAGAAAAAGTTTATATACATACTTTTATGACTAAAAGTATGCAAAAGTCCTGGGGGCTTAGCAAGTCTAACTTACTCGCATGGTTGACTGCTAAGACCCCCAGACCCCAACTTCTCGTAAGCTTGTTCATTTTGCTTTAGAAGATATAAATATTCTTATATTGGTAGATAATTAAAATAAAAAGTATAATTCATAATATGAAAAAAAGTGTTTTAATATCGCTAATTCCAGGAGTCTCAAGACTATTTGCCTCTGTAGTTCCAATTTTACTGCTATTTATTTACACAAAAACCTCAGAAACTAAAGAGATTGGGTTAATTAACTATTTCATCTCTCTCACAACTATTATAGGTGTCTTAACAGATTTTGGTCTACCAGAAGCTTTACAGAAATATCTACCAGAAAAAAAAGAAAATCATAAGCTAATATTTCCAATTTTTGTTTTAGAATTTGTCATTATAATGTTTAGTTTGATATTAGTATCTAAGATTGATTATTTTACTGGCGGTGCATTATCTAGAGGGTATCTAGAGATTCTTTTACTTAGTATTTTCTTCTCTGCAGCTAATGTTATAGTTATAACCTACAACGGTTTGAAGGATAAGATTAGGTTGAGTGTTTAGTATCTCGGTATGGGCTTGAGCTTCTTTATAATCTCCTCAATTCTTTTTGTTACAGGTACACAAAATGCAGTAGATTCTTTCTGGTCAGGTAGATTAGCTTCTTGGGTAATATTTACAATTGTTCCGTTGCTAGATCTTCTATTGTCAGGAAAATTAAAAGTATCATTACGCATCCCTAGCAGAATAATATATTTTGCGTTTAATACTTTTATCGCTACTATTTCTTACGTATTATTCACTCAGTGGGACTCAATTTTAGTTACACAGTTCGGGAGTCCTGAGGAAAACGGTATTTATAAGTCAATTATACTCATGGCAAGCCTTCCTCTTGCTTTGAGAGTTGTTCTTGAAACGAAACTGTTACCTGATTTCAGTTCACACTATGAAAATAATAATACGCAACAAATACGTAACGAATTTGAAACTATTACGAAAATGTTGCTTATGGCTTCAATATTGCTCGCTGGATTGAGTGTTATTTTCGCTGAACCAGTATTGTCATTGCTTTTTAATGAAGAAATTGGCTCAAATTCGACTATTTTGTTCCCTGTAGGATTACTTGCTACTTTAGTCTATATAACCGCTGTTCCTGGCCTAAGTTTGCTTCAGGCGGTCTCTAAAGAGCAGATAGTAAGAAATATCTCTATTTCCCAGAGTATTTTCTTTATAATCTCTTCAATATTTCTATTTGAGTCTTTTGGAGTAGTTATTCTGCCTATACTTCTGCTTATTTCAAATTTATTGTTCTTATTTGTGATTCTCTACTATTCGCAAAGGATTTTCAAAATTAACTAGTTATTGACAATTTATAACTTTATTTATATAATCCATGTAGATTAGGGTCGTAATTTATCTATCATTTATAAAATTATATGTCAGAAGAAATGACACAACATAGTCCAGATTCTTCAAGTGAAGGAACGAACTACTTCACTGAACCAATCACTAGAAGAGAGGCAATGGGAAGAATCTGGGATGGGTTTAAAATAGCAGGAGCAGGAGCATTAATTGGAGCATTTCCAGTAGCAAAAACATTAGCAGATTATGCAGGGCAAGTAGATCCAAGAGCTGCTGCTGGAGCAGAAGCGGGTTTCGTTACTGAGGATATTACTCAAGAATATGGAATTCCAACATTTTCAAGAGTTATGGTTATATTGCCCTCTAGAGAAGTAGCGAGAGGAGCTAATATTAATGTTTCAAACCAAGGAATCTTATCAATTCAAAATCCTCTAGGGCTAGAACTAGGAGATGCAGGGGCAGATGATATTCATACAAGAGCAGCTAGAATTCATTTTACTATTGATAGAGTGGCTGCAAAAGCCCATTGGCAAGACGATATGAAGGCTGGGATCCTTCCTGGATCTGCTGATTCAAGGGCATTTACTTTCCTAGGTACAGGAATCGTTAAGTTTAATGCTACTACTGAAAACGGTACTGTATATCAAGGAAGCTGGGTTGTTGAAAATAATCATATAGTTGGAGGTATTTTTCAAGCTATGGCTAAAGTAGATGAGGCATTCATACCTGCAAGTCAAACTGCTACATTTACCTCTGAACAACCGCATCCAGCAGTTTTTGGATTTGGTATGTTCAATGAAGAGGGTGAAGTAATAAATATGTTTACAGACATAAGCTTCTATATTGCTGCATATAGTAGCAGCGCTCTTCAAATGCAATTCGGAACAACTAGTTTTGAACATGATCACAAAGAAAAAACGGGAGACTATACAGACGCAGGTATCGGATTACTTCCTAATGGGGATGTACTTATCGGAGGAGGCTTCCAATTAGAAGTAAATCCAGAAGGTTTAGAACAGTAGGTTCTAAGTTTACAAAAAATTAAAGCCTTGGTTAATCCAAGGCTTTTTTATCTGATATACTATCTTATTCCCCATTATTATATTTCTTAATTTATTAATAATGGCGCTTACAAAAGAAGATTTAGCAGCTATTGAGGCATTGCTTGATAGGAAGCTTGATCAAAAGTTTTCACAAAATAATCGAACCATTATAGATCATATATCTGCTTTGACTGAAGATATTGATAGAAAGCTCGATCAAAAATTCTCAGATAATAATAAGATGATTATGGCTCATTTCGCTGCTTTGAACGAGGATATCGATAAAAAATTTGACGGAGTCAATAGTAAGCTAGATAAGATGTCATCTCAGCTTAACTCAATATCAGATAGAGTAAAGAATAATGAAAAATCAATAAACATTCACACCCTAGAAATACACAATTTAAAAAAGCAAATTTAAAAAATTTCTCACTAAATTTCTGCTAAATACTCAAAAAAGCCCTATTTTAGGGCTTTTCCATTGCCTTGTAATGTTTTGCCGACTCTTGACTACTTATTGAAGTTAATATATACTGTATATAGAATAATTTACTGTTTATAGTAATAAGTTCTTTAAAAAATGTCATGTTAAACTTTAAAGTTTATTCTGGTATCTACCATTATTGGTAAACTATCTGCCAAAGGCAGGCAAGCTGGAATATTGACATTTTATGCACATTAACAATAATGCAGATTAGAAAGTGTTTGGATAACTAGCAATGCTTTTTTCCTCTCCTTTCAGGAGAGGATGAATTCCGCCAAAGGCGGAAGAAAGGTGAGGTGGTAGAATTCAATATGAAATCTAAAAGAAAATATTCTTCTAAGCTAAAGCATTTTGCAAGAGAAAATCGGAAATCTCCTACATTCTCTGAAAATAAACTTTGGAATGAATTAAGAGGAAGAAGACTTTTAGGATTCAAGTTTAGAAGACAATTTCCATATAAAAACTATATACTTGATTTTTACAGCGAAGAATTAAAACTTTGTATTGAACTGGATGGTTTTTCACATCAAGATGAGAAGTTTGAGAAAGATTTAACAAGAGATAAAGTTTTAAGAGTCAACGGTATTAATGTATTAAGATTTTCTGAATTTGATGTAAAAGCAAATTTAGAGAATGTTTTAAGTAGTATAGTTAATTACATTAATGTATTCACCTCTACTTCCTCTCCTACCAGGAGAGGATGAATTTTAAGCGAACGAAGTGAGCTTAAAAGAGATGTGAGGTTTGATTCATTTCACCTCATACGCTCATAAAGTCTTGCTGTCGCAAACTTTATGACCACCTTCTCCTGAAAGGAGAAGGGAGTATTGCCGGTTATCTAAACCGAACATTTTCATTTTCTGCATTATTGTAAGCACATTTAAAAAAGAGTTGTAGATTCAGTGTTCAAAGTTGTTCGGACGGGTTATCAGTAACACCCCTCCCCATAAAGCATACGCTTTATGGTACTGCCCTCAAGGGGAGAGTAGTTTTGAGTATTGAATTCATGCTCTTCGGAGCTGGATAAACTCTCCTACTACACTCCTTACGGAGTTTCGTAGGACAATGACCTACAAGTTAAGATTCTAGGGTGAAGCCCTACGAAGCTTTAGCGAAGTAGTGCACATTAACAAGAGAAGAGATTTTGAATATATAAATTCAAAAGTCAAAATAAAGGTTTTTCTACTTTACTCGTAAGAGTTTCGTAGAATAAATTTCATTCGAAGTGGTTCTACTACGCTCATACTGAGCTTCGTAGAAATGGCGTAATCTAAACTTAATAATTATTAAGTTTTGGTGAGAAGGTGAGAGATTAAGGTATACGGCTTCATATTGCTTTGAAGCTTATGCTCATTAAGGGAATAACAATAATAATGTTTCTTTAATGAGCGTAAGCTCATATCCGAAAAAAAACAAAGGAAAAAGCAACAATGAACGCGAAACGTATTAACACTATCATCTCCTTGATCACAGCCCTGCTGTTGATCGCCACCTCCGTCTCCGCAAGTGACGACAACCCATGCCCGAATGGTTTCATCCCACTGTTTGACAGCCAGGATGTCCTTATCGGTTGCCGTGAACTGCCCGAAGACACCACACCGGAAGAAGAACCCGCCGCCGCTCATCCTATGCCGAATGAATACTTCGCACACCTAATTGAACTGGTCGACGAACTGTCCGGTTTCAATGATGACCTGATCTATGTCGCAATGGAAATTGGTCTTGATGTCATGGTGTACGATGAATTCCTGACGACGCTGAACGGTGCAAACCTGATGTTCGCTAATAACGGCGCAGATATCGAAGATAATGCAGGCATTGGTCTGTTGACTGTACAGGCTGGAACGACGCACGTGTTGCTCATCCCGAACGCTGAAGGCGCGGCTGGCCGTCAGGAAGAACTCTTCCCGGACGCGGAGGATTACAGTTTGTCATTCTCGACAGAACCCACAGAAGACGGTACGATGATTATTATCACCGAGCTTGACGGCGACATCGTCCTTGATGGGACTGTTGAAGACATTCGAATCGACGGCGTGTTCCATACGCACCTCTATCGGAGTAGCCTGTCTGACAGCGCACCGATCATGATCATCACCATCACGGCTGATGAAGAGACGCAAGTGCGTATCGACCAACATCCTGACGGCGTTGCTACCGTGGCTACAGTGAACCTGAGCAATTACGTCCCGACGACTGCGGACTAACCCTTCACAAGGGCCTCTGGCAAGGATGAAGACCTAATCTGACTTTTGAACCAAGCGGAACCCCTCAAGAAAGGAGTTCTCAAAACCCGAGCGGGTTCCGCTTCGGCTTTAAGGTTTCTAGCTTAGTAGCTTGTCTATTTATAGATAGCAAACAGCCATGACAGCTTATATGTCCGACAAAATTCAAAATTCTCTTCTCTTCACCCTTTAATATTAGGTGATTAGATAATTAGTAGATTAGTTAATTAGTATTGGAGATGAGTATTTTGGTCTTAGGATTAAGTTTTAAGATTAGGATATTTATGAGCTATGAGCTGTTAGCTATTAGCATTTTTTAAACAATTTTATGAAAATAATAATTAGTGGATTTACTGTGTTAATGATTGCTGGAGCGATTATCGCTTTATGTGTAGTTTCTCTAGTTTTAGGAAGACAATATATCGATTTAAGACAAGACGAGCTAGAAGAAACAATGCAGCTTAATAAAAATACTGCTGTAGATGAATGTTTTAAAGCGTCAAAAGTTACAACTAATAATGAAGATAACGTAGTAGAAGAACCTGCAATGTACATTTATGAGTTATGTATGAATGACAAAGGGTATTTGAGTACTTACGATGCTGATTAAATAAATTTATGGAGGATTGTTAGTGATAACACCCTCCCTAACCCTCCCTCGAGGGAGGAAACATAGATATGAAAATAAATAACTACTTCAACAAAACAGAAAGATATAAGCAGTTTACTGTACTTATTCCTTGCTACAACGAGGAAACTACAATCGGAACTGTTCTTACAAACATGATTTCATTAAATCCTGGAAGAATTGTTGTTGTTGATGATGGTTCTAAAGATAAATCAACTACTATAATTAAGAGATTACAAAAGATCTCTCCTGTTCCTATTGTTATGCTTAAAAACGTAACTAATGGTGGAGCTGGGTTTGCATTATCTAGAGGATTTGAATACTGTAGACAGATTGATGCTGAATACGTAGTTACTGTAGATGCAGACAACCAACACTCAAAAGAAGATACTCAAAAAATAATGGAGAATGTTCTAAAAAGCCCTGAATCTGTAATAATTTCTGGAGTTAGAAAATTCACTAAAAATATTCCTTTCTCTAAAAAGATTGCAAATAGAATTGCAAGAGTTGTATTTTTCATTCTTTACGGAGTAACTCACCCCGATCCAATGTGTGGATTAAGATCGTACAAAAATGAGGTTCTACATGAGTTAAATCTAGAAGCTGGATACGATTGGGTAGTTAACGTTAATAAAGTAATTAGAAACAATAGAAAGAACTGTAAAACTGTAAAAATCAAAGCTATTTATACAGCTTACTCACTTAAAAAAGGACAGAGTTTAAGCTCAGGAGTTGGAATGTTAATTAGAATGGTTAGAAATAGAGTTGGAGAGATTGTAGACATGGTTGCTCATAAAAGTCATTCACATCTTAATGACAGTCGAGTTACAATGGTAGTGGAGAAATATAGTCCAGCTTACCAATTAAATGTCAGATAAATTCGATTACATAGTATTTTCAAATCTTTTTCCTCCTGAGGGAGGTGGTTTAGAAAGGGCATCGGAAGGATTGTCTAAATACCTAACGAACGAAAAGAATAAAAGGGTAGCTGTAGTTTTCTCTGCTTCGGAAGATAAAGAATTTTTAGAAGATAATGTAAATTGCTTCGGATTCAATACTTTCAAAATCCTCCATGGATTCTATCCTTTCATTGGTCCAAAGATGTTTTCTAAAGCATTTTCTCTTTTTAGAAATAATAATAAAGCCAAGATAATTATCTACGGGAGACATTTTACATATCCTATCGTAATAGGCCTACTTGCAAGATTAATGGGTAGAAAATATCTATACGTCGATACAGGATTTGAGCCTAACTCATTCGGAAGTAAGTTTGCTAACAAGGTTATCGATATCTTGGATTTTCTAGTTTTTCAATTTGTAATGAGAATGGCTGAAACTGTCGTTTTCGTTTCAGAAACTTCAAAAAAGTTTAATAGAAAAAGATTAGGAAATTGGATAGATAAATCAAAAGTAATACTAAACGGGTTTGATGAAATAATCGTTGAGAAATACCCCTTCAGTGCAAAGGAAAAAAATGTTGTTTTTGCAACTAGATTAGTTCCTTTAAAGAACGGAAACGCTGTCGCGGACGTCTACTTAGATCTAGCTCCAAAATATCCAGAATGGAAGTTTTACTTTATCGGAAAAGGAAGTTCAAAGTTAGATAGCTATAAAAAGGAAGAATTACCTAAAAACTTTATTTTTATAAATGAGTTATTAGGTCAAAAGGAATTTCACGAACTATTAAGTAGATCAGCAATTTATATTAACGCTTCTTTTAGTGAAGGGTTGCCTTTAGCGATAATTGAAGCAGGGGGATTAGGATGTATTCTTACAATGTCTAATATTCATCACAACATGGAAGTAGCGTCTGTAGCAGACTTAGAAAAGTTCTCATTTAACGCAAGAGATGATGAAGACTTTAAACAAAAACTAGAAATGTCTATGTCAGCTTCAAATATAGAACTTCATAAACAAATTCAAAAAGATATCTTAGAAAACTTTGGTAATAAACAAGTTTTTGAGAAATATTGGAAGTTATTGAAATAAAATAGCTACGAGCAGAAATTGAATATTTGAAATTTAGATTCTATACACTGCATGGTAATCATCAAGATAGATTCTATCTAAACCTTCATCTTCTAAGAATCGAATTGAATCTTCTCTTAAATCAAGAAAATCATCGTGGTCAACTTTATAATTGAAAATTGAGAATCTCCATAGATTATCTTCTTCAATGAGTTCAATTAGTCTTGCTGACACATTTAAACAAATATTCATTTCATTATACGGTTCAACTTGTAAATCATCCATTTCATAAATTCTATTAAATGTTCTATCGCTAGGGTTATTGATGAAGTCAATTAACTTATTTCGATCAGGTAAAGTCATATAATTTCCTCTTAAGGTTTCACCTTTTCCAAGAGAATGAATTGCTAACTGAGTCTGCGGATCAGAAAGTAGAACACAATCAGGGTTTTCATTTTGCCAATATGAGATTAGCTCATTATCCTTTTCTACAACGGCTGATTCAGTCCCATCATTTTGCTGTAAAAATACAGTTAAGTTCTCGAATTGAATAAAGAAATTAAAGAAGTATGACAGAATTAGAAGCACTGCTACGAAATACATTATCTGACTTTGTTCTACCTTCACTTGCTTTAAAAGTGAGATGACAAGTAAGGATGAGAAAAGCCCAAACCCAAGTAAGAACTTACCTGCAAACACAGGAGCTAAAATATAAACACTAAGGCAAACTAAAACACCAAAATACCCAATCGCCTCAGGCATTTTTTTCCTTTTCTTTAAGAAAACAAATATGTAAGAAAAGATTAATAATAACCATCCAGCTCCAATCAAATTAAATAGAGCAGGTATTTTCTGATTAAACGGAGGATTAGATAATTCTCCTACCCATTCAACAATTTGAGATTGAAAAGCTGATTCTAGGCTGAATCCAAGGAAGCTTACTAATGAAATAAATACAAGAATTATTGAAGCCTCTTTAAACATAACAGCATTAGATTTTCTCTCATTTAGGTTTAGTAGTTTTTCAAAATAAATGTATTTAAGGATTAAAAAGAAAGAAAGATAAAATCCTATGAAAAAGTGAGTTAGAATCAATATAGCGCAAGATGCAATAAGCCCTCTTAATTTAAGATCCTTATCAGTTAAGATAAATAGAAATAGCAGAAATGCCATTGTCTGAGGTATAAAGAAATGAGCACTATAGGCAAGATTTTCAAAAACAAGCACTGATAATGTAGCTCCAATTACAGATAACTCAACCGTAAAGTATTTCCTGAAAAGCTTGAAAGCTGCAATTGAAAAAAGAATGGTTAAGAACAGGTCGACGAAATAGCCTGTAAAGCTAAAATCAAAACTAAATGAGTTTGCAATAAAATATAGAAAGCTATGAAACATTACAATCGGATAAGCTTGATCTGTGAAGGTTGATGAATATGCTGAAGGCATCAAACCAAAATTACCAGTATTTTCCATTCCGTTCAGTACAGTTTTATGAACTAAAATGTCTGTCGATATTATTGAACCTATATCTCGTAATATTAAAAAGAAAATTAAAAATATCACTACTGGTATTAAAGAAAATCCTAATCTCTCAACTTGTGTAATTAGTTTTTTGAATCTATAAGAGATTACAATCTTGATCATTAAGATGTTCCATAGCGCTAATACAAACATTGCTGCCCCAAAATAAAATTGTCTAAAGTCAATCAATCCTATTGACGCAGTAAGCCTTCCTAGAAAAAACAATAAGGGATAAATTAGAAATGAATAAGTTGCTACCAATCCGATGAATGGCTTTTCAAAGATTCCCTTGGAAATTAAACTTGGTAGTGTGAAAGAAACTAGAAAAAAGTAAATTTGGAATAGAGTACTTTCTAAGACATTCACTTCAGAAAAAAAGTTCATGAACAGAAAAGCTAATCCAGGATATAAAAGTATCCATAAAAGAGTGTATTTTATTATCCAGCTTAGGAACTTATTTCTCCTATTCATCTTCACAACTTGTTGCTAAATTAAATCCAAAAGTATAATTTGTAGTTTCTTCGATAATTCGTTGGGATATTATTAAGATGTTGTCGTCTTCTTCAAAGGTGAATATATAATTCTTGTCATTTGTAATTTCAATAGAGCAATCAGAGCTTGTTAATATCTTTTGAAACTCATCAAACTCAAATTGATCAGGACCTAAAACCAAAAGCATTCTTAATTCACCTTGTCCACTAGAAACTATATCTTCATCAATTGATATATTTCTTTCAAGCCTAAAATCATTTGAGCTATTCTTTGTAAAAACCGAGATAATTTTGGCATTATCGTTCTCGGCTTCTTCATAAATAGACTCATTATTCCCAAAGACCTTATGCTTTTCAATATTTACCAATACTGGGTTAGTTTCATTTAGAAGTGGGAAAAAGCCTCTTTGTTCAAAAATAATGTTATCGTTAGCTCTGTAAATTTCCAGGTAGTTATCGTTTGGTATTAGGAGAGTTAGTCTTGAACTTAAATAATTAATACTAAATTCTTCTGTATAAAAATATCTAAAAAAATTTAAAGAACTAATTAAAAAGATTATTACAACAGTTAAGCTTAGAAAAATTAATCCTACTTTATCCTTATTCATCTATAAATTATAAAAGAATTATTCATTAATGTCTTGGGTAAATGATCTATGATAAACTGACTCATTCCCCATTATTATATTTCTTAATATTTAATAATGGCACTAACACAAAAAGACCTACAAGCAATAGGTAATCTCATTGATGAGAGACTAGAAATCAAGCTTGAAGAAAAGCTCGAATCTAAACTCGAAGAAAAATTAGATTCTAAACTAGAGGAAAAACTCGATCGCATACTTGATGCAAAATTTGATGAGAAACTAATACCCTTTGAAACAAGAATAAAACAGTTTGTAAACGATCGGGTTACAATGGCAGTTTCTGAATTAGGTGCTGAAATTGACGAGAGAATTGGAAGGCTAGTCAAAAGATCAAATGAGTATCAAGATATTCTAGTTAGGCACGATTTAGATATAAATATGCTGAAAAAGCTTGCCACAGCTGAATCTAAATAGAAAATGTTATAATTACAAAGTTCCTTTTCCTATTTCTTTTTATTTTTTATTTCTATTCCTATGTCAAAAAATGACTTTAAAGATTGTAGAGTAGAAGATCTTGAATCAGGATCTCTAAAATTTTCTACAGATTACGTTTCAACACAATTGCTTTTCGAAGCAGCAGAAAAATGGATTACAGAGGACCCGAACGTCCAATCTCTTTCAATTCGAATTGGCGGAGCAGGACAGCTTGCATTAGACTTTAGATATGACACTTCTAACGAACCTGATAATCGTAAAAGAGGTGCTACATTAAATAAGATTTTTAAACCGTTTTTTACTGAGTATTTCGGTGATGATTATATGGTTGGTTGGGATTACTCAAGTCCAACTACTATAGTTAAATAAACTCATAAAGCCCCTTTTGGAAAAGGAACTTGGGGCTTTTCAAAATTGCTAAAATGATTAATTTACCGTATAATTACGGTACTTTCATGACAATTAATGAACGCGGCTATCGTATAGTGGTATTATCCCTGCCTTCCAAGCAGGTGACACGGGTTCGAATCCCGTTAGCCGCTTAGTCAAAATTGAAATCACCCTTGGGTGATTTTTATTTTTCAGAAACCTTAATCAGCTTGAAGGGCAATGTTTTTTTAGTTCTAAAATGTCCTTAACTTTATTTTTCACAACTCTCACACTCTATACAATATGCATTGTTGTGGAGAAAACTAGAATATAGTGAGCAAATGTTCAGTAATCCAAGGTTGCATCTTAATTTCTTTGATCTCACTTATTGACACCCATTTAAATTCAGAATGCTCGAAAGAGGTTTTAACTTCTTCAGAATTAATTGTTTCGCATTCGTAAAATATAACCACAGTAGGTATTTCTTTTCTTTTAAAAAGTGTTTCTGAGTGAATTTTGACATCATTAATTTTCAATGAAGATTCTTCAAAAATCTCCCTTTTGATTGCCTCACTAGGTGTTTCTCCAAAGTCAAGAAGGCCACCAGGTAAGTCCCATGTATTAGGGTTTGAAGGAGCCGTTGAAGTTCGTTTTAAAACAAGTATTTCATCATTTTTATTTTTAACAAAGGCTTTTATTCCTACGAGAAACTTATCCATAAATAAATATATCATAAGTTCCAACGCACGTTAGCTCTTTTCATTTTGGTGATTTTGCTTAAGAAATCAGCATAAAATCACTGGATTCAACTAGTGTTAATTGCGATTGGTAGTTTTTGAAGAAAGTTCCAACTTTATACACTATGCCGCTCCAACCAAAGGTTAGCAAGCTCATGTCTTGCTCATAGTAAAACTACTCTTTTTATACCTCCTAAAGAGTTGAATATTCTGTGTGTCTTACTTAGTATGAAAAATGGTACCCTTTATGATGAGATGAATTCAAAGGATCCTCGAGTACATCTTGAAGGGCATAATAGCTAAAAGAATAAGTACACAAGAATGCACAAACCGTATGAGTTAGTGTATTTTGATATGAATTATTGTAGAAAATGTGCACGAGAAAAAGAAAAGTTTTTAAAATCAGTGATAGGTAAACAGATAATCAAAAAGATCGTATTATAGGACTTACTCAGTACAAGTCAAAATTAACTTCT
>CAYTGI010000012.1:0-32476 GCA_964437465.1 uncultured Candidatus Saccharibacteria bacterium | reverse complement strand
ATTCCAGCCTATCTCTCAGTTACTCTTTGAGGCACGCTTAACAAGGAGAATTCTCACCAAACCCCTCATGATACTGTTACTTTATTTTACTAGTTTGGAAAACTAGCTATTAATCACATCGGCTTAAGGAGAATGTGTAATTCAGAATAAAAAAAAGAGCCTTGCGGCTCTCTTTTAAGATTTTATTCAATCTAATTATTTTTCCTCTTCAGATTTCTCATCTTTAGCTTCTTCTTTTTTCTCTTCAGTAGCTTCTGAAGCATTTTCTTTGTTAGTTGCTTCTGTATTTTCTACTTGATCTTCTTCAGCTTGGTCAGCTGAATCTTCAATCTCTTCGTTCATCACCTCTTCCTCATCAACCTCAACCTCTTGCAGTTTGTTAGAATCTTCAGTTAAGTCTTTTCCTCCTCTCAAAGTAGTAGCTGCTTTACCAACTCTATCTCTTAGATAATAAAGTTTTGATCTTCTGACCGTTGCATGTTTAATTATTTCAATACTCTCTACATTCGGAGAGTAAAGTGGAAAGATTTTTTCAACTCCAATTCCATAACTTATTTTTCTTACAGTGAATGTTTTTGAAACGCCTTTTCCTTTGGTAGCAATAACAATTCCCTTAAACTTTTGAATTCTTCTCTTGTCCCCATCTCTAATAACAGTATCTACACTAACTGTATCTCCAACATTAATTTTAGGTCTTGCAACCATTTGTTTTTTCTCTAATTTTTTCAATACTTCTGTTCTCAATTTTATTCAATAATATTTATTTTTAGCATAAGATTATAGCAACATAGTTTGAATTCGTCTATTTGATTTTAAGAATCTAAATCGACAGATTGTGAAACAAGTTTTATTTCATTTAACTGTTTTCTAATATCTCTTAGAGCAACCTCTACAGCTCTTAATCTTGAAGCAACTTTATACTCTTTGGGATCTGAACCTAAAAAGTATGTAACAGGTTTTTTAAATAAATCTGCTAGTTGTAAAAGTTTATCAATTGGAGGAGCAATTCTACCAGCTTCATATCCAGAGATAGTTTTATCTGAAACTCCTAAAGCAACTCCTACTTGTAGCTGAGACATTCTAGCCTCATCTCTAGCAATCTTTATTCTTTTGGCTAATTCAATCATTAAACTTTTCTTTCTCTCTTCGTCTAGTTGAAGTATTCTATCTGATGCAACTGTTGAGTATCTCATGAACTGTATTGTTAAACTATAAAGTATGTCGATTTTAGCAAAACTTGGGCTATGTGACAATGGACAATGCTGTTGTTTTGTGGTGAGATGTTATCATACAAAAGTCAAAAATTAATAGTATGAATATTCAAAAAGGCATTAAGTTTGATGAGTTTGGTAGGGCAAATGGAATTTTACTAGTAAATAAACCAAAAGGAATCACATCCCATGATGTGGTTGATGAAATTAGAAAAATATACAGTACAAAAAAGGTAGGTCATGCAGGAACGCTAGATCCTTTTGCTGAAGGATTGTTGGTTCTTCTTATAGGGAAATCTACCAAAAGAGCGGGTGACCTTCTAGGTTTAGATAAAGAATACAAAGCAACTATTCTTTTTGGCGTTTCGACAGATTCACATGATCCAGAAGGGAAGATTTTTGAAGAATCAACTGTTCATATTGATAAAGAAAAAATTAAGGATTCTTTAAATGAATTTACACCTTCTTATATACAATATGTTCCTGTTTTTAGTTCTGTAAAAGTTAAGGGAAGTAAACTAAGAGTACTTGCTAGGTCTTCGGATTCTTTTGAAATTAATTATGAAAAGGGTACGGTTAGTTTTAAAAAAGATGAGAAAATTAGCAAATACGAACTGCCAAAGAAAGAAGTTAAGGTATTTGAGATCAGCCTAGCTTCTTTTAGAAAAGCAACTCAAAGTGATATTGATCAATTAGAAAAAGTAAGTGTTGAGGGAAAATATATTGCGGAGATTACAGTTCTATGTTCTAAAGGTACATATATAAGACAATTGGCATTTGATATAGGGAAAAAAAACAATTTACCTGCAATGTTAATTGGCTTAAAAAGAACTAGGATTGGAGATTGGACAGTAGATGATGCGGTAGAGTTAAATCTGATCTACAAGTAACGGCCTATTTCTCTCAACGAATATGAGAGAGAGGTCCTCAGTACCTTCTCCTTGTATTTCCCCTATAGCTGTAAATTCTTCAATTTCATCAACATTTTCACAATTTCCAGGATTAATATTTATTACGATTATCCTCTTATCCTCATATGAAATAACTTCACGAGAATCAAATTCTTTACAGAAATCTAATTCTCCTATAACTGTATATGACCAAGTTCCATTTACATAATTAGATTCAAAAATATTTACATCTGCGGGTACTGTTATAAAACTATCTACATTAGTTTCAATGCTGTTATAAGTTTTTCTTGTATTATCGTCTATTGTATATGTTTCACCATCTTCAAGATTAGCTAAAGGATCGTTTGCAATTGAAAGATGAAATACAAATTCCTGGTTTCTTCCTCCTGAAAGGTTAAATAATGCCAATGGTTCTCTTTCTTCAGGATTACATTGTTCTTCTATTTCCTCAACCAAATAGCTAATCTCCACAGCGCTTTGAGTTTCTGTAATATCCTTTTCTTCAATACTGAAAGGAATACAAGAAAGTGAGTTATCTTTATAAATCATAGCAACTTCCCAATTTAGGTTTGATTGTTGGGAATTTTGTTGAGTTATTATTTCTTCAATTGAAAGTTCGCTCGGATTTTGTTCATCGTTCAAGTTGATTTCGGTATTATTTGAGGTAGGAGTGTCTACATATTTTGTTGCAAGAACAAAATCACCTAAATCGTAAAAATTGGGATATTCATTTGAAATGTTACCTATGACATTTTCAAATACAGCTAAATCTTGCGGGGAAATCTCAGAATCACCCTGATCATTATTAATTTGATTCTCCTTTTCATTATCATTATTAATAATTAATAAAGACCCAAGAGCAGAAGAAACAACTATCATCATTAGAATAATTGTGGTTAATATTTTCTTATTCCTCATAGATAACTAATAAGTCCACACTAGCTTCAGGACTAGCGTCATAAGTATCATTAATTTCTACAGGAATAATCTGTTGAGTGCAAATATTTGAAGTTTTTAATACAGTTAGTTGTATTTTAACTTGTTCTGGAAAACTCTCAGCAATTAAAGAATCTATATCAACTACCTCAAAACAACTATTTGGAAGTTCGCCTACGACACTGTACTCCCATATTTCTTTATCAGGATTATACTGAGAAGTTAGTTCAAATTGACTTTCATTAATGGGCTCATTATCTGATCCAGGCTCAGCAAAGATAACTTGGAATTCAAAGGTCTGAGATCTTTCTGCTTCGATTATGTCTCTAATCTCAAGAGGTTCAATAACTTCGGTGCAAATAGTGTTAGATTCAGGCGGAAATATAACAAGAGTAATAATAATTTCTTCTGCTTCATTATCGACTCTTACTTCATATTCGTGACAAGGGTTAGGTAACTCACCATTTAAAGTATATTCCCAAATATTCTCACTAGTATATTCTGACTCTAATCTAAAACCTGATGCCTCAGCTGTGAAACTTGAAACAGAGAGTTGGTTGATGAGGAGGTAACCTCCCATTATTGATCCTATAATGATCAATAAAATAACTGTGTACTTAAGTATATTTTTCATTCTGAATGAATAATATTTACATAAAATAAGTCTATCATAGGACAAAGTTAAGTTTGAAGTTTATTTTTCTAATAGGTTAAAATGATTCAATCGACATGAAGAAAATTCCATTCAAACAAATTCTGCTTTTTGGAGGTTTATTACTTTCAACTATTGGTGCACTTATTGTAGTTTTCTTGTTCTTAGATTCAGTTTTTGGAATAGATAATACCGGTGATGTAATAAATAGGATTTCTCAAGAAGAGGAGGAGGTTGATAATACACCTTTAGAAGTTTCAATTGATGAAGAACAGAGGGAAATTTTAGAAGGTTTTCTAACAGTTTTAGTTGAGGCAAATAAAGAGATTGAGGTTAGGGAGAATAACCGAATGAATATGGTTTTTGTGAAGGAAGAAAATGGTACATACTATTATGTGTTAGAAATAACGACAATTCCTGTTGGTGATTCTGTTCTAACTATAAATATAAATGATAAAGTTGGAAACACCGAAACTTTTAAAGTTCCGGTTGAGCGGAAGCCCGGTTTTTCATTTCAAGGACAAGATTACATTCCTGCATTTCCGGATTCAACATACATAGTTGATGGTGATGATCTACTATCTTTTCTAAATAAACAAAGAAGATTGTTAGTAACATATGCTCCTGATGATTTAGTAAATCTTAGGGAGAACTATATAAATCTATTTTTAAATGATGAGAGTTTTGAATTAAGAGAAGAGGCAGCTTCTCAGCTTGATCAAATGTTGAATGTAATGCGAAATGAGATTGATAAGAACGTTGTTGTTGCTTCAGCCTATAGATCTTACGAAACTCAGGCTCAGTTATACTCAAGTTATGTTTCTCAGTACGGTCAAGAGGAAACAGATACTTTCTCGGCGAGACCAGGTTACAGTGAACACCAGTTAGGTACTGTTGTAGATTTTGTTAATGAGGAATCAGGATTTTCTTTTGATGAGAGTTTTGGAAATACTCAAGCTGGAATTTGGTTAAGAGATAATTCTTATAAATATGGATTTATTATGACCTATCCTGAAGGATCAGAAGAGCTAACAGGGTACGCTTATGAACCATGGCAGTTTAGATATATTGGAGTAGAGAATGCATTAGAATTAGAGGAAAGTGGAATGTTGTGGGTTGAGTGGGCAGAAGAATTGTAAGTGTATTGTATGTCTGTGGAAAAAATAAAGAGCCCTCTAGGGCTCTCACTTTTTTTATATAAATGTATTAAGATTCTCCTAAATAAACAGCTCCTTGTTTTTCTAATTCAGTTAAGGTATACATTAAATCTGTTACTTCAATAAAGTCAAATCTTCTTGGTCCAGTTTGACCGGGGATATACACTTGCCTGAAAATTCTAGTTCCTAGTGGAGCAACTATAAATCCTGGATCACTATCAACATATTCTCCTGTACGTACACCGGTTATGTTGTGTTTTGTAAATGTTTTTGGATTGTAGATGCCAGTATTCGGATTTCTTGAAAAGGCATAGGTTCCAGTTTGTATCTGCCTACTTGCTTTAAATGATAGCCCATTAACAATTCTGCCTCTATCATCAAGTACAACACCTACATTTGCATTTTCACCAAGAACAACATAAGGCCTTCCTCCTACAAATGGGACAATGTTTTGCATGTAAGATGCAATATCTATACTATATTTAGATGCAAATGCGCTGTCCTGTCTTACTTGTTCAGATGCTATTACTTCTTCATAACCTGGGACTTCTTTATATCTATCTAAAATTGCTATATCCATTATTAAAACTTTAAAAAATAACGGTTAATTTTATCAGTGATGTCTAAAAATGGCAACAATTCTAAGCAGCTGCTTTTTGTGGAGGTTGAGTTTTTAATTTTCTAGCAAGAACTGAAAATTCTTCATATTGTCTTTGTAGTATTCTTCTATTACTGTCAATATCGCTTTTCTTTAAGCTTGCATTATTTATTAGTCTACCAAGTACAGGGATTCTTTTAGTAAATTTATAATTCTCTCCAATTTTTAACAAACCTTGATCAAACACGCCAAGTTGTCCTTTTGATCTAACTAGCTCTTCTTGTCTAGTTATTATTTCATGCTTCTCTTTTAAACCTTGTCTAATTTCTTTTCTTTCAGAATTAAGTAAATGAGCAGGGGAATCCATCTGCAAAAAGTCATTAACAATTTTTTCTCTTGCCTCTGGATTTTCATATATTCTTACACCTAAATTATCACTTTGTTCAACGGCAGTATCATTATATGGGTTGCAGGGAGTTGTATAGCTTGAGTATTATCTTCGGGTTCTAGCTTAATTGGTCTTTTTTCACTAGTAGGTTGTTCTGCTGGTTTAGTTGTTGTCTCTCCCTCTATTCTAGGATCTTCTATAGCCATATTTTTTACTTAATTAATATGAGTATATCTTTTCGCTAATCAAATTAAAATATAACTTCTAGATTTTTATTTGATAAATAATTGAAAATCTTATACATTATTAATGTATTTTTTCTTAAAAGTAGGAAAAATGTAGATTTTTTAAGGAGAAAGTCTTGATTTTCTCTCTACTTCTTGGCATAATCCACGAGTGTTCATTTTCTGGTAAGAAATATTACTGGAAAATTAGAACTCAATTACCGAATATAGATTCACAATTCAAGGGTAAGCTGGTATAATTGCCATACTCTGAAATTGAGAAGAAAATTTAATATACTTATTTACAATATATATTATTCAACAAGAAGATGGCAGAGTTCCAAAGAACAAAACCTCACGTAAATGTGGGAACATTAGGTCACATCGACCACGGTAAAACTACTTTAACAGCAGCACTTGTAGCGTATTCGCAAAGACAAGGTTGGACTGATGGTGGAAAATCATATGAAGATATTGCAAAAGGAGGGATCGCAAGACAAGGTTCAAATAAAATCGTAACTGTGGCATCTTCACATGTTGAATATGAATCTCCAAACAGGCACTATGCTCATATTGACTGTCCTGGACACAAGGATTACATTAAGAACATGATTACTGGGGCAGCTCAGATGGATGGAGCAATCCTAGTTGTATCTGCTGCAGACGGACCAATGCCTCAAACAAGAGAGCACGTTCTTCTTGCTAAGCAAGTTGGTGTAAAACACCTTGTAGTATTCATCAACAGATTCGAAGATGACATGGATGAAGAGCTTATTGAATTAATTAAGGAGGAAGTAAAGGATATTCTTACTCAGTACAAATACAACGCAGACGAAGTACCATTTGTTGTAGGAAGCGCACTTTACGGAGCAACAGGAGAAAAAGATGGAGACGAAGGAATCGCAAATCTTCTTCAAGCAATGGATGAGACAATTCCCGAGCCTGAAAGAGAACTTGATAAGCCATTCCTAATGCCAGTTGAAGATGTATTCTCAATTGAAGGTAGAGGTACAGTAGCAACAGGAAGAATCGAAAGAGGGGTTGTTAAAGTAAATGATGAACTTGATCAAGTTGGTCTAATGGAAAATACAAAACAGGTAACAATTACTGGGGTAGAAATGTTTAAAAAACAACTTCAACAAGGGCAAGCTGGTGATAACGTTGGATTGTTAATTAGAGGAATCAAAAGAGAAGAGATTGAAAGAGGCCAAGTATTGTCTGCAAAAGGCTCAATTAAGCCACACACTAAATTTAAGGCTGAGCTATATGTTCTTTCAAAAGAGGAAGGAGGTAGGCATACAGGATTCGGTTCTGGTTATAAGCCTCAATTTTATATAAGAACTGCTGACGTAACTGGAAGTGTTGAGCTAGACGAAGGAACACAACTAGTTATGCCAGGTGATAACGTGACAGTAACAGTTGAATTAGTAACTCCTGTAGCGCTAGAAGCTCAAATGTCTTTCGCTATTAGAGAAGGTGGAAGAACAGTTGGGGCAGGAGTAGTAACAGAAGTTATTGAATAGTTTCAGAAAAAGAGGTCTGAAAAGACCTCTTTTATTAATTTTATTTACGCTCTTTAAAGATAAAGAAGATGCAAACAAAGATTAGAGTAAAAATAAAAGGATTTGATCACAGAGTTGTAGATAAAGCAACTGAACAGATCTGTCGAACTGTAATTGATACTGGTGCTAAGGTTAAAGGTCCAGTACCACTACCAAATAAAAGTTGGAAGATTGCTGTTCATAAGAGTCCACATATTGATGCTAAATCAAAAGAGCATTTTGGAATTACTGAACATACGAGATTGATTGACATTATGGATCCTAATCCAAATACAATAGATTCTCTAACTCATATGCAGTTACCTGCTGGAGTAGATATAGTAATAAAGTAATAAGCATATAGAATAATATTCATAAGAAATATGAAAGTTTTATTAGGAAAAAAAATAGGGATGTCTCAGACTTTCGATAAGGACACTGGTGAGTTGACTCCTGTGACGGTTATCGATATCTCAGGCAATGTTGTTTCAAAACTTCTGAAAGAAGGGGAAGAGGTGACTCACCTAGAGGTGGGGATTGGTAAAGAGAAACACCCAAATTCAGCAGATATGGGAAACTACAAAGACCTATCTTTTGTACCTAAATTCAGAAAGATCTTTAAAATCGAAAATAAAGAAGCTGTTCCAGAGGTTTCAACTGTGCTGAAAGCAGATATCTTCGAGTCAGGAGATATTGTTGATGTTTCTGGAACGACTAAAGGAAAGGGATTCCAAGGTGTTATGAAGAGATGGAACTTTAAAGGAGGAAAAAGAACTCATGGTCAATCAGACAGAGAAAGAGCTCCTGGATCAATCGGATCAGGGACTACTCCAGGAAGAGTTCTTAAAGGAAAGAAAATGCCAGGTCATATGGGAAATGAGAGCGCAACAATAAAGAAATTGAAGATTGTTGATGTCGATGCAAAGAATGAAGTTATTTCAGTAAGTGGGTCAGTACCAGGATATAACGGAGCATACTTAGTAATTAAAGAATCAAAAGCAGTTAAAAAATAATGAAGGTTGATGTTCTAGACCAAAAAGGAAAAAGTGTTAAGAAGACTGATCTTAATGATTCAATCTTCAAAGCAGATATAAACGAGAAGGTACTTTCACAATATGTTTATTCTTATCTATCAAATCAGAGACAAAGTAACGCACATACAAAAGATAGATCAGAGGTAAGAGGAGGAGGAAAGAAACCACACAGACAAAAAGGTACTGGAAGAGCAAGATCTGGTTCAAACAGAAATCCTCTTTGGACTGGTGGAGGAACAATTTTCGGTCCTACAAATCTAAGAAATTGGAAAAAGAAATTGACTAAGAAGTTTAAGAAAGCAGCTCTTAAGAGTGCTTTAAGTCAAGTTGTTAAGAATGAATCACTAGTTATAGTGGAATCAATTAATTTTAAAGAAGATAAACCTTTGACAAAGCAAGCAACTGACGTAAAAGATAAGATTGCTAAAGATGCAAAAAAAGTTTTGATTGTTACAGATGGAAATAAGGAAGTAGTACATTACGCATTTTCAAATATAAAGAATGCAAAGGTAGTACCTTCTACTGAAATGAGCCCATACGATTTTCTAACTGGTGGATTAATAATTGTAGAAGAAAAGGTAATTAAAACAATAGAAGACAAATTTAAAGAAGAAAAATAATGATAGTTTTAAAAAGACCAATAGTAACCGAAAAAACAGCATCAGAATACGAAAGTGATAATAAAGTAACTTTTGAGGTTAATCTGTATGCTAACAAGTTTGATGCAATTAAAGTATTGGAAGCTGCTTACGGAGTAACAGTTGAAGACGCTTGGGTTATTAATAGGCTTGGAAAGAAAAGAGTAAACAGATTAACTAGAAAACCTGAAAAAAAGAGTAGAGATATGAAAATAATAAAATTTAAATTAAAGAAAGGAGATAAAATCGAAATATTTAAAGCATAAATAGCTATTAGCAGTTAGCTTCTAGCAGAAATTAATTAAGAATAGATGATATATAATAATGCTCATAGCTAAAAGCTATAAGCAAAAAGCTAAATATGGCACTAAAGAAATATAAAGCAACAAGTCCAGGAGTTAGACATGCAATACTGATTGATAAATCAGAACTGTCTAAAGAGAAGCCATACAAGTCTCTTACTAAAAGAGTTAAGAAAAGTGTTGGAAGAAATAATAGAGGTGTTATTACAACAAGACATAAATCTGCTGGAAATAAGAATCTTTATAGAGAAATTGATTTTAATAGAGATAAGAAAGGAATTAATGCTACTGTAGAAACAGTTGAATATGATCCAAATAGAACAGCTTTTATTGCACTGTTAAAGTATGCTGACGGAGAAAGAAGATATATTCTTGCACCTGATGGAATTAAGCCTGGAGCAAGATTAATTTCTGGTGAGGAAGCTCCAATTAAACCTGGTAATGCAATGCCATTAAAAAGAATACCTCAAGGAACAATGGTACATGCTGTAGAATTTACACCTGGTAGAGGAGCTAAGATTGGGAGATCTGCTGGTACTGATATTCAAGTCATGGGAGGAGATAAAGGATATGTTCAATTAAAAATGCCAAGCGGTGAATATAGATTAGTAAAAGAAGATGCCTACGCAACAATAGGATCAGTATCGAATCCAGATCAAAAGAATGTAAAGCTTGGAAAGGCTGGTAAAAATAGGGTGAAAGGAAAAAGACCAAGTGTAAGAGGAGTTGCAATGTCTTACAAACACCCTCATGGAGGAGGACAAGGTAAATCTGGTAGACACGGAACTGGTGGACCTGCCAAAGATAGATGGGGAAATAAAGTTGGTAAGAGAACTAGAAAGAACAGAAAAACAACAAGTAAGTTCATTATTAGAAGAAGACCTTCTAAGAATAAATTTAAGAAATATAAAACAGTAATTTAAAATGGCAAGAAGTGCAAAAAAAGGACCTTTTGTAGATGCAAAATTATTAGAAAAGGTTATAAAACAAAAAAACGAAGGTAATAATAAAGCGATTAAAACATGGAGAAGAAATTCAACAATCACTCCTGAAATGGTGGGTGTGACTTTTGAAGTACATAATGGGAGATGGTTTGTTAAAGTGTTTGTTACAGAATCTATGGTAGGTCATAAACTTGGTGAATTTGCTCCTACTAGAAAATTTACTGGACATAGTAAAAAAGGAAAAATTGCTAAAGCTACTGGTTCAACAGGAAGCTCGGCATAAATTTAAAATAATATTATGAATAAAAATAGAGTAATCGCAAAAGCAAATAGAGTTAGAGGATCTGCAAGAAAAGCAAGAATTCCTGCCGATGTTGTTAGAGGTATGATGGTCGAAGAAGCTTTAGCTATACTTGAATACATGCCTAAAAAAGCAGCAGCGGATGTATATAAAGTTGTCCATAGCGCGAAGGCAAATGCTGTTCATAATTATAATATGGATCCAGAGAAATTAAAGATTGATAAGATTCAGGTTGGAGAGTCAATGAGATTAAGAAGAATTAAGCCTAAGTCAAGAGGAATGGCGAGTGTTATTCAGAAGCATTTTTGTAACATTAGTGTAGAACTTGTAGAAAAGGGTGCAGAGGATAAAGGTGAAAAAGAAAATAAAAAAGATGCCGGGAAAAAAACACCAAAAGCTAAGACAGAGAATAAAAAAGAAGAGAATTCTAAAACAAAATCATCAAAAAAAGAGACTAAAGCTAAAGAAACTGTAGAAAAGTCAGCGAAAGCTACTAAGTAGCTTAGAGATTTAGAACTTTTTTGATATAATTGACAACGAAAAGCGGTAGGCTATATGCCATAAGCTTTAGACAAATATAATAATTGATATTTGCTAAAGTTAACCGTAGAAAAAATTTATTTTTTAATTGCTTATAGCTTAAGGCTAAAAGCATAAAGCGTAATTTATGGCTCGAGGAGCACACAAAGTACATCCAACAGGTTTTAGGCTCGGAATAAACAAGAGTTGGAAATCTAGATGGTATGCTGATAAAAAAAACTATGCTGACACATTCTTAGTGGACAAAGAGCTGAGAAAAGTCATTAATGAAAAATTGAAGAATGCAGGTGTTGCTGAAGTTATTATTAAAAGATCCATCAATAAAATATTGGTAGAGATCAATGTAGCGAGACCTGGTGTTGTTATTGGAAAAGGAGGTTCAGCTATAGCTGATTTGAAGAAAGATCTTGAGAAAATAGCAAAAACAGAGGTTGAACCTAAGATCTTTGAGGTAAGAAATCCTGAGGCTGTAGCTAAATTGGTTGCTGAGAATATAGCATTTCAATGTGAGAGAAGAATAAATCCAAAGATTGCAGCTGAAAAAGCAGTTCAAGCAGCAATGGAGAACAGAGATGTAAAAGGAATTGCTGTATGGATAGGTGGAAGAATAAGAGGTGCTGAAATGGCTAGAGTTGAAAAAGTAAATAAAGGAGTTGTTCCTAGACATACATTAAGAAACGATCTAGATTATGCATTTACTGAAGCTCAAGTTCCAGGAGCTGGAAAGCATGGAATTAAAGTTTGGATTAATAAAGGAGAAAAATTAGGTTACGATATAGATTAAAAATGTTACAACCAAAGAAAAGAAAGTATAAAAAAGAATTCAGAGGAAAGATGAGAGGAACTGCTCAAAGAGGAAATAAAATTGCCTTTGGAGATTATGGTCTACAAGCATTAGAAAGAGGTTGGATTGATGGTAGACAGATCGAAGCAGCTAGAAAAGCCATCGTAAGACATACAAATAGAAAAGGTAAAACGTGGTTAATGGTTTTTCCTCATAAGCCATACACTTCTATAAGTTCAGAAGTAAAAAGAGGAGGTGGAAAAGGTAACGTAGAGGGCTATGTTGCGGTGATTAAACCTGGAAGAATAGTTTTCGAAGTAGGTGGCTTAACTGATGAAATGGCTAGAGAAGCGCTAAGATTAGCAGCTCAAAAATTACCAATTAAAGTGAGAGTAGTACAAAAATAATGGCTGAAAAAAAGAAAGATTCAAAAAAGAAGAAAACAAGTTTTGATGGATTGAGCATTGCTGAGGCAAAAATAGAATTACAAAAGATTGTTTTAGCAATCAAATCAGGTGAGGATACTGATACTTCTAAAATAAAAAAAATAAAAAAATATATAGCTAGATTAAAATCTGAAGAAAATAATAAATAATTATGGCAGATAAAAAAACTGAAGAAAAAGTAAAGTTAAGAAGAATAATCGAAGGTTCTGTGACTAATATTATTGATGATAAAACTGTAAAAGTTAGAGTTGAGAGAAAATACCCTCACCCTAAATACGGGAAAATAATTAAAAAGCATAAAGCATATATTGCGCATAATACTAATACTGATATAAATATAGGTGATATTGTTACAATAGGAGAAGTAAAGCCAATTTCTAAAAGAAAAACATGGGAAATAATTAACAAACAAGAATCTAAATAAAATGGTACAGAAACTAAGTAGACTAAAAGTAGCGGATAACAGCGGAGCAAGGGAACTTCAAGTTATTCAAGTGCTTGGTAATAAAAAAGGTAGATCATTTCAATCTTTTGGAGCTATTGGAGATATAGTAAGCGCGAGTGTAAAAAAGGCAATACCAAACAGTAATTATAAAAAAGGAGATGTTGTTCACGCTGTAATTGTAAGAGCAAGTAAAGAATTCAAGAGAAGAGACGGTTCTTACATTAGATTTGATGAAAATGCGGCAGCAATAATTAATAAAGAGACTAAGGAACCAAGAGGAACTAGAATTTTTGGACCTGTAGCAAGAGAGCTAAAAGATAGAGGTTTTAATAAAGTTATTTCATTAGCACCAGAAGTGTTGTAAATAATTATCAATTACTGATAACGATAATATAATTAACTCGAAGCTCGCAACTAGTAACTAAAAAACTTAAATTATGAAAATAAAGAAAGGAGACAAAGTACAAGTAATGAGAGGAAAAGATGCTGGAAAAACTGGGGAGGTTTTACAGGTTATCTATCCTAAGAAAGGAGAAAACAAAAATGTAAGAATTGTTGTTAAGGGTGCTAATATTGTAAAGAAAAATCAAAAGCCTAATCCAACTTTTAATATTCCGGGAGGGATTATTGAATTTGAAAGACCAATTGATATATCTAATGTAATGATAGTTGAAGGTAACAAACCAACAAGAGTTGGTTACAATATTGAAGAGAAAACAAATAAAAAAGTACGTGTATCTAAAAAATCAGGAAAAGAAATAAAATAAGATGGATCAATTAAAAGAAAAATACCAAAAAGAAGTAAAAAAAGTGCTTAAGAAAAAGTTCGATATTAAAAACGATATGGCTGTTCCTAATTTAGAAAAGATAGTAGTTAATGCTGGCATAGGAAATGAATATAAAAATAACTCTTCAGTTGTAGAAGAGATGGTAGAAACTATTGCTCAGATAACTGGTCAAAAGCCTATAATTACTTATTCGAAGGTGGCGATTTCTAACTTTAAGCTTAGAGAAGGTATGCCAAATGGAATTAAAGTAACTCTAAGAGGAGAAATGATGTGGAACTTCTTGAATAAACTTATTAATATTGCTCTACCCAGAGTTAAGGACTTTAGAGGAATTCCAAATAACTCTTTTGATCCAGAAGGTAACTATACATTAGGAATTCAAGAACATACAATTTTTCCAGAAATTGATACATCTAAATTGGCAAAAATAAGATCTTTACAGGTAGTTATAGTTACTAATACAAAGGAAAAAGAACAATCCTATCAATTACTAAAAGAGCTTGGAATGCCTTTTAAAAAGAGAAGAGAGAATATTGATGCTGAAAAAAATGCAGAAGTAACAAGTAAATGATTTAAAGTTTTAAATATTTAAGGTATAATCAAAAGCGATAAAATACTTACAGTATAAAGAAATATGGCAAGCAAAGCAGCAATTGCAAAACAAAAAAAGAGACAAGAATTAGTAGATAGATATGCTGAGAAAAGATCAAGGCTTATTGAAGCTGGTGATACTGAAGGTCTAAGAAAACTTCCAAGAAATGCTTCACCAACAAGACTTAGAAACAGGTGTGCTGTAACAGGAAGACCAAGAGGTTACATTAGAAGATTCAAAATGAGCAGAACAGCTCTTAGAGAACATGCACTTAGAGGGGAACTACCTGGTGTTAAAAAAATTAGTTGGTAAATATATAAATTATGGTTAATGATCCAATCGGAGATTTTCTAACAAGAATTAGAAATGCTCAATTAAGAAAAAAAGAATCAGTTGAAATTCCTGCAACAAAGATGTTGGTATCTATTGCAGAGATTTTAAAAGAAGAGAAGTTTATAAGTGACTTTGAGGTTAAGAAAGATAATATCCAAGATATTATTGAAATTAAACTTCGGTATGTAAATGAAGAGCCAACTATTAAAGAATTAAAGAGAGTATCAAAACCTGGAATAAGAAAGTACAGAGGTTACAGAGAGATTAAGCCAATAAAGAACGGGATGGGATTATCAATTTTCTCAACCCCTAGAGGTGTTATGACAGGTAACAATGCAATTAAACAAAAAATTGGTGGAGAGTATATTTGTGAAATTTACTAATAAGCGAGATGAGTAGAATAGGAACACAGCCAATACAAATCCCTGAAGGAGTCACTGTAAATATAAATGACGGTGGTGATTTTGGATATATTGATGTTGAAGTAACAGGACCTAAAGGTACTTTGTCTGAATCTTTAAGAAGAGGAGTTACTGTTGAGATTAAGGAGAACGAAGTTGTTTTAACAAGAGCTAATGAATCTAAGCAGATTAAGTCTAATCATGGTCTTTATAGATCATTAATTCAAAACATGATTACAGGGGTAACAGAAGGTTACTCAAAAGAACTAGAGATTGTCGGTATTGGTTATAGAGCAGAAATGCAAGGAAGTAAGGTTGTTTTCTCTCTTGGGTACTCACACAAAATTGAGTTAGAACCACCAGAAGGGATTACTGTAACTGTAGACGAGCAAACTAAAGTTAAGGTAGAGGGAGCAGACAAACAAAAAGTTGGGGAAATTGCAGCAAAAATTAGAGCATTTAGAAAACCTGAACCATATAAAGGTAAAGGAATTAAATATGCTGATGAAATAATTAAGAGAAAATCAGCAAAAACTGTAGCAGCATAATATGAATACAAGTATCAAACTAAAAAGAAAACAATTTGCACGAAGAAAGAGATCTGCTAAAAGCAAGATCAGAGGAACTTCTGAAAGACCAAGAGTAAGTGTTCAAAGATCGAATAAGCATATATATGCTCAGATCATTGATGATGAAGATAGTAAAACGATAGCTTCATTTTCAGATTTTAAGGTTGATAATAAAAAAATAAAACCAGTTGAAATTGCTGAGAAGGTTGGTGAAGAGCTAGGAAAACTTGCTAAAAAACAAAAAGTTGAAAAAGTTATTTTTGACAAATCAGGATATAAATATCATGGAAGAGTAAAAGCACTGGCAGAAGGGCTAAGAAAAGCTGGTTTAGAATTCTAATAAATAATTAAATATGGCAGAAACTAAAATAAAAGGAAAAAAGATGGAAAAAGTTGAAGATAAAAAAGATTCTTCTTCATCTAAAACTGAGCATAATCTAATAAGGAATACTTCTAAAGTTAGACCTAAGAAAAGAAGAAATGAAAATAGAAGAAAAAGAGATGAAGATGATGGTTTTGATACGAAAATTATAAATATTAGAAGGGTTACTAGAATGTTTAAAGGTGGTAGAAGAATGAGATTAAGTGTATTCGTTGTTATTGGAGATAGGGAAGGAAAAGTAGGAGTTGGGATTGGAAAAGGACCTGATGTAAGAAGTGCTCAGTCTAAAGCTGTAGCAAATGCAAAAAAGAATCTAATTCAAGTACCCCTGAAAGGTAATACAATTCCTCATGACATTGTATATAAAGTGGGAGCAGCAAAAGTGATGCTAAAACCAGCATCGCCAGGTACTGGAATTGTTGCTGGATCATCAATGAGGGCTGTAGCCGAAGTCGCTGGTATTAAGGACATGCTAGGAAAGATAATGGGTACAAATAATAAGATTTCTAATGCTTACGCAACTGTGGAAGCATTAAATAATATAAGAGAAAATAGAGAATAAAATGATAGAAAAATTACCTTCACCAAAAACTACTAGAAAATCTGTTCAAGTCGGTAGAGGAATAGGATCTAAACGTGGGGGACATACAACAGGAAAAGGTACAAAAGGTCAGAAATCAAGAACAGGTTATAAAAAACCTAGACCAGGTTTCGAAGGAGGACAAAACCCACTTTCAAAAAGATTACCTAAACTAAAAAATGTTTCAGGAAGTAGGACTAGAACTAGATTATTCAAAATTACAAAGACTAAAAACGTACCAATTAACCTTAGTGAATTGGCTGGTACATTTAAGAAAGGAGAAGAGATAACTTACGATGCTCTTGTTAAAAGTGGTTTAATTAAACCATTAAGTCATAAAGATGTTAAAGTAAAAATTCTTTTTGACAAAGAAATTGATAAGGAAATTAATATTGTTAACTTACCTGTTTCAAAGAAAGCGAAAGAGGCTATTGAAATGGCTGGTGGCAAAATTACTTATACAGAGTAATTACAGATTAATATATTTCACTCTTTTTAGATTCCTTGTATGATTCAAAACAAGATAGACTACGAACAATTTAAACAGGATAGTGTTAAAGGGTCGAAAGGATCAGAAAGAGCTCGTAAAAAAAAGAAAAACAATAATAAAAGAAAAAACTTCTTTTCTTTAAACAGATTCCCTGCTGCATTAAAAGAGATATTAACGAACAGATCTTTGTTGGCGAAAATAGGGGTGACTCTTCTTATTGTAGTCATTTATAGAGGTCTAGCTTCTATTCCTTTACCTGGAGTAGACATGGGAGTTTATGAACAATATTTCCAAAATGCTAGTGCATCAGAAGCTAACTATCTATTCCTAGTATTTACAGGTAGTACATTAGAAACTCCAAGTATTGTAGGTCTTGGTATTATTGCGTACATTAATGCATCTATTATTATGCAACTTGTAACTCCAGTTTTACCGAAATTAAGTGAGTTATCAAAAGAAGGTGCAAGAGGTCAGCAGGTCATTAATCAATATACAAGGTACTTAACTTTACCTTTATCTGCACTATACTCAGTTGTTTACCTTCTATTCTTATCTAGAAGAGATTTATCAAGTGTGGATATTGGAACTATTACAGAAAGTCCTGATTTCCTAATTCCCCATGCAATGGGTTCAGACTGGCCATCAGTAACCAAGATTATTTTTATGGCATTAGTTCTAACCGCAGGATCTATGTTCTTAATGTGGTTGACAGAAGTAATTACTGAAAATGGAATTGGAAATGGATCTTCAATTATGATCTCGACAGGTATTTTAGCCACTTTGCCAAATTTACTAGCACAAGATTTTTCACAACTCAATTTTCAACAAACTATAAGTAGTATATTAGAAGGTAATTTCTCAGTTCTAACAAATGCGACTTTAATTTCTCTGGTATCAGTCATTATAGGATTTATATTAATGATAGTAGTAATTGTTTACGCAAATGAATCATTAAGAAAGATTAAGATTCATTATGCAAGAAGAGCAGCTACTTCAACAGTATCACAAGACTCTCATCTACCTATAAAACTAACAATTACAGGAGTACTTCCTATAATTTTTGCATCAGCATTACTATCTGTACCACAGCTTATTCTTCCATTTATTGATCAGGCTGCTGATTCTTCAACTGCCTTTGGTCAATTTATTGACAGTATTAGAGACAGCTTCCTGTTTGCAAGTGTAGATGGAGTTGTAAATGGTCAGGATATCTTATATGGAATTGTATACTTTGTGATGATTGTTGTTTTTGGAGTATTCTATGCATTTATTGCATTGAAGCCTGCAGATACTGCTGAAAATCTTCAAAAAAGTTCAGCATTCATTCCAGGAATCAGACCTGGTAAATCAACTGAAAAATATATTGCGACTGTTCTAGGAAGAATCGGATTTATGGGTGCAATCTTTTTAGCACTTATAGCTTTAATTCCATTAGTTGCTCGAAATCTTATCGAGTATTCAACAGGAGTAAACCTATTTATCCTTACTGGAATTGGTGGAACAAGTATCTTAATTATTGTAAGTGTAATATTAGATACAATTAGACAATTCAACTCACTTCGAGTTTCTAGAAGCTACGAAAGATACTCCTAGATTGACTTAACCCTTACTATATAATATTCTAAACATAGTAATTCAGCCTTACTAGATGAGATTAATATTATTTTTGTTATGGGGAACATTGCTAACAATTTTGGTTAGCTTTCTTGCTTACTTCGTATTTGAAATACCTGAGCCTGTTCAAGATGTAGGTGTTTCTGATATAGCAAGGGAAAAGATTAATCCCAAAGTTTACAAAATGTACAGAGATAATTTCTTGACTGAGACTGATTTTATTAGAATATATTGCAATAGTTGTAATTAAATAATATGAAAAAAACAATACTTTTAGCATGGATATTTATAGCTTCAATAGTTTTAATTCTTGGAGCATTTAATTTTTCTCAGCGGAGGTCGATTGACGATGAGCCAGATGTTGGTGTAACTGATACAGTTAGAGAGTGTCCTCCAATAGATATTGATGGAGATAAGATTGTAGAGTTGGATGACTTTGCAAATTTTGCAAGGGTATTTAACTCTGAATGTTTTATTCCTGAAACGCCTCCTTCAGATATTCCATACATGACATTATTAAATGTTAGGTTACTTTTTGATGGAGAGACTTTCGTAGGTGCAACTGAAACGGAATCAATTCGAAAAGCTCAAATAGGTAATACAGATATTAATCTGGGTGAAGAAGAATATAATGGTGTAGATTTTAACCTAACTCTTAAAGATGAAATTTCAGACTCTGTGAAAATTTTAGCATTCACTCCTGGAGAGGGATGGTTAGATTTTTTAGGAGGAGATCAATGTACCAATTTACTAGTTGAAGATAATCGTTTGTGTGCCTCTGCAGCAAGATCTAATTCTATCGGTGAAGGTACTATAATCGGGACTATGTCATTGGGAGTTGATAGTACTATGCTAAGCTCTTTAACTTATGATGAGATACTTACTAATTTCGAAATTGAGATAGATGTAACAGATGGTACAGAAATTGTTGAATATAATGAAATATGGCTAGTCACAGAGCCTGTTGGACCACTTGATGAAATTGATATTGTTGGAATTCACATTGAAGCTCCTGAAGAGTTTGAGAATGGATATGCAGGAAATGTAGACCTTGAGTTCGAAAATGCAATACTTGTAGATTTTATTACTACAGCTAGTAATAGAATTATAGGTACTACAACTTGTGCTGAATATAATACTGAAGATTTTATAATAAGTACTTCTAGACTATGTTTTACTATCGCAAACGAAGAACCATTTGTTGAGGGGGATAATTTAGGATTAATTTCGTTTAGAATAATGGATGCTCTAGAAGATGTTGTTATTAACTACTCTGACGAGGCTAAAATATCTGATGGTGAGAACGAAGAGAAGTTGACTGGAGAATATCTTTCTTTCTCTAAAACTGGAGAGGATCCTAACGTCTGTGGTTATGCTGACATGGATGAGAATGGAGAGGTTAATCTTAATGATTTTTCTAGATTTGCAAGAGTTTATAATAAATCATGTACGGGTTCTACCTCTGAGAATGGAGATGATTCAATTACCTCAATAACACCTAGAGGAGTTCAGGGAGTTGAGATAGATTATCCCTCATCAGTCAACGTATCTGAGGTAATTAATAATGATTCAAGTGATGATGTAAGATCTATATCTCATATGGTTAATTTCACTAACAACGATAACAATTTACTTTCCCTAACATTCATGAAAATGGGCGATAACATTGGAGGTGCAGCAGTATTACCTCAGCCTAAGGTATTCTGCCAAGATGAAGGACTGGTAACTGATTTAGGTAATAGAGCGACTAGATATAGAAACATAGATGGTGACTATACTTACTATGAAACTGATGCAGTACAAGTAATCTCTAGAGATGATCTAGAGAATGATAGAGAAGATCTAATTGAGAGAATAGAAGAGGCTGGAAGCGGAGAAGAATGTTTAATTTTAGAAAATAGAATGGTTTTTATTGAGCTTGCTGATTTTGGTTATACTTTTGAGGATACATCTGAAAAAGTTACAGTAAGTTTATTAGCTAAAATAACTGTAAACACAGAGGATACCCTAACAGATTTTCTCGAAATAGCTGATGAAATAGTAAATCAACTAATTAGTTAACTATTGAGTAGTTTCCCAAACTAAAGCAGAGATCTGTTGAATATTCGATCTAGCTTCCACAATATTAATTTTGTGATTAAGAATTACTAGAACATAATCAGCCTTCTCTCCATAAACTATCCCTGAGTCTTCCCATATAAATCCTGGAACAGAGGCTCCTTGTCCAGTTTTGTGAGCTATTTGAGACTTATAAGGTTCAGGAACTCCAACTGGAATGCCATCTTGTAGACTCCAGTGAGTATTTTTCAGTAGATTTATAAAAAACTCATTGCTTTCTGGAGTTAAGTATTCACCGTTATAAAGTCCAACATAAACTCTTCCAACATCCTTTGCAGTTGCATCATGCGGATTTCTAAAGAAAGTATTAACTCCTAATTCATTTTTCACCTTTTCATTTACAGCTAAATATACACCCATTAGCTCTTCAAGCATTCTAATTGAGGAATTATCACTATCAATAATCAAGAATCTAAGATAATCTCTTATTGGAAAACTTGTTCCAACATATGATCCATCTAGAACATTCGTTGGATTCGAAACTGCAGAAGCTCTGAAAGGATAGTAGGAGTCTAAAGTGAAGTTGCCCTTATCTATCTCTCTCATCATCATAACTCCAACTGGAAGCTTAGATATACTCATAGGTGGTAAGATCATATCCTCATTTACACCAACCTCAATATCTCTGCTAAAATCATAGAAATACACCCCATAATTATCAACCTGGTTACCTAAAATATTTCTTATACTTTGCTCAAGCACTTTTGGATCAAATTTATTAGGGATTTCTCTTATTTGTAGAAAACCTGATTCATAAGAAAGGTTAATACCTTTGTCAGTTTCTTGAATGTTGTTATTAGGATAAGCCGATAGTAGGATATTTTTATAAAAATCAAAATACTTTTCTTCAACAGGAATATCCATATCTCCTTCAACCTTTTCAATTATAATTTCTGGATTTATATCAATTGGGATTTCCTTGATTGGGGTATTTCTAGGCCAAAAAATGTATGCTGAGAGAAATATTAATCCTGAAAAATAAAACCCTAGAAAAGCGAAAAAATATATTAGGTTATAGAATTTTTGAGAGTCTTTTATCTTCTGACCTATCTTTTTCTCCTTATTTAGCTTTTTCTTCAAAGTGATATTTGTGTCTTAGTGAATTAGAATATATAATAATCTCAGAATATATTATCAATGTCATTTTATGAGATATTTAACTTCAAGGAAACTTCTTTTTTATAATGTGTTTATTTCGTTTGTAATAATAGCAGGACTTTTATCTATTCAAAACATAGATAGAGTAAGTGAACCTAAGGATGTTAGCGTTACTGACCCAGTTCGAATCCATGCTTGTGGACCAATGGATTCAAATGAGGATGAGCAGTTAACTTTAATTGATTTTTCAAATTTTGCAAGACAGTACGGGGATGATTGTGAGGTTGAAAATCCTCCGGATAATTTAATATATTCATGTGGATATACTGACTTTAATGAAAATGGAACAGTGGATTTACCTGACTTCGCAAATTTTGCAAAAAAATATAATGAAGACTCTTGCGTAATTTCACCTGGAAGTACTGATGGTAGAACAATATCTCTTGAAGATAATGGATTTATCTATGAGGCGGTTTTTAATGCTGATGATAATGAATGGGATTATACTATAACCGGTAATCTTCCTAGTGGATGTATAAATGCAAATGAAAAAATTACTATTCGAGAAAGCTTGTCAGAACAGGTAGACGTAGTACTGGAATTAAGTGTTAATGAAAATATTATTGAGAGATGTGATATTAATGAAGCTCCAATAGAATTAACGGGAAGTTTTAGTGCTTCAATAGAATCAAATATGACTTTTGAAGTAAATGATCTATCTGCTGGTGATCAACATACTTTAGTAAGAGAGAATAACGGAGTAAGAATGATTTCAACTTTTGATGGATCAGATACATGGAACTATACAATAACAGGTCAGGTACCTAATGGTTGTACAACAGCTTCAGTTGAAGTAGAAATAAACCAATCAGGTGGTCCTAGTGATAGTAGTGGTAATGAATCTAGTGCTACAAGGACAGCGGTGGCAACAGTAACACTACAAGAAAATAATGATCCCAATATAACTTGTACACAAGCATTCCAAGATTTTGAACTTACTGGTTCGTATACATCAGCAGGTAATACTGGACTTAAATTACTTGTTAATAATAATGGAAATGTTTCTGAAGGCAGAGAAATTAATCAAACTTCAGATGGTATCTCAGTTACTTCCGTGTATGTAGGTAGAGGAGAATGGAGTTATAAGATAACAGGTCAAGTTCCAGATGGTTGTACATCTGCAGCAGAAGAGATCTTTGTACCTCAAGATGGACCAGGAACAGTTATAATTAGAGTAACCTTAACCACTCTAAATAACCCTAATATAAGTTGTACACAGGCTTTTAATAATTTTGAGCTTGTTGGAACATACAATGCAGATGAAGAGTCTGAGCTAGAGTTGAGAGTTGAAAGAGTTACTAATACTGTTGAGGATCCAGGTAATGATGGACCTCAAACCACAACGTTAGAAGATAAAGGATGGACTTTCCAGGCTGATTATATTGGTAATAATAAATGGAGCTATGTTATTAATGGAGCAGTTAGTAATGGTTGTATAGAAGCACAAGCACAAATTACTCCTGGTAGAGGAGGGGCGGAAACAATTGTAAATGTTAGAACAAATGCAGTTTTAACTATTGGTGAAGTATGTTCTCAGGCGATTAAGGGGATTAACTTAACTGGTGAAATAAATGGGGGTGAAAATATGGGGTTCATATTTTCCGCAAGCTCTCCATCTGCAGGAATCGGAGTTGTTACAAGTTAGCTATACAGAAGCATCTTGCTTAATTTTTTCTACTGCTTCAATAAATGCTTCTGTAGTTAAAGATGATCCTGATACTTGTACCTCACTGACTTCATTTAGTGGTTTGCCGATTATAAGATTTGATATTTCATTTTCAAACTCTTCTAAATAGTCATTAGGAATAATTTCTCCATTTTCAATACTTACAGCCTCAATATTACTAATTATCCCATCTTCTAATTCAATAACAACTTCTATAGTTTCATTAGTATCAGTAGGCTCAACATAATAACTTGCTTCGTTATAAAATCTTCCATCTCTATATCCTGAAAAGTTCTCAGGGATTAATTGAGGAGAATTCTGATTATTAGAGTTTTCAGTTATAAATATCAATCCTCCTACTGCAATTGTAGCGGCAATAATAGTACCTCCTATAATAATCGGCACTTGTTTCTTCTCTTCATTCATAGAAAATTAGTTAAAAACTATACTTATATATTACAAAATCGAATATGAATTGTATAGATATATGTATCTCTTTGTTATAATCATTCATGGTGATCCAGATACAAAACTATATTCTTTCAAATAAATTATTCCTCTCTTAAAGGGAGAAAATATAATCGTGCAAAAAATTTTTTGATATTTTTTAAATACTTAATTAATGAATAAATTTAATCCATCTGAATATGAAAAAAAATGGCAAGAGAAGTGGAATAAAGAAGAAATATATAAAACTCCTGAAATAAAAAAAGGAGACAAGAAAGCATATATTTTAGATATGTATCCATATCCTTCAGGATCAGGGTTACATGTAGGACATCCTCGTGGTTACTTAGGTACAGACGTTGTTGCAAGATTTAATAGAATGAAAGGTAACAAGGTTCTTCATCCTATTGGTTTTGATTCGTTTGGCTTGCCAGCTGAAAACTATGCTATTAAAACTGGTACACCTCCTGAAGAATCAACAAACAAAGCTATTAAATATTTCAAGGAGCAAATTGATGGGCTAGGAATTTCATACGATTGGAGCAGGGAGATTTCATCTCATGATCCTGAATTTATGAAGTGGAATCAATGGATTTTCTTACAACTGTACAAGAAAGGTTTGGCGTACAAAAAGACAGCTCCAGTTAATTGGGATCCTGTGGATCAAACTGTGCTTGCAAACGAACAAGTTCTACCTGATGGGACTGCTGAACGATCTGGTGCTGTAGTAGAACAAAAAGATATGGATCAATGGTTCTTTAAGATTACTGATTTTGCAGATAGATTAGTTGAAGACTTAGATAAAATTGATTGGCCAGAAAGTACTAAATTAGGACAAAAAAATTGGATTGGAAGAAGTGAAGGCGCTGAAATTAATTTTAAATTACGAATTACGAATGATGATAAAGATCTTGGTAAATTAAACGTTTTTACAACAAGACCGGATACAATTTTTGGAGCAACTTTTATGGTTATAGCTCCAGAGCACGAGATCCTGAAACAAGTTCAGGATGACATAACTAATTTCAGTGAAGTTGATGGGTATGTAAAAGTAGCAGAAAATAAAACTGACCTACAGAGACAACAGCAGAAAGAAAAGACTGGTGTAAAGCTTGAAGGAGTTGTTGCTATAAATCCATTCACAGCAAAAGAAATTCCAATTTATGTAGCAGATTACGTTTTAGGAGGTTATGGAACTGGAGCTATTATGGCAGTGCCTGCTCATGATGAGAGAGATTTTGAGTTTGCAGAAAAATACGATATTGAAGTAATTAAAGTAGTCGAAGGAGAGGAGCTTCCACACCATGATGATGGGGAACATATAAACTCAGATTTCTTAAATGGGTTAAATACAAATGACGCAATTTCTAAATCGATAGAAGAAATTGAGAAGCAAGGTATAGGAAAAAGAAAAACTACTTATCGACTTAGGGATTGGTTAGTTTCAAGACAAAGGTATTGGGGATGTCCAATTCCTGTTGTCTATGATCCGGAAGGAAATGCTCACCCAATAGCTGAAGAAGATTTACCATTACTATTACCTACGGACGTTGATTATAATCCGAAAGGTAAATCACCGTTAGCAAGTTCTGAATCTTTCAAAAAACAAGCTGAAGAAAAGTACGGTGAAGGTTGGCACTATGAAGTAGATACATTAGATACTTTTATGGATTCAAGCTGGTACTTTTTTAGATTTGCTGATCCACATAACACTGAGGCATTTTCAGATAGCGAAAAGCTTAAATCATGGTTGCCAGTCGACTTATATGTTGGTGGAGCTGAACATACAGTTTTACATTTAATGTACGCAAGGTTTTTTACTAAGTTTTTGTTTGATGAAGGATACATTGATTTTGATGAACCATTTCAAAAACTTAGACACCAAGGAATGGTATTAGCGGAAGACAGTAGAAAAATGAGTAAGAGATGGGGAAACACAATTGACCCAAAAGATGAGATAGAAAAGTTTGGAGCAGATACACTTAGAGTTTATGAAATGTTCATGGGACCGTTTGACTCTACAATGCCATGGGATACAAAGGCTGAGATTGGAGTATCCAGGTTTTTGTCGAAAGCGTGGGACAACTTCGACAAATTAGATGGTACTTTTGAAACTGATACTCAAGAAAGAGAGATTAATAAATTAATAAAGTATATTGGAAACGCAATTGATACTTTAAGCTTTAACACAGCTGTTGCTAAATTCATGGAATTTAATAATTTTTTAACTAAAGAAGAGAAAATAAATAAATCAGTTTTTGAGAGATTTTTATTAATTCTTGCTCCATTCGCTCCTTACGTTACTGAAGAATTATGGTCAAAATTAGGAAATGAATTCTCAATTCATAACCAGAATTGGCCAGAATATGATGATGAGCTTGCGAAAGACGACCTTTTAACTATTGGAGTTCAGGTTAACGGTAAAGTTAGAGGAACAATTGAGATTGAACCTGGTGAAGATCAGGAGTCAGTAATGAAAAAAGCTAGAGATGTAGAGAGTGTTGCTAAATATCTTGAAGGGGAGCCTAAGAAGATTATTTATGTTCAAGATAAGATTTTGAATATTATTGTATAAATTATGGGAGTAGAATCTACAGCAACTAATTTTGAAGATTTAGTTAGTGATAATACAAGGGATACGATGGGTGATGATATTTACCAAGAAATGGGTCGGTATTATAAAATAAATCCTGAATTAGTTAGGTATGGTTTGGAAAACTTCCCAATGAGAGATAATGTAGATTGCTCTAATTTAAAAGTATTGACCAGTATTGCAATCACATTAGGCAGTTATGAAGAAGCAATTGAACGTATTCACCAAACAAGGTCAAGACATCTAGAATTCTAAACTCTCTTCAGAATAAATTAGATTTCAACTCAGTTTTCGAGACTGAGTTGTTTTCTTTTGGTAACTTATTTTAATTTACTTTTTATATTTAATTACATGAGTGATTACCAAACGTTTGCCGATATACCTGATGATGAGATTGGTTCAGATGGAAATGGTGGATATATTGATATTCCAGCTAATCCATCGCAAATTTTAGATACAGTTGCTATTAAATCTGATCTTGGATTGTATTTTACCCATCCACATAATGCTCACAATGCTTGGAAATTAATTGAATCTGCTGATCCGCAAAGGGTTTTAAGACTAATGGAAGAGTTTACAGATGATGATGGAGCTGATTGGAATAAGATTATTAGTACTTTGCAAATTAAAAGCGAAGGTTAAGTCTTTAGTTTTGTTCTATACTTATTGTATGGAACTTACATCAAAATTAGGGATCAAACATAATAATATAAGCGAAGTTATTTCATTAATGGAAAAGAGCCTTGAGCTCTTTTCTGATGAGAAAGATAAATCCCCTGAAAACCATCTCATCCCTTTTTTGAAGACGTATTACGAAGTTACAAAAGCCGTTCAATTTCACCACTCTTCTGATGAGAAATATTTTGAAGACTATACTTCTATGGAGGTTTTGGATATTGTGTTCGCTGAATTATATTTTCATCCACTAGCCGATTTCTTAGAAAAAGAACAAGCACCTTCTCCGTGGTTTAATTACTTTGAATATTGTAAGACTGGCAGAGATATTCCTTTTCTCCAGATGTTACTTGGAATTAATGTACACATAAATGGAGATTTAGCGAATGCAATTAATAAAACTGATTATTTTAATAAAAATGACTTTGAAAAGATTAATGAGATTTTATTAGAAGTTTTACCAGGAATACTTTCTTATCTAGCATGGAAGGAACATGATTTCTTAGGTTTTGGAGGATTAATTTTAAAACCGATTTACTTAAAAGCATTTACAGATATTATTGTGAAATGGAGGAGAAATGCTTGGGATAATGCACAAAAGTTAAGAGATGGATTAATAGATCTAGAAAGTATTCACGAAGATGCTGAGGGAAAATCTATACTACTAATTGATCTTTGGAGTAAATATATACGAATTGATCAGAAACTAAAACTTCTTTCGGAACTAAAGAAAGTCTAAATTTACAAATCTCAACTATTATCGTAAAATCTAATGTTTAAAATACTTATATGGCAATGACATCAGACGTTAAAAAAGGAATGGTTATTCTTTATAATAACGAACCAACTTTAATTTTAGATCGAGAATTTTATAAACCTGGAAAAGGAGGTGCCTTTAATAGGTTAAAACTAAAAGGACTAATTTCCGGAAGAATAGTGAATAACACAATTAGATCGGGAGAGTCCGTTGAAGAAGTTGAAGTAGTTACTAAGAGTGTGAATTACTCATACGCTGACGAAGATACCGCTTATTTTATGGATTCAGACACATACGAAATGGTTAATGTTCCATTAGAAAATATTGACGGTGGAACTGATTTTCTTATTGCGGACGGAAAATACACTGCAATGTTCTACGAAGAAAAACCTATATCCTTAAATCTACCACCTAAAGTTACACTTGAAGTAACTGAAGCAGCCCAAGGTGGAGATAAAGGAAATACATCTGGAAATCCTACTAAAGAAGTAACATTAGAAACGGGAGCAACAATTCATGTACCACTTTTCGTAAATAGAGGAGATAAGATTGTTGTAAACACTGAAGATAAGGCATATTTTTCAAAAGCTTAGAAAGTGATTAGGTGATAAGTAAATTAGATAATTAGTAATAATTGATAAAATTCCCCATACAGTTTGTTATGATAACAACATATAGGGAGCTAATTGTTTGGAAAAAATCAATGTTATGTGTTGAGCTTATTTATCATCTTACTCTGAAATTCCCAAGAGATGAAAAATTTGGATTAGTTTCACAGATAAGAAGAGCTTCAATTTCGATTCCTTCCAATATTGCAGAAGGATCGATGAGAGGGAGTAGAGGTGATTATAGAAGATTCCAGCAGATTTCAAGAGGTTCAGTTGGAGAAGTAAGAACACAACTTGAATTAGCATTAAATCTGAAGTTTATTGATGATCAAGACTTCAAAAAAATAGATCAATTACTTGAAGAAATATTAAAAATTCTTAATACTTTCATATCTAAACTAAGGTGAAAAAATGATAAAATCCTTTACTAATAACCTAATTAACTAATAATCTAATTGAAAACTTGGCAAAAACTTAAACAAAATCCAGAACTTTTTGAGAGGTACTTTGTTAAAGAATACACAATCAAAGCTATTCGTAAATTCTTTGAGGATCGGGATTATCATGAACTTGAAAGCCCTATTCTTGCTGATGCATTACCTCAAGAACGTTATTTAGATGCTCTTCATACAGATATAACTCTTCAAGATGGAACAGCTAAAAGAGCTTACCTAATTCCTTCTACTGAAACATGGAATAAAAAAATTCTAGTAGCAGGTCTTGGGAATCATTTTACAGTAACAAAAGTTTTTAGAGGCTTGGAGGAGATTAGTCCAAATCATAGCCCTGAATTTACAATGCTTGAATGGTACCAGGTGGGGGATAACTACTTTGATTTAATGGATACAACTGAAGAGTTGGTTGTTGCAATTATCCAACACTTACATCAAAAATTCGAAATCCAAAATTCAAAATCCCAAAGACCTCACCCGGCCTTCGGCCACCCTCTCCTAAAAGGAGAGGGGCAGGGGGTGAGGTATCAAGGACAAGAGATTGATTTTGGAGGGAAGTGGGATAGATTTTCAGTTCGTGAATTACTCAGAAAATATACTGATTTGGAGCTTGAGGATATTAGGGAAGTCGATGTGTTTAGAAAAATTGCTTTAAACAAAGGTTATTCAGTTAATGCAAAAGACGATTGGCAGACGATTTTTGAAATAATTTTCTCAAGTGAAGTTGAACCAAATCTCTCAAAAAATAAACCTACATTCGTATATGATTTTCCTAGAATTCTCTGTCCATTAACTAAAGTTAAGGAAAATGATTCTTTAGTTTCGGAAAAAGTTGAACTGTACATTGCTGGAAAAGAGATAGGAAATGGATATACAGAATTAACTGATTGGGAAGAACAGAAAAGACGGTTTGATGAGGAACAGTCTGAACGAGCAAAGCTTGGAAAAGAAGAGATTAAATACGATAAAGATCTTGTTGATGCCTTAAAATTAGGAATGCCTGAGGTTGCGGGAATTGGAATTGGTTTAGATAGGCTTGTAATGATTTTAGCGGATGTAGAAAATATTTCAGATATAAATTTCTTTCCTCCGAGTGAGTGGGAGTGACTTGAATTAAGAATTAGTAATTAATAATTACGAATTGAAAATTATTATCTTGGCGAATATATAATTTAAATGTACCAATGTACCAATGTACCAATGTACCAATGTACCAATGTACTAATGTACTAATTACCTAATTATCTAGTAGCCTAACCATCTAATAATGGCTAATCCAAACGATATAACAGCAAAATACTACGATATTGTCTATAAAGACGTTAAAGGTTCTGATGTAACTAAAGAAGAATTATCTTTAATTAAATCTCTTGTATCTAAAAAGGATAAAATTTTAGATGTTGCGTGCGGAACTGGAAGGCACTTAGTTCCTCTAGCTAAGAGTGGCTATGATACAACTGGAATTGATTCTTCTTCTGGAATGTTGAAAATTCTAAAAACTAAGGTTAATGATAATTCTAAAATACTCAATCAAGACTTCTTTAAACTAGATAAGAAAAATAAGTATGATTTAATAATTCTTATGTGGAATGCTTTTAATGAGATTGCTACAGCTCGAAATGATGCCAAAAGATTATTGTCAAAACTCAAATCACTTTTGAGTAAAGATGGAAGAATTCTTATTAATATCGATAATCCAACAAAACTGAATCTTCCAAATATTAACGGAACATTAATTGTGAGTGAAGGTGGAAAAAAATATCGATCTGATTGGAAAGTCGAAAAATTTACAAGAAGAACAAATACAACTGTTTCAAGTGAGAGAATTAGAGTTTATAAAAATGACCAATCGATTTTTGATAAAAGAACAAAAATAAAGCAAAGGTGGTGGAGTTTGAGTGAAATAAGAGGAATGTCGAAAGGATTGAATTTAAAAAGTAAAACTAGGCGATTAAAGTCTAATAGTGAACTTTATATTTTGCTTTGGAAATAAGGTCTATCCCATAAGCCGGATTCTGTGTTTAAGAGAATAATTTATCTATGCCCTTTCGGTTGCTCCAAGTAGGGGTTACCAGCATCCTGATGTTACCACCAGAACCGGTGAGCTCTTACCTCGCCGTTTCAGCTTTACCTGTACCTGCCAAAGGCAGATCATCGGCAGTCTATTTTCTGTTGCCCTCTTTGTTCCAACTATGCCAAGGCTTCGTTGGATAACCCTAAGCTTGCGCCCAGCCCGTGGTACTTAAAAAGTACTTCAGGGTACTTATCTAGTTATTCTTTTAAAGAACTTACCAGACCAAATTGGAGTCCGGACTTTCCTCCATTCATTTATTCTATAGATATAAACGAACAGCTATTCTCTGGAATAGACCTCGAACATTATACCATTTTTTGGGGATTTTTAAGGAATCAGAAAACCAAAAACTCTTTTAAAAAAATCAAAAGGATATTCATAAACATGGAATTTTAGATCATTTTTTAAACTTTCAGCTCTTGCGATTTCAACCTCGTCAAGATTCAATAAATCCTTAGAGATCTCCAAAGTATCAGTCAATACAAAATCATAAATAATAAATCCAATAATACTAAACATAATAGAAAAGACTTGAACAGCTATTGCTGCTACGATAAGGATATATGACCATTCATATTGTAAAACGAGTCCAAGAATAAACAAAAAGATTTGCATTAAGAAAACAAAGTTTTGAAAGATATATAGTTTTCGAGCTAGATTATGTTCTTTTTTAGATAACTCAAGCTGGTAGAGTGTAAAGAAATTGGTGAATAAATCAATATTATAAATTTTGTTCCTGTTTATTAAAACAAATTCTTCTTGAGCATAAGCTGGAAATGGTACATTTGCATGAACTTTTAAATTAACCTTTCTGTAGATTTTGACATAGTTTTCTAATGCTTTAGATGCATCTATCATTTCTCCTAAAGGGTATGAATATCTCTGGTCAATTTTATGTCTAATTATTCGTGCGTACAATGCCAACATAAATTGGATTATAAGAATAACGACAAAAACAAGTATTTGTAGAATCATAAATTCAGTATACAGGACTGAATATTGAAATTCGAATTTGGTTTATATAATTTGTTTTATAGCTACTAAAGTAGCACTAGCAAGCTTACGAGAAGTCGGGGTCTGGGGGTCTTAGCAGTCAACCATGCGAGTAAGTCAGACTTGCTAAGCCC
>CAYTGI010000011.1:16543-41604 GCA_964437465.1 uncultured Candidatus Saccharibacteria bacterium | reverse complement strand
ATAAAGCTCTGGTTTTAAGAAATTAAATCCTTCTTCTCCGTACGAATAATAGATTGGTGAGCCAGTGATCAAGTACCAATAAAGTAGCTGAGGAACTAAAGCTAAGAAAAAAGCTATGAAAAAGGGAATAAATCTCTTAAACTTTTCTTTAAAAAACTTAAGCCTATCTTTAAGATCATCTTTAGTTAGAATTCCATAAAATATTGGAATTAATAAAACAATAATATTAGTAGGCCTAGTAATTGTAATTAAGCCAAGAAGAAAACCGTACGCGCTAAAAAACTTCCAATTTTTTTTCTTATAGACTAGCGGGCTAAGTAAAACTAACAAAGTTATTAAGAAAAACGAATAGATATGAGAAAAACTTGATTCAAAAGTAATGTAGTGAAATATGCCTGTTGAAAATATAAGAAAAACTGAGGAAATTAATGAGAATTTATCACTAAAAAACTGATTAAAAAATCTTCTCATCAAGATAACCCCAATGGTACCAAAGAATATTGCAGCTAAACCAATAGACCAGTTTAGAGTATCGCTAAATCCACCTTCGATTGGTATATTAAAAACTTGGGATACTGCTAAACCAGTTAAAAAAAAGGGAGTCCAAAGAATTGAAGGGCCAACAGGATATTTATTTACAAAAGAATCAAATTCATCAGAGTAACTCATGCCGTACCAGACCTTTTCAATGTTTTGAAATCCTAGACTTTGTCGATAGGGAACAGACCATTCAAGAGTTATATCATCATGAATAAATATCGAGGGTAAGTATAAGTAGTATCCAATTCCATCAATTTTTATTATTTCTCGAACTCTTTCTGTTTGAACCTGCCAGAAGAGGACTAAGCCAAAGAAAACTGCTAGGCAAAAAAATAGTAGTGTATCAGCTCTAAATTTCTTCATAAGAGATTATTACAGATTCTAAGTTATAATTGCAGGATGAGTAAATCGTATTATTTTGATCCAAAAAAGTATAAAAAAGAGCTAACTGGAATAGTTTCAGATCTATTAGCTCTTGATGAAATTAAGAAAAGAGATTTTGAGAAGATTGTAAGAAAATATCCCAAGGATAAATCTGAGATATTTAGTAAGGATCAGGTTTTAATGGGGATTGATTGGATTGAGAAGCACCCTCACCCTAACCCTCTCCCAAAAGGAGAGGGGAAACATTTGTCCCTGACTGATAATGAAGTTAAGCGTTTGAAAGAATCTATTAAGATGAAGCCAACTAGAACTATTTCTGGAGTGACTACAGTTACAGTTCTAACTAAACCATTTCCGTGTCCTGGAAAATGTATATTTTGTCCTAACGATGTAAGAATGCCGAAAAGCTACATCGCTACAGAACCGGGAGCTCAAAGAGCTATTGCAAATAGATTTAGTCCATATCTTCAAACTTGGAATAGGCTTCAAGCACTGAAAAATATCGGACATCCAACCGATAAAATTGAGCTTTTAGTTCTAGGAGGAACTTGGTCAAGTTATTCAGAAGAATACCAGATCTGGTTTATTAGTGAGTGTTTTAGGGCGATGAATGAGTTTGGAAGAAGAAATGTCATGGTGAGGCTCTCGAACCATGATCGTGAGAGCACCCTTCGAGAACCTCAGGGTGACAAACTAGTTAGAAAATTACAGTCGGACGAACGTGGTTTTAAATTCGAAGATGAGAAATTAAACATTCAAAAATATCTAGAGTCTGATTGGAACGATGAGCTGCGTGAGATAGTTGGAGACAAGCCTTACAATGAATTGATTTTTACAAAAGAATTTAAGGAACATTTTGCGAATTTTTTATGTTCAGAAGATTCTGCTCTTCCAAGAGAACAAGGTTGGAAGGAGCTTGAAAAGCTGCATGAGATTAACGCTACAGCAGGTTCTAGGTGTGTTGGGCTAGTTTTAGAGACTAGACCGGACTCAATTACTGAGTACGAAGCATTACGTCTAAGAAAACTCGGAGCTACAAAAGTTCAGTTAGGAATTCAAACTTTAAATGACAAGGTTAGCGAGATGAATAAAAGAGGAGAGGGTAGAGAAGAAACCTCAAGAGCTGTAAATCTTTTGCGACAGGCTGGCTTTAAAATTCATGCACATATTATGCCGAACCTTTACGGAGCTACTCCAGTTTCAGACCGTGAGTCCTACCATGATCTTTTTAACGATCTAAACTATAAGCCTGATGAAGTTAAAATTTATCCAACTTCAACTATTAAACACACGGAACTTCATGATCTCTATGAGAAAGGAGAATATAAACCATATGAGACTGAAGAGCTTATTTCTTTAATGGCAGATCTAATTGAAATGACTCCAGAATATTGTCGATTAACTAGAATTATTAGAGATATTCCATCAACTGAAATTGAAGCAGGAAATAAGACAACAAATTTAAGAGAGGTTGTTGAGCACAGGCTTGAACAAGAGGGTAGAGTAGATTCAAACATAAGAGCAAGAGAAGTTAAAGGTGATGATATTGCTGCATCTGACTTGTCATTAGATATTATTGAATTTGAAACAGAATTTACTAATGAACAGTTTTTGCAATACATTACAAAAGATAGAAGAATTGCTGGATTCTTACGATTAAGTTTTCCGAAAGAAAATAAAAACAAGGTGACGGGTGAACTTGATAATATGGCGATGATTCGTGAAGTTCACGTTTACGGTCCAAGTTTAAAAATTTCTAAGGACTCAAGCGGAGAGGCTCAACATATTGGTCTTGGCTCAAGCTTAATTGAAAAAGCAAAGGAGATTAGTAAAGAAAAAGGTTTTAAGAAACTCGCCGTTATTTCTGCGATCGGAACAAGGGAGTATTATAGAAAGAGAGGTTTTGAGTTAGATAGATATTATCAGATAGCCAACTTATAGTACCTAAGTACTAAGGTACATAGGTACTTAAGTACTTTTCTATGAACATAAACGCAGAGTGTATAAAAAAAGCATGTAAAATGTTAAAGCTTGAATTTAAGACTCTTGATGATGATGGGAATTTAATTCAAATTTTGAAAGATGGGAAATATCATTACTTCCACAGTAACCATACCCCTTTAAACAATCAGATGATTTCTAGATTAAGCGTTGATAAAGAGTTTCAGTATAGAATTCTAAAAGATGTTATTAAAATGCCTAAAACTTTCGGTTACTTAGATCCTTTTGTAGCTGAAGAATATTCAGTTTACAGAAAGTATTTTAACTTTGAGGAAATTGCAGAAGATATTGAAAAGAATTTAGACTATACATTTGTTTTAAAAAGAAATAGAGGTTCTCATGGAAACAATGTGTTTTTTGTTGAGAATAAGGATGATTCAATAGAAAAATTGAAAGAGATTTTTAACAAAGCATCGCAGAATTACGATTACCTAGCAATAGCTCAAGAAAAGGTTAATTCAAAAAGAGAATTTAGAATTGTTGTTTTTAATAGAGAGATTAAGTTTTTTTACGAAAAAAGTACTAAGAAAGCAAGATTTTCAGACAACTTAAGTCCTCTTCACTGGGAGGGATCAAAAGCTATTTTGATTCAAGATAGTGATTTAAAAAATAAGTTAGAGAATTTTATTGAACCAATTTATGAAAATTTCGATCTAGGGTATGGTGGTTTAGATATTATTATTGATGAAGACAATCAATTTTGGTTAATTGAGATTAACTCATCTCCTAGCTTTTGGTATTTTGTAAGGGATAATGGTGAGGAGGAGGTCGTTAGTCTTTATAGAGAAATACTTCATAATCTTTAGGATAAAAAGTTTTATGTCTACTTTCACCAACTAGCAAAATAAAACATCACTGACGTTAGGGGTTCGAAAACTGTCACCCTGAGGCTCTCGAAGGGTACTCGCGCTCATGGTTCGAGAGCCTCACCATGACATTCTTTGTTTAGTTATAAAAAGTACAGGGATAAGAAAAAGTTTAATAATACTTTTTGTGACCAAAAAGTATACAAAAAGTCCTGGGGGCTTAGCAAGTCTAACTTACTCGCATGGTTGACTGCTAAGACCCCCAGACCCCAACTTCTCGTAAGTTTGTTAATGTTACTTTAGTAGGTATAAAACTTATTAACATGGTAATTTTGTTATCATAATCTATGAACCTATACGATGAATACGCAAAGGACTTTTCAAAATCAAGACAAAATCCTTGGAAGGGATGGACAAAAGCACTTAAAAGCTTCAAGCCTGATTTAAGATTTTCAGTTTTAGATGTGGGGTGTGGGAACGGAAGATTTTACTCCTTTTTAAATGAGAAGTTTGATAACTTCGATTACATGGGTATAGATAACTCCGATGAGATGTTAGAGGAAGCTTCAAAAGTAGCCCCTAGAGAAAATCTTATCAATATTGATATAGAGCGAGATAGTATTGTTAGTGCAGTTGATCAGAAGTTTGACTTAATAGTTATGTTTGGTGTTATGCACCATGTCAGAACAAGAGATAGTAGAAAAAAGATATTAAAAGAATTACATTCGATTTTAAAAAGTCAGAATTCAAAAGTGATTGTTACCTACTGGCAATTTGCTGAGAATAAAGAGTTTTTAGAAAAGCATTTGATTCATGATCTAGGAGGGAGTAACTACATGTTGTCATTCAATAATTCAGCTAATAGATTTGCCCATAGTTTTACTAAAGAGGAGGTTGATTCTACCTACAAGGAACTATATTTAGAAATTGAGAAAACATTTAACTCAGATGGCTTTAAAGACAAAATGAACTATTACGTTATAAGTAATATAATGGATTTATGAGTAAAAATAGAAAAAAGATTTTCTTAATATTTATTTCATTCTTTTTAATTTGCGGATTTATCCTAGCATTATTTCTTTTTATCTATCTATTACAGAACATAGGAAATAATCCTGATCCAGCTCCTGTTGATCCACCTCCAGAAGATGAAGAAGAGGATGAAGAGGACGATGATGGCCCAATTATTATTGGTAACGGACGAAATGTAGATCCTTACTTTGCAGCAATAAATTCTGATGGAACTTTTTCAATTTATGATAAAGAAGGAAAGAATCTCCCACTTGAGCTAGATGATAATAATTGGAAAAACTTAGAATGGTCTCCAGATAACCAAAATATTAGTGTTATTGGAACAAACAACGGGTTAGATAATATTTTTCTGTATAACTTAGAAGAAAACTCAGGTGAGTGGGTAACTTTATTTAACCAAGAAAGTGACGAAGTTGGTGTCAGCTCCTATAGGTGGGTTGATGAAGAGAATATTTATTACATGCAGGGAGAAAATAATAATTCATGGTTAAATAGATTTAATATTAATACTAATCAAGAACGAAGGAGAGTTATAAGAATTGATGGAGAAATTGTGAGTAATGCTACAAATTTAAGTAATCGTTTAGTTATACAAACGGATGATGATTTTGAGATAGTCGATCTGGATGGGAATTTACAATATAGTGGTAGCCAACTGAATCTTGACGATGAAATTACCTCACTTTATCTCTTTGAGGAAAAGATTCTTGTAGAAACTACAAATAGTTTTAATGATATTTTCTATTATGAATACGACCTTTCTGAAGATGTTTTGAATGATGAAATAATCTTTGAGAACTTCAATCAGATATGTCTTGAGGACACCTCATTAATTGGCTACAGAATTCTAGAACTACAAAAGGAGCTTAGGATTTTAAAATTTAGCGAAGAACTAGAAACAATCAGCGCATCTGAAAGAGAAGTTTTCGATAACATTAATTTAGATTCTTTTGATTGTAATTCTTCGGATGTTATTGTTTACAGTGAAAAAGATCTAGCTGAAGTTCTAGATAGGATAAACTGGTATATAATCGAAGATGATATTCAAAATATAGAATTTTTAGAGAATGCAAAAGAAGTAAAATTACTAAAATGACACAAGAAGAAGTTCTAAAAAAAGTGGATGATTTACTTGAAAAGGAGGGTTTAAACAAAGAAGATTTATCTAATGATGAGAAACTAAGTAAGTACATTCTTCCAAGTTTAGAACAATCAAAAAGCACCTTGTCTAACCTTTATAAATTCCAGCCTAATTCAAATGGAACTTTAGGAAAAATTAAAGAAAAAATACTTTCAAAACTAAAAAATATTGTTATTAATGTCGTTGAAAGAGAGAGTATGAGACAACAGAAGTTCAATGAGCTTACCTACCAGGCAATTGTGGCCTTAGTTGAAGAGAATAAAAAACTTAAAGAAAAACTTGATAAAAAAGACTGATTATCCTTATATTGCAATCATTTCTCTATAAACCTATACTAACTTAGAAGTACATTTTTTTTGTAACTCTATGTACTTAGGTAGAAAAAAACGGCGCTCACGAAGCGTTTATTTTTCAAGTGCTTTTCGTAGTGCTGTTTTCTCACGCCTAAATAATCTCATTCAGAAAAGTGGTAAAGGACTATACATTCTTTTCATAATTACCTTCATCATTTCTGGAAGTGGAATATATTTGTTGTTTGCACAATTAAACAAAGCAGAAGCAGCATGGTTAAATGATGCATGGCAATATCGACGTGAACTCTTTATTAGTGGTAATAGTTCAGATCTTGAGAATTTTCAAGTTCGTGTAATTAATATAAATACTAATCTTTTGTATAGCCAAGGGAAGCTGAAAAAGAACTGCGAGGACATTAGGTTTACAGATATTCAAGGAAATATCTTAGATCACTGGGAAGAAGACGATAGTAATCCATGCCACTTAGATTCCTCAAATGATTTCTGGGTTAAGCTAAATCGTTTAGAATCTGAGGGAACTACTATCTTTATGTATTATGGTAATCCTTACGCTGACACAAATTCTAATCCGTACAACACTTTTGAATACTTTGATGCCTTTAGCTATAACTCAGGAAGTTGGTACGATAACTCTTGGAATCGAAGACAAAAAATCACTGTACTAAATAGTCAGGTTCCTAATACAGATCAAACAGACTTTCCTGTTTATGTTGATCTACAAGTTCTTGGGTCTGAATTTTTTAATCATGTAAAAAGTGATGGAGCAGATATTGTAGTAACTTCTTCAGATGGAACAACTAAATTAAGTCGTGAGTTAGTTGGAATTGATACTATATTAAATACAGGAGAGCTTTGGTTTAAAGCCTCAACTATATCAGCCTCTACAGATACAGAGTTTTATATTTACTACGATAATCCTAATGGATCTGAGGTAAATGATATATCGACTTGGAGCTCAAACTATATCGGTGTTTATCATATGAATGATGATCCTTCCGGTTCTGGGCCTCAGATTAACGACTCAACTGATAATAATGAGGGAACTACTAACGGTTCAATGAGTACAGAAGATTTGGTTGAAGGAAGGATTGGAAAAGCAATTGAATTTGATGGAGTGGATGATTGGATTAATTTAGGTAGCGATACTATTGAGAATGACTACACAATCTCTGGATGGTTTAAAGCAACAGACGAAAGTACAAGTCAAAGTATATTTGCAGCAACGGGTGGTGGAAATCATGGAGTACTTATTGAGTTAGGTACAGGAGGTAATGCAAGATTTTTACATAGATCACCTCTTGGAGCAGTTGGAGGGAGCAATATAAATACAGCGAGTGCTTACGATGATAATAACTGGCACTTTTTTACAGCTACTCATCAGTCAGGTACGAGCATGACTTTATACATCGACGGAGTTGATCAAGGTACGATTACACCTTCTGGTAATCAAGGTCTAAGAGATATGGTTATTGGAAGATTAGCTAGCACTTTAGAGATACTAGGTATTTTGATGGGTTATTAGACGAACTCAGAATTAAGAATGAATTTAAAACAGAAGATTGGGTAGATACTGAATATAACAATCAATCGGATCCTTTCTCTTTTTTCGAAGTTAGCGATGTTGAGATTTTTGATAGAAGCATTACCGATAGATGGAGTTTAAATGGAAGTCCATCTTTAAACTCCGGAAAAGTTATTCTAGATAATAGTGAAGTCATAGTTTCTGATTTTCAAACTAGTGGTAATTCTAAACTTGTTGTAGGAGCATCTCAAAGTTCAACTGATCTAAATCAAGGCTATATTGGCTTCAGTAATTCTAGTGTTGGTAATGCTTTTACGGATGATGACTCAATAGGCTTTTTATTTGATTCAGCTATTGGTAATTACAAGAATGTTTCTTCAGATGAATCAACTGTTTCTACAGTTACTGGATCTGAAAATGAGACTACAAATTCAACAATTTTTGATATAAGTTTAGATTCTAATTCGGCAGATTTTAGAGTCAATAATACTGCTAACGGTTCAATTTCAACAAATCTTCCAAATGAGAATATGAATATTAAAATAGAGAATTCTGATACAACTAATACATTGGAAGTTGATTGGGTAGCCGTGACTAAGCATGCGGATTCTATTCCTAACTTCTTTTCAGATTCGGGAGAAGAAGAGAATGAAAGTTCACCTTTATTACATTTAGATTTTAACGAAAATAATGGTCAGACGCTTTTTAATAAAGGATATGCTAGACCAGATTTAAACGGGACCTTGGGTTCAAGCTCTTTGAGTGGTTCTGATGATCCTGCTAGAGTTGATGAGTGTATTATAGATTTCTGTCTAGAATTCGATGGCTCAAACGATAGAACAGCTATTCCGTACGATGAAAAATTAGACCTAGCTGGTAAAGACTTTACAATTTCAGCTTGGATAAATATTGATAGTTTTTCAGCAGAATTTGTTGAACCTATATTTTCAAACAGAGGAACTGGAGTAGACGACAATGGGGCGCTTTTTATGATTAGAGGACAGAGTGACGTTGTTAACAGATATAAAATTGGCTTTGATACAAACGAAACTGGAGGAAATAGGATTGCATATGCTCAGACAGAGTTACAGTTAAATACCTGGCATCATGTTGCTGTGGTTTTTACATACAATGGAAGTAACAATAACGAAGTAAGCTTTTATCTGGATGGAGATTTAGACGGAACCGCGACAGGTCTTTCAGATATTGCGGCAACAACAGCGTTTAATCCAAATTACATAGGCTGGGAAACGAACTACCAATTTGATGGAACTATCGATGAATTAAAAATACATAATAAAGTTTTAGATTCTAATGAGATTAAAGAGGAATATAATACTGGTACGAATTTATTGGGAGGAAATGGGAATGAACTTGATTTAGATACAGGATTAGTAGGACACTGGAAGTTTGACGAGAGATCAGGAACAACTGCAGCTGATAGTACGCTAAATGCTAATGATGGTTCTTTAGAAAATATGGAGGATGAGGATTGGCAATTAGGAAAACTCGGAAATGCATTAAATTTTGATGGAACAAATGAATATGTTGATTTAGCAGACGATACGTTTGATTTTGACGTTAGTGATTCTTTTTCAATATCAGGATGGTTTAATTTAAACAATGATCCAGGGTGGATTTTCAATAAAAGGGTTACAGCAGCTAATAGTTACTATGGTTTAGAATTAAGGTCTGATGGAACAGTTTGGTTTGTGTTAAATAACGGATCAACAACTTATAGGGCAGAAGGGGTAACAGATGTTAGAAATGAATGGGTACACATAACTGCAGTTCGAAATGGTGCTACCAACAGAATTGAGCTGTATATTAATGGTGTTCTTGATAGAGATGTATCAGGACCAAGTTCAGGTACTTTACTAAATAATTCTAATCTTGAGTTAGGTAGATACAATACAGAGTATATATCAGGTACAGTTGATGATTTTAGGATTTACAACAGAGCTTTATCTAATGAGGAAATTGCTGACATATACATTAAAGCTCAAATTCAAAATGTACCTTCAAAAGGGCTAATTGCGTATTATCCTTTCAATGAAAAAGAGGTAGATGGAACGCCAGGTGAGATTAGAGATTTTGGTCCTGATCCAAATAATGCATTCGCTTATAACGGAACACAACCTGATGTTGGAGTGGCTGGGGGGTCAATGCTTTTTGACGGAGATAACGATTCAGTTGAAATAGAGTTTGGAGAGAGCAAGAAATATGATTTAAGGTTAAATGACTTTAGTGCAAGTGTATGGGTGAAAAATTTAGCTGCTGATTCTGATACCCAAGGGAGGAGAATACTTTTCTTAAATAGAGGTAGTTTTCCGAATAATGATGCGATAATAATGACAGCTGAAAAGGGTAATGATCAGATTCAAGTTGTATATAGGGACGGTACTAATGACATTGATTTAGATTATTTTGGACATCAATGGGACTCAGAGTGGACCCATATTGGAATGGTTCATAAGGGAGATGTTTTATACCTTTACGTTAATGGTGAACAAGTCTCATCATTATCAACAGGAACTAATCACGATATTTTTATTACGGATGGTGGTGAAGCAAGGTTTGGAGCTCTATTTCCAAACGACGCTAACCTAGCTAATCGTAGACCATGGCATGGAAATATCGATGAGGTCTATATGTATAACAGAGCGCTTGAGCCTTATGAAATGAATGCTTTATACAGAAGAGTTGCTCCTTCTGAAAGATATGATGGTTTTCCAGAATTGATTGGAGGGCTTGAGGAAGATAGACCAAATCTGCATTTTGACTTCAATAGTAAATCCGGTACATCAGTTAATAATCTTGGAAATGACAGTGTCTTAGCTGCAATGGATTCAAGCATGGACGACAACGATTGGGTTAAAGGAGTATATGGAAATGGATTAGAATTTGATGGGATCGACGACTATATCGATTTATCAAATAGCTTTAGGGTTATGAATAATCCTAGTAATTTTACTTTCAGTACTTGGTTTAAACGCATTACAGATATAAATGACCCAACTAATCATACGATTGACAATGTCTTAATAGCTAAGAGCGATGATGTTGCTATTGATAACTTTGAATTTGGTACGGATGGTACTAATATTGAATATTACATGGATACACCTGGCCTTGATGGGTCATCAACTTTTAATGCTGGTATACAAAATAATATTTGGTACCATGTAGCTTTAACCTATGATGCTACAACTGGTGTAAAAATATATTTAGACGGAGAGCTTGTTCATGAAAATACCTCATATAACGGGGCATTAACAGATGCTAATGGTGCAAATTCATCTTTTGGAATAGCTAGGCCAACCTCGCAAGAATGGGGCGCATTTAATGGAGTGCTCGACGAAGTTAAATATTTAAATAGAACCCTAAATCAAAGAGATGTTGCAAAAGAGTACAATAACGGTGCACCAGTAGGCTACTGGAAGATGGATAGAGGAGAGGGAAATACGGCTTACGATTACTCTGGTAATGATAGTCATGGAACTCTAACAAATATGGATCCTGTAACAGATTGGGTTGATGGGCAACTCAATAATGCTTTACATTTTGATGGTATTAATGACAAGGTCCTTCTATCTAATGAATCCTTTTTTGATTTTGAAAACACAGATTCTTTTAGTATTTGCTCGTGGATTTATCACGATGATCTAAGCTCTACTTCAAATACAATTATAAGTAAACTTGACGGCAGTTTGAGGGGTTGGGAGTTTACTGCTTATGACGGCAGTATTTCAGGAGGAGATGCTAATGGATTAACCCTATATATCATAAGCTCATGGCCATTAAATGCAATAGTTGTCAACTATGACACTATTTTTGAAATTAATAGGTGGTATCACGTATGTTTATCATATGATGGATCCTCTAGTTCAAGTGGTGTAAACGTTTATTTAGACGGGACTAAGCTCATACCTGATAGTGTTATATCTACATTATCTGGAACCATTTTAAATAATAAACAAATTGAAATAGGCTCTAGAAATAATACTCTTAACCACTCAGGTAGAATTGACGAACTAAAGATTTGGAATTATGAGTTAAACGAAGAAGATATATTAATAGAATTTAACAAAGGAAGTGCACTGCGTTTTGAATAGTAAAGATATATAAATGTAAGTAAATGAATTATGTATAAAGAAAAATTGTTATTCGGTACTTATTTAAATAGAATATATTTAACTGATTTTGGCGTCAGCCAGTCATGAGAAAGAAATTAATTATACTAATAAGCTTTTTGACAGTCCTAACTGTTGGGCTTTCATTTGCACTGCTTAATTTTACTAGTGCTCAAGTTATAGAAGAAGTAAGCTTTCAAGGGAAGATAGTCAACAAAAGTGATGGAACTAATTTAAATGCTGGAGCTCCGAGTTGTATTGTGGCTGGTGCTGACACTTGTGATTTTAGAGTTAGTATTTACGATGTGACAACTGGGGGAACAGCTTTCTGGACTGAGATTCACCAGGATATTGAACTAGGGGATTACAATGGAATATTTAATTTTGATATAGGAGGTATCTGTAATACTACTCTTGGTGGAAGTTGGGATAGTGATCCTGGGGCTGATCCTAATAACTTATGTACAACAAGTGGTGGGGGATTTAACTGGGAAGATTACACAAACTTATATTTTGAAATTGAGTTTGATGATGATGGGAACGGAGATTTTGTAACTCCAGAGGTGTTTGCTAGAAAAAAGTTCACAGCAACACCATATGCTTTTAGATCTCAAACTTCAGCTTCTTCTGAAGATGTTACTAATCTTTCAGATGTAATTCAGTTTAATGATGTTAATACAGCAACTGCAATAGATTTTAGTGATGCGACTTATAACTCACTTCCTGGAGGATACAACTCATTGCTTCATGCTTTAAATGCTGCATCTGGAGGTGGAGGAGGACTTTGGACGATTAATGGTAACGTAACTTACTTAACTTCTTCCGGTTCTGATCTTTCTCTGTCTTCAACCTTAGTTTCAGCTTTTAGCGTTGATGAAAGTGAGAATTTGACAAGGCTCGGAAGTGGATCTGGAACTAACGCAAGATTAGACTTTTATTCATCAACTGGAGATACAGGAAGACTTGAATATACTCTTGATCTACTTCAATTCTCTGGAGGAGATTTTAGATTAACAGATAATATCGAATTGATTCTTGGGTCAGACAACGATATTAAACTTCTTTACGATGAGACAGGTGATGATCGGCTAGAGATTGTTGATTCGGCTGATTCATTAATAGCTTCTTTTGATTACATTGGCACTGATGCTGAAGTAGTTATTGATGGAAACTTAACACTTGGAACACCAAGCTCAACAGGTCAGTTGAAACTTAGTGACGGATCCTCTAGTGTTATAAGTATTATTGCTCCAACGATTGGGGCGGATTATACTTTAACACTTCCTACTACTGACGGTAATGCTAATGAATTTTTACAAACTGATGGTAACGGAGCCTTAACTTGGACTACAAGTACATTTAATTTGTTGGGTGACTCTGGAACACAAGCCATAAACGCTGGAGATGATTTAACGATAATTGGGGGAACTGCAATTACAACAACTGCAGGAGATACAGACCAACTAACAATAGATTTTGATCCAACAGCAGCTTTAGATATAACTGGGGATTGGGAGTTTCAAGATTCTGAACAATTACTTTTTGGTAATGATGCAGATATTAGATTTAGTTTTGATGGAACGGATACCTTGAATGTCACTGATGGTACTAATACATTATTCTCAATAATTGATGCAGGTACAACTGGAAGAGTTCGAATAGGTTCGAATACAAACGATGTAATTAGTATCGGAACAACTGGAACTGGAGCTACGGCGGATCTTTATTTTGGTGATGATCTGCTTTGTGATGTTAGTGAGACAAACTGTGGTTGGGTTGCAGGGACTGGGTTATTCACTGACTCAGGAACTTTAACTTATCTAACTCAAACATCAGATGACTTTGCTATAGGTGCTTCTACTTTAGCTGCTCCATTTAGTGTTGACGTTGCTACTCAAACCGTAAGAATAGGAGATGGCACAACATCGAACGGGATTTTACAGATGTATGCAATCAACGGAGAATCAGGACGAATCATTTATGGACCTGACGACACTTTTGTAGTTACTGGAGCCGGCGTATCTATAGTGGATGATTTAGAGCTTAGTTTTGGAACTAACTATGAATTTAATATTGACTATGATGAGGCAGGAGATGACAGGTTAGAGTTTACTGATGCTTCAAATAATTTACTAGCAGCCCTGACGGATAATGCCAATGAGGGAGATCTACTCTTAACAGGAGATCTATTAGCAGAGGGTGGTGTAGCTACTTTAGGTAATGCAACAACAGCAGGTTCGATTACTTTGTTCGATGGTACATCTAATACTATTAGTTTAGTTACCCCAAGTATAGGAGCTAACTATACTCTTACACTTCCGACAACTGATGGTAATGCTAGTGAATTCTTACAAACAAATGGATCTGGAGTTTTAACTTGGGCTACAAGCGCCTTTGATGTTATTGGTGATACAGGTACTCAGACAATAAATGCAGGAGATGATTTAACATTTATTGGAGGGACAGCTATAAACACTACTGCTGGAGCTACGGATGAGTTAACAATTGATTTTGATCCAACAGCAAATTTAGATATAACTGGGGATTGGGAGTTCCAAGATACAGAGCAGTTACTATTTGGAACTGATGGCGACACAAGAGTTAGTTTTGATGGAACTGATACATTAAACGTAACTGATGGAACGAATACATTATTCTCAATTATTGATGTTGGTACAACTGGAAGAATTAGGATTGGTTCGAGTGCTAATGATATTTTGAGTATAGGTACTGTTGGAACAGGAGCTGACGGAGATCTTTATTTTGGAGATGATTTACTTTGTGATGTTAGTGAGTCTAACTGCGGATGGGCTGCTGGACAAGGTGGTTTATTCACTGATGGAGGTGCGATAACTTATTTAACTCAAGAAACTGACGATCTTGCAATTGGAGCTCAAACTTTAGTAGCACCTTTTAGTGTTGATGTTGATTCAAACATTGTTCGAATTGGAGATGGGGTTAATGATACTAATGATGCAAGGTTAATGTTCTACGCAAGCGATGCGACAAATGATGGAACAATTGCATTTAGAGATACCGATTTATTTGAACTTGATGGAGCCGATTTATTATTCCAGGATAATCGTACAGCTTTTTTTGGAACTGATAGTGATATTCAAATAACTTACGATGAAACTACTGATGATAGATTAGAATTTTCTAATGGAACAAACTTATTAGCAGCCTTGACTGATAACTCTGGTCAAGGAGATTTACTTTTGAGTGGAGATATTGATATTGATGGGAATCTATTTAGTCTTGGAACAGCAGGAACTGGAGACGCAACAATTAGTCTTTTTGCAAATGACGGAGATACTGGAGTTTTAACATATACAACAAATGATCGGATTGAATTAACTGGAGGGGGATTTTTAATTGCTGATGATTTAGCATTTACTTTCGGAACTGACTCAGATTTTAATATTGCATACGATGAAACAACAGACGATAGATTAGAAATAACTGATTCTGCTTCTAATCTTTTAGCAACAATTACTGATCAAGGAACAACAGGAGGAATTATGGTGACAGATGATTTCTATGTTAATGCTATTGGATTAAATGATTCTGGAGTTGATAATATAACTTCAGCTGCGAGTATTCTTGGTGTTTATGACGAATTCGTAAATTCAACTGGAACAAATATACAAGATGTTCTTAAAGATCTGGACGATGCTATTGCTGGTGGAGGATCACTATTTTTAAGCGCTGGTGGAGTAACTTACAGATCTGATTCTGCTGATGACTTCTCAGTTGGAGCTGGGGCTACTATTGTTTCTCCATTTAGTGTAGATGTAGATACAAATACAGTACGAATAGGAGATGGAGTAAGTGACGCAAATGATCCGACTTTGGCATTCTTTGCAAGTGACGCAACTAACTCAGGAGAAATTGTATTTACAGATGATGACAGATTTACATTTAATAATGCTGATGTACTTTTAAATGATGATTTGAGTTTATTCTTTGGAACAGATGCCGATGCATTTCTAATTTACGATGAAACGACTGATGATAGGCTTGAACTTGGATTCGGAGCTAATACATTCTTATTTATTGATGATGTAGCTAGTGAGACTTATGGAGCTTTTGAGTTTACGGGAACTACAACGTTAGGAACCGGATTAGCAGGAGCTGAGACAGCTTTATACATTAACCCAGCTGCTGGATTCACTGGAAGTCTTTTAGATATTGATGTTGATGGTTCAGATATTTTCGAGGTGTCTACTACGGGAGTAAGATCGGACGTTCCAGCAACTTTTTCAAATGCAGGAGATGTTCAGATTGCTTATGATTTACAATTCACAAACTCAACAGCTGCGAATATACTTTCAGATTCCCCGCTCTACATAACTGCTGGAGATTTAGTTAGTGATGAAGATTTAATATTAAGTGCTAATAACGACGGTTACGTTATTGTTGATGATAGGCTGGATGTTGAAGATATTATTAGGCTTGGTGGAAATGCTAATAACTACTTGGGAACAAGTGTAGGATCTAATCCAGCTACTGATGATCTTTTCTGGGGAGATCAGTTGCTTTGTGATGCTAGCGAAACAAACTGTGGATTCGGAAGCGAATTTACAGATGGAGGAACGATAACTTATTTAACAGATACAGCTGAGGATTTTGCAATAGGAGGATCATCGCTTTCTGCCGCGCTGAGTATTGATGTAAGTGAAAATCTTCTTCAGGTAGGAACTGGATCTACTGCAAATGGTCGTATAGATCTTTTCTCAACAAATGGTAACTCTGTGAGATTTGAGGCAACTGACTCAGACGTACTAGAACTAAATAACGGTGGCTTTATATTTAACCAAGCAGGGGATGCGGTTGATTTTGTTATTGAAGGGGATACAGACCCAGATCTATTTTTTGCAGATGGGAGTGCGGACTTTATAGGTATAGGAACTAATAGTCCTTCAGATAAACTTGATGTAAGGGGAGATATTAGAGTAGGTACTGGTAGTACGGGGTGTGTTAAAGATGCTGATGGAACTGTAATTGCTGGAACATGTAGTTCTGACTTTAGATTAAAGAAAAATATTAGCCCAGTGGGCTCAATCTTAGATCGGTATTCTAGACTTGAACCAGTAACATATAACTGGCGTGCTGATGAATTCCCTGAACGAGGACTAGGTACAAAAAAAGTAACTGGGCTTATTGCACAAGATGTTGAAGAATTATTTCCTGAACTTATTTCTGTAGATAATGATGGATTTAAGCAAATAGACTTTACTACCTTATCATTTTACTCAATTCAAGCAATTAAAGATCAAACTGAAAGTATTTCAGGTTTAAGTAGTTCATTAGAAATAATAGAGGGGAAAATAAATAGCATCGAAACTTCGCTAAATGAGATTGAAAATTTAAAAAATAGAATTGACTCATTAGAATCACAAATTGCATCTATGAATGCTAATCAGGGAGGAACCCAAACACTTAGTGAAGCAATTATTCAAGGAAAGCTAACAGTTCAAGGAAAAGTTTATCTAAGTAGTGATTCTGTGGGTTCTGGAACTATTTATGTAGGTGGAACAGAAACAACAATTAATTTTAGTGGCAGCTATGAAAATATTCCAAAGATAAATATAACTCCGAACGGTGATTCATATTTAATTTCTCCTATAGATTATGTTGTTACTAATAAAACTGTAGCTGGATTTACAGTAAGGATACTAGCTCCTCAAAGCTATGACTTTACATTCGATTGGATTGCATTCGGAACTAACTAATTTCCTGCTCCATTTGTAGTAAGAATTACTACAGCATCAGCTGTGCTAGAACTTTCTCCAGAAGGCAAAGTCTCATTTACCTCTCTAGAACCAACATGAGCAACTAGATTTTGAGACATTTTAGGTTTTGCCGTTCTGTTCAAGAGATAAACACTCAAAGGTTCATCGTAAGTAAGAAAAGTTTCGTTTGTCTCTGTAATAATATAGTTCTCACTAGCTTCTTCTAATGTGGCTACAACTTGATCTACAGTTTCTTCAGTAACGTTACTTGTGTATCTTAATTCAATTTCCAAAGGTTTTTCAGACTCAGAAATCTCATCTTCAGGAATTAGCTCAACTTTGATTGAGTAAGAAGAGAAGTTTACAATTTTATTTGCTTCTTTATCAAAAACCATAACTCTTTGTGAAGTAGGGAAGACTACTAGATACTGTCCTGCTTGAACTCCATTATAGAATGTAGGGTTTTGGGCAATCAAATCTTCCGGCTTATCGATTCTTGCAACATTAACTCTTTCTTCAGAGTCAATATCTACGAGGGAATTTATTGCGTCTAGTATTTCTTGGTACTCCTGACTTTGCTCCTGAACTTGTTCCTGTTGTCCAAGAACTTGAGCGTTTTGTTGTCTTTGATCGAAATACAAGTATCCTAAAACTCCAACCGCTCCCACTAAAATGATAACAAGAGAGAATAAGATAGCTGTTGTAGGTTGCATCATCTTCATTTTTTGTTTCTTTGGTTTTTTGTTGAAATTAGAATGTTGTATTGGTTGTATATGTCCAGGATTCATATGAGGATTATTCATAAATTTATTAATAATATTTATCGATAAATATATGATAACAATTAAGCACTAATTTCTAAATTTTAAACAAATAGCAAAATGCTAAGTTCCACAAATCTAAACAAATACCAAAAACTAAATTCCAAAAATTAAAACCTTAACTTTTAAACCTTTCAACATTATAACTTTCTAACTTTGAAACATTTTAACCTACCAACTTTCCAACTTTAGAACACTGTAACTTTGGAACCTTTCAACTTCCTACTCCATAGACTCGAATCCTTTTGGATAGTTTTTCTTCCAATTATAGGCATGCTCCAACATGTCTTTTAATCCAAATTTTGGTTCCCAATTTAAAGTTTCTTTAGCTTTTGAATTGTTAGCATAGAAAGCTACAGGATCTCCTGGACGTCTTTCTCCAAACTTAACTTCAAAATCCCCGTGTATCTTTTTTAACTCTTCAACAACTTCTAAATTAGTGTAGCCAGTTCCTGTTCCTATGTTAAATACATCTGAGCTATTTCCATTCATTAAATATTCTAAAGCCTTAACATGAGCATTAGCTAAGTCAGCGACATGGATATAATCACGAATACAAGTTCCATCTTTTGTTGGATAATCTTTCCCGAAAATCTGAAAGTTATCTCTTAAACCTAGAGCATACTCAATTGCAACAGTCATTAGATGAGTAGGTTTTGGGTAATCTTGACCAATTCTCATCTCTGGATCTGAGCCAGCAGCATTAAAATATCTTAAAATTATATGATTAATTTTTTCACTCTCATCAACTTCTTCTTGAATTAAATCTCTCAAAATATTTTCCACCATTAGTTTAGATGATCCGTATGCGCTTTCAGGTTTTAATTCTGTCGTCTCAAAAACTTCGGGATTTTCTGGAGTCCCGTACACTGCAGCTGTAGAAGAAAATATAATATTTCTAACGTTATTTTCTTGCATTGCTTTGAAAAGATTTAAACTTCCAACAACGTTATTCTCAAAAAATTTAGTTGGGTGAACGACAGAAACTCCAGCTTCTATTAGAGCAGCGAAGTGGATTACAGCGTCAGGTTGAACTTCAGCTAAAACATTAGTAATTTTTTCTTGATCAAGTAATTCACCTTCATATACTTCGATATTTTTATTTGTTGATTTAGATACCTGTTCTATAGCTTTTTTATGACCATTTTTAAAATTATCGAAAACGAAAAGCTCATGTTCAGTAGTTTCTGCTAGTGAGAGTAGAGTATGGCTCCCAATATATCCACCCCCTCCGGTAAGTAATACTTTCATAAGGATTATTTTAAAGATTAAGTATATAGAAAGTATAAAGCATTGGGAATTCAAATCGAAGCTTTAAGCGTTAAGCTCAAAGCCCTAAGCTATAAGCAGTAAGCCATTAGCATGTAGCTTGTTGTTATGATTTAGAACTTTTTTAACTTTGGAACTTTTCAACATTAGAACTTTAGAACATTGGAACTTTCCAACCCATTAAATACTAAATTCTAAAATCCCAAATCCTAAACAAATATCAAACTCCAAATACGAAACCTTTAAACCCCCAAACTTTTAACATTTGAACCTTAGAACCTTCTAACTTTTCAACTTTGGAACATTAAAACTTTCCAACTTTCTATTTCTTGTCTCTGAAAACTACTACCCCAAAATAATTCCCCTATCATAAAAGGCTTCCGAGGGCTCTATCTCAAGTAGAATCCCTCTATATCCTGAGCTTAAACACTCGAAAGTGTTATCTGTAAAGCTTTTTATTGCTTTTTACGAATATTATAGGTCGTTGACTTTTATCTAGCTAAATTATATATTTTAGTACGTGGTTTGGGATCCCAGACCTTATTTTATATTTTATTTTAATTACCTTTATGATTAACTATAAAGGTTTCAAAGCATTAGCAACGTTTGCATTTGCGGTAGTGTTTGCAGTAGCACCAGCAGTAGTTGCACCACAACTTGCTCTTGCTGACGCTCCTGAGCTGACATTCGCTGACATCGTCGGTGATGATGTTACTTCAGATCCTAACGGAATCACAGTAACATTCGAATCAGATCAGGCAGGGTATATCATCTACAGTGGTGAATGTGTTTCTGACACAATCGAAGCTGTAGCCGGAGCAAACGAAATAACATTCGTTGATCTTCGAGAAAATGTATACGCTGAAGGAGACTGTCAAATCTCAGTTTTCAATGACGACGGAGAAATTTCAGATCCTTTAGACGTACCAGCTTTCACATACGATGCTACAGCTCCAAGACTAGCATTAGTATCTGTGATTGACACTCCTACAGAGGATACAACACCTTCAGTTCAAATTTCTTTGAGCGAAGATGCTGATGACATCCTTTACGGAGGATCTTGCGACAGTGCAGCAACATCATTCGCTGCTGGAACTCAGACTCTTAACTTAAGAGACGCTGATACAGAAAGTGATTTCGATCCAGGTGTTTATGATGACTGTACAGTTCAAGTACTTGACGAAGCTGGAAATACTAGTGATGAACTAGACATCCCAACTTTTGAAGTAATTGATCCAACATTCGTAAGTATTCAACAATTAGGAACAGCTGAACTGCCTTCTGTAGCAGGATCACAATTCGATGACTTCCAAGACGCATCTGTAAGAATCGTTACTCTTGACGTTTCTCACGACGGAGAAATCTACGTAGATGCAACTTTAGGCGAATGTTACCTAAGTACTAATGTTGTTGAAGAAGGAATTAATGAGATTGCAGTAACTCTTGATAGTCTTGACTATACAGGAGCAAATGCTTGTGTTCTTGAATACAGAGTTGCTGTTGGTGATGGAGACATCGCTCAAGCATCTATCTCTTCATCTCCTTTAACATTAACAGATCTACCTGACCTAAATGCTGTAGCTGATGCAACAGCTCCAGACATTGAAGAATCAGAAGCTACTATCGACGAATCTCCTTATGGAGATGATAATGGAGAAGTAGTAGGATTCACATTCACTGTTGATGAAGGAGGACTATGGTCTATCATTGATGGTCCAGGAGCAGGACTTTGTTCTGATGATCTAACTGGAGCTACATGGGTAAACAATATTGTTACTCCTGGAGTTAATACTGTAATCCTAGACACTACAACTGGTGGTCTAGCTGACGGTACTTACGGATCAGGAACTGACGATTGTCTAATCCAAGTTGCTGACGGACCAACTTCAAATAATACATCTACTGTTGAAATGCCTGAGTTCACAATTAGTGACGGAGACGGACCAAGATTAGAAATTGTAAAACCTGTTCTAAGTCCTGTAGCTTCAGGTGGTGCAGTAACATTTAGATTCACATCTAATGAATTCATCGCTGATGCTGACATTATTGCAGCTAACGTTGATCTTGACGGAGACTGCTTTGATACAGAGGAAAATCCTGACTGGACAGATCTAGCTACAAGTGTTGTTATCGAAGATGAGAACGCTGCTGGAAATGATATCCTAGTTCCAGGATTAGAAAATGTATACAATACATTTACTATCCTTGCTGGTGAAATCGCTGACGGAACTTACTCTAACTGTAAAGTAAGATTCACTGATGGTGAAGGAAACAAGAGTAATACTCTTAATATTCCTGAATTCTCAGTAGGGCAATCTGGTCCAGATCTAGATCAAGTTAGTTATTCAGCTGGAACTGTAGACAATCTTGCTTCAGTTTCTTTTGAATCTGACAGATCAGGAACATTTAATTTCACTGACATGGCTGGAGTTCTTGACCCAGCTTCTCCTTGTACAGTAGAAGGATACTTTGCAGACCTTCCACTTACATCTGGAGAAAACAATGTTACATTCGATAACTTAGATGATGGAGCAACAACTTGTTACATCACTGGTTACGATGCGCAAGGAAGACAAGGTAACACTATAACTATTGGTCCATTCACAGTTGATGAGGATGGAGATCCAAATTTACAAGTTGTTAACCAAGTTAACCCAGCAACACTAACATTCACTTTCTCATCTGAGACTGGAGGAGACATTACTTACGACGGATATTGTTCATCTACTACAGTTAGAGCAGTACCAGGTAACAACACAATTACATTTAATCCTCTACCAGAAGGACTACTTGTAGATAATTGTGAAGTTATCGTTACTTCTAACGATGATGACGATAGTCTAAATATTGCTCCATTCACAGTTGCTAATGATGGAATGCAAGACTTTGTAACTTATCCAGACGGATCAGTTTACAGATTCTTCAACATTAACACAGGAGATACTCATTTCTATACAATTAGTGAAGAAACAGCACAATTTGTATTCGACAATGCACAAGATGGCGGATTATGGCCAGGTGCATTCGTACAAGAAGTTCCTACATTCAATGCAATGTCATGGGATATGGACACTGAAATGTGCGAAGGAGACTCACAACCAGTTTATAGATATCTAAATACTAGAACTGGAGATACTCACTTCTATGCAATCACTCAAGAAGAGATTGATGCTCTAGAAGGTCCATTCGCTGATACATTCGAATTGGAAAGAGTTGAATTCTGTGCTTATGAAACAGAAGTAGATGGTTCAATCCCTGTTTACAGATGGTTGAATACTAGAGTAGGTGATACTCACTTCTATACTGGTTCAGAAGAAGAGAGAGAAGTAGTTGATACACAATTCTCAGACAAGTTTATGTATGAGGGTGTTTCATTCTACGCAATGCCTTTCTCAAACTAATATCTTTTTAGATATACAGTTTAAAACCTCCCCTTAGGGGGAGGTTTTTATTGTATAATGACGACATGAGAAACAAATGGGATTTGCTTATAGAACTAGTTAAGACTAGCTTTAAAATGAGATATCAAAATTCAGTCCTTGGGTTCATCTGGGTTTTAATTAAACCATACGCATTGTTTTTAGTTATTTACTTTGTTATTTCTGGAATAAGAGGTGGGGCTGTTGATAACTTTGGTTTATATCTATTAAGTGGATTAATTTTCTTCACATATATTCAAGAGATGATCCTTTATGGACAGATGGGTCTACTAGATAGAGCAAATGTTATTTTGAAAGTTAATTTCACAAGACAGATTGCTGTATTAGCATCAATTATTGGAGGAGTAATAAGTTACATTATTAATCTGACTTTAATCTTTGGATTAATTGCTGTAAATAATCTTAGAGCTGAACAAACTGGAGCTGACATAATCTCAATCAGTTTCACTGGATTTATTTATATGCTAATAGTTAGTATAGTAGGATTTATCGCATGCCTTGGATTCTCAATGTTTACTTCAATTCTGACAATTCGATTTAGAGATTTAAAAAATATTTTTGAGTTAGCTTTTGCTTTATTATATTGGGCAACACCAATATTTTATACATTAGACGAGGGGCTTGTTGAAGGGCCAGTTGCAAGATTAATTTCTATTAATCCTTTAACAATTTTTATAAATGAGTTTAGAGCCGGTATTGGAATTTATGGTAGTGTTGATCTATCGAAAATGTTAATTATGACGGTTCTGTCAGTCCTAGTTCTTATTCTAGGATTTTATTATTTTGATAAACAAGTTAAAAAAGTTGCAGAATTATTCTAATGATAACTGTAAAGAATCTAAATAAAACTTTTAAAAAGCATTCAAAGAGAGCCGATACTCTTAGAGGCCTTTTTTCACATTTCTTTAATCAAGGAAAAGTTAAAAAGTTTCAAGCGTTAGAGGATATTTCTTTTGAAGTTAATAAAGGTGATTTTGTTGGAATTATTGGAAAAAATGGAAGTGGAAAGAGCACTCTATTAAAGATAATTGCTGGAATTTATTCTGCAGATAAGGGAAGTGAGATTAAAATAAATGGATCAATTGTACCTTTTCTTGAGTTAGGTGTTGGTTTTAATAATGAACTAACTGGTCGAGAAAATATCTACTTGAATGGAACTCTTCTTGGAATGACTAAAAACTTTCTTGATGAAGTATTCGATTCAATAATATCTTTTTCAGGATTGGAAGATTTTATTGATGAACCTGTTAAGAATTATTCAAGTGGAATGGTTTTAAAGCTTGCATTCTCGATAGCAATTCAAGCTGAAGCTGACATCTATATTCTAGACGAAATACTTTCAGTTGGGGATGGTTTATTCCAACAGAAAAGTAAAGATATGATTATTAGTATGATTGAACAAGGAAAGACAATACTGTTTGTAAGTCATGATCTAGGCTCAGTAAGTAATTTTTGTAATAAAGTAATTTGGATTGAGAAGGGTAGTCTAAAATTTATTGGAGACACTCAAACAGGAGTTAATCTTTATAAACAATCTTTACTTGAAGAAGAAAAAGAAAATCTTAAAGATAATGAACAGGTAATAGAAATTGGAACTATGGAAACTAAAGTGGGAAATGTTAATGTAGAAATAGATGAAGAAAAAAGAGTTTTAGAGATTGAATCAGAGATTATCTATACAGATGAATACAAGGAAGGGACTAACGTTAATGTTGATTATGGAATATTTTCTGAAAATTGGGATTTAATATATGCATTTAGAACTTCAGATGGTGGAAAACCTGTTCCTAAGAGAACAAAAAAGGCAAAGGCAAAGATAGAAAATATTAATTTGTTACCTGGAAAATATTACATTAACGTTGCCTATTATAAAAAAATTAATAGTGAACCGATGCATTGGAAAAGACAAGCGGCTATGTTTGT
>CAYTGI010000011.1:0-16533 GCA_964437465.1 uncultured Candidatus Saccharibacteria bacterium | reverse complement strand
GTTTGTAGTACCGTATAATAAAGATATAAGTAAGTATTCATATACTGGCTTTGTATATTATAACCATGAATGGTCTTTTGAATAATGTTTAAAAAAATTAAAACTAAAATACGACATAAGTTAAATCAGATTATTGATACTCAAATTGAAAATTATATAAATGGTCGACCTGAACATTTAGCTAGATCTGTAGAATCAGTAAGACCCTATTTGTCGACTTCACAATACAGATTTAGAAGGTTAAATAAAATGGTTATGGATATTTATCCAGAACTATTAATTTTTGATAATCAATCTATTAAAAATGCTAATTCATTTTTAGAAAAAGAAGGCTTTAAGAATATTGATCTAAGTATCTCTAAAAATGATTTAATGTTTCAGTATAACCTACTGACATTTGAAGGAAATCACGGAGTTGCTTTAATTGAATATTTACGGGATGGTATAGAATCTTTTAATTTTATTGAGAAAGCGTTAGAAGATAATAATAAAAATTTTTCAAAAGTTAAAAGCTTTTTGGATTTTGCGGCAGGTTTTGGGAAATTAGAGAGATTACTTGTAACAAGGATAGAAGCAAATAAGATATGGGCTTCAGACATTAAAGAAAGTGCTAATAAATTTGTAAAAAATACTTTTAGTGTTAATTCTTTCAATTCATCTTTTGATCCAAAAAAGTTAAATATTGAAAAAAAATTTGAAATAATTTTTGTTGGTTCACTTTTTAGCCATTTAAATGAAGAATTATTTATTGAATGGCTCGTAGCTCTATATAAATTAATTGAAAATAACGGTATCTTGATTTTGAGTGTTCACGATATGAGTTTAATTGATATCTCAGATTCTAACTTTGTATTTTATGAAAGTAGTGAGGATTTAGTTCTTGATAAAGCAGAAGATAGTATTGAAGATGGAGAAAAGTATGGAACTTCGTATTTAACTGAAGAGAAATTTCAAGATCTACTAAAGATTGCTAAGATCGATAATAATTATGACAGATATGAGAAAGCTCTCTGGGGAACACAAGATGTTTATGTATTAAAAAAATAGTATGCATAAGTTAATTAAAAGCATAAATAAATTAGAACCAAGAAATTTCTATTTGATACTCAGCTTAATTCTAGGATTCTTATTTATTTTTATTACACCTCCGTTTCAAACTCCTGATGAAGTAGCTCATTTCTACCGAGCGTATTCAATTTTTGATGGAAAAATTGTAGTAACAGATACTCCTGAGGGTGGAGGTTCAGAAGTACCAATTTCATTTTCTGAAACAGTTAAAGATTTACACGAAGGAATACCTTTTGACTATAATAGTAAAGTTGATTATAAAGATATACTAAATAATCTTGATCGTCCTCTTAATCTTTCAGAAGAGAATTATGAAGATTTTTATAATACAGCTGTCTACACTCCAATTTCTTATTTACCACAAACCTTAGGAATTGGATTTGGGGCTATATTTGGACTTTCTCCAGTTGTTTTAATGTACCTAGGGCGTATATTAAATATGCTTACTGGAATTTTAATAATGTATTTTGGAATTAAAATTGCGCCATTCTTTAAGTGGATTTTTGTTGCTTTAGGTTTAATGCCGATGACATTGTTTTTATTTGGCTCTCTTTCAGCAGATGTTATGGTTATCTCTTTATCCTTTTATTTAACAGCATACCTTTTAAGGTTAATTTACGATAAAAATATAAAAAAGATAAGTATAAGAGATTTTATTATAATAACAGTAGTAGCGACACTGCTAAGTTTGAGTAAACAACTTTATTTCCTAATCCCATTGGTAGCAATACTTATCCCAATTTCTAAATTTAAGGATATAAAATGGAAGTTAGGTTTTACTTTATTACCGACAGTTCTATCCATAATTCCAAGTATGTTATGGTCTTTATCAGCTCGAAAGTTTTATTCAGGACAAGAAATAATTGATAATCAAATAGACATATATATTCATAATCCATTACTTTTTTTAAAGGAAACTTTTTATGAATACACAGTTAATGGATGGTATTTATTTGAGCACTTTGTAGGGCAGCTTGGTTGGCTAGATACAAGGCTTCCATTTTTCTTTGTACTTTTACCTGCAACAATTATGTTTATTCTTCTTTTACTTTCTCAAAAGTTACCTAAAGATGTATATAAATTAAAATCACGAATTGTTTATGGGGGGATTTTTCTCGGAAGTGTTCTTCTAATTACACTGGTTGTCTTTATTTTCTGGAAGTCCCAGACTGGTGGAGGAGTTCAAGGTAGGTACTTTATTCCGATAGCCCCTTTAGCATTTTTAGCATTAGTGTCTGATAAAATAAATATAGAAATTAATATAAAGAATAAAAAATTATATTTCTTACTGTTCTTTATGTTTTTAGGGTTGGTAAGTTATGTAGCTCTTTTTTTTAGATATTACGTTTAGAAAATGCAGAAGATTTTACTTATAGTTCATGATTATTTCCCGAACTTCTTTGGAGGGACTGAAGGCTATACTCATGATCTTGCTCATTCTTTATCTGATATAGGTTATGAGGTAATGATTTACGCTCAGGAATTGGGCAGTAAAGAAAAGCAGGAACTAGAGACTGAAGAATATATTGAGGATGGAAAAGTTAAAGTTTTTAAGGTCCATAGAGCTCATGGATGGAGTAAAACTAGATTAAAGGATACTGTTATAAATCCGGATAATGATGAAATATTTAGAAAGGTTATTAAAGATTTTGCCCCTGATATCGTTCATGTAAATCAATTAATTTATAACTCGCTGAGTTTAATAGATATTGTAAAAGAAAATAATATTCCTCTTGTTTATACGGTACATGACCTATGGTTTAGGTGTCCAATGGTTAGAGGTTATTTAAATGACGGACCATGTTTATGTACCGATGAGAAAGCTTCAGGAACTTGTTCTGCAATAGTTATCGGGGGAGATCCTATGGTAAAACTTGAGAGTATGTGGGCTAGATTTATTGCAAGACTAGATTGGAGAAACCAAAGGATTAAGAGAAACAAAATCACTAGGGATTATCTTCTTAAAGCAGATCAATTAATTGTACCTTCAGACTATTTAAGAAAAGAGGTAGAGAGTTTTATAAAAAATAAAAAAGAAGTAATAAAAATACAGCATGGAACTAAAGTTCCACCTAAAGAGTTAAGAAAAAATATAGTTAATAAGGATGAAGTTATTTTTCTTTTCTCTTCAATTGCGATAAGTAAAGGATTTGGTATATTAATAGATACTTTCAAAGAAATATCTGATAAATATGATAATTTTAAGTTGTTAGTAGCTGGTAAGTATGTTGAAGGAGATCCTCACTTGGATAAGTATATGAATATGCTTGATGAAATGAAAAATGGAGAGTATATAGGTCCTTACAAACCTGACGAGAAATATAACATCTTTAGTAAAGCTAATGTAGGAATAGTGCCTTCTGTTTGGGATGAAATATACGGTTTAGTATTAGATGAAGCATTGGCTATGAATAGGTTTGTAGTAGTTTCAAATAGAGGAGCACTTTCAGAAAGAGTAACTGATAATAAAAATGGTTTTATCTTTGATCCAGATATTGAAGGAGATTTCTATAATAAAATTGCAACAATTCTAGAGAACCCAGAAGAAGTAATAGATGAAAAAATTATTAAGGAAAATAAGACATGGAGAAGTCAAAAAGAGCACGTAGAAGAAATATTAGAAGTATACAAAAAAGTTTTAGATGAATAGAAAACTTCATATTCAAATTATTCTATATAACTCATTAGAGTTTTTAGACTTACTCTGTAAAAGCGCTGTGATTTCTGAAAGAGATAATTGGGATGTGAACTTTCATTTTGTAATACATGATGAAAATAGCCTGGAAGCATACAAAAATAAAATAAGTGCTCCTTTAAATAAATCTGGTATTAAATATACAATCGATAAAAATGAGAATGTTGGATTCGGTAGTGGACATAATTTTCTTTATAAAAAATATAAAGATGAGTATGAAGATTTTTTCATGATTTTAAATCCTGACCTAATCTTTTTTAATGACTTTTTTTTAAAGCTTAATGAAACATTAATTAAGCTAAAGAATTTTGGATTAATTGCATTTAATCAGTTCCCACTTTCTCAACCAGAATATTATGACCCTAAAACTTGGGAGATAAATTGGGCCGCTGGTACAGCTACCTTAATTGATAAATTAAAGTTTGAGGAGGTAGGAATGTTTGATGAGAATTTTTTTATGTATTACGAGGATGTAGATTTATCTTGGAGATTTAGATTAAAAAAATTTAAAGTCTTCTATTCAGCAATCTGTAAATTCGGACACTTTGGTGCCGCTTCATCCAAATCGAAAGGAGAAACAGCAGGAACTAATAAATTTACAAGTATTAATATGTTAGCTGGACAAGCGTACATTTCTAAGAAATATAAAATAAAAAATGACGAGGAGATCGAAGAATTGTTCAAGGTTTATCCTGATTTTGGTGGGGAAGCAAAAAAACAATATAAGAAAATGATTAAAGACTTTAATCAATTAAAGAAGACAAACTATACAAATTTTAAGAGTTTAGATAACAAAAGATGGTTTTTTTAATATGAAGAAAATTTTGATTTTTTCAATATCAACAATTCCATTTGATAAAGACACATTTGTTGATGGAGCAGGAATGCGGTCTTGGTTTTTAGCTACTGGACTTAAAGAAAATAATATCGATGTTACTATTGCAATTCCTGAAGAAGTTGAATGTCCTAAAAAAGAAGTAAGTGGAATTAAAATAGTAAATTGGAAACTAAATAACGATTTTATGAAATTTACAAATTCTTTCGACTCTGTATTACTTCAATATACTAGACCTGATATTACTAACTTTATTGCTGATCAGCTTGATGAAAGTATTCAACTTATAGTTGATCTTTATATTCCTGCTTATATTGAGGTCTCTGCAAGGAATAGTGATGAAAAAGATTCAGAGCTTAGACATTTTCTTTATGATGTTAATAACAATTGGAATAAGATAATACAAAAAGGAAACATATTTATTTATGCAAATAAAAATCAAGAATATTTTTATGAAGGAGTTTTATCAGCATTAGGGAGACTTAACCCTATAACATATAGTGAAGATTTCCTTATTAAAATACCTTTAGGAGTTCAGGAAGAGTCTTATGATATCGATAAGAGTATTTCAAGAATAAAAGATAACTTAGTTCCGAAGGATTCTTTTGTAATTATGTGGTTTGGAAGTCTTTATCCTTGGTTTGATATAAAAGATTTAATTGAAGGCATAAGTATTGCTGCTAAAGAAAATCCTAAGATTAAGTTGATAATTGTTGGAGCGAAGAATCCTAAAAATACTAGGAAAGAATTTATTAAGCAGTATGAGGATATAACATCATATGTGGAGAGTAGGGAAGATCTAAAGAAGGTTATAATTTTTCAAGATTGGATAAATTACTCAGAGAGATTTGAATGGTTTAATGATGTTGATTTATTTGTATCTATAAATAAGATCGGGCGAGAAAATAAATATTCATGGAGAACACGTTCGACAGATTTAATTGCAGCAGAAAAGCCAATGTTGACTAATGGAGGAGATCCAATAGGAGAAATGCTTATAAATAAAAAAGCAGCATTCAAATTAGAAAGCTTAGATAAAAAAACTATAGCAAAACAGATAAAAAGAATTTATGAAGAGAAAGATATACTTGAAGAATCAACTAAGAATCTTATTAAAATAAAAGAAAATCTTTCACCTAAGAAGGTTCTAGCTCCTCTAATTGAGAAAATTGAGGAGCAATATATGTCCCCCGATCTTGAAAAAATTAAAGCTATTAAAAGTGATCAAGATGATATTTCTGTGAAAGAAGGTTTAATTAAGAAATTTATTAGAAAGGTTTTTAAATGAAAAAGTGGTTATCTTTTGTTGAGATAGTAAAGTTTGATATAGAACAGATTAATAAGGCTTTATATTCCTGTATTTTACAAACACCGAATCAAAAAGATAATGAAATTATCGTAATAGCTACATCATCAATTGAAAAAGAATTATCAAATTTTATAGATCAATATTTTAATAAATTATGTGAAATTAAAATTATCTATATAACAGGAGAGTCTTTTTTGAGTGCACTTATAAAAGAAGTGAAAAAAATAAACTCAAAATTTTTCTCAATTCTTCCATGGGGCCAACTATTTTATCCTGATATGGCTGTTCTTATATCTAGAATAGAAGATGAAGGCTTACTTTTTGGAGTAGGTCAATATGTATCCTCAACCTTAAAAAAAGATGAGTACATAGAATCTAAAGAAAAATCTCAATATACTGATTATGATGCAAAGTTCAAAATACTCTTTGATGAAGATTTTATTGAGAGTCAATTTGTTTTTTCTAAAAAACTTCTTAATTCTGTAACATTTGATATAGAGTTAGGAGAATTTTATTTTTATAAGTTTATTATTGATTTAATTACAGAGTTTGATTATTACTTCTTTAATTTTCCGATCTGTGAGAAAATTGAAAACTTGAGTATTAAGAAAAACGAGGAAAATAGGCCAAAAGCTGTAGAACATCTTTATAATAAAAACTTAAACTTAAAAGGAAAAGAAATTCATAAAATTCACAGTATTTGGGATAACTATTATAGAAACTTAAATGGATAAAAGTACAAAACTAATAACAATTTCAATAGCAATTCTTTTAGTTGTTATCTTAGGAATTCTTTTTTTATCGAATATTAATTCAAATTCTGAAGATAATGTTAATAAAGAAGAACTTAAAGAAAAGGTTTGGAAAGAACTTCCAGAATGGGCGGTGGAACTTGGAATAGAACTCCCACCTGAAAGTTTTACATTTATTGAAGATCGTTCTGTCGAAACAACATTAGAAGATAATGGATTTAATTCTTTTGCTTATTTTTATTCAGGAGATGTTAGTAAAGCAACTGGATACATCGAAGAAATGGCTGCTAAGTTAAATTTGGTAAAAAAAGATAATGAACCTGGAAGTGGAATTTTGATACAATATGATAATGCCGGTTTAAATGAAGAGGGTATTTACATCATTTATAATATTTCCAGTGATAAAGTTCTAAGAGTTTCTGCCCTAAATACCGCGCAGATGACTGAGAGCTCATTATGAAATATTTAAAAATTTTTTTTTTCTTTCTTTTAATATTTTCTGCTTTAAATTTAGTACTAGCAGATTATATTTATGCATCTGTAAAATCAAATAATTCTATTCGTAATACCTACGATGATCATGAAGAATTTGAAATTTTATATTCACCAGCATCTTTAAATGCTATTGAAGATAGCTTTAAAAATTTTTCTCCTCTAAGTTTGGAAGATACTATTGATTTAGACATTATTTCTAGAGAGGAATGGGGATGCCCTGATAATGATCCTAGTTCTCCAACTTATTGCTATGGACCTGACTGGGTACCTTTTTTAAATCCAATTACAAATATTGTTATTCACCACACTGCTATCGAAGAACAAAATGAGGATTGGAAGAAGGGTGTTAGGGATGTTTGGAGATTTCATTCCCAAGATAGAGGCTGGCAAGATATTGGATACAATTATTTAATAGATCCTGACGGAAATATTTATGAAGGAAGGTTTGGCGGTGAATTTGTAACAGCAGGGCATACATATCTTCATAATGTTGGAACTGTAGGAATAAGTATGCTTGGAAATTATGAATCAAGGGAGTTAAGTAATGAAGCTAAAAGTTCTCTAAACGAACTTTTAGATTATCTAATGAAAAGATACAAACTTGACCCAAACAGCATCTATAGAGATTATGAAAATAGTTATTCTTTGGGATTAACTGGACATAGAGATTGGACAGTAACAGCTTGTCCCGGAGCGAATGTCTATTCTGAATTAGATGATATTAGAGATAATATTTCTATTAGTGTTGAATCACATTTAGAAGAAATATTTATTAATGATTATTGTGATCAAAACAATACAACTCAAATAAATAATTACTGTGTTCCATATCAAGTAGAAAACGGTTATGTTTCCTTAAACGGTAGTCCAAATTCTTTTTTTGAATATCAAGAGAACCTTTATATAACAACATCTAATCCTAATCAGATAGTAAAAGTAAGTGGTAACAATACAGAGAATATGTTCACCCTTGATGAGGATGCATCTTCAATTACGGTTGTTGAACAAAATGGTATTCTTAATTACTATACAACTCATTATAGTTCAGGATCAGTCTATCAATCAAGAAAAGCTAATATTGGATCAATTCCTATAACAACTACTTACCTTTATGCTGTTGTAGGGGAAGGCGCAAACGATATTTTGGTTGGATTTGATAATAAACTTTATGTTGCTAATTCTAAAGATGCAAGTATTAGTGTTGTAAATGGAGTTGGAGATAGCGAGATCTTTGCTGAAGTTGATGCTTATCCAATTTCATTAGCTAAGGATAATAAAGGAAACTTATACTCAGCAAATTACCTAGCTCATACAATAAGTAAAATAAATCAAGAAGGTGAAGTAGAAAATATTGAGACTGGAGGATACCTTCCTATCGATATAGAGTTTAGTGAGGGAGATAATAGGATTTACGTCCTTCACGAAGGTTCATCTAATTTAATATCAGTAGATAAGAATGGAAACATTGATAAAGTTATTGAATTAATGCCTTTTCCTAACGCTTTTAAAATAGCAGAAAATTTTGCATTTGTTACTCATAGTTATTCTAACCAAGTATCTAAAATAAATTTAGCAACTTCAGAGATAGAGGTTATTATAAATGTAGGTGATTTACCAATAGGTATATCTATAGATGAGGAGATGGAAGAGATTAGTGTACTGGGGAAAAACTCAAGAGATATTTCTAAAATAATAATGAGTTACAATGATTCAGAACTAATTGAAACACCGATAGTAAAATCTCCAGTTTATAGATTTTGGAGTGAATCTTTAAATAAGCACTTTTATACAGCGAACGAAGAAGACTATAATACAGTATTGAGTGAATTTTCGGACACGTGGTCTTTTGAGAAAATCGCTTTTTACGCAATTGATCAAGAATCAATAACATCTGCAGATTTAGATAAAGCCACCCCTGTCCATAGATATTGGAGTAATGTACTTAACAGCCATTTTTATACTTCTTCTGAACAAGAGAGACAAATCATAGAGGAAAATTGGCCAGATATTTGGGATTATGAAAAAGAAGAGTATTATGTTTTTGAAGAAGAGGAGGAAGGAACAAATCCAATATTTAGATTTTGGAGTGAATCTTTCGGAAGCCACTTTTATGCCAATGGAATAACTGAAAAAAATATTGTTGAGGATTTATGGGGTGATGTATGGAGTTATGAAAAAATTGCTTATTATGTTTATCCAGAGTTATAGGTTATTTTCAATAAATGGATAGGCATAAAACTCAATCCTTTCGTAGTCCCAAACATTAGAAAACATTTGATCTATTGCTTCCCTTTCTTCTTGTTTAATTGTAAAGAAGTGAGTGTCTAGACTCTCACTCCAATATCTATGTACAGGCCTAAGTCCAAAAGAAGGTCTTGTATAAGCACAAAAAGAAACACCTTCGTATCTCCATATATCTGGCCATGTTTCTTCAACAAATTCTTTTACTTCTTCTTCAATTGTATAAAAATATGACTCTTTTCTAAGTTTTTTGAAATAGTAAACCGGTTCACCGTCGGAACACTCTCCATTAGAGTAAATCCCTCCATTAAATGAAAAACCTTCATCAATCCATCCAAATTCTGGAAAGTTATTAAGAACTCGCTGTTCTTGCCTATCTTGAGTATAAAAGTGAGTACCTAGATCATTATTCCAAAATCTTTTTACTGCCTGAAATCCTGAACTTGTAAGAGCATCAGGGTCGTAGTCATAGTTAATTATTCCATATCCATAAGTTTCATCATAACCATCAGGACCAACATCTCTTATATTTTTTATAACTTCATTTAAAATATCTTGATCAGTCATATTCGGATTATCTGATTTAAGTAGGGCAGCTAGGGCCGCGAATTGAGGAGCAGCAAATGATGTTCCTATTAATCTAAATTCTCTCCCTCCGTTTGAAATATTAGAGGCGCTACAACTACTGAAACATGAGACTGTATATTGAGAAACTGCTCCTTTAGACCCACCTGTTCCGTCACCGACATATGCAACAAAATCTATATTTTCTCCAAAGTTTGAGTAAGATGATAATGTTAAGTCATCATTCACAGCACCCAAGGATATAACACCATCAAATGACGCTGGATAAGAGGGAGCATTTGAAGATTCATTTCCAGCAGCAGCAACAACAATTATTCCTGCGTCTATAGCCTCATCAATTTTCTTTTCAATCATTGCGTCTCTGAATGAGGTTGTTAAGCTAAGATTAATTACATCAGCTTCATTTTGGATAGCATAATCAAGAGCGTCAGCGATAGTTTTTGTTGTGAAGAATTCATCAAAATGTATATTTGCAGCAATAGGCATAATGGAAACATTAAAAGCTGGAGAAACAGAATCTGTAGAATTAACAAAACTTGATATTAGTCCAGTAGTAAATGTACCATGTCCATATGTGTCTACAGGATGACCTCCTTTTTTAAAGTCTGAAGAAACATTTAAAGGTAATGTAGAATTTGAACATGTTTCATCACCAAGTATAAATTTCGTGTATGTATCAGCTCCGTGTACATCATCAACATAACCATTACAATCGTCGTCTTTACCATTATCTGGAATCTCGTCTTCGTTAACGAAAAGATTAATATCTTCATACTGAGGAAGAGCCTCAAATTTTGCCCCACTCAATCCATTTCTATCATCAAAATCTTCAAATGCTAATCCTGAGTCTATAACTGCAACAACAGTTTCTTCACTACCTCCGCAATTTTCACCTAAAGGACAGAGCTGGTTTTCCCATAGTTCAGGTAATCCAGCTTTTTCATAATACCAATGTCTATCTAAATCGAAACCATCTGGAACAGTGCCACCACTAGGTAGATCTTCCCATGTATTTTTGTATATGTAGTTTGGCTGAGCAAATTCAACCTTAGGATCCTGCTCTAATATTTCTATTAGTTCATATATCCTTTTTTCCTTGGCAACTTGTCTATTGACTTCAGTAGTAAAACTGCCTAGGTATATTACATCAGAGTCCTTACTGTCTTTATATTTTACAATAAGTGAATCTTGGTCAATATGTGCTTCATTATAACCCTCAGCTTCAACGATTTTAGGGAAAATAAAAAAAACACTAAAAATAAGCAGTAAATAAGCTACAATGTATCTCTTCATTGACATAAATAACTACTACAATTGTAATTAATTCAGATTGAATTTACTAGTTATATTATTGGTGCATAAAACTTAACTCCTTCTCGGCTCCAAATATCACCCCAGTTCTCTTCGATATAAGAAAGTTCTTCCACATCATTTGTATAAAAATGAGCACCTAAAATCTCACTCCAAAATCTGTAGACAGGGTGACTTTGTGCACTTACCTCAGAATCTGCACAGAAAATAATCTTTTCAAAAGACCAGGTTTCTGGCCAAGTTTTTTCTACAAATTCTTTTACTTCTCCATTCTCTGCATAAAAATGAGATTGAAGAGACGAACTCCAAAATCTATATACTGGAGTTCCTTTAGCACATAAATCTTGGTTTGAATCATAATAAAAGCCTTTCATAACAGGTTTCTCATATGACCAGGTATCACTCCATTTTTCCATTACAATATTTTTCTCAAGGCTAGAAGAGGTATAAAAGTGCTTGTTTAGAGATTGGCTCCAAAATCTGTAAATTGGAGCTACACTATCAGAAGTTACTTCTGTTAAAGTTCCTTCCCTTTGCTCTGAAGTAATTGTCTGATTAGCTGTTGTTGTAATGTTACATTCATAATCAACATTAGCTGTGTCTGCTTCATAAAATTTTTCTGTAGCTAAAGCTTCAATGCCGAAAACGATATATTCCCCATTACCTATCTGTTCACTTGGATTTGCTGCGATTGTATACTCACCATCCGCGTAAGTAATCTCTTTTACATCATAGATCTCTTCCTCATAAGAGATGTAAGAGTTAGTCACTGTAACTATATCCCCTTCCACAGTAGGAGATTCAAAGCTAATAGTGATTGAGACTCCATTTGAGACAGCAGAAGTATAGTTTGTACATGAAATTGCAAGAAGTATAGCTTCTCCTTCATTGAATTCTTTAGGAAAGATTATAGGAGATGCCTGAACATAACTATCATTATTTGATTGAGCTTTTAGTTCAGTAGTTCCAAGTAAATAAATTCCGAAAAAGAAAATTCCGAAAATAAAAACTGTTCTAATGACTTTTTTCATTTTATTTTTTCTTGAAATTAAAATAATGCTTAAGAGCATTTTTTATACTTTCAAAAGCTATCTCTTCAAATTTTAACTCTTTTGGAGGGACGAATAAAATTTCTACAATATCATCCATTGGCGTTAAATTATTATAATCATTCAATCTACAAGTAAAAGTAATATCAAGAAGGTATTCTGAGATACCTTGATACTCATATTTATTCGTAGCGGTAGTAAGATAATTTATATCTGTTGCATTTGCGCCTAATTCTTCTTTTATTTCTCGTTTTAACCCTTCTTCAGCACTTTCATCAATTTCTATAAACCCACAAGGTAGATCTAACATTCCCTTTTTGGGTTCAAAAGCTCTTCTTACTAATAAAATTTCGTCTTTGTCATTCAAGATAATTGCACTTGTTGTAGGTTTTGGATTAATAAAAAATTTAAACCCAGTTTCCTCATCTTTAAGAAGCTTATCGTTGATTTTGGTTAAGGGCTTTCCATTTATCGGGTTGAATTTATAGATGTCAGATGGATCCATTAATCTATCGATAAAAGATAATTTCCGTATCCACTTTTAACAAGGGGCTCAGCTAATTTCTTTAATTCTTTTTTACTTATAAATCCCTGTCTATAAGCCTCTTCTTCTATGCAGCCAATCTTTAACCCCTGTCTTTCTTCAATTACTTGAACAAATTGTGAAGCCTGCATCATTGATTTAAATGTTCCAGTGTCTAGCCATGCCATTCCAGTCTCCATTAATCCTACTTTCAATTTTCCTCTACTTAAATACTCACTCATTGCGTCGGTTACCTCAAGTTCACCTCTCTGACTTGGCTCTAAGTTTTTTGCTATTTCTATAATGGAATTATCGCTAAAGTATATCCCTGTTTGTGCATAGTTGGATTTAGGCTTTTTAGGCTTTTCCTCAAGAGAAATAACCTTCATATTTTCATCAAACTCAACAACACCATATCTTTCAGGATCGGAAACATGATAAGCGAAAATCATCGCACCATCATTAGTTAGCTTAGCTTCATCTAAAAGATCGTCAAGGTCAGATCCGTAATAAATATTATCTCCAAGAATCATAGCGACTGAATCCTTTCCTATGAATTCTTCTCCTATAATATAAGCATCTGCTAATCCTCTAGGTTTTTCTTGAATTGTGTATTTAAAACTACAACCCAAGTGTGAACCATCTCCTAAAAGATCCCTAAAAAATTGATTATGTTCAGGAGTTGTTATTATTAAAATTTCGTTAATTCCAGCTTTCATTAATGTTGAAAGAGGATAGTAAATCATTGGTTTATCGTATATTGGCATTAACTGTTTACTAATCGCCATAGTAATAGGGTAGAGTCTTGTTCCTGAACCTCCTGCTAATATTATTCCTTTCATAAACTAGTTATAAGTTTTAAACAGTTACTATCTATTAAATTTACTATAATTTAAATATTTCTCAGCGATTTTATCCGCATTTGCTTTTAATGGCTTCCACCAGTTTTCATTCTCCAAATACCATTTAACTGTTTCTTCTAGCCACTTTTCTATACTTTGACTTGGAGAAAATCCTAACTCTTTTTCTGCCTTTGAATAATCTATAGCGTATCTTTTATCGTGCCCCTTTCTATCTCCAACAAATCTTACTAAAGTTTCAGGCTTATTAAGAATTTCTAAAATCTTTTTTACTATCCAGATATTCTCTCTCTCCCCATTTCCACCAAGTAAATATGTCTCACCTAACTTCCCTTTTTTTAAAATTAACTCAATTCCTTTAATGTGATCTGAGACATGAATCCAATCTCTAATTTGTTTACCATCTCCATAAACTGGGATTTCTTGATCATTCATTGCTCTAGTTATAACTAAAGGAATGAGTTTTTCTGGATAACAGTAAGGTCCGTAATTATTTGAACAATTAGAGATTGTTGCTTTAATACCGTATGTAGTTATATAAGATCTAACGAGGTGGTCAGAGCTTGCTTTTGAAGCTGAGTACGGGCTTCTTGGGTCGTATGGTGTCTCCTCAGTAAATTTCACTTTAGGATTACTTGGAAGCTCACCGAAAACTTCGTCAGTAGAGATATGATGCAGTCTTATATCGGGATACTTTTTTACTATTTCTAAAATTGAAAATGTGCCGAAAATATTTGTTTGAATAAAATCGTCGGGAGCATCAATACTTCTATCAACATGGCTTTCAGCTGCAAAATGTACGATTGTATCTACTGAATGTTCTTGAACAATTCTATCTAGAAGTTCTTTATTACAAATATCTCCTTCTATAAATGTAATTTCTTGCTTTGAATTCTGTAAATTTTCAAGATTCCCAGCGTAAGTAAGTTTATCTAAAACTACTAAAGAATCTTCTAAGTGATTTGATACCCAGTGATTTACAAAGTTGGAACCTATAAATCCAGCACCTCCTGTTACTAAAAAATTCATATCTACTTAAGTAAATTCTTCCAAACATTATTAGGAATGGATCTTTTCTTCATCTGGTCCATTGTTTTCTCAAGTTCTTCTTTTAGATGCTCTTTATTATCATTTCTAATATTTTCTCCAAGCTTAATTATTACATCTTCAAGTCTTTCTTTGTAGGGTTTAACTAAATCAGGTTCTACAATTTTTTTTAATAGATCAACATTTAACACAGTATCTACACGTTTATTTGGTGTTATCTTATCAAGTTCTTCCTTAGTTATCTTTTCAGGTTCTAATTCAGGAAGGATATGCTTCTTAATTAATAACCCAATCTCGTATGGTGTGGCCCAACCTTCGTTTGCTACATGAATTACTCCTACAAATTCTTCTTCAATTAATTTGAGAGTCCAATCCATCAAATCTTCGATAACTGTACCGGTATTTGGTGTATCTATGAATTTACTAAAAAGAAGCATTTTTACTAACATGTTTTTATAGTTTACTTCAGTTGAGATTGGTTGCCTTGGTCTTAGGATCATCCATTTAAAATCTTTTGATTTATTAAACTGAATCATTTGTTCAGCCCATACTTTTGTCCAAGAATAAAAAGCTGCTGGTTCAGTTTTATCTGATTCGACTTTTGCATCATTTTCATCTTTGCTTTCAAAAATGCATCCGCTAGATAAATGAATGAAGTGAATATTTTTCTCATCGCAGATCTGTGCTATGTTATCAGCTCCTAGTACATTTACGTTAAAAGTTTCTAGCTTATTTTCTGAACACCACTCTAAATTAGTTTTGGCTGCAGTATTTATAACAATATTAGGTTCAAATTTTTCTATTGAAGTCTTTACATCTTCTTTGTTTGTTATGTCTGCACTGGTTATTTCAGAAAAAATATTATTTTTATCAAAATGAGCTTTGTAAAAATTACCCATCTGACCATTTCCAAAAATCAGGATTTTTTTATTCATAGGAAGTTTTTAAACACCAATTTATACTATTGAAAATATTCTGAAGCAATGATTTTATACTAAGAGAATCTCTCTAGTATATATTGCTTAATCATTGCAAACTTTCTTTTTAATGGATAATGCTTAAGGGCAATTCTTAACCAATTCCTATTTTTCCATTTTTCTACTTCTACTAATTTATTTTGATTTGTTGATTGCATCCATTTATGACCAATATTAGCTGTAGGAATATACTTAATTTTCCAACCTTTTTTCCATGCTCTTATACAGATTTCTAGATCTTCAAGATACATTTTAAGCGGTTCCCAGAAAAGACCAATCTGTTGTAGAGTCTCATTTCTAAACATCATACAACACCCTGTAACTGCAGGAACGAATTCAGATTTATCGTACTGACCATTATCTTCCTCTAGAAAACCTCTGTCGTAACACTGTCTAAATCCATCATAAACCATTCCAGCAGAATTAATTAATCCTTCATTATCATTTTTCCAAAACTTTATCTTAGGACCTACTATTCCAAGTTCTCTATTTTCATCTAATGCATTTACTAAATTTGAAACTAAGAATTTATCTGAGTAAGTATCAGGATTAACTACCATTATGTACTTTGATTTAAATTCAGAAAGGGCATATTCTATTCCTAAATTATGACCACCAGTGAAAAAAGTATTCTTCTTTGATTCAATTAATTCTACATTCGGAAAATTTTCATTTATTATATTCACAGTATTATCTGAAGAAGCGTTATCAACAACAATGATACTGTCAATAAAAGGGTAATCCTGAATAGCTAGACTTTCTAGGCAATCATAAATATCGTTTTGG
>CAYTGI010000010.1:40167-45693 GCA_964437465.1 uncultured Candidatus Saccharibacteria bacterium | reverse complement strand
GCAAACCCCTCATGTTACTGTTACTTTATTTTGCTAGTTTGGAAAACTAGCTATAAAACAAATTAGCTTTACAACTAAATAATCACTCTTAGTCTTTCAGGAAAGTTTTGAACCTTTTCAGGAAACTTATTCTTAATAATTTCAATAATCTCCTCAGGCTCCAATACAAGATTATTTTCAACCAGGTACTGATTATAATAAGCCTTACCATTTCCCCAGAAAATCTCTTCTTCATTCTCAGCTAAATTTTTAAGCTCACTAAGCTTTTCTCCAGAGATAAACTCTTGATTATTCATCTTCTCAAAAATTTGTATTAATTCATCTTTTATACTTAACTCAGAGTTATCTAATAAAAGACTATGTGTATTTGTAATCTCTTTTAAATCAAACCAACTAATATTGTGAAGTTCTTTATAAGTTTTTTCGTGATTTTTATCTATATTTTCTAACTCTTCTTTATCATCAGACCTGTTGTCTACAACCATCCTTTTTTTTCTAACCTCAAGGTCTGTTTTAAGGAAGATAGAGAATAGATCAGGAATTATGCCAACACGAAATGCTGCAATATCACTCTCCACCAATATATTATCGTAATCTTTAGAAGAAAGAATATGATCTATAAACATATCATAAACTGGTCCAAAGTACGGTTCAACGAGGTTATGAGCTTCTAAGTGTTCTGAACCAGTATCTGAAAATTCTAGTTTTTTGTATAAATATCTAAATGTTTCTCCGCCTCTTACATGTTTTAATCCAAGAATTTTACATAATAAAACTGAAAGGCTAGAGCTTCCACCACCTGGCCAACCTGACACTGATACTTTCATAGAATAGCGATAATAATGCTATGATAATACAATCCAACAAAGAAAATGACAAGGCAAGAATTAAAACCAAAAAAAAGAATTGATCTTCAAGTTATGGAATTTCTTCCGAATTTAACTAGATCAAGCATAAAGAAGTTAATAATTGAAGGAATAATTAAGGTAAATAACGAAGAAAAGATGCCTAATTACAGACCATCCAATAGCGATGTTATAACTTATGATCAAAAAGAAATAAATAGTTTTCTAAATATTAAAAATGAACTAAGAATTCCTGAAAAGAAAATTGATCTTGAAATTCTATTTGAAGATGAAGATACATTAATAATTTATAAGCCAGTTGGGTTAAATGTTCATCCAGTAACAAAAAAAGATACGAATTCACTATTAAATGGAGCATATTTCTTTATGAATAATGAATCTAACTTTGAAAAAAATGTCAGGTTAAGATTAGTAAATAGAATAGATAAGGAAACTTCAGGAATTGTTGTATTGTCTAAAAATTTAGAAGCTCATGATTTTTATTCCAAACAGTTTGAAGATCATACAGTAAAGAAAATATACTTTGCTATAGTAAAAGGAGATTTTGCACAATATCTAGATGAAGTTGGAAGAAATAAAGTTGAGATTGAAAATTTCTTAAGTACTTCTTCAAATACTGAAAATAGGTACTATTCAACAAGTAATCAAAATGGTAGATATGCAAAAACTATATTTGTGTTTGATTCTCACTTTAATAAATTCGGCAAAAAGAAATTCTCAAAATTGTTAATAGAGATTAAAACTGGTAGAACTCACCAGATAAGAGTTCATCTTAGTGAATTAGGATTTCCTATTTTAGGAGATACTCTTTATGGAGGGCAAAAGTATAAAAGACTTATGCTTCATGCTTATAAAATAAAACTCACTAATTTTTCTAGCAAAAAAGAGATTGAAACTGAAGCTAAAATTCCTGAAGAGTTTACAGCTTAGCTGTACAAAACTTACATCTTGATGCTTCTTCTCTAATTTGCTCTAAGCAATATTTACAAGCTTTCATTTTCTGTTTCTCTTTTTTTTCAACCTTTTTCTTCTCTCCGATTATATATTTAACTGCAATAAATAAAACCAGTGCAACAATAAGGAAATTAATTATTGAATCAATAAATGCTCCATACCGTAAAACATTAGCACCAGCCTCTTGAGCTGCTTCTATGGTTTCAAATTCACCACCAGAAAGAATAATAAATTTATCTTCTAATTCAATATTTCCAGCAAACAGTTCAATTAATGGTGTGATAATATCATTAACTAGGGAATTTACTATTGTAGTAAATGCTGCTCCAATTACGATACCTACTGCTAGATCTATTACATTTCCTTTTACTGCAAACTTCTTAAAATCACTGACAAAATCTTCAGTTCTATCTAATCCCTTTTCTAATGTTTCTGGTAAGTTATCTCTATTTTTTTGAGAGAACGTATTTAATCTCATGCTGCTATAATTAAGTATGTTAAGTATCAATAATATTAGCGTAGTAGAGTCAGATACTCAAAAGCAAATTTTAAAAAATATAAGTTTTGATGTAGAGGTAGGTAAGGTAGCATACATAGATGGTCTTAATGGCTCTGGTAAATCAACTCTTTTAAACGCCATTATGGGGAATCCTTCAATAAGTGTAAAAGAAGGTGAGATGACTTTTAATGGTAATATTTTAAATCATAAAGATCCATCTGAGAGGTCAAGGCTAGGAATATTTTTAGCAAATCAAACACCTATTTCAATTCCTGGACTTTCATTAAAAGAATTTTTGAGAATTATTTACAATATTCATCACGAAGAGCAACTTCCAGTTTTTAAATTTAGAAAAATTTTAGAAGAAAAGGCTGAGATTATTAATTATCCTCAAAGCTTATTAGATAGGAACTTGAATGTAGGTTTTTCAGGAGGAGAAAGAAAAAAGACAGAGATTCTTCAGCTGCTCATTATTGAACCCAAATTAATTTTAATTGACGAGGCAGATTCCGGGCTGGATAAACAGTCTAGAGCAGAGATCTTTAAAGCATTAAAAATATATAAGGAAACAAAAAAAAACACAACTTGGTTAATTGTTTCTCATTATAACGATATTAGTGATCATATATTCCCCGACTTAAACTTCAAAATAACTCAAGGTAAGTTAACTAGGTAGTATGATAAAATCTTGAGAAAGACAGTTTTTTTATCTATACTGTTGAAAGATTAACTATTAAATTTAAAACGATGCCAAGTCTTAGAAGTGTAAATGACTCTGAACAAATAGAGGGATCTCCATTGTTATCCAAAGCTCAAGGTGTAGAGAGTAATCCTAGTAGCACAGTACATGCCGATAGGTTTGATATGTCCAGATTTAGTGAGAGAAAAGATAATGAAGAAGAAAGCTCACTTAGAATTATTCTATATGTAGTTGTAGTTATTGTTATTGGGGTTGGGTTAGCATTACTTGTTCGTTCTCTAATTTCTAATGAATCTGAACCAACCGATACTGAAAACCAAGTAGACAATGAGCAACCTGAAGATCTCACTCCTGAACCTATTGAGTCTGCAAATTTGTCTATAAGTACTACAATGAAGAATGATCCTTTAGATACTCCTTCAAACGAAGAATTGATAGACTCACTTTCTCTATCAGTTGGGAATACAAACGCTAGTGTTGATAATATATCTATTTCTAAGTTCACTTACAATAGGTACAATACTTTTGCTAGAGTTGAATTTGAAATTGATGGGGTAACTTTGCAGGAAGAATTGCCTAGAATTGCAATAAACTATAATGCTGATAGAAATTCCCTTGATGTTGTATTTCCATCTGAGATGCAGATAAATGAAAATCTTATGGAAACAATTCAGATAAATGACCTTGTAACCAACTCTGTTTATGGAGCAAATACTAATACATTTACTCTGAATGTCTCAACAGAATTTAGATATCTAGTTACTCCAACAACGCAAGGTATTACAATCGATATTAGATCACTTGACCAGGTAGAAGGAAGGTTAGATGAAGAAGAGCCTGAAGAAACACCTGATACTGAAGAGGCTCCGGATGATGTAACCGAAGATACTGTTGATGAAGAACCACAAGAAGAACCTGAATCTGACAACAGGGGAGGAACTTCAACTCCACCATCTGGAGTAAGACTAGATAATGAATTCTCAAGAGATAAACAATTTGTATCGGGAGGAGTTACAGGAAATACTATTACATTAAATGAAACATTTTATGAGGATCAGGGTGACTTTTTCGAAATTGCTTGGGGAGAGCCAAGAGTTGTAGGTGAGGAATTCACACCTTACGCTTCGGCTGAATTAGTGACTGAGGAAGGGCTTCCATACATTAAACTGACAATTGAAAATCTAGAAAGGATTGAATTTAATGAGAATGGTGTTAGCCAAGCAGATCTATCAATTGATTTAATTGCTGCGAACTTTGTGAGAGCAGATCTAGAATCATTTGAAAATGGAAGAGCTGAAATAATGATTCAATTGAAAAATGAAGCTGACTTTAGATTAATTAGTACGGAGACTGTTAGTGGTCTAACTCAAGTTCTAGCATTACAAATTAGAGACTAATGAAATATAAATCGCTATGGTTATTTGTAATATTTGCAATTGCCATAGCGATATTTCTTTTTGGCATTTACCTTTTTTTTAGACCTCTTAGAATTTCTAAAGAGATATTCGAGAATGATGTTAATACATCGCTTGAGGATATATATTCATTCTTTGAAGGAGATCAAATTTTTAAGATTAAAGCTAATTTGAACTTACCTCTTTTAGCAAATGAAGGATTAGTTTTTCCAGAGTTTAATGAGGAGATAAAAGAAGTAATAAGTGTCGATTTTGAAGAGAGAACAATAAGTGATGGAATAAATTCAAATGCATTAGAAGAGGTCTCTCTACCAATATTACTGATAAATGAACTTGAACTATTCAAACTAGTTTCAGATAATTCCGATTACTCATTTCGAGATAACAGCTCAAGTTGGATATATTCTTTATCTAGCGAAGCCTCAGAGATATACATCAAAGCGGAGATAGAAAGATTCCTAAATGAGCGATTTGAAGACAATATTCAAATAGAAGACATAGTTTATAAATTTAATGGTAGTAGAAAACTAGATCTCAAAATTAGTAATGAGACTAATCACAGGGTTGGAGTAGATTTCTATACTGATAATGTCGAAGTTAGCTTTAATATGAGTAGTCCTGAGATAGATCTTTTACTCACAAATAATCCTGAGTTTGATTCTTCGGGAGAGTTAATAATTGAAGAATTTAATTATAGCTATGAGATTACAAATTCAACATTAAAAGAATCTTTTCAAAGGCCTGAATTTAACTCATTTCTTTAGTTAAATAATTTCTCATTTAGAGCCTTAGCTTCCTGGTCGGATAGATTAAAGTATTCAACTCTAACAGTGTATCTGGTAATTGAATTCTCCATATATGTATCTACAACTGACCATGACCAAATAAAATCCTGATTTTTAAGTATTTCAATGACTTTATTATTAATATCTTCTCCTTCAACTAACTCAATATTTGAATCTAAGCTTACAATTTTTCCTGTTAATTCTATTGTAGATTTATTATTCATTCTTATCTTATCGATTCTGTTTATATCTAATTCAAAAAAGGAGCCGGAAAGACTTTCTACCTCATTAAGTAGATAGAAAACTC
>CAYTGI010000010.1:30201-40157 GCA_964437465.1 uncultured Candidatus Saccharibacteria bacterium | reverse complement strand
TTATTTGAAACTAATACATCAAATGAAGTTTTTGGATGAGCATATTTGTTTACTTGTGATTTTTTTTCAAACTTTATATTTTTAATCCCAATTGAATTTAAAAGACTTGATAAATAACTTTGAAGTAGCTCAAAAGAATTCCCTTCAATAGCAGCTCCTAAAGAATAATTTTCTTCATACACACCTGAATCGTTAAATACCTTGCCAATTTCAAAAATTCTAATATCATTAATGAACTTTTTCTTATATATTTCAATTTGGTCAATTATTCCTGGAGCTAGAGATTGTCTCAAAATAGGAACTTCATCATTAATTGAATTCTGAACTCTAATTGGTTTTAATTCTGTGCTATTTCCTTTATTATTTTTTTCTTCGTCAACAAGTACCCAAGATCTTATTTCGTCAAACCCATTTGCTGTTAGTATATCTTTTATGTGATCAATAAGATTTATATGTGAAGGGGTAACATCCTTAACTACATTAACGGTTAATTTATCTGTTGGGAGACTGTAATAACCATTCATTCTTATTATTTCTTCAAAAACATCTTCTTCAAGCTCTATATCTAGTCTATTAATTGGTCTTTTTACTTTTATTTCTGGTACATCCTGTTTTACTAATTCAAAGCCTAGTTTAGTTAGGTAGTCAAGGGATTCTTTATGTGAAATCTCTACACCAGCTATTTGGCTAGCTTTATCCAGGTTTACACTAATTTCCTTTTTTTCTTCTTTTATTAAATATTCATCGTAGATACTTGAATCAATTTTCCCACTACAGTATTCAAGAATTAATGAAATCAACATATTAAATGCTTCGTCAAGTGAATCAGGATCCATAAACTTCTCTAACCTTGAACTTGCCTCAGTAAAAACTTTCATATCTCTACTATTCCTTCGGATTAAACCACCATCATATACCGCCATTTCAATAATAACGTTCTTTGAATCTTTTGACATCTCTGCTTTTTTACCACCAACTAAACCAGCTAAAGCTAGTGGTTGTTTTCCATCAGAAACAATTAATGCATCCTTAGAGAGTTTAATTTTAGTTCCATCTAAAGAAGTTATCTCTTTATATTCTGGATTAATCTCCCAAGTTAGTCCATCCCCAGAGATATCTGCATCGAACGCGTGTGAAGGATGTGCAGTCTCTATCATTACGTAATTTGTTAGGTCAACTAGTGTGTTAATCGAGTTTATGTCGTATAGATCTAAATAGTCAGTAAGCCACTTCGGAGATTCTTTAATCTTAAGGTCTGTAAGTTTTACCGCCATGACTCTTTTTACTGCTTTCTTTGCTATTATTTGAATAGGTAATGATTCTAAGTTTTTATGGACCATTACTTTATATTTTGGTGAGTTAAACTCTAAGTTTAAATATGCTGCTAAATCCCTCGCAAGACCTTGAACTCCAAAGCAATCAGCTCTATTTTGTCTAACTTCTAAATCTGTAAAGTAATCATTTTTCCCTTCATAATTAACTTTTTCAATCTCACCATCTTTCATGTAGCCAATCTCAGTAAAAATTCTAGCTGCTTCTTCTGCATCAATATCTAAATCGGGAATATATTTTTTTAGAACACTATGTAAAAGTTTCATATTTAAATTTTAAGGATACTATATAATATTTGTTTTGACTTAAGATTCCTTTCAACAACCTCTTCCACCCATTCAACATGCAATTTTAACATTTTTTTCTTTTCCTCAAGGCTTAAATTGACTCTTAATGCATTTTGTATGTTAGTTTTGATTATAAACATTTGGGTTTTTGTAATCCTACTATTATTACTATCGCTTTCTTCCTGAACTTCAAGAGGAGTATGTCCTGTAACATTAAGTATATGAAGTAAAAAGATGCCTGTGAGAAAAATATAATCAGATGATTCTGAATCTAGTGTATCTTTTAAAGAAATGTATAGCTGATTTTCGCTTGTTTCTTCATAACAAAAGAAATTTACGATTTCAAAAATGAATTGAAGGGATGTTATCGATTCAATATTTTTTTTCCATTGTTTATATTCATTCAAAGTTTTTATATCTTGAAGAATAGGAACAGCGTATCCATCGATTATTTTCGTTTCAACATAGTTTCCAATTTCAATAGAAGAAGCTTTTTTACTACTAGGTTTCCTTGCACCTTTTGCCAGCATTGATTCTTTCTCTCCTTTTTCATTTACTAAATACAATACCTTGTCATATGCTCCTGAATTAAATATTCTATAAATTATTCCTTTTGCATTTCTTGTTTTTCTCATCTTTTGGTATTATTGACTTGAATTATTAGCAGTACTCCTAATAATAAAGAGCCTCAAGCATCGGATCTTGGTTTTTTATTCTAACATTTCAAACCATGTTCAAATCATAGGAGTAAAATAATTAAATTATTTATTAATGAAATTAAATGAAAGGTATTAAATATGTAGTTTTTGCTATCCCTATTTTTGCTTTTGGCTTTTTTTTAATTTATTCTCCAAAGTCTAATGAGAATGTAAGATATACACCTTCTGAAGATTTGAATGAGCAAACATTTTTTATAGGGCCAAATTTGGTTGAATGTGAACGAGAGGAAGATTGTTTTCAGATTAAGGAAGATGCTGATGGTGATTATGAAATTTTTTCAGGTACAATTGAGGGCTTTGAGTTTACTGAAGGGCTAGAAAAAGAGATTAGAGTTATTGAAACTGTTGATAACTCTTATGAGCTTGAGACGGTTATTTCAATAAATAATATAAATGAAAGTAGATTAGCAAACGAAGAGAATTACCCAAAAGAAACTTTAGAAGACATTACTGAATTATCAACACGTACTTTAGAAGAAGGGATTGGAGGAGAAACTGTATCTAGAGGGCAAACAGTCGTGGCGAATTATACTGGTTGGTTAGCATCAAACGGTGAAGTATTCGATAGTTCTTTTAAAAGTGGGAATACCGATGGAATTGAGTTTTCATTGAATTCTGTAATTCAAGGTTGGCAAGAAGGTGTTCCAGGTATGAAAGTTGGTGAAGTTAGAAGAATATTTATCCCTTCTGAATTAGCATACGGAGAAGCAGGTACTTCAAATATACCTCCTAACTCAGATCTGATCTTTGATGTTGAATTAATGGCTATAAAATAAGGATAAACTTGATTGATTAATGGCTGTAAATATTAAATAATGGTTTGTAAAAACTTTAAATATGGATCAAGGCGAGGGAACATTTTTTAGAAGAAGGACAGATATCCAGCAAGACAACGTTTTTGTAGATATTCTCCAATCGATAGCTATTGCTGTCGCATTATCCATATTTTTGTATGTTTTTATCCTCACACCAAATGAGGTTGATGGCCCTTCGATGGAACCAAATTTTGTAACCGGAGATCTTTTGTTCACAAGCAAGTTGCATAGATGGTTTAACGATACTGGTGTTGGTAATACTTTTGGATTAAATTACGGAAGAGGGGATGTTGTAGTATTTCAAAAACCTACTTTAAATGATTTTGTTAAGAGAATTATTGCTGAGCCAGGAGATACAATAAGAATTGAAGACGGAGTTTATTATGTGAATGGAATGAAGCTTGAGGAGTATTATGATTTAAATAATGATAGAAGGAAGGATGGAACGTTCTTGCAAGACGGCGATGGAGCATATACTTTAAAAGAGGATGAATATTTCTTATCAGGAGATAATAGAGATGTGAGCTTTGATTCAAGATCACTAGGACCGATAAAAGAAGAGTGGATTAAAGGAAAGGTTGTGTTTAGATTTTGGCCACCAGAGAAATTTGGTGTAGTAACATCCGGTCAAAGTGAATTAGTTGATTCAAATGAGTAACGAAAATCCTTTTCTAAAAATTAAAAAAGAAAAAAAGAGAAATGTCCCAGCTATAGTCATCACCGTTGTTGCAGTGTTAATAACTTCATTAGCATTACTATACTTCTTTGTTTTTACACCAAATGAAGTGAGTGGTCCTTCAATGCTACCTAATTTTAACGATGGCGAGTTTTTACTAGTTAGTAGACCTCACTCTTGGTTCTTTGGGACAGATCTATCAAATACTTTAGGTCTAGAGTTTGAAAGAGGTGATGTTGTGATTTTTAGTCAACCTGGAGAAGGTGATATTGTAAAAAGAATTATTGGGGTACCAGGAGATACTGTAAGAATGGAAAGAGGAGTTTTTTATGTGAATGGTAATTTAGTAAGTGAAAACTTTGGAATTTTTAACAATGAAAGAAAAGATGGAGATTTCCTTAAAAATGGAGGAGCATCTGTAACTCTAAAGCCAGATGAATTTTTCCTTGCTGGAGATAATAGAGATGTAAGCTTTGACTCGAGATCACTTGGTCCGATTGGAATTGAAGCAATTAAAGGAAAAGTAATTTATAAAATATTTCCTTTTGAGAGAGTCAAAAAAGGAGATCTAGGATTTTAGTTTATGAGTGACTATCCATTTGATAGATTACCTTGGAGCCCTACTGATTCTAGTTTTGACGAAGGTAGATCTATTGGCTTATCAGAAGATGAATTTGCTAGATGGAAGGAAGATCCAAAATTTATTGTTCTTGAGGTGGGGACAGGGACGAATGCCACAACCTTAAATGAGTTGCGAAACCAAGGAATAAATCCGATTGGAATAGAGCCAGGTTTAAATTACCCAGGTAAGTATTATAGTGGGATAAGAGATAGTCAAAATATGACTAAACTTATTAAGCCATTAATGGCGGTAGATGCTAAAGATCATGAATTACTTCCCGCTGATGGAGTAGATGTTGTTATAGCAAAAGGTGCAAACTTCCCTCATTACTTTAAAAGCAAAAGCGAATTTTTTAGCCAGCTCCACGGAGTAATTAGCTGTATTGATGTAAATAGTGAGCATGGCTATTTAGCCTTTGAATTATTATCACCTGAATTAAATCTTTTCTCAAGATATAGTGAAGAAGATGTTGATTTATCAACATTCTTAACAGAAAACAAAGTTAAGTATGAGATTAGAGATAACGAGTTTGGTATACCTATTGTATTTATATATAGAATGAATGAAGATGGTATTGATTTATGTCAGGCAATTTTAAATCAGATAAAAAATTAGTACTAATGCAATCTTATATACTTTTGGATTCAGGAATATCAATTCTTTCAGATACTTCTAGCTTCTTCTTTGATTCTTGAGTAAGGTACTCTTTTATCCATAACTTTTTAATATAAGGGACAGATTGTTGAGAAAGTATATATCCACCAGCAGGTATAAATGCATTAATTAAAACATTATCTACACCTAGAAGATATAAAATTATTGCAACAAAAAAATAATTGTTAATTGCTATCAGTATTGTTCTAGTCTTGCTTTTCTCCCATTTCTCCTGCATCTTATTATATTTATCTAGAAGGTATATTTTGGCTACCTTCTCTTCAACAGAGCTTAACCTTTCATCAATTGTCACTACTTCTTCTGATATGGACACATGAAAAGATTTAAAAATTTATTTAGAATGTTATTATATTACTATACATAATTCGTTTCTTTAATGAAAATTCCTTTCAAAACTCTGTTTATTCTCATACTAACATTTTCTGTTTTTTTATTTATAAATTTCCCTGCTCAAGCATTGTCATGGGACATTCCCAACTTTGATGTAGATATAAAGATTGAAGAGAATAGTAGATTCAGTGTTACAGAAGACAGTACTTTTATCTTTACTGGCGATTTAAATGGGCTAAGGCGAGATATTACTTTAGAAGATTCTGAAAAATCCAGTTTCTGTGCTCAAAATCCAAGTCTAACATGTGGAGGATTTGAATTCTTAACCTTCGAATCTCTTACAGTAAATAATAAGCCTCAGGAAGAAGGGGACTATTCTTTGTACGAAGTTACCGATTCATTCTCAAGATATTTTAGGATTGAGAAAAGAGTTAAAGATGAAGAAACATTTGTATCTAATGAATCTTATTCATGGGAATACACATACAATGTTTATGGTGGAATTCAATGGCTTTTGAATAATGATGGTGATAGAGTACCTTTTTTCTATTGGAATTTACTTCCAGAAAGTAGAGGAGCTCAGATAGAATCTTCAACAATAACAATCGAATTCCCTGAATCAGTAGAATATTCAGAAGGGAAAATGGAAATATATGAAGATAGTTTTGGAGATGTATTTTACGACTCTGATTTTGATACTTTAACAAATGTTCTGACTTTATCTTTTCAGGATTTACCATCTTACGGGAGTTTAACAATGTCTTATGAATTTGGTGAAGATGAGCTAATACCTACTGGAACAATAAAATACGATTTAATTCATCCTTCACTTGGAGCTGATGTATATTTCAACAACTTAAAAGTTGATGCAAACTCAGATAATGAATTTAACTTTGTTCCAGTAGATGAGTATGAGATAAAGTTTGATAGGTTTGGATATAACTCTGAAGAATTTAAAATTGAAGTAGGATCTAATGAAACTACTAATCTTGAAGTTGACCTAACTCCAACAACATGGATGAGAGGAGTAATACTATTGAACGGTTTACTTACAGTTATAGGAGGATTTGGTGTTGTTTATGCTCCGATTTTTGTTTATAGAAGATGGGATACAAAAGGTAAGGATGTAGATAAAGTAAAGACAATTGTGCCAATTTACCGACCTCCTGAGAACTCAACTCCATATCTACTTGGGTCAGTTAAAGATGAGAAAGTAGATAAAAGAGATATAACCGGTTCAATTATAGATCTTGCTTACAGAGGATTTATAAAGATAAAAGAGATCAAAAAGAAAAAAGATTATCAGCTTACAAAACTTGAAGGAAAAAAAGGAGAAACTCTTGATGAAATTGAAAAAGACATCATGGAAATGCTTTTTGATGGTAAAACAACAGTAAAAACTTCTAGTTTCAAAACTAAAACTACCTTTTATACTAAGTTGAACAATATCATTAAGGATATATATAAAAAACTACAAACAGATGGGTACTTTGAATCCAATCCTGAGACAACAAGGAATACATATATTGGAATGGGAGTTGGAGCTTTAATATTCGGAATAGCTACAACGATATTTGGGACAATTGCTATTTTCAGCTTTATAGGAGAACCTGGATTATTTACCTTAGGAATTGCTCTGACAGTACTAGGGGTAGGGACTCTTATTGCTGCTACACACATGCCAGCTAAAACTAAACTTGGATCAAAATTACTAGGGGATCTAAAAGGATTTAAAATGTACCTAGAAACTGCAGAAAGATTTAGGTTACAGGGACTAAAACCAGAGGAATTTGAAAAATATCTTTCTTATGCAGTGGTGTTTGGGGTTGAAAAGGAATGGGCAAAGAATTTTAAAGACATATACAACGGAAATCCAGATTGGTATGAAGGTTCAACTGATTTAGTAGATGCATTCTTTATCTCCAACTTTGTTAGAAATTTCTCTAGTGCAACTGAAAGTTCATTTACAGCAAGCTCAAGCAGTGGATTCTCATCTGGAGGAGGTTGGTCAGGTGGAGGTGTAAGCGGAGGATCTTTCGGAGGCTTCTCTGGAGGAGGAGGAGGAGGAGGAAGTGCTGGTGGTTGGTAATTTTTGATTTCAAGGTTGTACCAATGTAGAATGAATGGATATAGACCAATATATGCTAGATGAAAAAAAACAAAGTAATTTTAAGATTACTAATCTTTTTCTTAATATCTTCATTTCTTAGCGGGTTCTTGTTTTTAAACAGGGTTGATTCACAAGAATCAATTGATATTAATGCAACTATTCAAAGCTGCACAATCCAGCTTACTGTTTATCCTGAAAAAAGAATTCCAGTTACAAACAACTGGGGAACAGAGCTTGATGTTGAGATATATAATTCATCTGGAACGCTATACCTTGGAACACTAACTGGAACTTCGAATTTCTTAGGTACTACTTTTTTCGATGCATGTGATGAGAGTATTGCTCCTAATCCTGCGGACTATACGATATATGTTCGTGGAAAATCTCATTTAAGAACTAATTATGGAGCCTACGAATTATTTGATGATTCTAGTTCATTTATAGATCTGTCAGATGAAGCAGAATTAATAGCTGGAGAAACAAGTAATATTTATGATAACTTTATTAATGCACTTGATGTTTCTACACAGATTGCAACCCTTGAAACAAATGATGATAAAAATGATTTAAACCAAGATGGCGAGGTCAATGTTCTTGATATATCGACAACAATTGCTAATTATTTAACAGAGGGAGATTGTTCTCCAGAAGAAAGGGATAATGATATCTGTAATTAAAAAATTAAGAAAAATATTTTTAGTACTAATATTTTCTAGTGTTAGTCTTTTGCTATTAAGTTGGAGTACTGAAGCAGCTACATTTAGCTTTAACCCTTCAAATACAACATTTGAAAGAACATGTGCTAGATCGATTGAAATAGAGATTGATGCAACAGGAGAATCTTCAAATGCTGGGGAAATTGAAATATCCTATGATCCTTCTTTTATTAATATTACTGATAGTAATCCTAATATTGCTGGAATACAAGTTGAACTAGGTAATGCCTATGAAACATATTTTTATAATCAGGTTGATGAAAATAACGGTGTAATAAAAATTGCTGGAGCTTCGTTTTTGTCTAATTTAAGTTCCCAAAAAACCTTTGCAACAATTCACTTTACATCTACCCCAGCTGCAGTAAGTACTAACTTTACGATAAGATTCGATGGAGTTGGAGCCACTCAAGATAGTAACATTGCTGATTCTTCAACAAGTAACGATATCTTATCTTCAGTTTCAAATGGATCATATACATTTATAGATGGGCCATGCCAGTCAGATACAACTGGACCTTCAATTGTTTTTGTTGATCCAGTTAATGGGGCTGAGAATGTTCCATTAAACAGTAATATTGTAGTAGAGATAACTGATAACGAAAGTGGAGTAGATTTAGATAGTCTAGAATTCATTGTTAATGGAGTAGTTTATACAGTTGGTGATCCAAATGTTAGCTATACCCAAGAAGGTAATACGTACAGATTTGTAATTGATCCCAATGATGATTTTCCAGCTGATCAAGCAAGCACAGTTGTAGTTAAGGGTCGTGATCAATCTAATAATAGTTTCAGTCGACAGATAATATTTAACGTTCCACAACCAGTTCAAGTACCAGCTGATAACATAACTCCAGTTGTAAATTTTATAAATCCAAATAATTTAGAGAATAATGTTGGGGGTAATGAAGACATATTGGTTGGTATTACTGATGATGGTAGTGGTGTTGATATTAACTCAGTAATTATTTATGTAAACGGGGACCCTTTTGATGCTAGTCAGTTTAATTTTTCTGGCGATCCATCGAACTATTTAATTTCGCTACCAGGAAATGGATTAATTTTAGAAGATCAAGTCAATTTCATAAGAGTTGTTAGTAGTGACTTAGATGGAAATACTTTTGATCAACAGATTATATTTAACATTCCTATTCCCGAGGAATGTTCTGTCATTGATGAAGATCCTGATACAATTCCAGATGTTGATGTAAATGATCCAGAGATAACGCCTGGATTATCCGAACTGCTTGAACAGTTGAGGCAAAATCCAAATGACTTAGAAAATGTAGTGCCCAATTGCTATGGAAATGAAATTGAGATAGTTGAAGTTCCAACAATTATTACTCAGATACTACAATCAAATAATCCATTAGCTGGAACACCTTTAGAAAATACAGCACTTGGAGCACTTGCTAGAGAGACAGGAGTAAGTGGATTAGCTGCACTTTTATCAATGTTGCTGTTTTCTCTTAATGCAATACCTTTATTAAACTTGCTACTGGGAGCTCCAGGGATTTTAGTTAAATTGTTAGCTGCGGTGTTTGGGAAAGGAAGCGATACTCCATGGGGGATCGTTAAAGATGCTGTAACGGGAAAGCCAGTTCCATTCGCAATTTGTCAGGTATTTTCTAAAGGATCTCAATATAAATTAAGTCAGACTGTTAGTGATTTAGAAGG
>CAYTGI010000010.1:13823-30191 GCA_964437465.1 uncultured Candidatus Saccharibacteria bacterium | reverse complement strand
ATATGGCTTTGTTCTTTCAACAGGTGAATATAGAATTGAAGTAAAGCAATCAGGATATAAGCCTTATTCGAGAAACATTTCTATTGCTGAAGGACAGAAGACATATGTTTATGATGTTGAACTAATTGCTAATAATAAAACAGCTGAATATAAAAAGAATTTATTGCAAGATTTGTGGGAAATGCTTGTTGTATTTTATAAAAGGTTCTCAAGAATTTTATTTTTATTTGGTTTTGTATTCTCTTTAATATCAATTTTAATAACCTCTAGTTATATAAATTTAATTGTTTTAATTATCTACTCATTATTGATAATTAGCTTTGTTCTCCCTTCATTATTTGAAAAGCAGAAGTATGCTGCAGTGATTAATTCAAGTAATGATCTGCGAGTTCCATTTGCTCAGATAAAGATTTTTGACCCAGTAACATGGAAACTTGTTGATTCAAAAGTGACTAACTTTAATGGACAGTTTGATTTTTTTGGTAAGCCAGGGGAGTATGGAATTTTAGTAGCAGCTAGAGGATTTAAATTTCCATCAAAAAAGAGTAATCATAAACTTTCTGAGGAGAAATACAACTCTATTGCATTAGTTAAATTAAGTCAGGGGAGAAACAAGATTGAACTGTATGTTGACCCTAGAGATAATTCATCGGAAGGTAATGATTATGGAGGATCTAATATTAGCTCACCATTTTCATAAATATCTTGATATATAAAACAATCGAAACTATACTGATATAAATATTAAATAAATAACACATGACAACAAAAATAAATGTATTGCTTTTTTCTATTGCAGTATTTCTTGTACCTGTAATGTTTTTTAGACTTTTCTCAATTGGATTGACGAGTGCTGCAGCGGTAACTATTGTTCCAGATAATTCTCAGATAGTTCTTGCTGGAGATGAGATTACTTTTACCTATACTGCAACAAATGCAGTTGAAGCAATAGGGACTACATATGATGTAATTGTATCTCCTTCATTACCTTCTGCTCTAAGTAATTGTGCAGTAGCGACAGCTGCTATTGACTCAACTTCTGGAGGAGCGGGATCTTTTTCAGGATTTACAGTTGATGGCGCAACATTTACAACAACAACAGCTACAACAACAACCGGAAGAGAATTATGCTTAACATTTCCAACTGAAACAGATCCAGCAAGTTACTCAGTGATGATCTCTTCTTCAACTGGAGACTTTGGGTTATCAATGGTTCACTATGCTGATAATAATGTAGTTAATATCTCAGCAACAGTAGGAGCATCACTATCATTTAACATTGTAGATCTAGCTGATACTGCAGAACAAAATACATGCCAACTTGGAAATGTAACTACTCTTACTGCTGTAGATTTAGATGCAGTTGATGATGGAGATGGTGAATGTGGGTATGGGCTAGCTATTGGAACAAATGCCGCAAATGGATTTACTGTACAAGTAGTTGGAAGTGCTAATGGACTTTATAATGGAACAAATACTATGAATGATGTAGTTGGAGCTTTCAATGCTGGTACAGAGGAGTATGGTTTTGCGAATGTCACAACACCTGCTGGAATAACAGCTGATGCTGCATTCACAGGGGCAACTGGTTACGCAATTCCAACAACAGCGGCTGATATTGCTACAGCAGCAGCACCATTTACATACACTTCAGGAGTTGATGATACTGATATTATAAAAATCCTACATGGACTAACAGTTGGTACAGGAACTGATGTTGGTTCATATACTCAAACAGTAACATATACTGCCGTTGCTAATTTTTAAGTAAGTGGAATTGAAAGTAGCCATAAGAAATACAATTTTTTTTCTTACGAGTATATTTCTACTTGGGATTATTCTTAGCCTCTCAACAAAAGTCGAAGCTTATAGAGGTCCAATCATTGAATTAGATGCTAACTCTCCGAATTTAGTTGTTGAGTTAGAAGATATTGACCCTGGAGATAAAATTTCAAGGCAATTTACAGTAACCCACGATTTTTCTCCAAATGAGGATGGAGAAGATCCTTCCGTAAATTTTAAATTAGAGGTAGTAAATTTTACTCAAAGAAGAGAAGGGGATGGGATTGAATTTATTGATGATAGTGAACTTCCATTAAATCTTAGGATGTCTGAATGGATAGAATTAGAGCCAAGTAGTTTTAACTTAGACACCCATGGAACAAGCCAAGATATAGTATTTACAATTAATGTACCTCGAAATGCAACTGCTGGAGGAAAATACGCTGCAATTTTAGTTAAACCAACCCTTGCTGAAACTGGAGAATCAATTGGACCTACTGGTGCTGCCTCAGGTATAAACTTAAGATTAAGCGTTCCTATATTTCTTACGATAAACGGTGATCTTGATTTAGATCTTGCAGTTAGTGATTTTCATGTTGAGAGAATTGATGGGAGAGAGACAAACTTGTTTTGGGGACCTCCGATTAAAGCTGTTGTGACCTTTGAAAATAATGGTAATGTGCATTTAGCTCCAAGAGGCGTTATGCATTTTCATACTGGTGATCTTCAAGATGCATTAAGAGACTCTTTACTTTCTCTTCAACTTAATGAAGATCTTTTATATGTTCTTCCAGGTTCAAGTAGAACTTTTGAGTTTATGTGGAACCCTGAATCATTTATTTCTTTAGAGCCTAGCCAAGAGCCAGTTGATGAAAGTGATTTGAACGATAATGAATTAACATATTCAAGAAAATATGATTTTAGTAATTTCGATAATATTTTATTTGGAAACTATATTGCTACACTGCAATTTGCAGCTGACAATGATTCAGATTTTTTAGAAGAAATAGCAGGGACAGAACAGGTAAGTTTTTGGATAATTCCAGTACCTCTTGTTATAGGTACAGTAGTTGTAATACTATTAATTGTGGTCTTTATAGCATTCAAAATTACTAGAAGAAATAAGAAGAAGAAAAATAAAGTACAAACACAAGTAAATCAACAAATTCAGAATCCTCCTAGGCAGCACCCAATTCAGCAGCAACAACCTATAAATAATAATCAAAATGTTACATCAATCCAAAGTTCTTAAAATTATATTTTGCATTTTAATCATGGGATTTTTTTTAAAGCCTAGTTATGTATTGGCCCAAGATTTAGATTCAAATTCTTACACTATTAAGGACCCTAATTTTGTAGGTAGTTCTGGAATATCGGATTCAGGAAGTGATAACTTAAGTTTAGTCAGTGTTGTGGGGAATTCAATTGCAGATGCAAGGTTAGAAAGTGGTAGTTATGCCTTAGGCTCAGGTTTTCCAAACGGTATTCAAACTAATGTTCCTTTAATTAAATGTTTTGAGAGTTCAACGGATGATTCAGTTGGTGGTGCTACAGATACAACTTGCGAGGCATATCCTCTTACTTCCTCAACAGGTGGAAATGATTCAATAGCTGGAGATGGACTTCAAGGAATTTGCGGTACTCCTGGATGTTACGATAGAGCTAAGATTGAGATAGATTCACAATCGAATCCTATTGATACGCTATATTTAACCTCTATTTTAAATGTAGATACTGGTGTTGAATACTTTCTTCAAAGTGATAATACAATAGATACAACCTATGATATAAATGACTATCAAACCATTTGTGAGATTGAAGGATATGACCCTAGAACTGGGAGTGGTTGTGAAGTTGATACCGATTTAGAGTGGAATGAAACTTTACAGGAATACAATGTGTTAAACCTAACACCTGGTGTAACTTATACTGCAAAAGTTAGAGCTCTTCAAGGTGACTTTACTGAAGGTCAATACAGTCCAACTGAAACTATTACAATTGAATACCCTTCATTAAGTTTTGACATAGATATTGCAGACTCTAGTGGGGTAACTGCAGATACTGACGCACCTCATGTAATTCAGTTAGGAAATATTACAGCAACAACTGTTACAGCTACTGATTTGATCTGGTTAGATTTAGGAACGAATAACTTTAATGGATTCACTGTTTCTGTAGAAAGTAATGGACTTAGCAATGGAGCCCAAACTATTCCTTCAACAAGTGAAGACTTAGATGTAGATGCAGGAGGAGATGGAGGGTTTGGATTAAAACTAGATACAATAATCGAAGATTCCCTTGGACCGTTAAATGGAGAAGCTACTTATATCACAACTGGAGTAAATGAGGTTGGAGCATTAGGTGTAGCAACAGCCATATTAAATACCAATGCAACTGGTTCGAACCAAGGTCCTATAAGTGGAGGGAGAGCGAGTATTGAGGTAAAAGCAAAAGCCTCAAGTTCAACAGCACCAGGAGCTTATTCAGATCAGCTTACTTTTACTATGGTAGCTAACCCATGATAAGAAAAATTCTATTATCCATAATTACTTTTCTACTCTTAGGTTTTATTAATCCTATTCATGCTCAGGATAATACAATTGTTGTAAGTCCTTCAGTTTCTTATGTAAATCCAGGAGATGAAGTTCAATTAATTATTAGAAATGAAACTTATTTTAACTATGAATTTGAACTAGCAGTTAGACTATTTGAATTTAATGAAGACATTAGAACAATTGTTCCTGTTGATGAAGAGCCAAACTCTGAGATTTTTGATTTTGATGAATTTGAAAATACTATTGCCCAAGGTGAAGCAGTAGAAATTAATGTTAAGTATATTAATAATATTGAGAATTACATTCCAGGGATAATTGTATACCCAAGTGATAAAAATGAAGAAGAAGTTGGCGTAATTAGCGAGATTGCAACAATTTTTATTGATAAGACCTTTAATGATTCTGATAAGCAATTCGTTCCAACAAATTTTTCTGTCGATCCAAAATCGGTTATTTTCAGTGATAATAGTTCAGGAGTAGAGTATGAAATTAGTTCATCTATAAAAAACGAATCAGAAAAGATATTAAAAGTTGAGGGGGAAATTATTGTTACAGCTGATAATTCTTATCTAGATAACTTTCCTCAATCAGATCAACTTGTAGAAGCTTTGGTTCCTGGTGATAGTAAAGACTTTAATTTTGAGTTTACAGATCCAAGGCCTTGGCATAAAAGAATAGGGGAGATTACTTTTACTCAGATTTACGAAGTTAACGATACAACTATAACTATTGAAAAAACTATCAATTCATTACCTATAGAGCTATTTATACTGCTGGGAATTATTGGTGTAAGTTCTTTAGGGATAATGCTGATTCTGGTCTTAAAGAAAAAAAATAGGAAATAGAATAGACTTATCAAAAAAGAGCAGGATTTTCCTGCTCTTTCTACATTTAGTTTAAAATTATTCTCCCTCTTCAGAATTTTCTCCAACAATATTCTTAACAATTCCAGCTGGAACTTCTGCATAATGACTAGGTTCCATTGTTGGAGCAGCTGTTCCAGAAGTTAGATTTCTAAGATCTGAAGTCATTCCGAATAGTTCTCCCAAAGGTGCTTCTGCATTAATCTCTTGAGTTTTTCCTCTTGAAACCATGTTCTTAATCAATCCTCTTCTTCCTGAAATATATCCAGATACCGCTCCAACATGTTCTTCCGGAACATTGATGTTTACTTTCATAATAGGTTCCAATAAGATTGGATTACCTGCCTTAAGAGCTTTTTTTAATCCATAGAATGCGGCAGTCTTGAATGTATCTGTATTAGAATCAACATCATGATAAGAGCCATCAACAATTTCGGCTTCTATATCAACAACTGGATATCCTCCAATTGGTCCAGCAGTCATTGATTCTTGGAATCCTTTGTCAATTGATGGAATATATTCTCTTGGAATTGATCCTCCTTTAATACTATCAACGAACTTGTATCCTTCACCTCTTTCTCTTGGTCTTACTATCATATCAATATCAGCATATTGCCCTGCACCTCCAGACTGTTTCTTTAAAAGTTCTCTATGCTTACCTTCTGATTTAATTGTTTCTCTATATGCTACTTGTGGTTTACCAATATTTACATCAAGATTGTATTCATCTTTTAATAATCTAGTTTTAACCTCTAAGTGAAGCTCTCCCATTCCTGCAATAACAACCTGTCCAGTTTCCTGATCAGTTTGTGCGTGGAATGTTGGATCTTCAGATGTAAGTTTAGCTAGCGCTTCTCCAAGTTTCTCTTGATCAGATTTAGTTTTTGGTTCAATAGCAAATCTAACAACTGGCTCAGGGAACTCAATACTTGCTAGTCTAATAGGTTTTTTCTCGTCAGATAGAGTTTCTCCTGTATTAGTATCTTTTAATCCTACTACTGCAGCAATATCTCCGGCTCTAACAACTGAAGCTTCTTCTCTAGAATTAGCATGCATCATAACAATTCTTCCAACTCTTTCTTTCTTACCATTGATACTATTATATACGTAACTTCCTGCTTCCATTGTTCCTGAGTAAACTCTAAAGAAAGCTAGGTTTCCAACGTGTGGATCAACGGCTAGTTTGAATACAAGTGCACTGAATGGTTCATCTTCTGTAAGTTCTCTTGAAATAATTTCATTTGTATTAGGATCCCATCCAGCAACTTTTCCGTGGAAAGTTTTCTCCTCACCAGATTCTTCATCTTCAATAACGTAGTCCTTATCGATAGGAGCAGGTAAGTATCTACAAACGTTATCAAGCATTGCTTGTACTCCTTTGTTTTTGAGTGATGATCCTGGCATAACAGGGAATAGATCGCTATTAAGAACAGCAGTTCTAATTCCTTCCCTTAGTTCTTCTGGAGTTATCTCTTCTCCTTCTAAGAATTTTTCAGCAATTTTATCATTTGAATCAGCGACAAGTTCAATTAGTTTATTTCTCCATTCTTCAGCTTTATCCTTGTACTCATCAGTAATATCATGAACATCAATCTCTTTTCCTTCGTCATCATGATGAGTTCTCATCTTCATTTCAACAAGATCAACAATTCCATTAAACTCATTTTCAATTCCTACTGGAATTGCAATAGGCACTGCCTTGTCTGAAAGGTGTTCAACGATACTATCGTAAGATTTATAGAAATCTGCTCCGATATTATCAAGCTTATTAATGTAGCACAGTCTTGGTACTTTGTATTTTTCTGCTTGGAACCAAACCTTTGAAGATTGTGGCTCAACTCCCATCTTACCGTCGAATACAACAACAGCTCCATCAAGGACTCTAAGAGATCTTTCTACTTCAGCTGTGAAGTCAACGTGTCCTGGAGTATCAATAATATTAATTCTATATTTATTACCATCATAGTCCCAGAAAGCAGTTGTAGCAGCAGATTGGATTGTAATTCCTCTTTCTTTTTCTTGTTCCATGAAGTCCATCGTCGCCGCTCCTTCATGAACTTCTCCTGTTTTATGTGTTTTTCCTGTAAAGAAGAGGATTCTCTCAGTTGTTGTAGTTTTCCCTGCATCAACATGAGCAATAATTCCAAGGTTTCTATAGTATCTAGTGTCTTTTACTGCACCGTAGTCTGTTGCCATATATATTAAGTAATAATGTAAAATAATCATCCTTGCTCAATTTGGATGAATAATTTTTTTGTTTAACCCTAGAGCACGGGATATTTCTAATTCTTAAAAAAGTGTTTAGACGGCATAATCTTAGCAAAAAAGGCGTTTTGTAGCAATAAGATTAGGAATTTTGAAATTTTGTATTGCGATACAATGTTAAAAACTATCACTGGTGATAACCTCAAGCTAGTTAACAATATTCATGAGAAATTCAACTATATTTAGAATTTCGCTAGCACTAATAATAACCTGCCAAACGATAATTTTACCTATTACTAATTCTGTGAAAGCTCAAGAGTTAGAAGACTCAATTGACATTGAACTCATAACCAATGTAACGAAAGAGCCACTACTTGGAGATAGCGGAAATATTGAATTAGAGTTAAAGAATACAAGTAGTGAAAGAATATACAATGTAGGATTTAACCTAGAACTTCCTGAAGGAGTAACTTTTAGCAATTCACTACCCATTGTAAACAATAGTGATGCAAATATCTTTAATCCAACAAGTAGTAACTCCTCAAGTATTAAATGGGAGAATATAGCTGATCTTCTACCAAATGAATCAGTTAAAGTACATTTCGCCCTTAACTTTGAGGGCTTGTCTGCCGGTAGGCATGAAGAACCGACCTACTATGTTAATGATCAGATAATATTCAATGCTTCAGGAAATGCCTCATACTCTCCAATCTTTGTAGGTCAGGTAGTAGAAGAGAAAACTTTTAGAGCTACAATTAGGGGAGTCCAAGTAAATACTAATACTGAAAACTATACTAAAGAAGTTCTAGTTGGAGAAGAACTAAAAAGGAAACTGGAGATTAAAAACAATCCAGATGTAGAAACAACTGAAGGAGAAGAAGTAACTATTACTGAAACACTTGAAGATGGTCTTGAATATGAATGGGAAAGTGAAGAACTGATAAATGATATTTCTGAAAATACATATGACTACGAGTTTAGAGCTGAAGAAAGGGAAGATGGACAAACACTTCTAGAATGGATAATAGACTCTTTAGAGAAAGAAAACTATGAGAATCCCGTAAACATCGAATACAACATTAAAGTCCCATACAAGAAAGACATAGGAGCTGTAGTTAAAGAAAACGAAGAGATTAATATCGAAAGTGAAATTGAAGCTTTCTACAAAACAAGAGAGAGAGATTCAGAACTAGTAAATCTTACAAACTCAGATACATTTAGAACAAAATATATTAATGTCTGGAAAAGTAGCGATAAAGATATTGTTAATCCAGGAGATACAATTAACTACAAGATAAATATTAAAACTTCTGAATACTACAACTACAAAAACGTAGTAATAACAGATACTCTTCCTGATGGAATAGAATTCCAAAACTCAGATATACCTCCGACATTAACAACAGAAAACACTAACGCCATGCCTGCCGGCAGGCAGGGAACAATTACTTTAGTATGGGAGTTAGATAAATTAAGTGCAGGAGAAACTCATTCAATAGACTACATAACTACAGTAAGTGAAACATACAAAGATAATAGTGAATTACTAAGTAATGATCCATTTAAAAACAAGGTAGAGGTAGATGGAGAATGGAATTCAACTGAAGATAATCGATCTGGAGAATCAGATGAGAAAGATAGCGAATATGTAAGAACTCCAAGAGTAGAAACAAATACAACTGTATGGAGTGAGATTAAGAAGGAATGGGTAGGAGTAACAACAACAAACAAAGGATATCCAGTAAAACTAAAGATAGAAACATATGTACCTGAAAAAGTACCAACAGAGAATCTAAACTTAAAGCTATTTTATCCTCAGTATCTAATCTTAGATACGAGCTCTGCTAATCTTTTTATTCAAGGTTCAACAACTAACCAAGAAGTAACATTAATAGATGATGGAGTTGATTACATAAATGTAGATTTAGGAAATGCTACTGAAAATACAATGATTACTTTAACTATTGATGGAGTAATTTCTGAGGATGAAAACCTAACAGAGGGTACAACATTAAGAACACTAACAAGAGTTGTTTATACAAATCATAACGGATCTCAGAGGCAAGAAGTAGGACAAGGAACATTTTTAATTAAAGATCCTATAGGAAAGATTACTCTAACAAATACAATTGATGAGATAGGAACTAACTCTAAATACACAATAAATGATTTAATAAGAAAGACAGTAAGTATAGAAGTTCCAGATGCATCACTACAAAACAAAGTTAGATACAAGTATATAGATAAGGGTAGTGGAGAAAGTAAAGAAACAGAGTGGGAAAGTTGGGATATTAATGAAGGGCTTCAACAAACATTTCCTGACTATTTATTAAAGGGTAATATAGACGGAGAGAAAGAAATATGTGTAAAGGTAAAAGACGTTAGAGATAACGAGTCAGGCTGGAGTTGCGATTTGATAATTTTAGATACGAAAGCCCCTAGAGGTTCAATCCTTATCAATAACGGAGATAGAGCTACTGCTGATCTTAATGTAAGTTTAACAATAGAAAGTCATGAAGATAATGTTGATGATCCAGTTTTATATTCATACAGCCTTGGAAACAGTAAATGGAGTGAATGGGCTGAATTTGAAGATGAAGTAGAGTTTGAGGAATTACTGCCGGTAGAGAAGGGTACTGCAAGCGCGTTTCTAAGATTAAAGGATGAAGCTGGAAATATTTATGAGACTAGCGACTCAATAATTATTATCTCAGATAACTCAGATGGTGGAAGTTTTGTAAAAAAATATGGAGCAGAGTTTATTAATACTGATGATTATTTATCGTCTATAGGCACCTATTCCTTAGAAGACTTCCCTGAATCTTATTACACAGGGGAGAAAATTAATCTTGTGTTTGATGTAGAAAATACATCTAATTTTACATGGTACCCGAACATTGGCAATGCAGTTAATATCTCTTTTCACTGGTACAACATTGATCAGAACTACTTTTATAGATGGAACGGAAATAGATATATTTTAAATGATTTTCTTAGCCCAGAGCAAATATATGAAGACGTGAGATTACGAGTAGATACTCCTGATAGACCTGGAAACTATATCTTACAGTTAGATGTTGTAGAAGAGGGAATAACTTGGTTTAGTGAGAAAAGTGTAAGTACTTATGACTTGCCAATAGTAATAGCAGATCCTTTTGATAATGATCTTGAAGAAGGTCTTCCAGATTACCCTTATGAAGATGATTTTGGAGGGGGTGGTTATGAGACAGTAAGTTGTAATGTTGCTGGGGGTACTAGATTGTTAATTTCTCCTGAAATTGATTCTGATATCATTCAAGTTTTTGAAAGTGGGGAAAAAGTAAATGCCTTTAACTATAGAGATCAGTTTGCACAAGTTCAGTTTGATGGAAATAAAATTGGATGGATTAGTATAGATGACCTAGATTGTGAAAAGGCTATTCAAGAAAATCTTCCTGAATTTAAACCGAACAACACGTATTTTGAAAAAGCATTTGTATGTAATTCAAGGATTACATATTTAAAAAATGCTCCGGATTGGAACAGTAAAACAATTAAGTATTTAACTTTAGAAGAAGAATTTTACGTTCTAGAAGAAGTACCTGATAGTAAAGGCAATTCTTGGCTACAGATCTTAACTCTTGATGGTTTAAGTGGATGGATGATGGATAGCTTCGTTTGCTTAAATCGAGACGGCCAAACTTACAATTGGGTTGATTATATACAGTTTGAAAGAGCCTATGAAGACCCGAATATTGATCCCGATGGAAACTATTACGATGTAGGAATTACTAGTGATTTTGGAGAAAGAGAAGGTAAATACCATGCGGGAGTTGACTACGGATTGTACTGCGGGACTGAGCTTTACTCCGCTGCGAAAGGAGTTGTTTTGACTACATTTACTGAAGGTATTGATTTAGGTAATGAGAGTACAGTAGAAACTCCAGCAAATTATGTAATTATTGAACACGAGTCTGAGCCCGATCCTGAAACAGGAGAAGTATATAAATTCCAAACAAGGTATTGGCATTTAGATGAAGTTTGGGTATTGCCAGGTCAGGAAGTAGAACAAGGCGAGGCGATCGGTACAAGTGGTAATACTGGGTATGTGAGAGGCCATGAACTAGATGCTACTGCAACAGTTCATGGCCAGGAGCCAAGTGTAACAGGACCAGGTCAAGGAGATGTAGGATGTCATTTACACTTTGAAGCTCATAGATATAACAAGGATGGATCAACTTATGCGATAGATCCTGAGCTGCTCTTTCAATATGGAGAGATAAATAGTCCAATAATTTTAGGGCTAAGTAATCTAGGAGACTCTGAAACTATTGATGAATTTGGGTACGGCGGACCAGGTATTGTTTGGGATAAGTTAGTTCCTGTACATAGATTCTGGAGTTCTGCTAACAATGGGCACTTTTATACAATTAATGAAAAAGAATATGTTTTAGATAATTTGAGTGATACCTGGGAGTATGAGCAGATAGCATTTTATGTATACGAAGAACAAGTTCCAGATACTAAACCAGTTTATAGATTCTGGAGTGACTCGCTCCAAGCACATTTTTATACAATAAGTTATTCCGATAAAGTATTAGTAGAGAATACATGGCCTGATGTTTGGGCTTATGAAGATATTGGATTTTATACTTACGATAGTGGAGGTAGAGGTAATATTAATCCCGTACAACGATTTTGGAGTAATACTTACATGAATCATTTTTATACAATAGATTCTAATGAAGCGAACTATATAAAAAATGATTTATCAGATATATGGAAATATGAAAGGATAGATTTCTATGCAGTTCCAGCAAATAAATATGCTATTCACTATGCAAGAAATCAAATAACTGAAGGGGCCTCTAATAGATACAAGGGTGAAGGTACAGTGTATTGCGGAACTTATAAAAACGAAATTAAATGGCATGTAAGTAAAGATCTTTATTCTGATAGAATATATAATCCAGAGCTAAAACAATCTTTTGACTTACAAGTAGATAATGATTTTAGAGGGACATATTACGACCAGAAGTTAGGAGGAACGGAAGATATCGACCAATGTAAGATATTAGGATTGCCAACTATGAATAAAGCTAAAGCTGCAACTTCTCCATATAGTACTAGTGGTGAATATCAAGAGTTTTCAAATAATGGAACAATATATTATTCTTCTGAACAAGGAACTAACATGGTCTTTGGAAGAATTTGGAAAAAGCACCAAGAAAGTGGTGGAACGGCTGGCTTTTATGGATTTCCAAAGGGATGGGCTTATGAAGAAGAGGAGCAAGGAATGCTCTGCCAGGAGTTTGAGGGAGGGTGGTTGTGTGAGTATGAGTGGATTACATGTAAAGAAAACGAATATTTAGAAAATAGGGTTTGTAAAATAGATTGGGAGAATATTTGTTCAGGATATGGGATGGAGAAATATGTAAATCCAAACGATTCTTTTGATATAACTTGCGCGAAGATAAATGATGCTCCTTATATTAATCAGTATTTAAATGAGTCAGGAGAATTAGGAGATCCAATAGATGGCTGGATGATGTGTGGAGCAAATGCAGCTGTAATGGGGCTTATTCAAAACGGAATACTACCTGATAATCAATTTTATGGTAACAAAAAATATACTTATTCAATTGATGGAGTAGTAATTAATGATTTTAGAAGATGTCCAAGTACGCCAAATATGAGTAATATAAGAGGTGCATTTAGTTACACGGCGATACCGCATAGTGGATTTAACTGTAATATAAATGGTTGGGAATATATTGCGAGTTATATGACGGGGGCAGGACATGGTGTAAATGTATTGAAACCTCAAGATGCTCTTGAAGAAATCGAATATTATAATTTTGCAGGTAAAAGCAAAAACAGCTATATGAGTTGGGTTAAAACTGTAATTGATCAAGATGGTGGCATTATTCAGGCTTTGGGCAATGATTCTTTAGGACATATAATTTTAGTAAAAGGTTATACATATGATGGAAGAATAGTTGTAAATGACTCTTACACAAACTTGATGAAGAGTGAAGACCATTGGGAATATGACTTTACGGGAAATGGTGCTATTTATGATTATGAAAACCCTAATGTAGGTTTCTCATACTCATTTTCATATAATTAATACATAAATAAAACTTAATTATGATAAATTACAAATATATAATGGGGTTATTGAGCATAGTTCTTATTAGTGTTATTTCTATATTTGCTATTAATTTAGTTGATAATGAAAAGCAAAACCCAGCTATTCTTCTTAAAGAAGTCTCAGTAAATGGCTATAAATTTCAAATTCCAAAAGACTGGTCATTTAATTTAACACCAGGAGAAAGGTCTGTACTTAATTTTGAATTTAAAGAGAAGCCATATGAAATTTCAATACATCTGCTTACAAAAAAAGAAAAAGAAGCAGATTTAAATACTTATGGTAACTACATATCTTTGATGGGTGATTTAACAAAAAGGTCACAGGATAACATATGGCAACTTTCTCAAGATACAAAGGTGTATATAGGGGAAGATTTTTTAGGGTTCCCTTTTTACGAAGTTTATATTCAATGGACATCGGATGAATCAATAAACTTGTTCCTCTCTGAAATTCTTAGAGATATAGAAAAGATAAATAATTTTGGTACAACAACAGAAAAAGTATCAGAATCTATTTTTGATCACATAGGCAATTCTACTTCAGGTGAGTTGAACTACATTATAGAAGAATTTAGTCTTTTAGAAAACAGTTATAGGGTTTTAGCTGAAGTTTCTTATTGGAACGGTGAAGAAATTGAGGGAATATCTGGAGAAGTTTTTGAAAGTATGTATAGTGTTCAAAATGATAATTTGAAAAATGATTTTATTGAAGGAGATTATATTTCTTCAGATGATATTTTTTCTCATTTAGATATAAGGGAATTATTTTTCTTAGCTGATTTAGACAGAATTGGGCATCTAGAGGCAGTTGGTGGTCCTAACTTTCACTCTGGGTATCAAAATGAACATACAGTATGTACATACTCAGGTATGGTAGAGCAATATGGAGGAGAACAAACCATAAGAGCTGGATGTATAGAATTATAAATTATTCCATTTAAAAAAAAAATTATGAAGAAAATAATACTTTCTATTTTTAAACTAATATCTCATTTCTTTATGCTTTTGGGTATAATCGCTCTAATAGCTTTTGTTTATATATCTAACACCTATAATATTCAAGTAGCCAAGCCAGACATAATATACGAGTATGTTGAAAAAGATCCTGAGGAAATTATTAGTATTGAGGGAGAAGGGTATAGTTCTTTTTCAAAAAGTATCCTTTATGATTACTTTAATGAAATGTATTCTCCAACAGCTATGTTCGGCTCCATTATTTATCCTTATTTGATAAATTATTCAAGTACAGAAGACTATGTGTTTTTTATTTATCCTGAAGCAGACGATTGTAGAAGTGAGGTTGAAAAACACTCTTACACCTGTAGCAGTATAGATATATTTAAAAGAAAAGAAGAGTGGAATGAGTTTGAATTTGTTAACAGCTTTAAAAATTTAACAATCTCAGCTCGTCAAGAAATAGATGATATAGTTTTTTTTGACTACGATTTGAATGGACATCTAGATATGGGATTCAAGAATAAATCATCATTAAATAATGTAAGTAAAATTTGGTTAGGTAGCTTTGATAAAGGAAACTTTAATATCATTACAGACACAGATATTGCTTTTTCTGGAGAAGGAGAAAACTATGATTTCTTTGATCCACCTGAATATACATTTGAGTTAATTCGATTGGAGAATACCGCTCCGTCTGCAAATATTTCATCAATATTAATATCTAAATCCGGAGAAGAGGTATTTTCATTAGAGTTTGAGGATAATCCTTATCTTTGGTTTGCACCAGATATTATTGATATTAAAGACAACGAGTATATTCTTTTTTTAATTAGATCTGCCAGTTTTGGTTGTAGCAATAGTGGTTCTGAGCTTGAGGCTTGTCTAGAAGTTAGTAAAAATATTTATAGTGGTTATGAAAAATATGGAGGTTTATGGTTGTATAACATTGGGAATTCCACTCTAGAGAGAGTAATCCATCCTCTTAATTTTAATAATGAAAATACTCAAGTGACAATACATGATGTTGAAGTAGTAGATAATTCTTTTAAAGTTTATCTTACTGAGGAAAATACTTTAACTGGTCAAAAAGAAAATAGTATTTATCTTTTTGATAGTAATTTTAAGCAAATTTAAGCTTGACTATGTGATATGTGTATTTTAGATATAACTGGTATCAGTAGTAGTATGAAGCTGCAAGGAGTAGCTCTGGCTAAAAAGGACAATATTCTATTAAAAAGGTATGGTGATTTTATCTCACTTGAAGAAAATCCCAGTCATCATATAAATAAGAGTATTCTTGAGTTGATGAATGACTTAGGTTTTGAACATGACATGTATAATGAAGCTTTAGAAACACACCAAGCATTATGTTTTTTTAAATGACGATTTAAGTATCATTTGTAACTTTAGTTCTGGGCTGATCGACAGATGTAAAAACGGCGACATTAATATTTGTTTTGCTTGCGCTGATAAGGAAGATGGAAAATTTTATAATCAAAAATGAAATAGTAGCCACTATAAATTAACAATGTTTTTAAGATTTATTGTCGAAAATATATTCAATGACTTCAAATCTGGAATTTGACGTTAATGCTTCGTTAGAATAGTATCCCTCAAGCTTTTTTCCGTTTATATTAAATACTATTTTTCTTTTCTCAATGGAATTGAAAGGTATATGATCCTTTTTAGCTTTTGAGTAGATAGATTTTAGTGTGTATTCTGTATTGAGGAGCATATTGAAAGTTCTATAATGATTTCTGTCGTACATAAAATAACATTCATCAATATATCTAGAGACTAGGTTGTATAGAACTTCTTCAACAAAATCGCTATCAATTTTATTAATTACTCTAATATTTTTATCAAAAAGAATT
>CAYTGI010000010.1:0-13813 GCA_964437465.1 uncultured Candidatus Saccharibacteria bacterium | reverse complement strand
AGATGATCTTTATCTTCAATACCTAAGAAAAGTTTTAATCCTCTTGACGCACAGACGACATTGAAGCCTTCGTCAACTAAATATGAAAAGGTACTTTCGCTATTAAATAGAATAGAAACTTGATTAATAGCTTCGTTAATTTCTTCTTCAGATGGAGGTGATGAAAATTTACCATCTAAGTAATGTTTTTCTCTATCTGATAGCTTCAAAATTTCCGATAACTTGTTAATTGTTTCTTTTGTAGGACTTACTAAGTCATTCTCAATTCTACTTAAGCTTCCATGTGAAGCTTCCATTTCAAGTTCTAACTGGAACTGGCTATATTTTGCCCTTTTTCTGAAGAATCGAATTTTTTTTCCTATTTCGTCCCTCATAAATTGGTTTTGAACATTCGTAAATTTAGCTTTACTAATTATACTACTTAAAAAGCTATATGTGAATGTGGGAATAGAATCATGATATAATTGTTTATGTTAGATGAAGGCGAAAATATTACTCAAATTGAAGAGTTCCCTGAAGCAGATCGTATTTACGATGTACCTTTGCATAGATTGGATAGGTTTTTCTATAGAAGTATTCATGATTTCATAAATAATAATCCAAATCATTTATTACCCGAACAAGTCAAAAAGAAAGAAATAGAGCGAGCTGATCTTTTGCAGCAGATTTTATCATTCGAGAGAGGGGAAGAAGCGTTGTTATTATTAGAAAAACTCAAACAAATGACTAATGACATTGCAGATAGAGATATAGACTTACTATTTACAGATCCTAAGAAAGCTATTGAGTATGAGGCCTTGAGAATGGAGTACATTAAGAAAATAGATGTGCAGCTTTCTAGTATAGGCTCGAAAGAGGAAATTATTTCATTATTCGTAAAAATACAAGAGATTGATTCACTTTTAGAGTCGAAAAAGCTTTCAGATAAAGATAGACTATTGCTTCTTGATTTAGCTGATAGCTTTAAAAAAGGTAAGGTTAGGACATCTAAGGTTGACTTTGTTGCTGGACTTGCTTGTCTTGGGTTGGGTTATTTCACATACTATAAAATTTTGTCTGGTGGCTTAGACATGGCTTTTATTATCAGCTATGAGGCAATTCCAGGCCTTGGTGGGGCTCCGGCACTATACACAGCACTATATATGTCAGCAACTTATGGTGTTCCTAAGACAATTTCTACAATGCTTAAAAAGAGCGATCAATTTCACGGAAAAAATACTACGTTCTTAAGATTTTCAGAAAGTTCTCGGCATTGGGTTAGAGTTTTTGCATCACTAAATGAAATAGGATTTTTGATAATTCCAATATTGAAAGACCCACAGATAGGGATCAAAGAGACCAAGTATTTATCTAAAGCAACACTTTTTAGGCTTTTTGGGAAAAGAGAAGCATTAGCAGTTGATACTGTACAAGAAGAACACTAATTACTAGTAAATATTTTCTTGTGGATACTTTGTTCCTCTATCTAGCCTATGCTCTTCTATATCTTCAGGTTCAAAAGTTTTTTTAAAGAAATTTTTAGCGATATCATAATCAAAGACTTTACAAGAGTATGCGTCAATACTAACGAATCCTCTTTTAGGGAAAGTATGTATACTTACATGAGATTCTGCAATTATCACATAACCTGTAATTCCACCAGGATCCTTTCCCCCATCATCTTCATTGCTCTCTGCTTTAACTAGATAAGGTGAGATTAATGCTTTCATATCAAGAAGTTTTACTACTTGAATTAACGCATCGTAGCAAATATCTAGATTCTCTAATTTCTCTTTGGGGCATTTATATAGATCAAGTGTTAAATGGTATCCAAATTGTTCTGACTTCATAATCTATTATTAACATATATAACCTACATAATTATATCAATTGAATCTTGAAGATGTCAACATTTATAGACATTGATAACAGCTGATCTATTGTACTATTACTAGCTTCTTGGTACAATTGTCAAAGCTAAGTGACAAGTTTATATAGTCAAGGTTTTTACATTCTTTAGTTTATGTCGGATCTTTTTGACATTTTAGGAAGAATTAACGAGATTGAGTCAGATCTTCTTAGGGTAGAAAGTGATGTTAAGCGTCTTGAAGATAGGTTGGATGCTTCATTAATAGAGAGCGTATTTAGTTCAGTAGAAATAATAGTAAATTCATCTGGAAAGGAACCAATTATGATCGATCAGAGCGTAATTGAGAAATTTTCTCATAGCTTAAGTCCGATTCCAGGTGTAAATTTCTTAAGCTTATCTAGAGAAGATATTTTGTCTAATCCAAATGAGTCAGCCTGGATTTTAGCATCCTTGGGGCTTGAAGAATCAAGAAGGTTTGGAGAAGCTTGGAAAGTTGGATATGAGTCAGGGCAGCTTTTGGAAGAAGAATGGTATTCTGGTACAGAAGCTGCAAGAAGTTGGTTCGATAATTACTTAAATACATCTGAAGGTCTAATAGGTAATATTAATGTTATGCTTTTTGATGGAAGAGTAGTTGGTGCTGGAGCAGTAATTGGATCAAATGAAAATCAATCTGTAATAAATGAAGTAAAAAAAAGTATAGAAGAGTATTTACCATTAGATGAAAGAGCACCAGAAAGAGTTAGAGATGAATACAATTTAAACTTAAGATATTTAGAAGCACTGTTCTACAGGTATGGTATTTTAAATGAATGTAGGTATGTGAACTATGCTCAGTTATTTGTAAGTTCAGATTTGATAATTTCTAGTATTACTGAAAATGGTAGGGCTGATGCAATCTGGAGTTATTTAGAATCTATCTCACAAAATCCAGAGATACTTTTGAAGTTACCAGAGTATATGAGAAATTCAATTCTTTCAGTTCCTATATATTCAAAACTATCCCTAAGAGATAGGCAGGTATACATTTATAGAATGTTGTCTGGTATGATAACCGTAGCTCCAATTGCTAAGATTTCAAATGATTTAAATAGTAACGGTATTAATCTACCTATTTCATTAATTATGTGGACTCAGACAGAGATACCTGGCAATAAGATGTCTGAGATTTTAAGTCAATTTATAGAACTTAAGAAAGCAACAGACCCAAATTCAAGTTCAATGATAACTAGAGCTGCAATAAATACAGCATTGAGGTTCTACTTGAGATCTTTTAATATTTTTCCTAGGAATCTAAGAGTCAGATTAGAAAAATTTAGTAAAAAAGTGGAAGAAATAGTCAGGATTGATATGATCAATCCTAAAGACAATAATTTTCTTGGCAAAACATCATCTGGAAAAACAGAAATATTAGCAACAGTAATTGGTTTAAATGAGTTAATAAATATAGTATCAGATACGAAGGTATTAACTGCTTTAATTTCAATGAAAAAGAGGTATTGGGATATTATGGTTAAAGGAGATATGTTAATTGAGGGGTAGAGTTTAGCTATTATTTCTTGTAATCTTAATTATACATAATAAATATGATTACACTAACAAACCTAATATACTTTACAACATTATTAATAAGTTTCTTCTTAGCATTTTATGTACTCTTCTCAACTAAGAAACTTATTGGCAGGGTTTTTGTGCTCTTAACAGTTTCTGCATCTGGGTGGGTTTTTGTAAATTTTATTGTTGATAATTCTACCAATAATGAAACGGCTTTGATTTTTGTAAGACTAGCATTGGCTTTTGCAATTTTTATAATAATTTTTTTCTGGAATTTTGCTAAACTCTTTCCAAAACCTACTGATAGCTATTCAATCAAATGGCTTTTTTTATCATTGATTCCAGGAGTTATTTTTATGCCTTTTATTTTGACTGAGTATAACGTCAAGTCAATCGATGTAACTACTGCGGATGGCGTTGTTTTTGAACCAGGAATTTTATATACATTAGTGATTCCATTCATAATTACATTTGGAATTGATTCTCTAGTGACAATAGTTAGAAAATATATCGTTTCTAAAGGAGTTGATAAGGTACAGTTGTTTCTTTTTGGTGCGAGTTTTATTACATCTTTGGTAGTAGCTGTAGTTGCTACAATTATATTGCCGTTGTTAGGGTTTTCTGAGATTGGAATTGTTGGCCCGTTAGCTTCTTTAATATTTATTTCGACAACTGCCTATATGCTTTTGAAGCATGGGCTTTTTGATATAAGAGTATTGATTGGAAAGATTACCTATTTTTCACTTGCTGGATTAGTGGTGTATGTAGCCTTCTATTTATTTGTTACTATCGATGTGTTTTTGCTAGGAGGGGTATATAGCCTAGAGTCATTATTTCTGGGTATATTCTTTTCCCTATTCTTTGTCTTTGCCTATAACTCTTACAACACCTACATCAGAAAAAACGTTGAATCCAAAATTATTAATCCTGGATACGATCCTAATGAGGTGATCACTGATTTTAATAATAATATTAGTTTAGAGCTTGATTACAAAGAAAACGCGAAATATTTAATAAATATATTGACAAAAACTATAAGGCCAAGTTCAAAAGGGATTATAATTAAACATGGAAATATCTTTGATATGCAAGAAGGGAGAGAAAAAATTAATCTGAGTGAAGCTGATATCCAAAAGATCTTTATGGTTTTTAATAAAATTAACTTAGGTTATTTTGCTATTGATGAGTTTGAGGAGGGGATACCTCAAAAAAAATCTAATATTGAAAATTTTTTAAATGAGCTTATATCTATTGCAAAAGAAAATAAGTTATCTGTAATAGTTCCAATTATGGATCAGGAAGGAAGTAGCATTGCTATGCTTCTATTGGGTCAAAAAGAAGCCAGTATACCATATACATCAACAGAAATTAGTTTTTTAAAGACATTAACAGACATCTTCTCTGTAACTCTAGCCCGTTCTTTCCTCTTCGAAGAGGTGAAAGAGTTTAATAAGACTCTACAGGGTAAAGTTGATGAGGCTACTCAGGAATTGGCTATTAGAAATGAACAATTAGGAGAACAGCTAAGAAAGGAAAGAGATATGATGGATATTCTAGGTCATGAGCTAAGAACTCCGCTTGGAACTGCAAGAAATGCTTTAGTCATGATGGAAACTCTAGATAAAGCTGGAAAGTCGGATACAGAGAAGTACGATAAATATTTCGATATTGCAATAAGAAATATTAGACGTGAGAAAACTCTTTTAGAAACAATCTTACAGTCAGCTAGATTAGAAAACAGTAGGATACAAATGAATCTAGAAAAGGTTGCTGTTAAGGATGTTATTGATGATTCTATAACAGCATTCCAGGAGCAGGCTGAACAAAAGGGACTTGATCTTAAAGTAGAGTATGAAGTTAAAAATGCCTATGTAAAGGTAGATAGAACTGCAGTACAACAGATTATTGATAATTTAGTTAGCAATGCTGTTAAATATACATACGAAGGAGAGGTAGTTGTAAAAGTACTCCCTGAGGGGGATAGTCATATTAGAATAATGGTGAAGGATACTGGTGAAGGGATTAATGAAGAAGATCTTGAGCATATTGGTAAGAAATTCTTTAGAGCTAATACTCATTTAGAGAGTGAAGGTAAGATTGGAGGTCGACAGATTGTAAGACCGGGAGGAACTGGAATTGGGCTTTATGTAATTAAAGGCTTACTTAAAGAGTTCGGTAGTAAACTAGAAATCAAAAGTGAGTTCGGTAAAGGAAGTGAATTTAGTTTTGTCCTCGAAAAGCTAGATTTAGAGAAGTTAAACAGTAAAAAAGTTCTAGCAGGTAGTACAGAAAAAGAGGTATTCGATAGTGTTAAGAAAAATGAAGTTAAAGACACAGCTTCAAAGTTAAATACTAAGCTGTAATTAACTCTTTCTCTTAATTCCGAAGTTTATTACATCAATAATAAATTTCTTATCTTTCTCCTTCCAGTTCTTTTGTCTTTTAATGAGAGAAATTGCTTTTTCGGCGTGTTCTTCAGCTAAGAATTCTGAGTATTCTAACGAGCCTGTTTCAATAATAATTTCTCTTACAGCATTTAAAGTTCTTTTTGTTATGTGTGGATTACCTAAAGCCTTAACTAATGTTGTCTTATTTCCATTTTTTGCTGAGTCAAGAGCTTTTAGAATTAATAATGTCATCTTGCCTTCTTTCAAATCTGAATCAGCTGGTTTACCTACCTCTTCTTCTTCTCCAAACATACCTAGAATATCATCTTTAATTTGAAAAGCTATTCCTGCATGTTTTGAAATTTTAGCCAGAGCATTTAAATCTTTTTTATTACAACCAGCAAGCATTGCGCCAACTTGCATTGGCATTTGGAAAGTATAAACAGATGTTTTATATTCTTGTACTTTTAGTATGTATTCTTCTGATGGTTTAGGTAAGTTTTCAAGCAAAATATCTAGTAACTGACCATGGTAAAGGTTTTCAGATAGATAGTGTGCATGTTTTAATGCATCTAAAGTTTTCGTACTACTAAAACCTGCTTCGAAAAGGGCCTGAAAGGCTATGTGAGCGGTAATATCTCCAATATTAATTGCCATCCCCTTACCAAAGCTTTCTGGATCTTTATTATCAAAAGCATCATGGCTTAACTTCTCATATTTTTTATGCATACTAGGTTTTCCTCTCCTTAAGTCTGAATGATCAATAACATCATCATGGACTAGAGCATAAGTTTGCATTAATTCCATAAAGATGGATGCTTTAAATGCCTTTTTCATGTCATTTCCACCTAACATTGTATAAACTTTGTATAAAAGAATAGGTCGGATTCTTTTGCCACCTCTTAATGTAAACTCTTTTATATCGGCTATTCCGTTTTGGTTATATCTAGAAATTTTACCTGCGGATTTTATTTTTGAGTTGAGGAAAGATTCGATTTGTTTCTCGATTTCTTCTTTGAGAGATGTCAGCTCTTTTCGGAACGTGTCTTCTTTTTTCATAATAAAACTGTTATTATGTACTGACAATTATACCATAGTTATATATTAAATGTAACAAAATGATAGATAAAATCTATAAAGAATTTATTTTTGGAGGGCATATGATGGCTCTTAGTGCAGCCCTTCTATATGTGTTTTTCGGTGTAGCATTCAATATTAATATTACAATACTATCATTTGTTTTAATATATTTAATTGTAGAACCTATTTATATGTTTGATAGGTGGAGAGATTTCAAGTCTGATTATGAAGAAAATATTGAAAGGAGTAAGCATATTGAAGGCTATATCAAATACATTGGTATTATTCTTGCTCTATATATTTTAACTGCGTTAGGCATATCTTTAGGCATATCTTTTATAATTGGGATGCCAATTGTAGTTTTTACAGTTTTAATCATCAGTAGTGGAATCTTATATCCAATTCTTGCAAAAAAAATTACTAAGTTTATTCCCCTTTTTAAGAATTTTTATGTTGCTGTATTTTTTAGCTTTGTACCGGTCATAATTTATGTAATCTCTGGTGATTTAACAGCTTCTAACTTAATTAGAAATGGGGAGATGCTTTTTTATATTTTCTATATTTTTGCCTTAAGCATGTTTATTCAGATTTTTTTTGACGTTAAAGATATTAAATCGGATAAGAAAGCAGGTCTTATAACCCTACCGGTGCTTTTAGATAAAGACAGGACTTTAGAGCTTTTAGCTGTATGTTTCCTCTTACTCGGAGGGTTATCTCTGTATTTTCTAATTTCAACAGAAAATCCGATATACCTTGCATATCTAACAGTATCGCTAGTCCCAATCTATGTGATTCGAAAGGCTTTTAAAGAAATAAAATATAGCTACTTTATACTCATCGGTTTCCAATATATACTGTTTGTATTAATCGGCATTTTAGTACAAATAGTTTTTAATGGCTGAAGTTGAGTTTTATCAGAATATACTTGTTTTTCTTCTAAATTTATTTGGGGTTTTTCTTCTTGGGGTTGTTTGGTTTAGTGATAGCGAGAGAACAATTAAGAGGATTTTTTCTGGATTATCGTTGAGTATGTTTACATGGGTAAATTTTGCTCATTTTGCACGTATAATTGATAATCCAGATTTAACGATGCTTTTTTTGAGAATAGCATGGTTTATTACTCCTATATTCTTTTTACTTATCTATTATTTTTCGCTTTCTACATCTCCAAGGAGGCATAAGTACAATCAGCTTACTGTGATAGTAACTTTCTTGGGTATTATTTCTGGTTTTGCTGCAGGATTTGGGGATTTAGTACTTAGAGGATTTCAGATAAGCAGAAATGGTGCTTTACAAATTTTATATGGAGGAGGAATGTATCCTTTTTTAATAGCTGTTGCGATTATGATCTTCGCAACAATCTTTGTATTAATAAAAACATATGTAAAAGCTAATTCGATAACTAAAAAGCAATTAATAATCTATTTTTACGGTCTAGCTGTATTCTATATATTAAATATTGTTTTTAATATTACATTACCAATATTTTTTGGAATAACCAGATACTATTACTTTGGTGATTATTCAACAATTATTTTATTGGCATTTCTTGCATTATCCATTTCCTTTTACAAATTTTTAGATATTGGATTCATTATTGGTAAAGTTATCTATTTACTTTTACTATCTTTAATTCCTATTGGATTTTCAATTGTATTATATAGGGTAGCAATAGTTTTTTTAGGCAGCGATCCTCTTTTGCCATTAGCTCTTACATCCCCAATAATTGGAGCAGTTTTTATCCTAACTTATCAATTTTTTGACAGATTTTTTAATGAGGAGATAAATGTTCGTTTTATTAATCCTGGCTACGATGCTATTGATGAATCTGAAATGATCTCTAAAGATCTCTCCCAAGTAACAACGTTAAATGAAATTTTTTCAATACTTAAAACTTCAGTATCTAGAACTATTAAACCAAACTTCGTATTAATTGCAGCAAAGCTAAAAGAAAATAATAAACTATATTTTTCTGAAAGCAATGTATTAGATGAAAAAGATGTAGAATTTCTGTTGTCATTTTTGGAAGGAATGGAGAAGAAAGAACTGATTTATGACAAAATAAAGCTTGATCCAATGAAAAAATCTATTGCGGATTTTATGAATAATTTAGCTCTTAGGTATGTAACTTATCTATCAGGAGAAAATTTTAAAGGAGTCCTCGTACTTGGAAAGAAAGAAGCTGATTCATTATATAAAGTTAATGATTTAAGGCTGTTAAACACTTTAGATCAGCTTTCTGAAGCAGCTTTAAATAGATCGTTCTTATTTGAAGAAGTAAAGCAATTTAATAAAACTTTACAACAAAAAGTAGACGAGGCAACTACAGAGCTTGAATTAAGAAACGAGCAGTTAGGAGAACAACTGAGAAAAGAAAGAGATATGATGGATATTTTAGGGCATGAGTTGAGAACCCCTTTAGGAACAGCGAGAAATGCATTAGTTATGATAGATACAATGGAAACCTCTGGAAATATTGATCAAGAGAAGTATGAGAAGTATTTTAGAATTGCAATTAGAAATATTAAACGAGAGAAAGATTTACTGGAGACTATCTTGCAATCTGCAAGGCTTGAGAATAATAGAATTCAAATTAATCTTGAAAAAGTAGCTATTGCAGATGTAATTGAAGATACTATGACTGCATTTAAAGACCAAGCTGAGGAAAAAGGTCTTAAGCTTACTTCTGAGGTTAAAGACAATGCTTATGTTCATGTTGATAGAACTGCAATACAACAAATCGTAGATAACTTGGTGAGCAATGCCGTAAAGTACACATATGAAGGTTTTGTCAAAGTAATAGTTTCCTCTGAGGGCGAAGATCATATAAGAGTAAGTGTTGAAGATTCAGGAGAAGGACTAAGAGATGAGGATATTGCAAAACTTGGTAAGAAATTCTTTAGAGCAAATACACATTTAGATAGTGAAGGAAAAATTGGAGACAGAAAGATTGTTAGACCAGGGGGAACTGGAATAGGACTTTATGTAATTAAAGGTCTTCTTAAAGAATTTGGCAGTGAATTAGAAGTAGATAGTGAATTCGGAAAAGGTAGTACATTTAGTTTCAAACTTAAAAAACTAGATTTAGAAGAGTTGAGTAAAAAAGGAGAGATTGAAGGAAAAAGCGAAGAAGAAGCTTTTGAAGAAGCTAGAAAAAAATAATCAAACATAAAAAAACATTGATATCAAATCTAAGTAGGATATATTAACACTATCTATTTAAGCAACAGAAATTGGTTTAGATAAAGATGAATTACCTGGTTTTACTGAATTAGAAATAGTTCTGAACAGATTCAATAAATTCAACTCTCTTTAATATCTTCTTGGTGTTCTTTATGAATATAGCGTTATATTTGTGTTATATTTTTTTATGTCAGATGTCTTAAAAAAACGAATCAAGAAGTTAAATGATATAGAAAAGACTAATGGAGATTCTGTTCTTTACATCATGTCTAGAGATCAAAGAGTTCGAGATAATCATGCTTTAATTGCGGCATACAAACATGCTAAGAATTTTGAAAAGCCATTAATCGTTTGTTTTAATGTTTACCCCGAAGTTAAAAATCGAATAAAAAATATATATTCATGGATGTTTGAGGGATTACAGAAGTTAGAGAAAGATTTAAGAGACTTAAATATTCCTTTTATAGTAAATGTTGGAGAAGCATTAGAATCTTATAATGAATGGGAGAATAAATTTAATCCAAATGTTATTTACTTTGATTTTTCTCCATTAAGAGGCCCTCGAAAGGTTAAAAAAGACTTTGCAACTAAGTCGCATACGCCATGCTACTTAGTTGATACTCATAATCTAGTGCCTGTTTGGGAAGCTTCGGATAAACAGGAGTTTGCTGCAAGAACAATAAGACCAAAGTTATTTGATAAATTAAAGACATATCTTGTTGAACCAGAACAAATTAAAAAAATAAAATTTGCAGATGCTAAATTTGAAAAAAATAATTGGGATAAGATCCAGAGTAGTGTAAAAGCTGAATCAGTTAACAATTACAATCCCATTGTAAAATCTGGAGAAGATGAGGCTTGTAAACTGCTTGATGATTTCATTGGAAATAAGTTAGAGAATTATTCTCACGATAGAAATGAGCCGTCAAAAGATGGACAATCAAATTTAAGTGTTTACCTACATTTTGGTCAGATTTCATCTTTAAGAGTTTTATTAGATATATCAAAAAAGAAAGATATCCCAATTGATAAAATAACTGATCATAAACTTTCAAAATCTTTAGTAAATGAAATTTTAGTTTGGAAAGAGTTAGCTGAAAACTTTTGTTACTACAATAAAAATTACGATTCATTGGACTCTGTTAAAGATTGGGCAAAAGAAACTTTAGATGATCACCGAAAAGATGAAAGAAAGCATATTTATCAAATTGAAGAGTTAGAGGCTGCAAGGACTCATGATCCAGCTTGGAATGCAGCCCAAAATCAGATGAAGAGAACTGGAAAAATGCATGGATACATGAGGATGTATTGGGCTAAGAAACTACTTGAGTGGACTAGTGAGCCTGAGATTGCTGTAAGGCATGCTATCTATCTAAATGATAAATATGAGTTAGATGGATATGACCCAAATGGATATGCAGGTATTTTATGGTCTATAGGAGGTCTTCACGATCATGGATGGACTGAAAGAGATATATTCGGAAAGATTAGATATATGAACTTTAATGGTTTAAAAAGAAAGTTTGATATTGAAAAATACATAGAGCAGTGGACTTAAGAGTATAGTATTGAGGTCATACTACATTTATTTTGATGACATACAGTAGTGACAGTAGATTCTTTGTACTGTATAATTATTATATATATTTATTACTTTATATATGCAAATGAGAAAAGTATTAGCATTTTTTGCAATTACAATTTTTGGATTTTCTTCATTTCCATTTCTTGCAAGTCCTGTTAACGCACAGGATTCTATTCCTGAAGGAACAGCACCAATTTATAGATTTTGGAGTAATGACTTAGAAGCTCACTTTTATACTCAATCTGACTCAGATAGAGACGTTCTATTGAACGACTTTCAAATGTCTTCAGTATGGGGATATGAAGGAGCTCAAATGTTAGCAGGTAAATATAACAATAACTCACAAGAGTGTGAGGTTGGAACTCCAGCTTACAGATTCTGGAGTGATCTTTACCAAACACACTTTTATGCTGAAAGTTTGGAAATAAAAGAATTCGTTGAAGAAACTTGGCCTGAGGCTTGGTCATACGAAAACGTTTCTTTCTGTGTTCATCTAGAACAGGAACCTGGATCAATGCCAGTTTATAGATTTTGGAGTGAATCTTTAGGAAGACATTTCTACACTATTAGTGAATCAGACAAAACAGCAATTCAAACAAATTGGCCTGAAGTTTGGGCTTTCGAAAGTGTAGTTTTCTACGCATATGAATTTGATAAAACTGAAGATCTTGAGTTTGTTGAAGATCTTACAATCAGTGGAATTAATGTAACTAATGATCTTCTTGAAATGTACTACAACAATGAAGCACTTCTTATGCAAGATGAAATGCCTTCTGTTGAAGAATTAAACCTACTTGTTGATGAAGTGATCGTAATAATGGGTGACTTTGGAACAAGTTTAGAAAACATTCAAACTCCTACAGCAATAGCACAAGAAATGATTGATGTTACTGTTAATTCGTTAGATGAGATTAATTCAATGCTTGATAATGAAGTAAGAATGTTAATTGACCTACTTGATGAAGCTAACCAAGGAATTGACAATACAGCTGAAATGGAAGATATTTTGAATGATTTTGAAGTAAGACTTATCAGCATAGGAGCAGCTCTTGAAGTAGCGTACGAAAACTACTTCTTAGAATCAGGATTAAGTGAATATGAAATCTCTAAATATATTGAGCAAAATGCTAATTCTATCTTAGGAGAGGCTGATACTGATTTCTTAATTGAAATGTTCGGCGATCTTTATACAGGATTATAAAAAAAATAGATTACTATTTTTGAGAGCTCTGAAAGGAGCTCTTTTTTTTACCTAAATTTCACTGAAGTATTGAGATTAATTTATAAATAACGATGATAGAGATTTTATATAAACTTTATAGCTATTTGGAATTTTGACCTATAAGACATTTAATTTGAGCATACTTCAGAGTTTTCAGATAATTCATCAAAAATACCAACTTCCGGATTTTCAATAAAGTCAGGAATAAAATCCATAGGACATGAAAGAAAGACCCTAACAAATCTTATATGATATTCTAATGCTTTTAAATCATTCTCATCTTCAAGAAAATCTAGATTGAATCCATCGCTTCAATACTCATCTAACGGAATTTGTTCACTATAACCTGGAATTGGTTCAAAATCAGGATTATCTCTAATATAAAGGTAGTAGTTTCGATATGTTGGAAAATTGTATTCCATATGAGCAGGCACTACATGCAGAATGTTTCCATCTTCATCATACTCAAATCTAAAATGTGATTGTGCAAAAAAAGGATTTTCTTGGAGATCTGTATGTTGAATTGAAATAATCTCTCCAGTTACATTAATTCTAAGTACACCTTGCTCGTAAAATTGATCATCCGATGTTCTATAATAAAGTTCTGGTCTTAGATTATCAAAAGTAATATCTTCAACTTCATTTGAGAACACTTGGTGAACATGATCTGCATCTGGGTTAAATTCTTGAAAGACTTTTTCTCCAGATGTATAAATTTTCACTTGTCCAGCACTATGTATCTGTAAAGATGTATATTCTCCATCTTCTAGATCTCTATATATTATTGTTAAATCACTACGATCTTGATTTATCATTGCTCTATATATCTCAGCCCATAATCTTTCCTCTCTCCCATCACTCTGAAAGTTGATTGAAAGACAAAGAAGTGCAATAGATAAGTAATTTTTTATTAACTCCATAAAAGGATATTAACATAGTATGGTACGTTGCAC
>CAYTGI010000009.1:45768-56580 GCA_964437465.1 uncultured Candidatus Saccharibacteria bacterium | reverse complement strand
TAGCCTGGTTGCTTAATTTCATTTTCTTCTTTTTTGATAATTGGTCTTTGTATATTCTCTTCCGAGATTATTATTTCACCAGGCTGATGACCTGGTACTGTAAGCCATGTCAAGACCAACAAAACAACTCCCAGTATCAATGCTACTATCAAAAATATTGTAAGCTGAAGTATAGAAAACTTTTTCATAATTAAATTCAGAACTTAGTTCAACAACCGATTCGAATAATAAAGTAATTCTTTATTCATTTACAGATATGGTTACTATCATACCTTCTTCACCTACGAATAATTCTCCACCATATAACTCGGACATAGGGTTGATGTATAGGTTGCTACTCATAAGACGGTTTCGAGGTACAGGTGCGAGATGGTTTAAAACAAGTTTATCTGCATTTGCATCTTCAGCCAGTTGGGCAACTTCATCAACATCCATAAGATAATCTCTTATATCAAACATTAAAGTTGCATTTCTCTCATCACCAATTTCTCTGAATCCAGCTTCAATATTTTCTATTGCAGCCATATTCATAGTTGCTGCTACAAGAATATCAGCATTCATACTATTAGTTGCTAGAGAGGTTGTAGCTGTTGTATCTCCAGAAATCACTACAGTTTTACCTAGATATTCAACTCTATAACCAACTGCAGGTTCTGCTGGTGAATGGTTTACCCGAAAGGCTTTTACAACTACGCCGTCATTCTCGTAAATCGTAACTGCTTCATCGGTCTCAGGAATTCCAAACTCTACCGGTTCAGAATCAACCCATTCTGAAGGCATTAGTTCCTCACCATGATGAGCAGTTCTATAGCTTGCTTCTAGTTCATAAGCAGATTCGAAGGCGTTGACTATTTGGGTTATACCTGAAGGACCATGGACAGGTAATATTTGTCGTCGACCATTTATCCACGACCATTGCATTACTTCTCCAAGGTCAGCGTAGTGATCATCATGAAAGTGAGTAATAAATACAGCATCTAGTTCCTCTATTGCTAAATCTTGTTCATATATCTCAGTAAGTGCGTTATTTCCAGCATCAAACAATAAAAATTGACCATTAGCGAAGACTGCAGTCGCTGTTTTCGTATCTGTCTGGCCAAGAGGGCTTGCAACACCAAGAAGCACAACTGAAATTTCATCAGGATTTTGCAGCTCTGTCATCTTTTTATCTATGGTTTCTTGTCTGGAAGTCAAATTATCTACGATATTAGTGTTTGACAACATATTTTCACCTAATAAGGCTACAGGAAGTAATCCAATTATAGTTATAAGAATTGCTACCCACCATTGATGCCTTAACTCTTTCTTACTTTCAGTTTTGTTTGGAGCATTGTTTATTCCATCAACTTGAGCAATCCTTAGTAACAGGAATACTGTCACGCCTATGAAAGCCAACATTGGAACTACATAACCGTAAAAATAACTTTGGACGGTATTAAGTACCAGTACCAAAACAGCCGAAATCAATAAATAATCATGTAGACTTTTTTTAATAATTCCAGACCAAATAATCAAACCCGCAACAATACCAATTATATTCCCTGCAATTCTAAGCGGTTCAACAAAGTTCACAGCTACATGGACAATGATATCTATGATATTCCACAAAATAAGTAGAAATGGAAGTAATTGAAAGTTCTTTCTGATGTTTCTCATAATTTAATATTAAAAAATTAACTAAATTGACTATAACTTATTTCTCGACTTGTAATGTAACATTTCCCCCGTAAATAATTTGTTCAGCAATAGTTACTTCTGTTTGTTCTGCCCAAGGTCCTGCTATATTGCTATGTGCATGAAACTTTGGAAAGTCAGATGATGAAACATCTAAACGTAATTTTGAGCCGGGTTGCACCTCCCAAGCTATTGGCCAGATCTCTATTGTTATTTCAACTTGTTCGCCTGGTGAGTACTCAAGTGGTACTTCAGATCCATTTCTGAAGGCAAGCGATGTAATATTATCTCGAATATTAATCTCTCTACCATCCTCAAACACTTCAATTAGTTTTGCTGTAAAAGCTGTATCTTTGGCAGAAGAGGAAACATCTAACTTTACTGTTATATCTCCTGAAATCAGCATTCCATCTTCTAATTCATCAGTTTGAAATGTTAGTACATCTTCTCTGTCGCACAATCCTGTTTGATCTGCAGTCCCAGGCTTGATGCCGTTGTAGCCTCTCAAATTATAAGCAAGCATTCCCGAACCGCCTCTTGTAGTAACTGGATTGTTAGGATCGTATGTATATGAAATCTGTGTACTAGTTTTATTTGGTGTTGAGGCTAGTTCGCCTGATTGGCAATCATTAGAGTTCTCAAGGTTTTTCAGATAAAAAGTTTTCGTTTTATTTCTATTCGAATTTGGCCATTCCGCAGTTTCTACCCATTCACCTTCACTTCCCATTACGTAATATCGTAATCCGGTCGATTGAGTTAATGGCGCACCTTTTAAGTGATGTTCTAACCAAGGAAGCATTTCATCCCATTGAAAAGTTCTGCCACCCGCATCAGGAGTATTTAATTCACCAGTCCTACCTGAGTGATCCCAAGGACCAATTACATAGCGACTTTCAGATTGAGTTGCTAACCTTTGCCAGTCTTCAAATTGTGAGCCAAAAAATACGTCATACCAGCCACCTATCATCAAGATTGGTATCTCTATATTTTCTGGAAGTTCTCTCATTTTTACTCTATTTTCTTCTTGCCAGTAATCGCTATTTGGGGAAGTTGCAGCTAACATCTCTTGATACCAAGACATTTCGACACCATATACTTCTGTGTCTATTTGGTTGTGGGGTTTATATAAAAGTGCATCTTGATATTGTTGACCAGCATTTGAGTTTGCTTGACTATCATTGGATGTTCTCATATGGCTTGCCCAAGCAGTATATGTTTCGTGCCTAAACATTCCATCTTGATACATGATTTCTCTTATATCGGTAGATATCATTGCTGGAACAATAGTTTTTAATTCTGCAGGAGCACCATCAATTAAAGCTGAATACTGAACTGATGCTAGAAAGGAAGAACCCACCATAGCTATATTTCCATCTTGGAAGTCTTGTTCAATTAGCCAGTTTAGTGTATTTTCACCATCTGCTATTTCATTATTCACACCTGGATTCCACTGTCCTTCTGACTTTCCCTGACCTCTGGCATCTTGAACAACACAGGCATAACCATAACGTACAAATCTTCCACATATTAAATTTCTAGTGACAGCTGAAACATCTTGGTAGGGACTCCGCATCAACACAGTGGGGAATGGTCCATCCCCGGAAGGTAGCTGAATCGAAGTATAAAGTTTAACACCATCTTGCATCGATACCATCTCATCAAAACTCTCACCTGCAGAACTAGTAAATTCAGGTAAACCTTCAACTCGTCTCAGTATTTCGTGTCTGCCTTGATAAGCCAATATTCCAACTGTTGTTATAGCTATAGTTATGAAAAATATAATTATTAAAATCTTTGTCGAATTTTGTCTTATAAATCTTCCTGTCTTTTTTAGATAAATTTTCATCATTACTCGTTAAGTAATAAATAACTATTCCCAAGATCATCTGCAACTAAAGTTATTTCATCTTCAGAAAATGTGAATTCATTTTCAAGTGTACGACTAGTAAATTCCCAACCACTTGGTAAATCTAGCTTTTCTTCCAATTTATTTAAATTGCTTAAATCTATTGTTGGATCTATAGATTGGGAATATGATCGCATTCTGTACACTTCACCTGATGGTGACACTAATTCGTAAATCTCTGTCCCTGCATTCCAGGTTAATTCAAGACTTGACTTAAAAGTATTCTCACTATATGGGGAATTATTTGCATTACCATCAAAAATATTTGCCTCAATTTCATTTACCTTCTGTAAGTTTATATCTGCTATTTCGATAACATAATCGCCATCGTCTATCTCCAAACCAACAACAGAATCTACGACCCAATATTGGGGATGATTTATCCTAACTCGAGTTGCACCTAGCTCATCTGCTATTTGTGCTTCATCAAGTTTACTCCACTTTGATGATGAATAATCTTCAACTCCCGAAGAATTATAAACTTCTACCGAAACACTAAACCCAGAACGATATGCTACAAATATTTCTCCATAAGCATAATTGTAAAATGAATCGGGTTGCGATAATTGATCGTCTCCCAAAATAGAATTCATTTGATTTGATACATAGCCAGTAGATGAATTGCCACTAAAAAGAACAAAAAATATTATCGAAGCAACAAGTAGCGGCAATACAATAGCAATAGCTAATAAATAATATTTTGTACCCTTTAAAGGAAAAGTATTTGAGTCCATAACGTATTTTAATAAATTAATATTTTATTGTACTTGATGGAAGATGAAATGAATGTGAAAATACTAAAACTATAATTATTCTTCTATAAGTGGCAATGTTACGCTAAAAATACTACCTTTATTTATTTCTGAAGAAAGAAATATGTGTCCGTTATGAAGTTCAAGTACCGATTTTACAATAGATAATCCTATTCCATTGCCACCAGAAGACTTGGATCTTGAATTATCGATTCTATAAAAACGGTCAAAAATATATTTTGTTTTTTCTTCTAGTATCCCGTGACCATAATCAATAAAATTAATAGATATAAATTTACCATTTCTCTTTGTTTTTAGTTTCACCGGACTCCCATTATCTGAATATTTTATAGCGTTATCTAAAAGGTTTATCCAGACTTTATTTAGTAAATTTGGAGAACCCAAAACAATATATTTTTCTTTCTCGTGGATAAACTCTATATCTATGTTTTTCTCTTTTGCTAAGTTACTAATTTCATCTATTGAATTGTTAATTGAAGAGATTATGTCTATTGGTTCCAAATCAATATCTTTCAGCCCAGTTTGGGCTAAGCTCAGTAGGTTATCTACCAACTTAGTAAGTCGGTCAGCTGATTCAACCGTTTTTTTTAGTGCTTTCTTAAGTTCATTGCTGCTGATCTCTTTACGAAGTAATGCCCCTTGCGCATTTGACTTCATGATAGTCAGTGGGGTTTTTAGTTCGTGAGATGCATTTTCCACAAAATGTTTCTGAGCCTCAAAGCTAGTATTTAACCTTACAAGCATAGTATTGAAATTGTGCACTAATTCGCCTAGTTCATCATCTACATTTTTGTTGTCTATCTTAGCATTGAGCTTATTTTCATTAATAATCCTAGTTGCCTTACTAAGTTTCTTAATTGGGTTTAGCATACTTTTCGATAAGAAATAACCAGTTACCGCTGAAGCTATTGTAAATAATATTAGGGCAACAGACATTCTTAATCTTACCTCTGAAATAGCTTTTTCTTGAATCGACCTAACTTCTTCTTGAACCTCTGGATTATCCAAAAGTCTATCTATATTTTCATCATACTGTGAAAAAATAGATTGCATTTCATCAAAAGGTGGTTCATATGTCCTTTGTAAAACTAGATTGACTAAGATAGCAAGTATTAATGCACTCAGAAAAAAAGATAGCCCATAAATAAAGGAAAGTTTAAAACTGAGAGATTTAATTTTTTTCATTCTTGGTATCTACTAACATATAACCCTTACCACGAAAGGTTTTTATATATTTTTTCTTTGCATCTATCTTTTGTCGAAGAGTTTTAATTGTAGTTCTTACTGTATCAGTGAATGTATCGATCTCACTATTCCAAACATGTTCAAGTAACTCTTCTGCGGAAACTATTTCGAACTTGTTTCTAATTAAGTATTCAAGTAAAGCAGTTTCTTTATTTGATAAGTAAACTGGTCCAGAAGAAGACTGAACCATATTTTTGTTCGGAATAAGAATATTTTCACCAAATTTTAATTTTATACTTTTATTCAAACTACTTCTTCGAATCAATGCATCAATTCTCGCCAACAATTCTTCCATATTAAACGGTTTAGTCACATAGTCATCAACACCTAAATTAAATCCTTCCAATTTATTTACGAGCTGAGCTCTTGCACTAAGAATAAGTATTGGTGTATCAATATCTTCAGATCTAATTTTTTGAAGTATATTCAACCCATCTATGTTGGGAAGATTTAAATCTAGCACTATGCAAGAATATTCATTGACTAGAGCATTCTGTAAACCCTCTTGACCATCTGTTTTATAGTCCACCTCATAATTTTGTTCCTTAAGTAATGAGATGATCGGATATGCAATATCCTCTTCGTCCTCAATAAATAATATTTTCATTAAAATTATATTTATAGCTAAATGAATTATATAATATTTATGTGAAGTGAAGGTGAAGAAACAGAGAATAATTAGTTAGTTTGTCAAGGAATTCTAGGATAGCTCAATAAATCGAACAAGGAGAAGATAAACCAGCAAAGAGATATGGGGAATAAGTTTTTTAGTAATATCTCTTCGACGAGATCTCGTGTACGAGATATTATGACCCCACGGCGAGTCGAACCGAACACCCTAGTTCAAATTATCGAAAGCCTTAAAAGTATTTATGAGTTTATTAATCTGAGTATTAATTGCTCATCTGGTGATACTAATTAGTTTGCCTGATAGTTCTGTTTAGTACAATTCTGTTCTCTTATATACATAATAATTTTCATATTTTTGTATGAGTTTATAGTTTAATATTAAATAATTATCTATCGGTTTAGGTAGTTGTTTTTCTTTTTTTATAACTACGATTTCTACTTCATTTGTGTCCAGATCATTTATTACATCAAGACTATTCTCTTCATCTATATGAAAATTTGCGACGTATCTAGTTGGCCATTCCAAATTATTAAGCCATATGAACCAACTATTGCTTTCCCATATCCAAATATCATTGCCATGAATTTTTACCAACTCTGCAAGTGAATGTAATTCTTTCTCTGAGTACCAGAAAAATGGCATAAATTTGTCTTCATCCCCTTTGACAATATATTTATATGCAGCTGAATAATATTCTCGCTTATTTAAAATGTACCCAAACTCATATTTGTTAATAGGAAAAACATTTAATAAAAAAACAATTATCCCTGCAGACAATACTAAATGTAGAAAGTTTTTCCTTAGCTTCAAACGGTTAACAATCTTTTGGGAGTAATGAAAGATTAAGCCTATAAATACGCTTAACGGTACTACTAACTGCAATAGATAATGGGCATATGGTCGATCTGACAGGGATGCACCCCAAGCAGAACATATCAACCAAATAAGAATAAAATAATATTTATTATTAATTTTTCTAGATAAAAATAAACCTGTGGATAAAACTATAAATAGAAAAAATAATGTAGCCATAATCAGTGTTGGTGATAACAGTTGTGAAGAACTTCCCGTCGCATATGAAAAGTTATATGTCAAATTGGCATATACGAATTCGTCCAATTTACCTTGGAGTTTGAAGTATATAACGGATGAAAATATAGGAATAATACTAAATATCAAAAGGGTTATTAGATATGTAAAAATTCTTCTTAAGGCAATTTTATGTCTCAAACCTATCATTAATACAAGCAACATTAGTCCTAACATTTCAAACAATGGCTGAATTTTGATAAAAATGGCTATTCCAAATAGAGTCCCTATAACAAAGGCAATTTTATTAGTCAGCTGCTTATTTTTATAGGTGTATCTATAAAATATTAGATACCCAAGTGAGGTCAAAACTATAAAAACATTCTCTGCATTAAGTATGTTACCCTCAAGATAAGGCGATCCTATCAATATAGTTAGGATAATACCAACTAACAAACTTAGTTTTTTATTATACATAAGTTTGGCCAGCAGCATGCCATTGGTTATTACTATCCCTCCAAATAATAGATTAAAAAAACGTAGTAAAAATTGGTAATCGAAAATAGTTATTTGAGATATATAACCTATAACTGTATACAAAATAAATATTCCAGGTGGCTTGTGATCCCATGCATCAATATAAAGTTGATCTCCTTTCATTAATTGACTAGCAACGGCTGCATATATACCTTCGTCTCCGTACCAATAAGGCTCAAATAAACTTGGAATTCTGAGGAAAAGATATGTACATATTAACAAGAAAGTAATAAAAATATAAATGCTCTTACCTCTTTTGAAATTTAAGATCTTAATAAGTTCAATAAAAGTTTTTAGGTAATCGGTCGGTTTAACGCTACTACCTTTTTTATCTATCCATTTTATTCCTACTTCTTTGATTTTGATATTTGAGTGATGTAGGTTGCTTACCAATTCGAAATCAAAACCGAATCTATCTGTTTGTAGATTTACGATATGCTTATAACATTTGCTATTGAATAGTTTATATCCACACTGAGTGTCATGATAGGGTATATTTAAAGTTAACCTAATTAAAAAATTACTAAATTTACTTACGCTTCTACTAAGAAAATTTCTTGATACATCAGATTCATCTAAAGATCGTGAGCCAATAATACAATCTAAGTCATTTTGTTGAATTAAATTCAGAAAGTCATTAAGAACGTCCCAGTTTGCAGATCCATCTGCATCTGCCAGATAATAATAGTCAGCTTTTTCTGAATTCTTGACACCAAATCTGAAAGCATAACCTTTTCCTCTGTTTTCTTTGTAACTCAATAAAATGAAATTATTATAATCTTTTGTATAGGTTTTTATGATTTCTGCACTATTATCTTCTGACCCATCATCTACAAGATAAACCGTTATATCTAGATTTTTGTTAGTTTTTAAAAATTTCAATAAACGTTGTAAAGTATCACCTATTCTATTAGCTTCATTATATAGTGGTATTATTATATTAATTTTCTGATTCATTTTATTTATGTAATTAACTACGAATTTTAAATTCTATTATTTCTAAATAAATCATTTTCCAGGATCATCCATTAAATGCATAATTTACTGAGACTATCAAGAAAATTGTGTATTTAAGTAAATATTAAACGATAATAATTCTCAAAATTCCTTGTTTTTTAGATAAATATGTTCGAGCTTCTGAATTATACAATTTATATAAAGTTAACTTAAGCTAAAAACTTTCACATTCTGTTTTTTCATAACTAAAACACTACATATAAGCATGATCGAGAGGAAGCGGACTTATCACAAAGATATGTGAAATTCACTTTCGATGGCTTTTAGCAAGCAATTTTTGAGATTCGTAAAAATTTAGTCTCAAATCAACATAATTTTAGTGGATTTCTGGATTCTTTTTCTAACTGGTTGTTTCAGAAGTGAATATGAGGCAAATATGAGGGAACGACAAGTCGAGCCGAACACCCTAATTGAGATATTTAAAAGCGTTATAGATTTAAATGACTTTCTGCACTTGCGTCAATATAATAAGTTACTCTTTCTACTTTAACTCGACAAATACTTTAACAATTAAATAGGTAAGTAGAACGCATTCTTCAATTTCACTTTTCTCACGGCCTTTTTTAGTAAAATCTCCTTTGCATAATATCTCTGACGAGGCTTCTTTTGCTCATTTTTAATCGTACCAAATAGCAAAAATTATATTTCGAAAGTGTAGATTAGACCCATGTGAATCGAACACTTTCAAAATGACGAGAATAGCTATTCAATAATGTATCTGGAGGTTACTAAAATTTTAGTTGAAAAATGTGTGTAGTTTGAGTGTATTTCTGAACTCCTTTACTTGCTGCGGATTCGAGAGATATATACTTAAAGCCAATATGCTGCTAGTTGACAGTTTTACGAAGTCTTTTATGAATATCCATTTTTATTAAATTGAATCGCTTACTACTTTCCAATCGATTACGTCGGGGTCGTTTTGAGAAACAATGAGTAGATAGTATTTTTTTCCTTTAAAAAGTATTTTTTTAAAAGTGGATTTTAAGTCTTTTATTAAAGTTTCATCATTCACGAATAATTTGTCATTCGAAATAGTAAAATGTTTTTTTATATTGGATTCGCCGATTTCAAACTTACCCCCAGGTACTAAAATGTGAGCCAGGCCATTTCGATACGCAATAAATTTCTTTTTATTTATTTTTATAGTTGGGGTTTCCTGTTTTCTCAGCCATAACCGTTAACATTTTCCTTATTGCTTTATCGTGCAGACCTTTATTAGGTATTGAGGCAGATTCTTCAGCCAACATAATCCTACCACCAAGCTCAATTATTGAATTACAAATTAACACTTTCACGAAAGCTCCAAGTTCTTTATTCTGCTTGTTGCTTATATTATCCAAATTACCAACTATTTCAGCTATATTCTCCTTTTTTATTTTTGCTATTTTGTATGTCATCTCTCTTCTGTAGAAAAATTGTTTAAGCAGATTTATCATGATACTTTTAAAAATTTGACCCTGCAAGGAATCACTTCATTAAGAAAATGTAACCATTTTCTAAATTAAGTATCTTGATTTTCTATTTTGTTCGCACACTCACAAAGAAAATCTAAGTCGAACCCCGATTGACGGGATGTCACCCTCCATTATCATTTCGGGTGATCAGCCGCAGCTTATTGCGGAGGCTGAAAAACCCGGTGTACTAACCGTTATTAATTAGTTTTTAGAATAGAATGTAAATACTAACTACTCACTTTAAAAAAATAAAAATGACCCTACCGGGAATCGAACCCGGATTACCAGGATGAAAACCTGGCGTACTAACCGTTATACTATAGGGCCTTTAATGTGCTCGGAAATTATACCGTATTTAGGTAAAATAAAACAATCGTATTAATTACAATTACTCTATGTCACACATCTTTGTCGAAGAGGAAACACACAAACGAGGTCTCTTGATATATTTAATAGTACTGTTAGTAATTACCGGGGCAGTTTACCTGCTATTCTCATTAAACAGGCATGATGCGAATTATATTGGTATTTTTTATCCTAATAGCA
>CAYTGI010000009.1:8371-45758 GCA_964437465.1 uncultured Candidatus Saccharibacteria bacterium | reverse complement strand
TTAGACATTATTGAATCTGAACCATTTAATTCAAGAGGAGAATGTGTGCTATGGATTAATGAGATGATTGAAGTATTTGAAGAACGCGGAAATTCTAGAGAGAATATGAATTATGATTGTCTAAAAAATTGTAATAAGACTTTAAGTAACGTGCAGGGTACGAGCTATTCCTGTGAAGAGTCGGTTTATTAGTTACTAACAGTCGCTAATTCAAAGTATCTTTTCTCACATTCATCTGAACAAAAAGCAACACCTGCTTTTGGGTGAATACATTCTTCACAACAAAGAATATGTCTATGTCCTTTACAGTAAATATATGCACAATCTATATAATTATCTGAAACCTTTCCACATTTATCACAATGTCCAACTACTTCATGTTCTGGATCATCAACTCTAAATCCCATCTTAGTTCTTCCATCAAATACATAAAGCTTACCTTTAAAATGCTCGTTTGGATATTTTTCCATATACGTAACAATTCCTCCGTATAGTTGTCTCACGTTTTTAAATCCCATTTTCAATAAATACCCAGACGCCTTTTCACATCTAATTCCTCCTGTACAAACTGTAATTACCTGTTTATATTTAAAATCATTTAGATATTCTATTAAATCTGGAAGCTCTCTAAAATTCTTCATTGGTGGAAGAATTGAGTTTTCAAAAAAACCTATTTTATGTTCGTAATCATTTCGCATATCAATAATGTAGAATTCTTCATCAGATTCTAATAAATCATGCAGTTCATCAGCTGTAATGTATGGGGCAGTAGCATCGCGACCATCTTCTAATTTATTTAGCGGACCTACATCATCGCTATTTTCAACATTTAAAGAAACAATCTCATCCCTTACTTTAATGTTAATTCTAGGAAATGCATCTCCAGTTTTAGTACCTTCTGACTTTTTCCAGTGAATATCTTTAAATCTAGAATCTTTTTTCATCTCTTCAATATATCTCTCGGTATTATCAATCAATCCTTCTAGAGTCCCATTGATTCCTTCCTTTGCTATGATAGTTCTACATTTCAATTTAAGTTTCTCACAAAGTTCACGTTGAGAATTCATAACCTCCTCCGGGTCTTCAATATTCACATATTTGTAGAATAAAAGTATCTGGTAATCCATAATTTATAATCTTTCAGAATTAATTATACAATAACCTGTGCTAATATTCGAAGTATAAATATGGCACAAATGGATAAGCCTGAAATAATATTGGAAAAATTTGGTCAACAAATGAGTCTACCTGATGATCCAATAGAATACTTAATACAAAAATCTCCTGAATCAACTTCATCTATCGAAGATTTAAGAAGTCTTGTACAAGCCCAAGTAAGCAATTTTGGTGATCTAATAAAAATAATGATTAACGAAGATCAAAAAGCTTTACTCAATAATAAAGCGAAAAGCTATAGAAGTATGTTTTTAGCCTTAACACATTTAAAAAATGGAGCTAGATCTGCTATAAATCTTCATCCAGAAATACTGGAAAGGCTAGATGGAAATTCCACTTTTAATGATATGACATTGGAAGACATTGTTGTTCATTTTAACTCTAAACATTTTGCCTCTTTTAGAATTGGCCCTGTTTCGGCAATTTCTTTAACTAATCTTTTTCTAGCATATAAACTAGATCCTGTTGAGCTTATAAAAAATATTGAAGAGATGGTAATATTACATCCTATACAAGTAGCAGAGTTAAAGTTATTTAGAATTTCAGGATTAAATTTGGATGAGCAATGAATTAGTTTTTTCTCCCTTTTTTGAATATAATAATTTATGAATTTAAACCTAGGAAGAAAAGATAACAGTGAAAATAGAATATTCTTTTATGCGATTTTTCTTGGTGTTGCTTACTTGTCATTTACAGTCTTTCGACCACTGTTTTCATTACTAATTCTAGCCCTATTAATTTCTAGTATTTTTCAACCTGTCTATAGATGGTTAAAAACTCATATAAAAAGAACGAGTTTGGCTTTACCTGGAACAATGTTAGCTATTCTTCTATCTTTAGTGATTCCTTTTATAATAATATTATTGATCTCTATAGGGCAAATTAATGTATTTATTAGAGATCTATCTGAATTTGCTGGAAATAGTGAGGAGGTTCAACAAATCTTAAACACTCAAAATAGCTATGAATCAGAGATTAATACTGGTGATGTTGAAACTCAAGTCCAAGCTACTATCGATGATATAAATAGAAGACTTGTTGATCTACCTTTTGTTGAAGACGAAGAGATTATAACTCTTGAAGAGGTCCAAAGTGCAATTGGAGATATTGCAGAATCAATTGCAAGATGGGTAGGTAATACAGCTTTGGACATTGTTGCTAATACTCCAATATTTATTACGAATCTAATTGTGTTCATTATTATTTTATCAACATTAATCCCAACACAAGATAAATTAAAAGAATACTTTCTAAAAGTTAGTCCATTAGATAATAAAATCGATAGCCTTTACCTTCAAAAGATCGAAGCAATGTCTAACGATATGGTTAAAGGAACTTTTGTTATTGCTATAGTTCAAGGAATTATTTGTGGAATACTTTACTGGATCGCTGGTGTACCTTATATACTTTTCTGGTCAATCCTGTGTGCATTCTTCTCAATTATTCCAAACGGAGGAGCAATAGTGAATTGGCCAATTGTAATAGCTCTTGCCTTATCTGGAAATATTGTAGGTTCAATAATAGTCCTTCTTGGAAATCTATTTATAGTTACTTCATCTGAAAATATTTTAAGACCAATGTTAGTTTCTAAAAAAGCTTATATTCATCCCTCATTAACACTTATCGGGATTGTTGGAGGTTTACAAGTTTTTGGTTTCCTTGGATTTATCTATGGTCCAGTAATTATGATTCTTCTAGCTACTACAATAGACATTTATGTGAATCACTATAAACAAAATTAGCTTTTTCATAAAACCTTCATAGAAAATCTTTATAATAAAAGGATGGAACAAAAAAAGAATACATTTCCTTATCTAAGTTTCTTTATTTTAATACTCTTAGCAGTTGTCGCTAGTAGTAATATTTTCGCGTTTATTACTCTTAACGAAAGAATCATTAGATTAGAAGAGAATATAGTGAATAATGCTAATAATCCTCAACCAACTGAATCATCGCAATCATCCCTAGAACAAATCTTTATTCAAGCTAATCCATCAGTTGTTGGAATTGGCATTTTGTCAGGCTTTAACTCTGAGACAATAATCGGAACTGGTTTTGTTGTTTCAGAAGATGGGCATATCGCAACTAACCAGCATGTTGTCTCAGAAACTGGAGTAGACTATTACGTAAAGTTTCCTGACGATGAAAATATTTACGAAGTTAACGAAGTTTTTAGAGACGCAGTTAACGATATTGCTGTAGTAACAATTAATAAAGATAATCTTGAACCCTTAACTTTAGGTAACTCCTTGACCGTAACACCTGGAGAGCAGGTTGTAGCTATCGGAAACCCGTTAGGTGAATTAAATAGTACTGTAACTTCAGGAATAGTTAGTGCAATAAATAGGACTGTAAATATTGGAGGAAGAACATTCTTGAGGACTGATGTTAATAGGTTTGAGGATACAATTCAAACTGACGCAGCGATTAATCCAGGAAACTCAGGAGGGCCTTTATTAAACACTCGAGGAGAAGTAATTGGAATTAATTTCGCGACTATTGTTGATGCTAATAACTTATCCTTCGCAATCCCTATCTCATATCTTCAAGATAGATTAGATGAGCTAGAGACTTTTGGGAATTTTAGAATTTCTTATGTTGGGATAAGTTATGAGATGAATGCTTATAGATTAGATAATCAGGTAGTAATTGGAGCTGAAGTAATTACAGTAGATCCTGAAGGATCCGCTGTTGGTTTACTTGAACCTGGAGATATTATTACGACTTTTGACGGCGTAGATTTGAGTGATGATAGCCTTTTTAGATTAATCCAAACACAGGATATAGGCGAAATAGTGGAGTTTGAGTTTTATAGAGATGGGATAAGAGAGGAGAGTGAGATAGAAATAGTTGAACGATAAAGATAGTACCTTTTAAGTAATACCTTCATTATACCCTTCAGCAAAACCTTGAATAAAGTCACGAACTGGAACAACTAGTTCTCTAATCCTATCTTGCCTATTATGATGCCTCTCAACTCTTAACTTTCTTTTTTCTAAGCTTATAGCCCTTTGTTCAGTTCTTGCACTTAAAAATGCTTCTTTTGCTCGTAAATTAGCAATTCTATTTTCAATTCTAAAATTATTTTTTATATCCAGTAGAGCTCTTAATCTTTCAAGACCTCCTGCGTCTAATCTTGCTTTATGAGCTTCCATCTCTTTCCTTCTAGCCTCAACTCTATTCTGTTCAAGAGTTTCTCTTTCCAAACGAGCTTCTTCTTTAATTGCTGCGTTTTCAGCTCTAACTCTTGGGTTTAATCTAGCAACTAGCCCATCAGCTGGGCTTAACTCTTCTCTTTTCCTTTGGTTTTCTTTGGCTCGTTCTAAAGAACCATCATTCTCGCCAGTTTCCGTTACAGCTTGTCCAGGAGATGAATTCTCTACTTGTACTGGCATTTCCTGATTTTGTTTTCTTTGTTCAACTCTTTCCTGTCTCTCATTTGCAAGAGTCTGATCTCTTGCTTCATCATACCCTTCGTTAAAAGCTTGGTTAGCATTTACCACAGCGTTCTGAACATTATCCACTACATTATTAACTTCTGCAGCAACGTTACCAACAACTCTAACACCACCAACAAGTCCGTTCCTAACGATATTACCTCCACCAGTCCAGATTTTTCTTGCTAAAACTGCTCCTTGTTTTAATCTCGCACGAACTGTATCAGGATTCGGAAGGTTATTTCTAATTAGTTCAGTAGCATTATCTCTTAATCTTTCTCCTATACTTCTATCGTTTGATATCAGCTCTTGCCTGAGATCATTAAGCTCTAAGCCTGACTCAGTAGAATTTTCCCTACTGGATTGCCCTTCGGTTTCAGGAGGACTATACCATCCAAAATTAAGAGTATCAATAGGCCTTCCGCTACTACCCGAAGTAGTAGATGAAGTATCAGTCTCTAATTTTGCAGCTCCCTCTGCCATTACTGAACATTAATCAAAGTAGAATACAACTGCGAGTAAGTTTCGAATGATTTCTTAAGATTCTCATCATCTTTGGGATCATCATTCTCAATACCTAAAATTAAAAAGTTCACTAAATCTGAGAGGTCCTTTATCTCTTGCTCAGGTCCACTTAACGATTTCTTCATATATTCTAAATGTTCGAGAAATGCAGTTTTTTTAAACATGTATTCTTCAGTCTCTACAAATTGATTTAGCTCAGGATAATTACTAACTATTTCAGTCAAAAAGTTTTGTTCTACGTTCTTATCTTCGCTTCGGCCGACATTTCATTTTCTAAAGCATCTCGTTTCTCTTTCGGTATAGATTCATTTTTTATATAACGAACTATTGAGTTGGCAAATATTGTATACACCATATCCTGAAGATATATTGTCTTTTCATCCTCAGGCCAAGTATCTAGACCAATTAATTTTTCAATTGAATATTCCTGAATAAACTGAACCATTGTTTCGTTTTAACTACCTCAGTTTAGATAATTTAGAGAAATTTGGCAAAGAAAAGCATCCCGATTATTAGGGATGCTTTATGCTTATTAAATTAGATTTACATTTGTGTTTTCTTAGGATCTTCGTTCTTCTTTCCAGGTGTATTTCTTCCAGCACTTCTCTCAACCTCATGCGCTTGAATCATAGCATTTCTAAGCTGAGCTTCTACATCCTGCATTCCACCTGGTGAGTGAGGAATTAGAATTGTATTAGAGTATTGCCCAACATCTTTTAGCGTGTCGAAATACTGAGTCATTAAAACAAGATTCATAACATCATGTGCTGAAGTTCCTTGAACTCCCTCCTGAAAGTCTTCGACAGATTCTCTTAAACCTTGAACAATAGCAAGTCTTTGATCAGCGATTCCTTTACCTTGAAGAGCTTTAGATTCTGCGTCAGCCTCCGCATCCTTAACTTTCATAATCTTACTAGCTTCAGCTTTTTCTTTAGCAGCAATCTTCATTCTTTCTGCAGCATTTATTTCGTTCATAGCAACTTTTACTTTTTGATCAGGATCAATGTCTGTAACTAGTGAATTTAATATTACAAAACCAAACTGTGTCATTGTTTCATTTAATTCTTCTTTAATAGCTCCAGCGATTTCCTCTTTCTCTTCGAATAATCTATCTATATCAATTCTAGGTACTCTTGCTCTAATTACGTCAAATACATATGAGTTAATCTGTCTTGCAGGATCGTCTAACTTATAAAAAGCATCGTAAACATTAGTTTCGTTTACATAATATTGAACTGAAACTGTTATGTTAACAAAAACATTGTCCCTAGTCTTTGTCTCAGCCTTAACATCAAGTTGTTGTACTCTTAGAGATAATCTTCCAGCAATCCTTTCGATAAAAGGAATTTTAAAATTAAGTCCTGGTCTTGCTATTCTAGAAAATCGACCAAATGTTTCTACAACAGCTACTTTTTGTTGTTCAACAATAAAGAAAGTAGAGAAAAATAGTATTACAAGAACAACGAAAATGAACATTAGAAAATACGCGAATGCCATATCTTTTCTTTTTAAAAGCTAATATCCTATTGTAGCAAGGGGATTGAGATGGGTCAAGATTTATTGCAAACCAACCAAATCCCCTGTACTTAGTGCAGGGTATTTTATTTATTCTTGTCTAAAACTGCTAAGTCATATTCAGAAAAGAATTTCATCTGGTCACTTGATGGAATACTACTAAAAATATATCCATCTGGTTTCATAGGGACTACTAGTTTTAAAGCCATATCGCTCTGGGAAGTAAACCTTACATAACAATCTAACCCTGATTTTCTACACATTCTAATAACCTCACTAACAAGTTTTGAAAGTATTTTATGGTCAACATCTCTTGGCTTAGCTCTATAAACTGAAATTCTAAGTAGAGTATCGTAATTAATAATCACCCCATCTATAATTCCTTTATCAATGTCCAAAATATCATAAGCAAAAGATGGAAGTGCAACTTCTGCATAAAGTTTATTGTTACCTGCTCGTGTGAATCCTTGTGAATTTAAGATCTTGATTATATCCTCTAAATTATCAGAGCTTCTTATGTATGGTACACATAGATGCATTGGAGGAACATTAAAAGATTTTTTTACTTCATTTAATGCTCTAAGCTCCGCACTTAAACTCTCAGGAAACTGAATAAATCTTTCATCCCCGTAAAATTCAGTAAACTTTTTATCTATCTTCAGATTTTTATAATCACTTATACCCGGATTAGAAAGTTGATAGATAAATGAGCCATTATCAGTGTTAGAGGCAGCTGAAGCAACATCATTAGAAAAAGCTTCAATCCAGCCTCTCAGCTTTCTTTCATTACTATAAAGCTCCTCAGGTAAAACTTTTCTATTTAAAAGTAATTCAGTTGAATCAAAATAAGTTCCATTAAACAAAGACATTAAATGAATATTCTTAGCATTAATGTTTGAAATATCTAATAAAACCTCAGAGGTAAAACTATATTTTTTTGACCACTTCGGAAAATCTATTTCTCTATCAACAGAAACATCTGTATTTTCTAATTCTATTTCCTTTTCTTTTCGATTTTCTTCTATATAAATATTGTCTTTCTGAGTTAAGAGATTAATCTGTTTTTCAATCTCATCAATAGTTTCAGGAACATCATCTTCATTTAGACTTTTTTTAGTTTTAACTCCAAATTGAGCTAGATACTGTTTCTCATCCTCAATTGTACTCTCATCTTCCTTTTCAATTATCTCTACATCAGTGATATACAAATCACCCATCTCTATCCCCCAAGTTATTTCTAAAGGATCAGTAAAAAATTTTTCAAGCTCTTTAGCTTTTTCTACAAGATCAATCACTTTATCATCTCCAAGCTTTTGCTTTCTCTTCCATTCTTTAGAAATTTCAACAGATAATGTTTTGCTCTCACCAGCGTTCTTCTGTCTTGTCCTTATAATCATGTAATCCTGAGGAACAACTGTCTTCTCAGAGACAGTCATTGTATCTAAATCAACTTTGTATTCATCTTGGAAAGATTGTATATCTAGTGAATCAGTTAAAATTCCGTAGTTAGCATTTACCTGCATTGTGTTAACTTCTTTAGTAATTGGAGGAATTGAATAAACCTTTCCAGAAAGCTCAAATTTCCTCATCTGTCTTACTAAAATAGCAACAGTAATTGGGCCTCTATAGTACTCATTTGTCCTAAGCTCGATTGATTCTGTAGAGAATAGACTTGACCATATTAATCTAATCTTGTTAATAAAATCATCAAAAGAGGTTATGTCGTAATAGCTTAAATCTCTTGATTTTTCAGGGATAAATTTTGTTTCAATAATATGAGAGACTTCTAGCTGTAAAAATGCTTTATTTGTCTTACCCACTATGGAGTTGAATACTTCCTCTAAACTATTAAAAATAGCCTGAGGAATATCATAAGTCATTATCATATTAGTTATCTGACCAGATACATCCCTTGCTGACTTTCTTATAAACGGCTCTACACTTGAAAGAAGTTCTAAAATTATCTTTGTTGTATTTGTAGCAATCAGAAAATCATCAAATGCGATTGATGTAACAACGTATGCTTCAGGTACTTTTATCTCTTCTACATTATAAATTCTTGAAAATTGATAAGATTCATTCCCAATAAGCGGAATATCAGCTGAACTTGCTGAAAATAAATCATTAATGTAGGAATTATTTTTTCTTGTCATATAACTTTAGTCATTATGATTGGAAAGTAAATCAGTGTCAATTAAAGACTATTTTTGAGATACTTATCTATAAATATTAAGTTAATTTAATGAAGTCTGCAGGAAATAATTTTCAAAAAATGGGAGAAACATTAGCGAATGAAGCAAAAAAAACTTCAACAAATTATATAGTTTCAAAAATCAGAGAATTTGAAAAATCGTTTTTACAAATATCATGGATCTTTTTCGTCTTAGGACTAGTTGTATTCTCCTTTCTCTCGATAATAGTTTTATTTATTGCAAAAGTAGTTACAGCTGGAGAATCAGCAATAACTTATAACGCTGTATTCATAGGTATCTTAGTCTCATTCTTAATCGGTGCTGTCTTAGGGTTAATTTGGAAAGTAGTTGAATATAACAAAATCAAATCAAAATTTGATTCAATGGTAGAAAAGATCGAAGAGTTTGAGATTTAGCTATTGCTCAGAGGAGTTAGATTTTTTATATACCCAAAACGAACCGTATTCACTTTGTTTTAAATGATGTTCAATTTGGCTAAATGCTTCTACAAAATTCTGAAATCTGATTAAACTTCTATCTGAAAATTTTGAACGAAAAGAAACATGCTGAAACGTTTGGCAATTACCAATCTCAGAATCTTTTCTCGGTCCAATTCGAAATAGTCCATCACTTTTTGGTAATGATATTAGAAATATCTGTGGAAGACTTCCAACAGCAACTGCATTAATAAATCCAAACCCGAATTTAAAATGATTACCTACAAAGAAAACTGCTGAAGCTTCAGATATGAATTTTTCACCTTCATATAAGTAAACTGATTCAGCCCATGACAAGGGAATACTTCTTTTCTCAAGTTCTAGTTTAATTCTTAAAATAATATCCTCTTCATTAAGCCCAATCTCACCTTTGTTAAAATCTTGAGTTGTAGTGCCCAATACACTGTATATTGACCTATTGACATAGTTGCAGGGTATCATTGAAGGATCATCTTCAGAGTAGACTATCTCAGAATCTGACTTATGATCTGTCATATAGAAGAATTAAATATACCGAGGACAGGAATCGAACCTGCAAGGGATTGCTCCCACTGGTTCCTAAGACCAGCGTGTCTACCAATTCCACCACCTCGGCTTTAAAGTACGCCTGTAATTATACTTTAATTCGTAGATCTGCGCCACCATTTTGACTAGTCACTAAAGAATTATATAATGTATCCATGGAAGACCGGAAAAAAATTGATATTAAAATGAATATAAACGAACTACTAATGGAATATCCAGAAATTGCCCCTGTTCTTACTTACGAATATGGTCTATATTGTGTAAACTGTGTTATAGCTGAATTTGACACTTTAGAGCAAGGTGCGGAGATACATGGAATTAAAGAGGAATATTTTATAGAAATGATAAACCATTTAGAAAGAGTTATTAATGAACAAGATTAATGGCACAAAAATTTCAAAAGAATAGAAGCAAAAGAAAAAATTACAAGTCAAGAAAAACTACTGTAGCCAGTGACGAACCTTTAAATCTTTCAGGTTGTTTTATTTTTCTTGGCGCAATCTTAGGAATAATTGGCTTGTTCTTTTTTTCTGCGGGATTTAGGAACTGGGTTATAGATATTATTGCTGTTCTTATTAACACTCTAGTATTATCCAACTTGTTCCTTTTCAATATAGTAGTTATCCTAATTCTTCTTGGGTTAATATTTTTAGTCCTATTTTTATATTCAAGAATCTAGTAAGCTTTTTAGCTTAGATAAATCTTTATCCCATTTAAAACCCGTTGTGTTAAACCATTCAAGACCCTCAAATTGAAGTTTATATTTTGATTCTGGAGTTGTAACTGATCCTAAATATACATATTCAAGATCTTTATCTTGAGCTAATTGTACTGCCCTTATCATCATTCCCATCCCTAGATTTGGAACATCTAAATCTAAGTTATAAAAAGGATAAGAGTAATGCATAATTCTACTATCTAAATATATTAAAGCATAACCAACTATTTCTTGATCTAAAGTATATTCAATAACATGAGTCATATTCTCACTTTCTAAATCATTAAACATAGATTTAATTTTCGAGGCGCTCATAGTCTTAGCCCCAAACTTTCTTGAATAAAAATCTTTTCCTAATTTATGAATCTCCCAAGAGTAATTATCTAGTGGTAGTTCTTTTAGTGTATGTTCAATTCCTTCAGTCTTCCTCAAAATTCTTTTATTTTCTGATGAAAGAATAAAATCATCTAAATCTATTCTTAAGGAACGAGTTTGAGTTACAATTCCTTTTCCAAGACGAGTTAATAAATACCCCTTACTGTACGCTTCTCTTATTTCATCTGGGTGAAACTGAATCTGTTTTTGATCGATACTAAAGTAATACATATTGGTATTATACTTAACTTAAAAAATAATTGTTGTTTTTCATTGTTCTTTAGTATAATTTAAGCATGAAAATAAACTCAATTACTTACAAGAAGATAAATAACTGCCCAAGTTCGGGAGGACAGTAGTAATTGTTTAGATATACTAATAAGAGCCTCCATATAAATGGAGGCTCTTAACTTTATATTTATAAATACGAATTTAATATGAAATATCACAGTGAGTTTAAAGTACAATTTTCCCTATTAGACCCCTCGGAAGAGCCACATATATTTGCATTGCTGCAAAAAATTGATGCAGAGGTAAGAGAAAAATTTCCAGAGATTTTTGATGTAGCAAATATTGATCTTTTCGAAAGTGCCGATTTTGAAGAAGAATCGAATAATCCAAGGTCAGCAACCATGTACGGAATTTTAGAAAGCGATGATCCGTCGAAATACGCTACAACAAAACAATTAGTACACATGCTTTTCTCTAAATTCAAAAGAAAACATGGGCTAAAATACTCTATATGGGCATCAAAAATTCTTATTAGCTCTGAAAAAAAAACTTTAAAGAATCCCACGATAAGCCCAGCACCAATCGAAGAGCTTGATCTGATATAATCTTTTATCATTTTGAAAAATAATATGAGTAATGATAAAGAATCATCCGATCTATTAGGTCAGAGGAGAATCAGAATAAAAAAAGTAGAAACATTAAGAGAATTGGGATTTGATCCTTATCCTTCAGAATCAACAAGGACGCACTTATCTGAAAATATACATTCAAACTTTGAAAATCTTGAGAACGAAACTGTTTCTGTAGTTGGAAGAGTTAGTACTATAAGGGAGCATGGAGGTCTTGTTTTTATTGACGTTGAAGACGAGAGTGGGAAAATTCAGCTTTACATTAAGCAAGATGAAATGCACCCATCAGATACTAATAGTGGTAATCTAGGATTTGATAATATCAATCTCATAGACATAGGTGATTTCATTCAGGCCAATGGCTATGTCACTAAAACTAATAGAGGAGAGATCTCCGTAACTCCAAGTGAGTTGATAATGTTAGAAAAATCTATCAGACCAATTCCAACAGAAATTGAAGATAAAGAAGAAAGATTTAGGAGAAGATATGTAGATATGGTAGTACATCCGGAGGTAAGACATCGGTTTATAAGAAGAGCTAAGTTCTGGCAAGCTCACAGAGAGTTTTTTAACTCTAGAGGATTTCACGAAGTGAATATTCCAATTCTAGAGCATATCCCAGGTGGAGGAGATGCTGTCCCATTCAAAACTCACATGAATGCTATTAATGAAGATTTCTATCTTAGAATTTCTCATGAACTACCTCTTAAAAGATTAGTTGGAGGAGGATTTGAGAAAGTTTATGATATTGGTGCAAGGTTCAGAAATGAAGGTCTTTCTGATGAACATCTTCCAGAACATGTTGCTATGGAATTTTATTGGGCTTATGCTAACTGGGAAGATGGAATGAATTTTATTGAAGAATTATTTAAACATATTATCGATAGTGTTTATGGAGGTAAGTATATTTTCAATATTCGAGGTTTTGAGGTAGATTTCAGTAAAAAATGGGAAAAAATTGATTTTAATCAAATAATGAAAGAGAGTTTTGGAATTAGTGACATTTATAATGTAGAAATTGAAGAAGTTATTAAGCTATTGAAAGATAATAATATTGAATTCGATGAAAAAACAATAAACATCCCTCGAGGTATAGATTCATTGTGGAAACAGATCCGAAAAACTATTGCTGGCCCAGCTTTTTTAATCAATCATCCTAAATACTTATCCCCACTTCAAAAACCAAGTAAAGTTAATCCTAAAATGGTTGAACGATTTCAGCCAATTATTGCTGGAAGTGAGCTAGGTAATGGGTGGAGTGAAGTAAATGATGCTATTGATCAATATGAAAGATTTATTGAGCAACAAGAGATGCGAGATTCTGGAGACGACGAAGCCCAGTGGTTAGATATTGATTATGTCGAAATGCTTGAGTACGGAATGCCTCCTACTTTTGGATATGGTCATAGTGAGAGAGTGTTTTGGTTTCTAGAGGATGTTACAGCAAGAGAAGGAGTTCCTTTCCCCCAGATGAAATATCATGTTAGTGAGGTAACTAAAAAAATCTATCCAGAGGTTGATTTAGAGAATATTAATAGATCTATTGTTGATGATGAAATTGATCACAAATCAATCGAGTTAGATAAAATTACTTTTAATAAAGATTTAGTAATAATTGATAATTCAGTCAGGGAAGAATTTACTGGTATTAAAACTGGTTTCATAGTTGTGGAAAATGTGATCGTTTCTAAAAATAATTCAGAATTAGAAAAATTAAAAGAAGTTGTTTCAAGTAAAGTAAAAAATCAATTTAAGAATCAATCTGAAATAAAAGAAAACACTAATATTAAGGGATTTAGAGAACTATATAAAGCCTTTGGGGCAGATCCAAACAGTACTCTTAATAGTGCAGAAGCTTTAATGAGAAGAGTTGTGAAAGGTAAAGGAATTTATAATATAAATAATGTAGTTGACACATATAACGTTACATCAATAGAATTTGCCATTCCAATGGCAGCATATAATTTAGATGCTGTCGATGCTCCAATAATTCTTAGAAAAGCTGAGGAGAAAGATCAGATAACGAAAATCCTTGAAGAAAAACCAACTGATGTACCAAAAGGTTCACTTTGCTACTCTGATAAAACAGGAGTTATATGTATGAATTACAATTACAGAGACTCAGATAGGACCAAAATAACTAATGAAACAGATAGAATTATTGTTTTTGTTGATGGTCATAATGAAATCACTGAAGAATATATTAAAAAAGTTTTAGGAATAGTTGGAGCAAGAATTGAAGATTTTACAGGAGGAAACGTCACTGAGTATGGGGTAATTAATTAAAAAGATAATTAATTATTTCGTTTAACCAAATACAATGACTATTGTTCAGCCAATCTGTTGGTTATATACTCACCTACTCTTAAACATAGCTCCATAATTCTTAACTGATTCTCAGTATAATTATTCCTTCCATCTCTAAAAGAGTATTTATATACTCTACCTACATTCTGTCTAAGAGCCCCAACAATATGTGGATCATTCCAATTTGCTTTTCCAACTAATTTTACTACTGAACTTAAATCAGTTTCTTTGAAACCTAAATTTTCGTAATCATCATCACCCAACTCAAGACTACTAACAATATTCAAAACAACACTAGCAAAATCTGAAGGTTCAAACTCTATTATTTTATCTGTAGCTAAATCTGGATAAAAGTTTCCATTGACCCTTTCAATTTCCTCCCTCAGTCTTTCTGCATCTTCTAAATCATCTTGACTAGGTTCTAAATTCAATGAGGACTGACGTGGTTTAAACACTCTGAAGTAATAATCATTATCCCTCTCTTTAATCCTTTGACCAGCTCTTTCAAGCGCTTTTTCTAATCTAGGATTGTTTTGAGCTATCTTTCTTCTAGCTTCATCTATAACCTGACACCATAGATCCTGATCTTGATTTAATAAACTATCATCATCTAAAAGTTCTAGGATAACATCATGAGGGTCTTTTTTTTCTCCTTTTTCTGTCAAAAAATAACATTCAATACCCCCAATATTTTCAGGATCCTCCATTTCGTCAAGTTTATCGCTACTCATTTTAATAACAAAACTTTTGGATTATATCATCAATTTGAATATGTGCATCAGCATTCTTAAAGTGCAACTTCTACTACTCAAATTCAAAGATACTTAGAGTCACTAACAATCTGTAAATCATAATTTCTCCCTTGACCCTCAAACCAGGTCCTTTGTCGTTTTGCATACTGCCTATGTGAAGATTTCACTTTTTCAATACATTCGTTTATAGATATCTCTCCATTTAGAAAGCTTAAAACCTCCCTGTAACCTATACCTTGTAATGCTATAGAATCTTCTGGGAAGCCCATTTCAAGAACTTTTTTAACTTCTTTAATTATTCCATTTCTAAACATCTGATCAACTCTTTTATCAAGTTTAAAAAGTAGGTATTCCCAATCAAATTCAGGATAAAGCATTTTAAAATCGTGCTTTGGATCAGCCTTTTTTACATCTGTTTCAAAAATTTCCTTTTCAATAGTTCTAATTAATCTTCTTGGGTTATTTAAATCACTGTTGTTCATTGATTCAAGAGTTTGTTCATTGAGGCTTCTTAGTTTTTGTTGAAGTTCAGTAGCATTTAAGTTTTCTAAATCTTTACGAATTTTTGAGTTGTCGAATTCTGTAACTTGGTAATTTTTAACAAGAGCATCAATGTATAGACCTGTACCTCCAACAAGAATAGGTAATTTACCTCTTGATAAAACATCGTCAATAAATTCTTCAGCTAGTTTTTTATATTTAAAAACATCAAACCTGTGATCTGGATTTAAGAATGAGATAAGATGTATTGATATACCATTGAATTTATATGGTTTTACTTTTATTAAGTCATTGTAATTTGGAATTTGTTTTGGGTTTGAGTATTGGAATTTAGAATTTTCTGTAGGTACATCTTTATTTGTTCCAATATCCAAATACTTATAAATCTGTCTTGAATCAATGTTAATTAATTCTCCATTATATTCCCTCGCAACTTTCAAAGCTAAATCAGACTTACCCGATCCTGTAGGGCCGCAAACAATAATAACTTTATCTTTCTTTTTCATCTTTTAATACAATAGCATTGTAAAAAAAGATTATACCTAACATTTCAAAAAATTCTTCTAATCCTATAACGAATCTATAGATTTCTTGTCCAAAAAGTCTTCCTCCTATTAATTCTAAGCCTAAAACTGAGACAAAAAGACTCAAACCAATAATATAGGAAGCTTGAATAGTTTTGTCTCTCTCACTTATAACTAATCTTGCTAAAAGCAAAATCACTAACAAAACTATAATGCCTAAACTAAAAACCCATGAAAAGCTAGTTGTGTCACTTATAACCTGAATTCCTGTAAGAGTTTCACCTAAGTAAGTGTTAAATGATTCGTGAATGCTAAAAAATTCATCTAAAGCTAGAGCAAGAAAGAAAAAACCTGAAATTAGAAGTAGGATATTTTGACGAATATCTTTTAAGAATGAGTAAGTTATAAATTCAATACCAACAAAAATTGCTACAGCAGATGTAAAAAGTACCCCAATTGTGTATTCCTCATCAAGATAAAAAATACTATACTCACGACCTAAAGGTCTCCAGCCGTCTAAAAATATGTGGAAAACAAGTATTAAAACACTTATAGCAATTAGTAACTGAACTTTTAAGTTAATTTTTATTTTATTTTTAAAAAAATCCATAAATATATAATACATAATTTTATATCCAATTTATATTTATATAAACTGTTTTATGGAGAATGAACTATTTTTTCGAATACTTTTAACTGTTGTTTTTGGTGCAATTTTAGGACTTGAATCTGAAACAAGACTTTTAGAGAGTTATAAAAAACAAAAGAAAAGTAAAAAAGAAAATGAGAAGAGCACAATCGGTGGAGTAAGAACATATACAATATTAGCCTTATTCGGAGGTGTTGCAGGAATTCTATTTTCAACAGGAGAAAGCTTTTTAGTATATGCTTCATTCTTTGGATTAATAGCATTCCTTGTAGCTGCGTATATTGAGAATGTAAGAATAAGAGAAGCATTTGGGATGACTACAGAAATCGCAATAATGATTACTTTCATTCTTGGCTTTTTAACAACCTCTGGACTAGTCTCAATAGAATTAATATTATTCATACTTGTAATACTAGCTTTTTTTCTTTCTCAAAAAAGAGGAGTGGGAGTTTTATTAGAAAAAGTTACTCACACTGAAATTATTGATATTTTTAAGTTTGGAGTCGTTGCTTTAGTAATTTTACCGATACTTCCTAATCAGGTTTTTTTTGTGAGAGACCTACTATTACTTTTCGGCATTGAAGAAGGTACGGTTTCAATCTCAGATGATTTATTAAATATATCTATAATCAATCCTTTCAGAATTTGGATTGTAGTTGTGATCGTTTCTGGAATAAATCTTGGAAGTTATTTGGCATCTAAACTAATCGGCTCTGATAAAAGCATTCTTTTAACCTCAGTTCTTGGTGGTTTTATTTCAAGCACAAGTACAACAGTGGCTCTAGCTACAAGGTCAAAAAAAGCTTCCAAAAGCACTTCTAAAAGCTTGGCAGGAGCAGCAGTGATTTCTAATGCTATAAGCCTAATTTCTATCTTGATTCTTTTGTTAATTATTGCTCCTCAAATCTCAAATTTAGTTTCGTTGCCTCTTTTAGCGATGTTTGTAATTGGTTTACTAATAGGATTACTCATGCTCTTTAATAATTCAAAGACTAATCATAAAATAGAAATTGAATATACACCTTTCTCAATTGGACCAGCAGTAAAATTTGTTAGCATAGTTGTTGGGTTAACTATACTTATCCAATTACTACAACTAATAAATATTGAAGAGTTAGTTCTTGTAGTTACAGCACTTTCAGGAAGTCTAGGATTGGATGCTCCTACTATTGCTATCTCAGAGCTAACTAATGACCAAAGCATTTTAGTCGAGACCGCTGCAATAATATTTTAGCTACTAACGCTGTGAACTTTGGCTCAAAAGCGATTCTTGGACATTTAAATGGAAGCAAGGAATTCAGATTAAATCTAATTATTGGATTATTAATCACTTTATTTGGAACATTAACCTTCTTACTTGTATAATCCAGCGATGAAGAAATTCGAAAAGAAAAATGAGTCATTTGTTTGTATAAGTTGCCACGAACAAGTTTCACCTCATCCAACAAGTTCAAGAGATCATTGTAATAACTGTCTATTTGGCTTACATGTTGATATTAATCCCGGTGATAGGAAGAATGATTGTAAAGGTATTTTAGAGCCAATTGGAATAGAAAATATAAATAAAAAAGAAAGAATAGTTTATCGATGTAAAAAATGTAACAAGATTCTTAAAAATATAGTAGCTCCTGATGATAGTAGAGAATTGATCAGTGATTTATATCAAAAAATATGGTAAATTCCTTGAACAGATGGGGTTTTTAGGCTACAGTTAATTATGAATGGATTTCCCTTTTCATATAAAATTCAGGTTTATACTGCACTCGTTATTGGAGGGTTTTTATTGGTTCTAATAACTTTTTTTGTATTTTTTAGGATTGTTGATGTACTTCAAAGAGATGTAACCACTGTAGTTTTACTTAATTTTTACCAGGAGGATGTAGTAGCTGAAATTGATGATAAAGTAGTTCCTCTCGATATTATGGAAATTACAAACCTCCGGATTGAAAACCTAGCTAGAGATGCGACTATCTCTATTAAAAACTCTGAAGGTGTTGAAGTAGATCGTGTACCAACACTCGAGCTAAGTAACTCTCCTAACTTAGTAATTGAACCAATTCATAAAGAAGAGTCTTATTGTTTTTTTAGAGCTGATGTTACAGATTACTATTATTTCACTGGAGAAGAAGAAGAAATTCCACACATCAGAGATATTCAATTATTAGAAAAAGTAAATAGGAATTTAAATTCATCTTTTTTCCAAGGTAAAGATATATTTGTTTATCCAGGAAATGCTTCTAAAGATAAGCTGCCAGGTAAACTTGAGTCAGACCAGAAGATAGTTGGAATTTATCCAATTCCTTGTGATGACATTACAAGTATAGAAGTAATGAAAGATACAGTGATTGGTTTTAAAAACTATAATGAGGAAGAGAATAGAGAATTTGTAGAAAATAGGCTAAGAGAAATTGAAGAGCTTGATTTGTCTGATGTAGATATTTAAATCTTTAGAATATATTTTCCGAACAAAAAGCTCATATACAAAATTCAAAAAAACTGATTCTAAGACTCAACTAATTCTCCCACAAATCTTTCCATCATTGCTAAAGTTTGATTATAGTTATCTGTTTGATCTTCTGGAACCTCGTCTCTTTGAGCTAAAGCTTGCTGTCTTAATTGATCAATAAATGCAATTTTTTGAGCATGGTCCTCATTTAGTCCAAAATTACCATAATAGTAATCCCAGATTTCTTCTCCTAAAATTCGTTTACCATTAAGTATTGGTCCATACTCCCTAGCTTCGATCCGATATTGTATTTCAGTTTTAATGAAATCTAAGTATTTAACAATATCAACTTTTCCTTTACCCCCAGTTACATCTACTAATTTACCATAGCATGTCTCAAGTATAATTTTTCCCCCTCTTCGCCAGCCCAATGCTGCATCCAAAGTGTAATTTGTTGGCCAATGAATTCTCATAAGTTTCTTTAACAACTAAGCATTTAGATTTTATCAAAGAAATACTTTTTTAATTCATCAATTTTAATTCTTTCTTGCTTCATTGAGTCTCTGTCTCGAATTGTTACCGCATTATCATCTAATGTATCAAAATCTACTGTTATACAGAAAGGAGTTCCAATTTCATCTTGTCTTCTATATCTCTTTCCGATCGAAGCTGTTTCGTCATATTCAACCATATATTTTTCAGAAAGCATTTTTCGAATCTCTCTTGCTTTTTCAGTTAAAGGTTCTTTCTTAGATAAAGGTAAAACCGCAATTTTTATAGGTGCTAGATGAGTTGGCAACTTTAACACAGTTCTATAATCTCTTTTTTCGTCACCTGTTGAATCTATTTTTTCATTCTCCCAGAAATGATCAATTACCATCATTACAATTCTATTCAACCCACATGAAGCTTCAACAATCCAAGGTGTGTATCTCTCATTCTTTTGCTGATCAAAGTACTCAAGTTTTTGCCCAGAATATTCAGTGTGTTGTGATAAATCATAATCAGATCTAGCATGAATACCTTCAATCTCATCAAATTTACCCATTGAGTTAAAGTTATATACAACATCTTCAGCTGCTTTCGCGTAGAAAATCAGTTTCTCATGTGGTCTAAATTTAAGACTTTTCTTATCAATTTTTAGCACATCTGTATACCAACTCATTCGCTCTTCTTTCCATTCTTTAAATTTCTCATCATTCATGTCCGGATGAATGAAGTATTGAAGTTCCATCTGTTCAAACTCCCTTGTTCTAAACACGAACTGTCTAGCAATAATTTCATTTCTAAATGCTTTTCCAACCTGAGCAATTCCAAAAGGTACTTTTACTCTAAGGTTGTCTACAACATTTTTATAGTTAAGATAAATTCCTTGACATGTTTCTCCTCGAAGATATGAAACATTCTCTTCATTAAAAGTTGAATCAGTTGTACCTAGGTTAGATTTGACAAGAAGGTTAAAGTTTCTAGGATTAGCTAAGTCATTCCCATCAGGACTTTTAATATCCATCAGCTCAATTATTGCAGCGAGTTGATCTGGTGTAAGTTTATCCATATCTTCTTTCTCAATAGCATTTTTTATATCTTCATCTTGAATTGCATCAATAAAAGATTGTTTCTTTTCTTGAAAATTTTTACTTTCTGAAATCCAATCTTCAATTATGTGATCCGCTCTATACCTTTTATGGGTTTTCTTATCTTCAACTAAAACATCAGAGAATCCACCAACATGTCCACTAGCTTCCCAAGTTTTTGGATGCATAAATATTCCTGAGTCAAGAGATACTACATCATCTCTATCCTGCCACATCGCTTTCTGCCAAAGATTTTTAATGTTTTCTTTTAGAAGATATCCGTAGTGACCGTAGTCATAAACTGCTTGAAATCCTCCATAGATTTCAGAAGAAGGAAATATAAATCCATTTTCTTTAGCCCAAGATTTAAATTGATCAAGAGATGATAACTTATTCGATACTGTTTCTTTTTTATCTGACATATTTAATGAGTAATAATTTATATTAAGTAATAAGGCTTTAAGCTATAAGCATTAGGCTTCAAGCTTTAAGTTTTTTGTAAAATGCGATTAACATCTTCTTTATCTCATTTATTTGAGAATTAAGTTCAACCTGTTTTTTAGAATCTATGTATTTAAGATCTTTTGCAAATATTAGTAGATATTCGACTTCAGAAGTAGAACCTATTGCAATTGAGATAAACTTAGCAAAGTCAGGGTCAGTATCTCTGCCACACCCTTCAGCAATATTAGTAGGTATTGATAATGCAGCTCTGTTAAGCTGGCTGATTAAATTATATCTCTCAGTATTTGGGAAATTCTTAGTCAGTTTATATATATCCAAGGCTAAAGTATGAGATAAGTTCCAAACTTTTAATTTTCGAAAGTCTTTCATAATAGCTTAGAGCCTACAGCTTAAAGCTTACCGCTCAAATCCCAAAGTAATAAATGTTATATTAATTACAGGGACGAGTTATTATTGTCCAAAACGGACGGGTTCCCGCGGTTCCACCCTTTTTGATAGAATTTTATACTATCCTCTTTAGTTTAAGTATATTTGTCTCATGAGTTTCATGACGAGCCTTGCCAAAGGGCTATACTTAGAATAGATCATACCATCTTTTTCTACATTTTAAAAATTATTGATATAAAAATACAAAAGTTTTAACATTTATCCGTTAGTTTTATGAAGATAAATATTAGTTATCTACAGTTCAATGGGTAGTGCCGATGAAGCACTATCTTATTTACACCCTCCAACATCTACCTCTATAGCATATCCTCCAGACTTTGAACGCAGATTCCAACAAGAACTTCCTCTGCTATTTGGAGAAAGAACCCCACTTACTCAAATTGATGTGACTACAACTAAATGTGAAACAGACCTTGATAAAGTCCGAGCTAAATGTGAGGAAGAAGGAAAACCATTTAGTATTGGAAGACGAGTAAAGCCTTCTAAAATTGTTCAAGTAATAAGAGAAAATCTAGGAAATGCATCAAAAGAAATTTCTAGGTATGAAACCCCAAATCCTACAGAAAATTTGGAACTTTTAGGATTATTTGGAACAGCAAAACATAAAATACCAGCTGAGATTATTTCTTACATTTTATCAAAGAAAGGAATTTCTGATCGTGGAGGAGATATACTTGCTAGAAGATTATTTGGATTAGGAGCAGACATGTTATTGAGAAGAAGTATGCATAAAGGTAGGTTTGAAATTGATCCCCATGAAAAGTTTTTAAGCTATGAGGAAAAGAATGGAAATATAGATCTTAATGATTATGGCTTACAAGCTGAGTTCCCACGATTGTCAGATGGTATATCACTTCAAGACTTCTTTGAATTTGTACGGAGAAATGGAATAGCTTATTCAAACGAAGAAATGGACGACAGATTAAGAACATTAAGATTATTTATGTCAAGGATTAATTCAGTTCAAGAACAAACTCCAGAATTTCATAGATTTAGAGATTTTATTCACGGAAATAGAACAAATATTTATCTAACTATTGATCATTTATTATGGCTTTTTAATAATCCTAAATATTTTGATTGGGATAATGAAATTCAATATGAGCGTGATGAGTTTGGGTTTGAATCTCCAAAAATATTGGCAGAGAAACTTATTATAAACAACTTGATTCTAGGATATCCAAGATATTTTGAAGTCTTAAGAAGTAGTGGGATGAGAGAGATTCGAATGCAAGTTGTCGCAAGGCCAGATCTAATCTCATTTAGAAGGAACGGCGAAGTTCATGTATATGACTGGAAATCTAGTCATGTTTCATTTACTGATCTTGCTCAAAGTGTGAGTGTTTTTCTATATAAATTAAATGTGGCAACCCTTCTAGCTAATCATGGTTCTAAATTGGATGATAACTCTGAAGTTATAACTTATCCTAATTTTGCTAAAAACGATAGAATAAGAGAGATGTACAATCGTATTCGGTTTTTCTATTTTGATTTCGTAGGAGGAGATCCTTATGAATATAGGATAACTGAAGACTTTGATTATATGTTAGATGTTTGTCATTTTATAATTGAAATGATGATTGTTTATAAGAAAACGTTAGATAAAGTCTCAAAATAATCATTCTTTCAGTGTATAATCCAATATGAGGTTTTTATCTTCACAAAAATTCAATACATCCCCTTTGGGGGTATAAAAACTTTTTGTATTGAATTTATTTATTAGTATTTAAAAATGATTGATCCAAATTTTATAAGAAATAATCCTGAGAAAGTTAAGAAAAATGCTGAAGAAAGAGGAAATAATCCTGAATTTGTTGATACATGGATTGAGGTTGATAAAGAAAGAAACGAATTAATCCAAAAAAGAGATGAATTTAGATCTGAACGAAATGAGTTAAGCAAAGGTCTTAAAGGTAAACCGGACCAAGATACAATTAATAAAGTTAAAGAACTTAAAACTCAAATTGATAAGATCGAACCTAAAGTTGAAGAACTTGAGAATAAATGGAATGAGTTAATCAATGAAATTCCAAATATGCATTTTGAAGATGTACCTGTCGGCAAAAGTGAAGAAGATAATATAGATCTTGAATTTATAGGAGAAAAACCTGAGTTTTCATTTACTCCAAAAAATCACCTAGATTTAATGCTAGATCTTGATATTATTGACTTTGAAACTGGAGCTAAAGTTAGTGGTTCTCAGTTTTACTATTTAAAAGGAGATGCAGTTTTACTTGAATATGCTTTAATTCAATTTGGATTACATAAATTTATTGATAAAGGTTACCAACTTTTTCAAACTCCTGATTTAGCTAAATCAAGATTTTACTTAGGTACAGGATATGCTCCAAAAGGGGATGAAGCACAAACTTACGAAATTGATGGAGAAGATTTAGGACTAATAGCTACCGCTGAAGTAACAATGGCTGGTTATCATGCTGATACTATTTTTGAAGAAGAAGATCTTCCTAAAAAGTATGTAGCAATCTCTCACTGCTATAGAAAAGAAGCTGGTGCTTATGGAAAATATTCAAAAGGATTATATAGAATTCATCAGTTCACAAAATTAGAAATGTTTGCATACTGCACTGATGAACAATCTGAAGAAATCCATCAAGAAATGCTAGAAATAGAGAAAGAAATTGCTACTGAACTAGGTCTACATTTTAAAGTTATTCAACAATGTACTGCTGATCTTGGGGCAATTGCAGCTAAAAAATATGATTTAGAGGCATGGATGCCAGGAAGAGATGATTTTGGTGAAATTACATCAACTTCAAACTGTACTGACTATCAAGCAAGAAACCTAAATATCCGGTATAAGACTAAAGATGGGGAAAATAAATATGCCCACATGCTTAATGGAACCGCAATTGCACTATCTAGATTCCCTATTGCAATTATTGAACAATATCAAAAAGAAGATGGTTCAATAAGAGTTCCAGAAGTTCTTCAAAAATACATGGGGAAAGAACTAATTTGTAAATAACTCATAATTTATACTGTATTAAAATGGACATATCTGATGGCCTTATACACTCACAACCACTTTTTATACAAGATAGCTTAAGTGAACGACTTGCACGTGAGATATGTTAAGCCATAGTAGAAGAAAACCAAGCACAACTATTTATAACTAAGGAGAGATATATTAGATCTAAAAGAGCAATAATAACAAACATATATTTTAAGAACTGTCAGTAGAACCTATCAACAAAATGTGCATAAATCTTACACACCAAACCAGCTTTAGTCATATTTTATGGTATAATTGGAAGGTAAAAATTTTAACATGTACGAAAATATAAGAAAGTTTCAAGATGAGAACATGAACAATAAAACTGTTATAGTTCGTGTTAATTTCGATGTCCCAATGAAGGGTGACGAGATCCTTGATAACAGCCGAATCAAGGCATCAGTTAAAACTATTGAGGATCTCTTAAGTAAGAATTGTAAAGTTGTTTTGATCTCTCATGCTGGGAGACCTGAGGGTAAGCCTGTTGATGAGCTATCTTTAATGCCTGCTCGATTCGAACTAGGTAAGCTATTAAATAAGCCAGTCAAATTTGCTCATATTGACGCCTGTGAGAATTCAATAAAGTTCATGGAGCATGGTGAAGTTCTACTAATTGAAAACTTACGATTCTCTCAGAGTGAAGAGAGTGAAAGTGAAGAGGAAAGAAAAGAATTTCTTTCAAGCCTAGCTGATCTATGCGACTTTTATGTAAATGATTCTTTTGGAGTTTATAGAGAACACGCATCCGTTTATGATCTTCCTAAAATTATGCCTAGCTATGCTGGATACTCATTGCAAAGTGAGATTGAGGCATTAAATAAAATCGGGACAGATCCGGAGAGTCCATATGTTGCAGTAATAGGAGGAGCTAAGGTAGATACAAAAATACCTCTTCTTGAATCACTTGTAGAGAAGGTTGATTCTATGATTATTGGTGGAGCAATGGCTTACACTTTTTTAAAAGCTATGGATGTAGAAGTTGGAAAATCTAAAGTCGAAGAGAAATCTATAAAAAAGGCTAAAAGTATAATTAAGAAAGCAGAAAAAAATGGAGTCGATATACTTTTACCAATTGACCACATTGCTGGAGAAGAGTTTGATGAAAATACAAAGGCTATCGAAGTTCCAACTCAACAGATACCTAAAAATTTAATCGGTTTAGATATTGGACAAAATACTCTTGTACAATTTAGAGAAGTTATTGAGAGTGCAAAGACTGTCCTTTGGAATGGGCCTATGGGCGTTTTTGAGTGGGATAAATTTAACAAAGGAACAGAAGCTGTTGGAGAATATATAGCATTGTCTACACCTAAAGATTGTTACAAGGTAGCAGGAGGTGCAGATACATCTTATGCGATGCAAAAACTTAGAATAAAGCCTAAAAGGTTTAACCACGTGTCAATTGGTGGAGGAATGATGCTTAAATATCTAAGTGGTGACAAATTTAGTGTTCTTGATGTATTATGTGAAGAGCAAAATTTGAATTAGTTATTAAATATGACTATCCGAACTTAGGTTTTGTAAGTCAATTAAAATGAAAATAGAGGACGACCCGTCGCCCATTATTTATTTAAGAAAGAAGACAATTCTACAAATAACAATAGTGTTGTTTACTTTTATTGCTAGTATCTCAATACTAGTTAATCTTGAGAATCCCTCAAATGTCAGGTCTAGTCTAAAAACTATTCGTACAAACGATATTGTTGAGGTTAACAACACACCTAATGTATTAGGATTTATAAAAGAAGATCTTGAACAAACTAAATTAGAAAGAGTTCGAATCCTTCAAATACAAAAGAGAGCAGTTTGGTCTCAAACCTCACCAGCAGCTTATGAAGCAGCGATAATTGATCAGTGTAATGCTGTAGGTTGTGATCCTAATCAGGTAATTAGGGTTATGATGTGTGAAAGTAGTGGGAACCCTTATGCTGTTAATACATCAAATAATACTTTCTACGGATTATTTCAACACCATATAAACTACTGGCCAATTCGAGCTAATAGATATGGAGTTCCTGGAGCATCAATTTATGATCCTTATGCACAAATCCACGTAACTACAAGAATGTTCTCGGAAGGACTTGGATACCTTTGGGAATGTAAGTAACGGAATATTTTGTGTGATAAACTGAAAAAGTTAAAGAACCCACTATGCATAAACTTTTTACTGATGGAGGAGCTAGAGGAAATCCTGGTCCAGCTGCAACTGGAGTATTTATATTTGATGAAAAAGATGCCTTAATTACATTTGAAGGTGAGTATTTAGGTAAAGCCACAAATAACGAAGCAGAATACAAAGCACTAATTTTAGGATTAGAGAATGCTAATAAATTTGGCATAAAAGAGATCGATTGTTATCTTGATAGCGAATTGGTTGTTAAGCAATTAAACGGAGAGTACAAAGTTAAACAGGAGCATTTGAAAATCTTAAAAGAACAGGTTCAAGATTTAGTATTTTTGTTTGAAAAGATCGCAATTCATCACGTTCCTAGAGAAGAAAATAAGCATGCAGATAAAATGGTGAATATCATTTTAGATTCTATAAGTACTTAAGTACCTCGGTACATAGATACTTGGGTACAATCATTATTACATATAAATTTATAATCTATGAATAGTAGAGAAGAATCCCAAAAATTACTAACTGAGTACATTGAAAATGAGGCTTTGAGAAATCACTCCGAGATGGTAGCTAAAGCTATGGAAGCTTATGCCAAAGAACTTGGTAAGTCTGAAGAGGAAATAGAAAAGTGGTGGACGGCAGGGTTACTACATGATTTAGATTGGGAGAAATATCCTGATGAGCATCCAAATAAAGCAATAAAAGAGATTCTGCCCGAAGCAGGATATGAACAAGATATACTTGACGCTATTGCAGCTCACGCCCCAACCCGAACTAACAAAGAGCCTGAAACTGAAATGGAGAAGTATCTTTTCGCATGCGATGAAATTTCTGGATTTATGAATGCTGCGAGCTTAGTTAGGCCAGAAGGATTTAAAGGTATGAAAGTGAAATCAATAACAAAAAAGCTAAAAGATTCTCACTTTGCAGCAGCAGTAAGTAGAGAAGATATAAAAAATGGTGCTGAAATGATAGGAAAAGATTTAAATGATCATATTCAATTCTTAATCAATGTTTTTTCTAATTAAGATATAGTTGTACTGTGTGTTATAATTTGGTATGTAAGTAGAGGTGAAACAAATACAACCACAAATCTCTGAACCAACTCTTGAAGATGGAGTTGAGTTGAATAATGATAATATTGATTCAGTACTCCTGTACGATTCTCAATGTGACGGTATAACTTGTGTAAATATTAATGGGACAGATGTAACTATAACTGTAAAAAACCCTTCAATAAACCTTAGAAAAGCAATGCCTCATGAAGGATATCAAGAATTATTAGATAAAAATCCTTGGCAGGTTTATGTTGCATGCTCATACCAAGGTGCTGGTGGACTTCCTCACACATCATTAGATAAAGCTGTAGATACTGAATATGGAAAAACAGTAATAATACCCTCTGGCAATCCTAGTATAGGCCGCCTAAGAGTGAGTATTGTTAATGAAGATTCTGGCTTTAAAATAACTCATATAACCAGCGAAATACCTGAGGAAAGCTAGTGACTCTAAGTCTTGTCGACAAAATACCATTTTAGAAGTATAATCACCCATTATAGTTAAACGTACTGTGTTATGAGTGATGGACAAGATACTGAAGATCTAAATGGCTCTGAGAATATTCAAGAAAAATTAGTTGAAGAAATTCGAGGAAAAATTACTGCTAGACGTGAACTCATTCAAAATAATCAAGAAAAGCGAGTAGAATTTGGAGATTTTAAGAATCTTGTAGACCCTTTTCCAAGAGAAGCATTAGATAGAGTTGATGCAATAACTTTAAGAATTCTAGACCACTATGAAGGACTTATAGATAGTAATGACCCCTCAGTTTATCTACTCAAAAGAATAAATGATAAGTTAGTAGCCTCATCAGCTCCATACATTCCAGCTGTAAAAGATACATCAACAGCAGGTCCTGAAGATAATATACCATCCCTTCAAGACGTTCCTAGTCTTAGAGAAGAGATAAAAGATATAGTTAGAAAGATTGAAGACAGATTTCATAGTATTGGAAATTTAAAAGGGGTAAGCATTCAAACTGTTATAGATAGCTTAGAAGTGCATGTTGTCAATTTTAAAGGGGACTATGAAGCTTTTCAAGCGGCAATTAAAACAATGGGAGGGAGCTTGATCCTGAAAAGATTCTTGCAGGAACAATGCTTTTAATTCGGGATATTAAAGATCTTTTCGAACAAAATACTCATCGAGATAATGAATTAGCTATGAATATCATTCTTACATTCACGTATGCAATACAGATAATGCAAATGGAGATGGAAGACTATAAAAGAGATAATGAATCTTAGTACCTCTCAACTGGCCCAGATTTAAAAGGTTTCTTTCCTACCTTATTCATTCTATTAGATTTATTATTCATATCCCTATTCTCTTTAATACTTGTATTTTGAACTCTCTTTATTTTTCTACTAGGAGAGATTATTAGAAAGTAAAATAATAAACCCCAAAATGAGAAAAAGAATGTGACAATTGCCCAAATATATTTATTCCTGTCATTATTTTTATTAGCATCTAAAAATACTAAAGTTGCTAAAACTAGTTGAAAAATCCAAGAACTTCCTAGGATGAATAGTTCCATAATTAATTAAGTAATAGTAATGAATTATCTCATTTATAATTTAAATAAAGAAACCGGAAAATGTGTCACCGCTAAACGATGATAAAAGTCTTTTATCATGATATTACGATATATGGTTGATATATCTAAAAGCCAAGCTTATGAATCTGATCCTAGAGCTGAGTTAAGATCTTTGGTTTCTACAGAAAAAGAGAGAGTTCACTCAATCATTCCAACAGAAGTAGTTTCTGCCTATAGACATGCTGCTGAATATCCCTATGGGGAAGATTACGAAAAAGAAGAATTTACTCCTATTTTTTCTGATGAAATTGCTGTAAAAGTTGTCAAGGGTTTAAAAGATATATTAGATTATTACTTAACTGGTTACGAACAAGTAGTCACACTAGATATAACTTCTGGATTATTTGATACGCTATCAGCATATTTCATGAAGGGTCACAGTCATGATCCTTATCAGATTATACACGGAGCTGAAGAGATAGACTATTTCGTATCTTCTAGAAATACAAAGAAGTTGTTTGCAGAACAACTAATAAAATGCCAAGGAATTGATTTCACATTAATTATCGACATATGTAATGAAACAGTCGATGATTACACAATAGATGATATAAGAAACGCTCAGGGACAACTTCTTTACATTAAAGGTCTGGCAAACCTACTAGATCGAGAAGGTTGTGATCTTTTGAAGAATTTTGTCGTTGAAATCGCAGCCTCAGTTGAATATTTAGAAATATGCTTAGAGTTTTAACTATTCAAAGAAATTTGAAGTCAAACTTCTAAGTTTTTTTACTATTCTATTTCTAGAAATTCTTTTATCAACTTTTTTTCTATGCCCTTCTTTAAGTCTTCTTTGTAATTGGTCTACTGCATCATCAATAGCTTTTCTAAGATCTCTATCCTTAGCTTTTACGTTTACACTTACAGGAATAAACACTTCTGCAGTTAACTCAAAAAGATCCCCTGACTTTTCAACTCCAATCCTTAATTCATGATCTGTCTCATCTTTTTTTCTTAGTAACTTTTGGATTTTCTTGAACCTTTTATGTGCGTACTCTTCTAAAGTTTCGTAAGTTGGTTTTGTTAATGAAGGCGCAGATATATTTAGTCGCATTGGAAAAAATTAAGAAGTAGTGTATTTTGAAGCATTACCTTATTATATCAAATTTAAACTTTCAATATTATGAGTGATCAAGAAGATAAGACAGCTGGCTCAAACCCAGATAAACCAAATGAATATTTCGAGCAAAAAAGAATTCTAAAAAATCTTAGACGAGACATTAGAGATTTAAAAGAATCTCACCCTAGATGGGAGGAGCTTCAAAAAATAAATAAACAAGCTAAAGAGATTAGAGATGAGATTAAAGAAGAGGAGGAGATCAAAATACTAGAAGAAAAGGCTAAAGGTGTAAAAGAAAGAATTGAATTGATGAAAGAAATGATTAGAATTGAATTAATAGAAAATTCTGAAGTAGAGGTTAAGAAGGATGGAAAAGTATTAAAGCTTGTTTATGTACTTAAAGAGGTAAAGGACGAAGAGTAAAATTGTCACTTAATTAAGTTAAATCAGTCTTATATATTAACCACGTAAATTGTTTGGGATCGCCACTTCAAAAAAAAGAAGTGGCTTTTTTGTGACTTTTTTTCATAACTTCAGTCTTATTAATTAACCCATGGTCTGGGATTTAAGCCACTTCGATTTGCGGAGTGGTTTATAAAAAAGTAAAGTTATATAGTAAATAAATGTATATATGGAAAAGAATCAAGAATTTAAAAAAGTTTACGAGTCTCACGTTTCTGAGATTTATAGATTCTGCATGTTTAAGCTTAACAATAGAGAAGAATCCGAAGATGTTACTTCAGAAACTTTCATTAAGCTTTATGAACAAAACATTAGTGAAATTAATAATGTAAGAGCATGGCTTTATAAGGTTGCCAGAAATACAATCTACGATAACTTTATTAGGCCAACTACAAAAAACCTTGTTGAGTTTACAGATATGGAAACAAATGAAGAAAAAATAATGAATTCACTAAAATCATTGGAAAAAGAAGCAATAGATCAAGCTACCGTTCAAATTATTCAATCTGAAATTGAGGGTCTGGACGATGTAACAGCTGACATTATTACAATGAAAATATGGGGAGAGATGAAATTCTCTGAAATTGCTGGCGCTACAGACTTGAAAGAAAACGCAGTAAAAATGAGATTTTATAGAGGAATTGATGAAGTGAAGAGCAGAGTGAAGTCAAAAGACCAAACTTTACGGAGTTTAACTATTCCAGCTGTGATGGCGGGAATTTTAGCTTTATCAACCCAACCAGCTTATGCTATGACTGCAACTCAGGGAGCAGCTATATCTGCAGCTGTGGGTTCTACTTTAGGTGTTACTTTATCTACTATGATAGGTTCAAGTGTTACAGGCTTGTCTGCCGGAGCGGCAGCACAGGCTGGCTCTGCTGTTGGAGCTACTGCTGCTAGCGCAGCTGGAGGCCTGCCTGCTGTAGCTTCAGCGCAAGCAGGTGGCTTATTGGCTACTACAACTGCAAAAGTTATTGCTGGAAGTTCAATTTTATTGGCTTCTGCAGGAATTGGGATTGGGGCTGTTGCTGTTTCTAATGATCCAGTGCCTCAAGATAATCCTCCATTTATTTATCAGGATGAAGACCCTTCTTCAGATTGTATAGTATCTTACACTGATGAGGATTTTCCAAACTTTAGTTTTGAATATGATTCGTGTGAGTTTGAGCTTACAAGTAATAAACAGTTTTCAGATTCTGAGTTTGCTGGCGAGGCAGCAAGTCTAGTCCCTTTATTTATTAAAGAAATTAATCTAATAAATGATGATTCTAGCCAAATTACTTTTAAGGCATATGCAGGAAGTAATGAATATAGAGTTTATACACTTGCTTATCCTGAATGCGTAAACGAGGATTATAAAAGCATCTCAGAAAATGTTGTAAGATTTGATAATTACTACGTATTTGGTTCAGTTGAAGAACATAACTATGTAGAAGGAGATTCATGGGGACATCCACAAGGTAATTATAAATATTGCTATTTATTTCCAGACAGATCTTTTGAGGTAGATCTTGCAGAAGGATATAGATCAAACGGACCATCAAATCAGGAAATTACTTATGCAAATATAACTATAGATTTTTCAAACTTTACAGATGAGTTTGATCAAATAGTAAAATCCATAGAAATAGATACTGATAAAATTGACATAACGTCTAAAATAGCTGATGAGATTTCTGAACTGTATGCATGGGAAGAAATTTCAGAAGGAACTTATCAATTTTGGGAAGGAGAAGAATTAATTGGTTATAGCTTTCAGATGAAAATACCCGATAATCCCCCACGAGAAGAACTTTATAATACTCTTAAAAAAGTTATAGATAAATACAATTTTGTAGTTATATCTGACATAAGTTCTATCTCATACAGTGGAAGTTATCTCATTAATAATGAGGGCATACAATTATCTGTTGGAGAAAGCAACGATCCAGCCACATCTCAAGGTGCTACATATATAATTAGAGTTTCTTCTGAAGCATCTAGTTATAGTATGAACTCTGATATTTCTCTAAATGAGAGTTATTCAATAGAGTTAGATTCAGTTGACTCACGATTTGAAGTAAATCTTGCACAAGGAATAACTTCAATTTCTCATAGCCTAGATTATAGTCATACTAATGTGTGTGATTTCAAAGGTGGACCAAATGGACCTGAACAGCTGGATACCTTCACTGATTTTGCTGTAACTATACAACATGATCCAAGATCAATCAGAGAAATATTTCAAAATGAATATACATATTATTATGAAAAAGATTTCATCCTTGAAGACGGAAGAATAGACGTTGCTAATACACATTTTGAGGAAGCTTTGTTTGATAACCTAACAGGTTATAAATCAATGGAAGGAGTTGAAGGTTGTGGTCATTATCTTTATATCTTTCCAGTAGCAGAGGGAACTATTGTTGTAAAACGTAAGATCATTACTGAGCTGAATTTCTTGCAACAGTTTGCAATAGATGAATATTTAAGTATTCCAGGAGTAATTACTCCTGAAGAAGAAGAAGGATTATTTAACGATATAATGAACGGAGTTTACAGAGTAAATGTTAGGTAAGCTATAATCCTGTATGCAAAGAAAATTTAGCGCATATGAAATAAATCATCTAAACAGGTTTGGAATTGATCCATACTCATTAGATATAGAAGAGATTAAAGAAAAGCCGGTTGAATATATAACTGGCTTTTCTGAGTTTTACGGAAGAGTTTTTAAAGTTAATGAACATACTTTAATTCCAAGAATTGAAACAGAAAGAATAATAGATATTGCATTAAACTCACTTCCCCCCTTTTCTAAAGGGGGGAAAGAGGGGGGATTATCATTCGTCGATATTGGAACTGGCTCTGGAGCTATTGGAATTACTTTAGCCAAAGAACTTGAGAAAAGAAATATTATGTACTCTGGAACTCTAAAAGATATTTCAGCTGAAGCTCTAAAAGTCACTTCTGAAAATATTAACAACCATAACTTAAACTTAGACCTCCTGAAATCTGATCTATTTGAAAGCTTAGAGCTTAAAGCTAATAGCTTACAGCTTATCCTTGCCAACCTTCCTTACATACCTTCATCTAGAATCAATAAGCTCCAAGATTCTGTAAAAGATTACGAACCACTTAGTGCTCTAGATGGTGGAGAAGATGGACTAGATTTAATTAGAAAGTTTTTTGAAGAGCTTCCTAGATTTATTGATAAACAAGGTGTGGCAATTTTGGAAGTTGATGATACTCATGATTTAAAGAAAGCAGAAGAGTTCTCTAATAATTTAGAAATCAAAATATTAAAGGATCTAAATGAGAAGAATAGATTTTGGGTTGTTAGAAAAAAATAATCATACTTGACTACAAAATAATTGATTTTATATAATTTAGCAGAGTAACTATATGAGTGCTAAAGCTCAAGTATTTTACTTTTTAAAAAAAATCTATGAATAACAATAGAAGAATAACTTTAATGAGGCCTTCTCAGGTGTTCGATAGCTTTATGGATGAGTTCTTTAATACACCGTCTATGATGATGAGTGGAGGAAGTATTCAAGCTGATGTTTACGAGGACGAAGATAATGTAATGGTTGATCTAAAAGCACCAGGCTTTAAAAAAGAAGATATAGAAATTGACATTGAAGGTGATATGCTTACTGTAAGTGGAAAAATTACAGAAGAGAAGGAGGAGGAAAAAGAAAAGAAAAAATATTATATGAAGGAAATTAGAGAAGAATCTTTTTCAAGAACACTAACACTCCCAACAAAAGTTGACTCAGAAAACTCCAAAGCTAAAGTTGAAAACGGTATGATTAAAATTACTTTACCTAAACTACCTGAATCAAAACCAAAAAAGATAGCAATTTCAGCTGAATAAAGCTTAATTTCAATAAATCTCAAAAAAGGAACTAAATGTTCCTTTTTTTCTTTTTTTCTAATATAATCCGCTAGTATTTGTTAAACAATGTTTATGAGTGAGGCTCATGATTATGATACATATGATGTTTTACCTGTTTTCGAAACAAAAAAGAGAGATGACTTAAAAGAAAAAGGATTAACTTTAAATCTTTCGCCTTTTCAAACTGCACTAATCATTGATACTATTGCAGCTGATGAAGAACTTAGTCACTCAAGCTTTCCAAACATAATTATAACCAATTACAACCAAGGGATGGGAGATAATTCAGCAGAAAGAATATGGAACTTAATCAATTCTAGAGATTATAATAGAACTATAGTTTATACAAATGCAACCTCTCAAATTCCAGCCTTTCTCCTAAACGACGCTAGATTAGATATCATAGATAGTAGTGATGGTCCTTCAAAACTTATGGATCATTTAAGACAATTTAGAATAGAAGCTTAGTTTAATTTGTCCAAAAAAAAGCTTCTTAATTCTTTTAAAGATTCATTTTCCAAAAAGTTAACCGTAATCACCTCAGTAGAGAAGTCACTGAAATTTTTTACCATTTCTTTTTTCTCTTTATCATCAACCAAGTCATCTTTAGATAGAATTATTAGTTCTGGTTTTGAAGCAAGATCACTATCTATATTCTCAAGCTCTTTTCTCATTCGATTATAGGTATCAATCATATCTTCGTTCTCAAAACTCACAAAATGTGCAACAAATCTAGTTCTGTAAGTATGTTTAACAAATTTAGTACCTAAACCTTTTCCCTCATACGTTCCTTCAATTAATCCAGGAAGATCGAGGAGAGTAAACTTATCTAATCTACCTTTCTGAGGATCGATAGTTGTAAAAGCATAAGGTGCAATTTTTGCATCAGCATTTGTCAGCTCATTTAAAATTGTAGATTTACCAGCGTTTGGAAAACCAATAAAAATAATATCACTTTCAAGCTGTAGCTCTAAAGTTAGCTCATTCTCTTCAGTTTTTGCTCCTTCTGTGAATTTATTCCAGTTACCGTATTCCCTGCTTCCCCGAAAACTATAGTTACCTCTTCCTCCTCTCCCCCCATGAAAAATTAAAACTTTTTCTTGATCTCCTGTAATCTCAGCAACTTTTTCTCCCATATCATTGTATGCAACTGTTGCTAACGGAACTGGTATCTCCTTATCTTCACCGTAAGCACCAGTCATCTGATTTTTTCCACCTCTTTCACCATTCTCAGCCTTATATAGGTTGTCGTATCTAAGATGTCTTAAATCATACCTACTTTTTGATCCGACAAGGTATACATCTCCTCCTTTTCCACCATCTCCACCATCAGGTTTTCTAAATGGACCTGTAGAGGCTATACCGTCACCACCGTCACCTGCTTTTGCTCTTATTTTTACTTTATCTCGGAACATTAGTTAACTATAAAAAGAAAGCTTTTTAAATAATCCAACTCTGTATGGAAAGGATTTAATATATGATCTTCCGCTTGTCTGTGAGATTGAATCTGTTTTAGATCTCTTCCAGCTTCTTTTGCTGCTTTTTTTACCTGATCTAGAAAAGATCTCTCATCAACATGATAAGAGCATGAACAAGTAAGTAGTAGAGAACCAGGTTTCATTCTAGTCATAGTTTCATAATTTAGTCGTCTATACCCACTACATGCTGCTCCATAGTCTGCTTTTTTCTTTGCAAACGCAGGTGGATCTAAAATTACTATGTCAAAATTTAACTCTTTTTGATCCTCTAAATAATGAAACACATCTTTTGCAATAAATTCATGATCACTTGGATCTATATTATTTAATTCAAAATTTGTCTCAGCTTGTTTAATAACTTCGTCTGAGATATCAACCGAAGTGACTTTTAAAGCCTCATTTTTTGCTGCATAAACTGAAAAACCCCCAGTATAGCTAAAACAATTTAAAAGAGTTTTGCCTTTAGAAAGTTTTGAAATATATTCACGCATATTTCTCTGGTCTAAGTAGAAGCCAGTTTTATGTCCTTTCTGAACATCGACTTCAAAATTATGGTTATTTTCTAAAATCTCAGTTACTAACTTAGAATTTTTATTTTTCTCCCAAAGAATTTCCTCTCTATCTTTCAAACCTTCTGGCTTTCTAGCCCCCATCACTGATTTCTCATAAATCAGATCTATCTCCTCAACTAATTCATCTAGAAGAATATCTAAAATGATTTTTTTTAGTTTCTCAATTCCTAATGTGCTTATTTGAACAACTAAGAAATTATTGTAACGATCGATCAACAAGCCAGGTATTCCATCACCTTCTCCGTTAATAAGTCTATAAGCATTTGTATAATTAACATCAAAAAGCTTCTTACGTGTTTTTATGGCGAGCCTTATGTTCTCTTCAAAAGATGTTAGAGGATCTGTATCTTCAAAGTTCAGCATTCTTCCGGCAATAGTTGTTAGTTCACTGAAGTATCCATGACCTAAAACTTTGTTATATGAACTTCTAACCTGAGCAATATCTCCGTTTTCGAATTTCTCCGGGAATTTTTTTACAGCACCTGAAAAAATCCAATGATGTTTTCTCAATATTGGCTTCTCTTTACTTTTATTTAAATATATAACAGGATAACTCATACCCTCGATTATACATTATATGGCAATGATAATCGATTAGTTAGTATTTACAACAACATAATACTGACTTAGAAAGGACATTAGCTTTTTTGAGGCATTAG
>CAYTGI010000009.1:0-8361 GCA_964437465.1 uncultured Candidatus Saccharibacteria bacterium | reverse complement strand
TAGATGTCATAAAGGTATAACTCTCCATCCAATCTTTCTTATGATCAATTAACTTTTTCTGTAAGTCAGTTCTTTTTATTCTAGCCTCTTTTTTCAACTCATTTGGCATCTCTTTCATAATTTCTAGCCAATATCTTCTTATTCTGTTATTTCGAGACGAAGTACGTTCGTACTCGTTTATCTCCTTTTTGTTAACGTATAGATATTTCATGGGTAATTTAGATCTTATCATTTATTTTAAGGTAAAATAAAGTGTAAAAAATGGCCCAGCGCTAAGCACTGGGCCGAAACGCTACACAGTAAGCTTATCCCCACAAATCAGCTTACCAACTATTTATAACAGCTGGGCCATTTTTGAACATTGTATTCCAATACAAAAAGTCTAGGTTTTTATATCTTGCTCGATCACACCATCCTTTAGACGTATTACACGACTACATTTAAAAGCAAGATCCTCATCGTGAGTTACTAATATTAGCGTGACATTAAGATCTTTATTTAAACCAAAAATTATTTTTAGAATTTGATTAGCGGTCTTACTATCCAAAGAACCTGTCGGCTCATCCCCAATAATAACTCGTGGTTCATTCATAAGACTTCTTGCAATCGCAACTCTCTGCTGTTGCCCTCCGGAAAGAAGTCTTGGTGGTTTCTCAGCTTGATCAGGAATTTCTAGCATTTCTAACAGTTCTCTCGCACGATTGTACTTGTTTTTTATTTTTTCTTGATCTCTTGTATAAACTGAAGGTAAGACAACGTTCTCTAAAACTGATAGTTTAGGAAGTAGGTTAAATTGTTGAAAAATAAATCCAAAAGTTACAGCCCTAAACTGAGCCAAATCATCCCCTTTGTATGTTTTGACATTTTTCCCAGAGATAAAATAATCACCTCCTGTTGGCTTATCTAAAAGGCCAAGGATATTTAAAAGAGTAGATTTACCGGAGCCTGATTTTCCAAGTATAGCAATAGTTTCTCCTTCTTCAATCTCAAAACTTAATCCTTTTAAAACAAGGTTTTTATTTTCTCCAACTTTATAATATTTTTCTATCTTATCTAGCTTTAGAAGATGCTTCTTACTCATACTATCTAGAATATCTGTCTCTAATCTGATCTTTAAGTTCTTCAGTTCGTGGGTAAAAAGGGAAAACATAATCCTCACTTCCAATCCCGTTTTTAATTTCTATAACTCTTCCAGTTTCTAAACCAGTTTCAACTTCTAAATCTATAATCTCATCAAATAATAAGTCATCTTGATTACTTAACCCTCTTGCAACAAAAATTCTACCTTCAAAAATAGCAGTTCTTGGTACATTAAATACATCATCTTTCTCAGCAATAATCACATCTAAATCAACTTCTTTCCCTACAACCCATTTTGAATCGGAGCTATCTGGGATCTCAATCTCAACTTCATACTCTAAAGTTCCATTATTGCCTCCAAGACCTGTAACTTCTTTTTCTATTGGTGAAATGCTAATACTCGAAATTTTCAAATCATCCTCTTCACTAAAATCATTTGGGAAAGATATACTCATTCCTTCCTCAATTAATTCTCGATTGTCAGCACTTATCCTAAAAACTATAACCTTTTTTTCAGAAACTATTTCTAACGCTGTACCGTTCAAAGGAACTTCCTCACCTTCCTCATAAGCAATATTCGCAATAACACCCGATCTTCTTGCTGAGAAAACTTTAGTTTCTGTCTGTTCTGAAATATCTTCTGAGAGATCTTGTCTTTTTTGGTATAGATTGTTTAGCTGAACATTTGTTGCAGCTATTCGTTGATCAATACTAGATACTGATTGTCCAAGGTTTGTTTGAGTTACATCTTGAGAAGCTATTAACTCCTTTCTCTGATCTTCCAGAGTTTCTAATTGATCCTCTAAATTATCAATAACAGGTGAATCTTCCAGTGCTTCGATTTCTGCCTCTTTTTGGTTTATTTCCGCTAATAATTCAGCAAGATCTCCTTGGTTATTACCACTTTGAATTTCATTACTAATTGGAGGATCGTTGTCATATGGATCATAATCATCTGACTCTTTTAACTCTTCAATCTCATCCTCCAAATCTTCAATCTCATCCTCAAGAGTTCTCCTTTGATCAGAAACATCATCTAATTGATCGAGAAGTTGATTTTGTAATAAAATCGCTGCTGTTAGTTCATCCTGACAAGGATCCATTGGATCTATACAACTAGCCTCAAGTCCATTTACGACAGTAACTTGGGCAGAGTATGAAGAGGATAGAGAAGTTTCTGTTGCTTCTAAACTAGATAATTGAGCTTCTTTGGCATCAATCTCAGCCTCATATTGAGAAATTGTATCGTTGATATTTGTATTTGCTTTGAGTTCATCATACTCTGCTTGAAGAGCATCTAGCTCATCTTGTAGATCACCTATCTCAGTTGCGTTATCTAATACTTCTTGAAAAATATCTTGCTCTAATCTTGATATCTGTGCATCAATGTTTTCAACCTGAACATTTAGTTGATTTCCTGTTACATTATTCAATGCTAATGTATCGTTTTTAGATGCTTCTAAATTATTTAATTCTTGGATAGTTGAAGCTATCTGTCCATCTATATCAGTAAGTCGTAAAGTAGAAGACCCTACAGGATCAAGTCTTGCAATTAGTTGATCCTCTTCAATAAGATCACCTTCTTCTACAAAAAGCTCATCTATAATTGTGTTTTGATAAGCTTTAACTTCATATTTATACTCATACTCAATAGTTGCTGTGCTTCTTACAGTGCTTTTAATATTTCCAAATTCTACTTGTATAGGTTTTTCAATCTCTTCTTGATTTAGAGCTCCTCTTAGGTATCCGATTATTGCTGGAAGTACAATTAGAATTCCCAGAAGAATCGGGACAGAGAATCTAAAAAAGACTTTAGAAAGCTTGCCAAGTAATTTTGTTATTTTTTCCAAATTAAATCCAGAATTATCCATAATTATATTGTATATTTATTCGTATCTAAGTGCATCTACAATTGAAAGTTTACTCGCTTTATATGCAGGGAAAAACCCGAAGCCAATTCCAATCAGCATTGAAATAACTGTAGCTAGGTACAAGGCAGCCCAAGAGTAAGTGAAATCTAAATTAACACCCTGAACAATTGCATTTATAAATTCAATTCCAATAAAAACTAGATATTGAGCAAATCCTGCTCCGATTAACCCTGAAATAGTAGTAAGTAACACTGACTCAGAAAGAAAGATTGTAAGAATATCTTTTGTATTCGCCCCAAGAGCCTTACGAATTCCAATCTCTCTAATTCTTTGTGTTACTGACATTAGCATTACATTTGTTACCCCAATTCCTCCTACAATTAGAGATACAACTGCTATTAATGCTAAGAAAATCTGAAGAGCTACTAAAATATCTGAGATTAAATCTAGCGCTGACTGAGCGATTCTAATATTCAACGGTTCAGCTTTACCTCCGATAAAAGTTGACGCCCTGTATTCATTTAATGCATCCTCAATATTTTCAGCAACAAAATCAATCTGATCTTCATCATTAACTACAAAATTAATTCCCTGCAACTCCTCTGAATCAACTTCATCAACATCCCATAAGGTTTCAAGAGGAATATAAACCTGTTCAGCTCCTGTAAATAGATCAACTAGTCCATCATATTCACCAATAACAGAAAACTCAGTCCCATTTATTTCAAATGTTTCATTAATTGCAGTAGATACACCTAAAACATTTTCTGAGAAAGCACGGCTAACTAAAGCGACCCTTGCTCTTCCCTCATTCTCAAATTCATCAAAAAAACGCCCTTCTAAATTTTGAAAGTTATTAAAAAATACATCAGGGTAGTTTGGAGTAACTCCAAACACATTTATTGAAACCTCTTCTTCTTGAAAATCTATTATGTCTGTTAATAGGGCATAGTCTGCATTAGTATTAGAATATGGGAGATTCTCCTCTTGTGATTTTACAAAGTCTAAATCATCTTGGTCCATTATAATTTCTTCTCCAGCAAAAAATGTTTGAGCATCAACTCTAACTAATCGAGTATCTCCAACCTGATCTAAAATAGTATTTTTAATATATTGCTCAGCCACTTCTCCACTAGCCACAATCATCGTTACTGCAAAAACACCAATCACAATCCCTAAGGCTGTAAGTATACTTCGAGATTTATTCTGTTTTAGTTCTATCCAAGCAAGACGAAAAGCTTCATACATAATTAATACTATCAAAAACAGTGGTGCAGAGAAATAATTATACTTTTTATTATATTTTTTACTTAAATACTTGATATATATCGCCACAAAGTGTTAACATCAATAATATTATTTTTTACGGCGTAGCTATGACAAATTCAAGAACTTCTGATGTAGCAATTTCACTTCGAGCTATGATTTCGCTACGTCTAGATATTGATTCAAGAAATTAAAGTTCCTGTTAAGTCCGCTTAGTATCTAACAATTTAATTCTGGGTCCTAAACGGGCTTAATGAATGACATTCTTGTCTTCGTTTTGTTCCACCGTTTTTGCACATTTACAATTCAATTCAAGGAGCAATAAAATGCAATACAACCGTAAGCATTACCGAAAATTCTCAGAGCAGAATGAGCTTCTTAAAACGCTTAAAGCTCTTCACCAGATCCTTGCAGGAGGAGGTTACCGACTTTTGTGGGTCCCTCTTACAACTATTATTCTGCTTGAACTAAATGCTATGATCTCGCGTATCGCAGTTGCTGGTTTGTTCAATCACATTGAGTCAGGGTCAGATGTACGAATGGGACTTTTACTCATAGCTGTTATCACTATGGATATGGTGGTTTTAGCTTTCGATGTAGGGCAAGTTCGTTTTGTAATCGATAACATCGGTTACCGACTTAGGGGCTTTGTCTCGGAAAAGGTAATTAACCACGTATCTGACTTAGGAGCTGATTTTTTTAATAATGTTCCCGGGAGCAAGATCTTTGACCGAGCAGGTAAAGCAGAAAGGGTAGTGAACCTAGTAGAAGGAGCTATGTGGACTGTTGCCGGAAACTCAATACAAGCAATTTTCACAATTATTGTCCTTCTAATCATTCACCCGATCGCAGTTTTAATTACGCTGGTGGCATTTTTTGTCTTTTTCAGATTAAACAATAAGACAATCAAACGCCAATCACCTATACGCATGCGTCGTAAGGATTTAGACGAACGTGAAGTATCAGAAAACATGATGAGACTCATCGTTGCTAATCAGACACTAGTAAATAGTAGTGTTCTAGATTTTTCAAAAGAATCTCTGATGAAAGGTTTCAGAAACGTTCGTCGTGTTGGGCTGAAAGAGCTAGGTTTTGTCCTCACAGGTGATGGCATCCTAAGGGACATAGTTATGTTCTTAGCCCGTAGAGGTATTTTAGGTCTAACAGCGCTAATGGCTCTTCGATATGACTCATTTAGTATCGCAGAGGTAGTCTTGATCTTCACACTCACTGAGACGATGTTCTTAAGCGTCTGGGGAGTAGTGCGGTTTTTATATCAGCTTAATCACGAGTCTGCGAACATCTTGAAGATCGCTGAGCTGTTTGATGTTGAAGCAATGATCAAGGAGCCAGAAAATCCAATAGAGATTCCTAAAGGATCACTAAGTTTTCGAATCAGTTCCGTGAATTTTACTTATCCGAATTTTCAACTCGGAAACGGAGATGATGAAAAGTACGAACCCTACAAGAAAAAAGTTGAATCTCTCCGCAGGAAGCTTGAGCTTATTGATATTCAGAAAAGTGACGAACCTAAACAGGTTTATCATCTCAGAGATATCAACCTCGAGATCGAATCAGGCCAGATTGTGGCGCTAGTCGGTTCAAGTGGAGCAGGAAAAAGTACACTAACCAATCTCTTAATGAAATCTCGCATTCCAGACAATGGAACTATCCTCATCAATGGAGTCGAAGTAAATCAGCTCTGCGGCAAAGCTTTAAGAAGACGGATTGCAATTGTACCTCAAGGTAGTAACATTGATCTATTTAACGATACGTTGATGTTCAACATCACGCTCGGAGATCCAAAGTTCTCAGAAGAAGATGTAATCGAAGCATTGAAAGTTGCTGAGCTGTGGGAGACAGTACTGGAATGGGATAACCTAATCTATGAAATGATAGGAGAGAGAGGTAAAACCCTTTCAGGTGGGCAACAGCAACGTGTAGCAATCGCGCGTGCCGTAATTCGGAATCCAGATCTCTTGATCTTAGATGAGGCAACATCAGCTTTGGACACAGAGACAGAAAGAGAGATTCAGCGTTCATTGGATCAATTAATGAAGGGTAGAACAGCGATTGTAATCGCTCATCGCCTCTCAACAATCCGTAATGTAGACAAGATTGTCGTTATGGATAAAGGTCGTATTGCTGAAGTTGGTTCTTGGAGAGAACTTGTAAATCGGGATGGAATTTTTGCAAAATTAGTAGATGCTCAAAGCATAGACTAAGCAAACTTCTATCAGGGCAAAAACAAAAGAGGCTCTACAACAAAATCTGTTGTGGAGCCCTCTTACAACTCTATAATTATACCATTTTTAGGTATTTTTCAAAAATTCAATAAGCTGTTCTACAGCTCTTTTTCTATGGCTAATATCGTTCTTTTTATCTCCCATTTCAGCAAAAGTTTCATTAAACCCTTCCGGTTTAAACAATGGATCATAACCAAAACCATTTTCTCCACGATTTTCTTCTAATATCTCGCCTTTAACAACTCCCTCAAATTGATGCATTGTTTCATCTTCCAGTAATAAGGTTATTACTGTTTTAAAGCTAGCTGATCTATCTTCTTTATCGCTTAATTCTTCTAATAATTTTTCGTTATTTTTCATATCATCTTTTTCAGGACCAGCATATCTTGCACTGTGTACTCCTGGTCTTCCGTCAAGTGCATTCACAATTAATCCTGAATCATCAGCAAAAACTGCTTTTTTCGTTCTCATAAAAACATAGTAGGCCTTTAGCATTGAGTTTTCTTCAAATGTTCTCCCTGGTTCAAGAATGTCTTCAGTAATTCCTGCATCATTAAGACTAACTAATTTAAAATCTAACCCAGATTCATTAAACATTTTCTGAATCTCAGAGATTTTATGATCATTATTGGATGCTAGTATTATTTCTTTCATTTTAGTTCTAATTTACTTCTAGAAGTATTAGAAGTAATTATAAGTAAACTATCTTTTCCTTGAGTGTCTTGCGTTTTCATACATATCAACGAACTCCTTAGTTGTCATTTTACCTATAGTTTTACCAATTAGATCTAAAGGTAAATTATCTAATGTTTTAAATCTAACGCAAGACTTACCTTTATCCATTTTCTTTCCTGTTTTTAAGTATTCTTCTTCAAACCAATTAGTGTTTTCTTCACTTGCATAAATCCCAGAAAGGTAAATTGCCATATGATTCTTTTGCGAAGCAAGAGCTGCATACATTAAAGGTTTACCGTTATATGTCTCTCCAGTAATTTCTAAAGGCACTTCATAGGTAATCATTCCCCATCTCATTACTTCATCCATTTCTTTTGGTAGATTTTTTAAAATTACACCCCTTACTTTTGTAATAGCTTCTCTTCTATTATCAGGCAAAGATTCTAAATATTCTTCTACTGTTTCTGCATCACTTGTCATATAGAACTTATGGTAAATTAGTTTGATTCAGCGAATTCTTTCAGTGCCTCTAATGCTCGGCTCGTTTCTTTCTTAAAACTTCCTTTCATAAAAAGACTCATAAGTTTCATTATCCCTGAGAAAGAAAATTCTGAAGTAATTGAAACTTCATATTTATTATCCCCAATCTGTTTGATTGTTAGTTCGTTTACATTATGAACACCATCAGCATCATATTCTGCTTTATGCAGCTCTTTTTCTTTAATCTCTAAGATATTTTCAGTCATAACCATCTCTCTACCATTCATTTCAAAAATCATTTTCGTAGTTGAGCCTTGTTCACCAAAGTTTCCTTCAACAGTTTCGGTTGAAACGACAGTAGGGTGAATTTTCTTTAGATTTTCTTCTTTAACTAATCCGTCCCAAATCGAATCTCTAGAAGCATTAATTTCAATTGTCTCTGTATATTTCATTTAAAATGATAATATTTATATAAGATTGTAACATTTATTACTTTATAGAATATGAAGCTAACTATTAGTAAGCAAAATATCTCAAAGAATCTATTTATTTTTTCATTAAGTTCAATCTTTATAGTTTTCGGTATTTTAAAAGTTTTTGATATAAGTCCTGTCAGAGATATAGTTGAACAGACGTTCTTCATTTTTGAAAACGACCTGATCTTCAGAATTTTAGGATTATTTGAGGTTGGAGTAGGAATAGCAATTATTTTTAATCGATTTAGAAAAGTAGCATCCTTACTA
>CAYTGI010000008.1:47519-59933 GCA_964437465.1 uncultured Candidatus Saccharibacteria bacterium | reverse complement strand
ATCTCCAGAGCAAGATATAAATAATATTAATGGGAATAGACTTCTAGAAGTTAGTAAAGAAAGTTTAGTAGGAAACTCTGTTTGGATACAGATCGGAACTGAACAATATTTTGAGTTTACGATTAATCAAAAAATTCCAAAAACTAATAATTTTCCTTTTGTAATTAATACTTTCTCCATGCCACTTCCTAGAGATATAAATAGCGGGCCTATAACCCAAGAAGTTTTTTACACAGAAATATCTCCTGAACCATATGCTATTACTCTAGATAGAGACAATAATTTAATTGCTCACTTTAAACTTTCTGCAGCATCAGAAGGTGATATTTTTATTAAAGGCTATTCTACTCTAACCCAAGATACTAACTTTGACTTTTCTAATGCAGGAAAGATCACAGATATCCCTGAGGATTTTAGTCGATATTTAGAGCCTGGAGACTACTGGGAAGTAGATAATGCAAAAATAAGAGAGACTGCACTTGGACTGAGTGAAAGTGAAGATGTTTATGAAATAATTCAATCAACTTATGATTTTGTAGTAAACCAAATTGACTACAGCTTTGTAAAAAAATATGGTTTGAATGAGAGGAAAGGTGCTCTTGCAACCTTAAACGGAGGAGCTGCTGTTTGTATGGAATATTCTGATCTTTTCATAACTTTACTTAGAGCACAAGGAATTCCAGCCAGAGCAGCATTTGGGTTTGGTTACGGCGCAGCTGACTATGAATCAAGATCTGAAAACAGAATTAACCATCAATGGGCGGAAGTGTATTTGCCAGAGTTAGATACTTGGATAAATGTAGATACAACTTGGGGGTATTTTGGCAATAATCTTATTGGGGGAGATCTAAACCATTTTTACTCACACGTAGCCTCAATAAATCCGGAGACACCAAGCACTTCTGAACTTTCATATTTTGGAGATCTCGAAGCTATACCTGAAAGAGATATGGAAATTCTAATAAAAGATTCACTTACCCAGGCAGATGGGCTCACTCAAAATGATTTATTAGAAAAATATCCAGAACCCATAGGTATGAATAAAACAAACTATAACTTGAGCTTACAAGCTGAAATACTAAATAACTCTATTGATGAATTTATGAAATCCTTAATAGGTTTAGATACAAGCCGTATCTCTTTGCTATTAAAATTAGCTATTTGTATAACATTCCCACTAATTACAGGTATAACAGTCATATTGATAAGGAAAGCCAGAAAAAATAATACCAAAATCTAGTATACTTATTCTAATGGCAAAATTCCTTCATACAAATCTATCTAAAAATAAAGGTCCTTTTGAAAAATTGCTTGAATGGACTTCAGATGAACGAATATGGAATCCTAAAGACAGACTTTGGTATGTTTCTTATTCAATTTTTTTTCTTGTACTGATTGGGCTTGCTGCTTTATTAGAATATTACATTGTAATCATTGCGATTTTAGCTTTTGTATTTCTTTGGTTCACACAGGCTGCAGTACCTCCAGAAAAACTTACTACACAGATTACTAGTTTAGGAATAAAAACATACGGTAAATTATTTAAATGGAGAAATATTAAATTTTATTGGTTCTCAATAAAAGAAGATCGGTTTCTGTTGAATCTAGATATTGTAGATGAAGAGTTCACCTCTGGAGATAGAGTCCACAGATTGTCTTTAATTATCTTTGAAAAAGATATGGAGAAAATATTTAACAATCTTGTCGAGTATATCGAGTACGGTGAAAGAAATGAAGTTAACTACAATATAATCTCTAGAGCTCTTCATGGCAAATATTTAGACATAACTGAGTTTTTGCCTGAAGATATTGCCAATCAAGATGATTATCTTGAAGTAAATGGTAAGAAACTTCCTGATTATGAAAATGAAGAAGTTAATGAATAATACAAAATTATATTATTAAAGGAGAATAATGGATAATAAAGAAGGTGATAAGTTAATTGGAGTTGATCCAAATTTCGACTTAGAAGAATTTAATCAACAAACACTTGATTGGGCAAACGCAACTATTGAAGAAACGATGACTAATATTGATGGAGCTCGCATTTTTGGTTCATTCGAGTTTTTTAATCCAGATATTGATCACGAAACTGCAGTTTTTGCAGCCACAAGTAGAAATGGGGTTATTTTTGGGGTATTAATAGATCGAGATACTGGTGTTAGAATTCCTGCGGCTATTAAAAGAATCTACGCAAGTGGATTGGAAACTGAAATTGAAGTAAGACGAAGAATCCCAGGTCTCAATACTTTTAAAATCATTGGAGGTGGTTTAGTTCCAGACCATAAAGATAGAGCTATAATGGTAACGGAAATCAGACCAGCAGTCCCTATTATGTATCCTGAAGGCTTAACTATAATGGGGCTACTCTTATTTTAAATCAGTTAGTCTTGTGCCTAGCATCTTTACATAAGCATAACATCTTACATGGTGATGCTAAGACAAGGAATTTTTCACATGACCCTGATAACTTTAGAATCATTCCACATGATTTTGAAGACTCTAGGTTTAATGTTCCCCCTGATCGTTTATTAAATGAAATGATTGATTTACTCATTGAATTTCAAGTTAGAGTAGAGAGAAGAGCTGAAAACCCTGTTTTAAGAAGTAAAATTGAGGAGTTTAAGGAGTTAATTAGAAATAAATTAAGATCCGTTAGTTCTGATTATAGAGGTTACCTAGATAGTCTTTCGGAATTAACTTAATTCTTACCTGAAGATATCCCTAATCAAGATGATTATCTTGAAGTAAATGGTAAGAAACTTCCTGAATACGAGGAGGAAAAACTAGATATAAAGTAGTAGACCTAACATTATTCGATGCTAAATTACCATGAGAATACATTTACATATAACAGATATGTAATTAAAGAGATACTACTTGAAAGTAGCGCCCCCCAAGAAATATCAATCAAAACAAGTTTTAGCGGCCAGTTTTTAAGGGTAGAAAAATTTGTAAGATAATATGTCGAGTAGGTCATAAAACCAAACATGGCACCATTAACTACTGCTGCAGCTATGCTCTCTTTATCAATAGCTGGAATTACTGAAAAAAATACTATTCCAAAAACAAAAATTAAATAAAAAACTAATGCTGCTTTAAATTTAACTTTATCAGCCAATAAATGTCCAATAGAGTTTTTATAAAGATCTCCAGATAAAAATCTTAACCAAACAAAGTCAATACATAAAAATGTGAATAAAGATATAATGTATAGGATTAAATAAGTAGTCATAATAACTAAATATATAATTAATAGGTAGCAATTTCAAAATGAATAAGTTAATCATTATATATAATGCTAAAAGTGGTCCTATAAACGGAGCTATCGACTTTGCCCATAAAACTATCTCTCCGAATACATATAAATGCGACTTATGTAAGATAACCTATGGAAACTTTGGGATGAAAAATAAATGGAGAGATTTTCTAAAAGGTTCAGATTTTGAAATTGAATTCCTTCATAAAAATCAGCTAGTTAATAGATTTCAAGACATTGCATTACCTGCAATAATTATTCAACATGATACTGAACCTGAAGTATTAATCTCTGCTCCAGAGTTCAAAGCGATAGAAACATTAGAAGAGTTGATTGAAAAGACAAAAAACAAACTAGAACACCATATTGACTAACAAGGTTGCTATAATGTCCTTGGAATAACAATATTGATGGAAATAAGTAAATATAAAGGATTAACAGAAAAAGAAGCTTCTGAGAGAGTTTCTCTTGGTCTAAGCAATTCAAGTATTGATACAAGAACTCCATCATATTTAGAAATTTTTTTTAGACACTTTTTTGCTATTTCTAACTTAGCATTAATACCTCTATTAATTGCCTTAGCCTTTTTTAGTGTATACAGGGATGTATTTGTTTTATCTTTTTTCCTAATTACAAGTGCATTAACACAAACAATCGAAGAGGTTAATGTAAAAAAACGACTTGAAAAGCTAAAAGATCGTTTCAAATCTACAGGAAAAGTTATTCGAAACTCTGAACTTAGGGAGATCCTTTCAAGCGAAATAGTTAAAGACGATATTGTTGTTGCAAACGAAGGTGACACAATTCTAGCTGACGGAGAGATCTTGGGTGCAGAATTCCTGCAAATCGACGAATCTGCTCTAACTGGAGAATCAGATTACATTACAAAACAAGAAAAGGATGAGGTCTTATCTGGAAGCTTTGTTGTTACAGGAATTTGTATTTATAAAGTTAAGAAAATTGGTAAAAATAATTACCTGAATAGGCTTGCAAAGGAAAGTACAACTTTTGTAAGAAAAGAAAGTCAATTAGAAAAGAATAGTACAAAGTTAGTATATATTTTTACTGCTATTGGATTTATTACCGCATCCTTGAATTTCATTTTTGCGAGAATTAATGGCTATGAGGTTAAGGAAATTCTTATCGGCATTACTACGATAATGGGAAATATTACTCCTCAGATGCTTTTGATAATACTTCTTGTCACATTTGTTGTCTCAGTTGCGAAGCTTGCCAATAAAGGTATCTTAATCCAAAAGAAAGGTGCTATTGATGAACTAGCTTCTATAGATATTGTTTGCATGGATAAAACCGGAACGATAACTACTAATGAGATGAACGTTAAAGAGGATTATTTTAATAATATTTCTAAAAGTGAGCTAAAAGAATTCTTCTCTCCTATTTATAAGAATCTATATGGAATCAATAAAACAGCAAAATCCATTTTTGATTATCTAGAACTTGATGATGCTAAAGAGTTATCAAAAAAAGATCATTTTGATCAAGTCCCTTTTACCTCTGACAAAAAATATAGCTTATATGAATATAAGAATAGATCAGTTGGTTTAGGGGCATATTCAAAACTTAAAACTTACATTTATGAAAACCATCAAAAAGAAGCTGAAAAGATAATTGAAAGTTTTTCTAGCAAAGGTTATAGAGTGATCTTTGGATTTATTACAAATCATAAAATCATTAATTCAAATAAAAATATAAAGACTGATAACTTCTTTGTCTTGGGTATTAATGAAGATCTTAATCCCGGAATAGTAAATGTACTTAAATCTTTAAAGAGACAAAATATAGAAGTAAAAATCATCTCTGGAGATAGCTTGGAATCTGTTAAACGAGTTGCAGAAAAAGTTGGAATTAGTACTGATAATATTATTGATTTAAGCCAGAATGATAGAGATTTAAGTGAAATAATTATCGATACTATAGTCTTCACACGTGCTGTTCCTTCAGATAAAAATAAGATCGTGAACATTCTTAAAGAAAAAGGTCTAAAGGTTGCAATGATTGGTGATGGAGTAAATGATGTTCTTGGTCTCAAGAATTCAGATGTCAGTATCGCTATGGAAACTGGAGCAAAAGTTGCAAGAGATGTTTCAGACATAGTACTTTTGAAAAATGACTATAAGAAAATTCCTGAGATATTTTATGAAGGGGATAATATAATCTTCAATGTCAAGCTTACAGCAAAACTATATTTTTCTAGAGCAGTGATTTATGGGATGATTGCACTATTCTTTACTTTTGTAATTGGTTCTTTTGTACCTATTAATCCAACATCAACACTAATATCAAGTTTTCTTGGTAATACTTTGGTTAGTTATTTATTAACTTACTCTAGAGATGAAGTTAGGGACCAAAGATCATTTATGAAAGATATATTGCTCTCAAGCGTGCCTACTGGTATTTTAATATCTATTTTTAGCATTTTTATTTACTACGTAAATAGAACTTCACTAAGCCAAATAGAATTGAATACTGCAATTATTCTAGGAGTATTAGGTATGAGTATGTCTTATTCTCTATTTTTATTATGGAGATCAGGTAAATTCGCAAAGAATATTTTTTTGTTAATTGGAACTTTTCTATTTGGTATGTATATAGGAATTATGCAAACTATCTTACCAATATGGAGAATTGATAATTTTTATGACCAGGTACTTGTTTCTACTTTACTTGGAATTGGATGTTTAATAATCTTTTTAATAATAAGGTTAAATAAAAGTTTTGCGAAAATAAAAAATATTAAAGTAATTAGTTATATTGTTCCTTTACTTATATTTCTTGGGGGTATAAGTATGCCTGTAAGGACATATTATGCAGTCTGGCCTGTTCCTTTTGAGAGCTATTTTTCTATCTTTCTTGCAATTGGAGTATTTATCTTGATGATGATTGCAGTGCATTTGCTCATAATAGACCAACTCATGCGATTAGATATAAATAAATCTACATTCTATCAAGAACGTTGATCCCAAGTAACTCAAGTCCTTCTCTTAGTACTTTTCTAACTGCATTTGTCAAAACCAATCTTGCATTTTTATCCACTTCACTTTTAGCATTGAGAACGGAATGTTTATTATAGAAAGAATTAAATAGTTGTGAAAGATCATATAAATAAGTGCAAACCATGTGTGGTGCATACTCCTCAGCAGACCTTTCAATAATTTCCTTGTATTTAACAAGGTGATTTATTATTTCAACTTCTTCTGATGAATTTAATACTTCATAGTTTAATGTATGATCAAAGTCACCAGCTTCTGTAAGAATTGAATTTGTTCTTGCATAGGTATACTGAACATAAGGACCAGAATTTCCTTTAATATTCAATATCTCATCCCAATCGAAAGTAATATCATGATTCGAATCTCTTTTAAGATCATTCCACTTTATTGCTCCTATTCCAACAACCTTACTTACCTCCTCAATATCTAGATCCTTTGAATTGTCTTTTGCCACTTGTTTGGCTTTATCAATTGCTTTTTCTAAAATATCTTCTAGCCAAATTACGTTCCCTTTTCTAGTAGACATTTTTCCTTCTTTAAACCGATAATGACCGTGACTAACGTGAACTCTCTGCCCAGGTTTATACCAACCTAATAACTCCTCAATTTTAAATATCTGTCTCCAATATAGTTTCTGTTCTCCACCAACTTCGTTAACTATAGTTAGATCAGGGTACCCGTACTTATCTCTATTCATTCTAAATCTATCAGTAGCTAAATCTCGAGTAGAATAAAGTGTCGTTCCATTGCTCTTAAGTATCATCAGAGGTGGTAACTTAGTTGATTTATCAAAGAAGACTAACCTTGCCCCGTCACTCTCTTTGTATTCTAATGTTCCTTTTTCTGCTGCAGATTCAAGATCAGAGAGAACATGTTGCATCTCTTCTTCGAAATAGGACTCTCCGTAACCTTTTCCTTCATTTTCTGTAAATGAGACATCTAATATTTCATATAGTCTTTTGAACTCTTTGAGAGAGATTTCAATGCACTTTTCCCAATACTCACGAGCCTTCGAATCACCCTCTTCTAGCTTCTTAAACCAATTTCTAGCTTCATCAATGAGTTCTTCGTTCTCTTCTGAATCTGTATTAAATTTAATGTATATATCAACTAGATCCTTAATTGGTGTTTCAGATTTTAGTAATGAATTTAAATCAATTTTATAACTTTCGAAAGCAGCTAAATATTTTCCAAAAGATGCCCCCCAATCGCCTAAATGATTATCTCTAAAGACTTTGAATCCAAGAGCTTCATAGATTCGACTTATAGATTCCCCTATTATCGTTGACCTTAAATGTCCTATAGTAAACGGTTTTGCTATATTTGGAGAACTGAACTCAATAATAATATTTTTCTCTGAATTTGTACTATCTAGTAAAAAATCTGGTTTGATAATATCTGATAGTATCTGAAGTTTATTCTTTTTATTTAAGTAAAAATTGATAAACCCAGGTCCTGCAACTTCAATTTTTTTAATCTCACTAATATTACTTTCCTCCAACATTGATTTGATCTGGTTAGCAATATCTTTTGGGTTTTCACCTAATTTAGCGGATAGTTTTAATGCAATATTTGAAGAGTAGTCCCCATTTGAAGTATCTTTTGGACGTTCAACCTCAACATCTATACTTATTTCAAAATGTTTTTCTAAAGTATCAAGAATCCAATTCTGGAGTTTTTCTTTATCCATTGCCAATTATAATATGAAACCATTAGTTAGCAAAGGAATTCCAGAAGCTGTCATTAATGCGTAACCTATTAAAATAATCAAAATAATCCCTATCATGCATATTATCAACATTAGAAAGGGATTCACCTGTAAAAGAGTAACTATTGCATATATATCGTTATAGCTTTCAGGCTTTTCTAGCTTTTTAATATGCTTGCTATAAATTAATGACGTTAGAGCTATTAATAGAAAGTAAAGAGTAATTAAAAAGGACGGCATGATAAAAATTAAAGAGATTACCGATCTTTCAAAGTTTTCATAAGCGATTAATTCTGGATTAAGAGTATAAACAAGAAATATTCCAATAATAGAAAAAAGAACATAAACTCCTATGCTATATGCTCCATATACTATAGAAAATGAAACTGATCTTGGAAGACCTATCTTTTTCAACATCTCACTGGCGCTCTCTAAACTTGAATCTTTCAAAAGGGACAAATAACTATTCTATTATATTTTTATAACTCTAAAGTTACAAATTATTTTGTCAGGGCTCTTTTAACAGCCTCTTGATCTGTGAAGTCGTATTCAGTATTACCAAAACATAGACTCTGCTCATGACCTTTTCCTTCAGTAATTACTACATCACCTTCTCTAGCAATTTGAATTGCAAATTTAATGGCATCAAACCTGCTGTTTATATTCTCTTCATCAAAAGCAAAAATAATTCCGTTTTTAATATCTTTCTCATTAACTTCATAATTCTCAAATTCATCATGATCATCAAACCTTTTTAATAACTTACCACCACTTTTTTTAACACCCTCAATTATTTGAGAGTTAATTTCTTTTAATGATTCTGTTCTAGGATCTTCAGCAGTAATAATAGTTATATCAGCGTATTTACCAGAGATTTCTCCCATCTTATATCTTTTTTCTATGTCTCTTAGCCCTGCGGAACCGAATACACAAATTACTTTCCCCGTATTTGAGGTTAATTTTTTAACAGTTGATAATGCCTGTTCTAAAGAATCAGCATTATGTGCAAAATCTACAATTATATAAAATGGTTCTTTTTGCATAATTTGCATTCTACCTTCTAAACCTTTAAAGGTTTTTAGTGTCGAAGATATCTGCTTATACTTTATTCCCAACTGATTAGCAACATTTATAGCAGCTAAGGCATTTTCTACATTATATAGACCGATAGTAGGTAAAGTGTAGTTTATATCATTCAATCTGAATCTTATCTCTCCTCCTGACTCGGAAATATTCAAAATTTCATTAAATGAATATGTTACAAATTTCTCAACATATCTTTTTGATAAATATGAAGACATAAAATCGTACATTTTCTTATCTTCTCTATTAATTATTATTTTCCCTTCTGCTGTGATATTTTTTGCTAAAATCGCTTTTGCTTTTGCGTATTCTTCCCATGAGCCGTGCCAATCTAAGTGATCTCTCTTGATATTTGTATAAACCGCGTAATCAAATGCTATTCCTGCAACTCTTCCTTGAGCTAACGCATGTGATGAAGTTTCAATGACTACATATCTAACTTTTCTTTTAACCATAAATGCAAGTATTCTTTGTAGTTCGTAAGGATCTGGAGTTGTAACATGTAAACCAGTTTCAAGCTTCTTATTTCCAGCTATTGCTCCAACAGTAGAAATCATACCAACATCTATTCCACTCTCTTTAAGAATATGAAAAATCATAGCAGTTGTTGTTGATTTGCCTGATGTTCCCGTAACTCCAATTATCTTTAATTTTTGAGATGGAAATCCAAATCTAAGGGCACCTAAAAATGCAATAAATACCCTAAATAACTTTTTTATTTTTTCAGGAATTATTTTCTTCATTTTTACTAACTTTATCTATATTTAGTTTATCAACTATTTCTTCATGTATGTCATTTATTGATTTTGAAGCATCTAACCTAACTAATACTCCTCTTTCCTCATATTCACTAATTATCTTTTCATTTGATTTTTTAAATTCAGCAAGTCTTGAAAGAATCTTTTCATAAGTATCGTCTTCCCTACCTCTTCCTAATAATCTTTCAAGAGCAGTTTTATCATCAAGATCAAAGTATAAAACTGCATCTATCATTAGAACGTTTTCGTTTAATATCTCATCTAATAAAAAGACCTGCTCATAACTTCTTACTGCACCATTTAAAAGAATTCTATCTGATTTAAATTTATCGATGTGTTTTCCTAATACATCCATAACTATCTCGTCAGGAACAAATTTTCCTTGCGATAGGAATGATTCAACCTCTTTTCCTAAATCTGAGTTAGTTTTAACCTCATCTCTTAATAACTGTCCAGTTGAGATCATCTCGAAATTATATTTTTCTACAAGCATATCTGATTGAGTGTCTTTTCCGCTCCCTGATGGGCCTATTAATAGTATTGTCATGATGTCGGTACTATTTCAAAAATAATATTAAAGATTAATAGGATATATGAGAAAGCAAACAAAAACATTGATGCCAAGAAAAGTCGACTTTCTAACATTTTATCCCTAGGATTTATAACAGGAATCATTGAATTTTCAAAGACATAACCTAATAGAAATCCCGAGATAAAGCCACCTAAGTGGGCTGCCCAGTTAATACCGGGGAAGAAACTTATTATTAATGCAAAAAATAAAGTAGGATAAAAACTCTCTTTAGTGAAAGGTAATGAAACTCCGTATCTATTTTGTTTATATGTACCACCAATTAACAATCCTAAAAGAGCAAAAACAGCTCCAGATGCTCCTAGAGAAGCGATGTTTGTGTCGGCTACCACAGCCAATAAAAGTGTAAAAAGACTCCCAACTAAACCTCCAATAATATAAGTAATAAATAATTTTTTAGAGCTATAAAGTTTTTCTACTAAAAGTCCAATTTGGAAAAGTGCAATAATGTTTAAAAGAAAATGAAATGGGTCGAAATGGGCAAATGTAGAAGTAATAAGCAACCAAAACATACCGTTCTGAACCCCAAAAGCATTAAAAACACCATAAAGCAGTACCTCATCTATAATATTCTCTGAACCTAAAAAAAGGTAAGCTAAAAATATAAACCCATTAACACCAATTAAAAATTGCAGCCACCTAAATTCTCCTCTTTCGTTGTACATAAAAATCGTTAATACCTCTTATTATAACTGAAGATGTGGATTCTGCTAAGCTAATACTGTAGCAAGCTCTGAGTAGTTATTTGCGAAGAGACCATACATAGGATCGCTAGACTCTGTATAGTCGTTTATATACTCACTTTTTACATCTTTAGGCATCTCTTTGAAATTATATTTCTCAATAGGTTTTTTAATCTTATATTTTGGATTCGCAACAACCTCTAGTCTCGCATTCTTAGAAATAATAAAATATGAAAGCCCTTTCTCTTTAATCAAACTTTTTGTGTAATCTAAATGAGATAGATTATTAGAGATAACAACAAAAACTACCTGATCACTACTCGTATTAATAAAAGTGTACAAAACACCAGTTGGTATTGCGAATCTATCTCCTGAATAAAGAATAACTATCTTTACATCATTTACAGGAGTTGCAGCAAAAGGATCATCTATATATTCATTTTCTTGCATTAAAACGGTTAATTCACCCTTTGTTACCTCTATAATACATGAGTACATCCCATCACTTAGATCTGATCTATAAACATGTGTTTTTAAGTATTCAATACCCAAAAGGCCATTAGGGAGCTGAAAAATATCATAACTTATCTCTTTATTATTGTTTTTTATCCCACTATCTTTTAAATCAATATAGTGCTTATAAACCTGCTCAGGATATTTCAAAAATTTATTTAATAATATTGGAATGATCTCTTTTAACCCTATGTTTCTCTGATGTGTACACACTATCTCTTCTCCATAGTGCAGGGATCCAGTTTCTTCATCTAAATAAACAGGAATGCCACATATGTCAGTAAGATCTATCATTTTTTAAAGACTAAGGATTAAATATTTTGAGCCTTAAGCAAAATCCATTGGTGAATAAGGATTTAAAGCTTGTTATATAATTTAGACGAAATGTAGAAATTTGTCAAATACCTTTGACATTTTGCAAGTATCGTAAGGGTTATAGTGTGTTATTTCTTTATGGAAACTAAATCTAGGTCCTCCCACAATTTCCTTTCTTTGTCAGAAATATTTGTAGGTATATCAACTATTACTCTAACGTATTGATCACCATTTTCTTTTCTTTTAAATTTTGGACCTCCTTTATTTTTCAACCTTAGAATTTTCTCAGATTGTGTGCCTGAAGGGATTTTCATCATTACTTTTCCGTGGACGGTAGGTACCTCTACTTCGCCACCTAACACTGCTTTAGTTACTGGTATGTGTTTATCCATATAAATATCATCTCCTCTTCTTTCGAGAATATCATGCTCACTTACTTCAATGTAAACATATAGATCTCCACTAGAACCTCCTTTCTGTCCAGCATTACCC
>CAYTGI010000008.1:33718-47509 GCA_964437465.1 uncultured Candidatus Saccharibacteria bacterium | reverse complement strand
CGAATCTGATATTTACACCATCAGGTATGCCTTCAGGAATATTAATTTTGAAGCTATCCGTTTCTTTAACTCTTCCTTCGCCCTTACAATTTGTACAAAATTCCTCAGGTATAGATCCATCTCCGTTACAAGTAGGGCAAACTCTAGCTACTTGCATAGCACCTAGAATAGTCCTTTGTACCTGAACAACCTGCCCTCTTCCTGAACAAGTATCACACGTTTTCGTTTTCTTATTTTTTGCTCCTGTTCCTTCACAAACATCACAAACTAAATATCTTTCATATGAGATCTCTTTCTCAACTCCAAATATTGCTTCTTCAAAATCAATTTTTAAATTTACTTGAATATCACTGCCGCTATTATTTGATCTACTACCATTTCCTCTTGAGAAACCTCCAAAACTTCCCCCGAAAAATTCTTCTAGAAGCCCTCCTAGGTTTCCACCAGATGAACCACCAAATAAGTCGCCAAGGTCTCCATAACCTCCACCTACTCCATCAAAACCTTGAGTTCCTGCAAAACCGTATTGATCGTAAGCTTGCTTCTTTTGCTCATCAGACAAAACTTCGTATGCTTCCTGAACTTCACGAAAAAGATCTTCAGCACCCTCTTCCTTATTCCGATCAGGGTGATATTGCTTTGCTAGTTTTCTGTATGCTTTTTTTATTTCTTGCTTAGATGAGTTCTTATCAACTCCAAGAACCTCATAGTAATCTTTTTTCTGTGCCATTATAAAATAAAACCTAGTTATTTTATCATAATCTTAGCAGCTATAAACCTTGTTTGCTAAAGCTACTTTTCTTTATTAGGGATTAGTTATAGAATACTAGTATGAATAAATATCAAAAAAAGATTGGGAGGATTGGAATTATTTCATCTGTTATAGGTTTAGCACTTATCCTAGGATATATATTAGCAAGTCCTGCTGTAGAAGTAGACTCTGATCAAAATACCCTTCCAATAGAGAAAGATATTGATGTATCTTCTCCTGAAGAAAAGGAAACTTTTGAAATGACTTTATCTGAAAGATTAATGTCTTTAGATCAACTCGAATTCTTGGATTTACTAATTGAAAGTGGTGACTTAACTGATATTGAAACTGCAGAAAATAGAAGTACCGTTCTAATACCAGCTAATACTAATGAAATAAATGTAAGATCATTCCTCATACCCCAAGAATTTTATACCAACACAATAGACATACCTTCATCAATAACAAACTCTAGAGGGGAAGATATTGAAGTTATTGTAGAAAATGGAGAGATCATTTTTGTAATTTCAGGAGATTCTTACTTAGTTTTAGAGCCTGATTTACAATTTGATAATGGATCAATATTTATCATAGAGAGAAATTAACTTTTTAAGTTTAATTTATGAAAAATAAAAGCATAATAATAATTGTTTTAATAATAGTGCTTATAGTTATTGTAATGGGAATAGGCTCAATTATAAGTCAAAATGAAAGATCCGAAACTAATGATAGTGGAGAAGAAAATAATTTTTCTAATGAAGGAAGTCAAAATCAGGCAAATAATACAAATATAACTGAGGATCAGCCAGAAATTGTTGAAGAAAATCCTCTTCCTGAAGGTGCAGAGCCATTCCAATCTAACCTTAATGTTTTAGATACTGCTGAGGATATTACCGAACTTGAATCTTTCGTAACAGCTCTTAAATCTACTAATTTATCAGGAACATTAAGTTCTCAGCAATCTGATTCATTATATACTTTATTTATTCCTGCAGATTTTGCATTTGTTGAAATTGAAGAAACGGTAAACTCTTTGTCAACAGAAGAGTTATTTAATGTACTTTCGCTACATATAGCAGAAGGGAATACATTGAGTGCAGACTTCGAAGAAGGATTAATTTTTGAAACTTTATCAGGGCAAAATCTTGAACTTGTTAGAGGTGAAGAAGGCTTTTTAATTCTACAGGGCCCTACAAACTCAGCAGATATAATCACCATTGATCTTGTTTCTTCAAATGGGGTTATTCATATAATTGATAGCGTTTTATTACCTTAAGCATCGTTTATTTCTTCACTCTTTTCTGAAGATTCCGACTCATCATCTTCTTCCTCCTTAGAGTTTGTTTCTCCTGAATTTTCTATATCCTCATTTTCTGAATTCTCATCATCGTTATCTACGATTTCATAGACTATCTCATTACTTTCAACAAAACACTCATTACCAGTGTTCAAACCACATATTTTAATATATGAATATATTTCTGAATCTAATAGATAGATAATATGTTTTCTAGCAGTTGTATCATTTATAGTTACTTCATTAATAATAACTTCCCCAGTTTCGTCTATTTTTTCGTCATAAAATAATCTAAAACCATTCATATTTACAGTTTCGTTTGGCTCTAAAGTCCAGTATAAAATGACACCCCCTAATGTTTCGTTTTCTTTTAATTGAAGAGATTTGGCTAATGGTACCATCTCTTCTTCGTCTTGAACCTCATTTTGTTCTTCTAAGTTTTTTGGAGAAAGAATGTTTACTGTTTTACTATAAGCTACACAATCTTCTTTTTTATAAACACAAACTTTGAGATTATATTCTTCACCTGTTTTTTTACCTATGAATAACTCCTGCTGATCTTCACCAATATCAAAAGTCTCTAACGCATTATTAATAGTTGGATCTTCGTTTTTATGAAGAAATACCTTCAAAGTAGAATCCTTAGGTTTATTTTCTATATTCCATGAAATTAATATCCCATCATCATTTGAAGAACCTTTAGCTGATACCTTAGGTACTATTGGATCTGCTTTAGATAATATACCTAAGTCTTCTTCAATATATTTACTCTCATCTTGCTGTTTGTTCCAAATAACAAATGAGTCTGATGCTATCTCTTCTATTTCAACAACTTCGATAATGTTTTCTTTTGACGGATCGATACTATTTTTCACAAAAAAACGATTACCTTCATTAACAACAACTTCTGAGCCTTGATTACTTATTTTCACTTTACTTTCGTAAACCTCTACTCCTTGTGTAGTTTCAGTATTAATGGTTTTAAAGGCTGTTCCTAAACTTTGATAAGAAACCTCATCAACAAAGACTTCAAAAACAGCATTAGAATTTTTATTTACTCTTGTATAGATCTCACCACTATTATTTGTTATTACGATATGATTTGCCTTCAATGAGTTAAGTTCAACTTGAGAATTTGAATCCAGCCGCATGTCTCCACGACCATTAAACGATATTACTGCCCTACCCTTACCAAGAACCCTAATATCGTCCCCTTCATTCAATTCTTCCTTTATTTTTAAATCTTTCCAATTACCCGACCTATCTAGTTTTTGTAAAATGCCATCAGAATAGGAGACATATGTAGCTACTCTTTCGTTCGAAGTTAGTGTTTCGGAGTTGATATTAGAAATATATAAGGAAAAACCAGAAAATATACTTAAGACAAATACTATAAATATTGCAAAAGCTGCCTTAAATATTTTTAGCGAGAAAAAATTATTCTGTTCAGATGATGAGTTTATATATTCATCATTTATTTTTTTAATCAACGCCTCCTTAAACCCAGACCGCGGAGGCGTGACGATAGTATGTTCGCCAAAGAACTTAAATATCTCGTTTTCGTGGTTTGAGATTTTATCGGCTTCCATACTCATTAGGCATAACGTTTAAGTTCTAAAAATATTTCACTTTTTGGAAAAAATTTTTTATATTTCTTCCTAAAGTCCTTTGTAGCTCTGAACAAAATCACTGAAACATTTCTCTTAGAAGTTTTCATGATTTTAGATATCTCCTCTAAATCTAAATCAGAATAAAATCTTAGGGAGATAACTTTCTGATATCTAGGCTTAAGTTTTCTCAATACAAAAGTGATCTGCTTTTGGTACTCAGTCAGTTTTATCTCCCGTTCTATATCAAAATCAGATAGGAAAACATCCCACTCTTCAAAATCGTTAAATTTCTTATCTTTTCTGTAACTATCAATTATTAAATTATGAGCAGTTGTATAGAGCCAAGCACCAAATCTTATCTGTTTAGATGTATTAAATTTTTTAATTTTCTCTATAGCTTTTAAAAAAACCTCACTAACTACCTCTTCAGATAACGAGTGATTCGCAGTTCTATTTATACAATATCCGTAAATTCGATCAAAGTAATAGCTATATATCTTTTCAAAATATTGTATATTGGTTTTAGCTTTTTCAACCATTTCCAATTCTTCTTTTAAAGTCATTGTTTTTGAAAAGATTCAAAGATAGTATTAAAGTGTAGTTTGCAGATTAATTGTAACAGTCTCCTATAGATTTTGATATTCTTAGTTAAGACTGTAATATGTATAACATAGATGGATAATAGCTTAAATACTCAACCACAACAAGCTCCCGCGTTGCAAGTCCCTACACAACAACCTGCTGAAGTATCTACGCCTGGAATACCAGTACAAAATAAAAATCAAAATTACAATCTTGTAATATTGGATGATAACTACATTATTAGAACTGTTGTTAAAAATGAGATATACAAAGTTGTTTCTAATGAGTACCCGAGTGTTAAGTTTGACGTATTCTCTTCTGATGATGGAGTTGGTGGCTTGGGTTATATATACTTAACAAAACCTAAAATTATTATAGTAGACACTACTCTTCCAAGATATAGCGGGAGAGAGATATTTGAATTTCTCCAAACTAATCAAAACTATGCCCTTGATCATACTTTGGTGATACTTGTTAGTGAATATAATGAGAGTTTTGAAAACTTACCCCCGAACTTCATTGTTTTAGATAAATCTAAATTTAAATTCATTGATAATTTAATAGATAAAGTCCATAACCATGCACTTACAAGTATATCGGATGAGCAAAGGAATGATAGTGTTGGGAAAAAAGCATCATTATTAGCAAAAACAGTAGTTACACTTGCTAATTTAGCAGATAACATTAATAGTCCAAGAGCTTTTTCTAAATCACCTTTGACAATTATTTTCAAGCCAATCTCATGGGTAGTGTGGGTATTTTTTGAATTTTTAATCGCACCTCTCTTTGTTTTTTATAATATTTCAATAGGTAATCTTCTGGGAGAATCCCAAATCAAGTCTTCTGCTAATGATATTAATTTTAGATCCAGCAAAAAACCCCAATTTATAAAAATATTGGTAAGTATAAGCCTCACAACTGTTAAGTTAATGCTATTTCTTTTAATTAATATTATAATTCTTTTGATTTCTAGAGAATTATAATTTTACTTTGAATCCGAAGCTTTCAATTATAGTAATTACACTAAACGAAGAAGATTATCTTCCTAATCTTCTAGAGGATATAAATAATCAATCTTATCGTGATTTTGAGGTAATCATCAGTGATGCAAACTCTACAGATAAAACTGTCCAAATAGCAGAAGAATTTGGAGCAAAGATAGTAAATGGAGGTATACCCTCTATAGGCAGGAACAATGGTGCATGTGAAGCTAAAGGCAAAATCTTATTATTTCTAGATGCTGATGTAAGATTAAATCCTGATTATTTGAAGGATTCACTAAATTACTTCAAAAAACATAACATTGATTTAGGCGGAACGTACTTCTATCTTCCTCACAGGAACATTTTCGTATTTTTCAACAATCTTGGAAATAATTTTGGTAAATTTTTTAGGAATAAAAGTAATAAACCAGCACTTTCAGGAGATGCTTTTTTTGTTAAAACAGATGTATTTAATGCACTCAAAGGTTTTAATGAGAATATGAGCTTTGGAGAAGATGAAGATTTCGGGGAAAGAGCTGTTAAAGCTGGATTTAAATACGGGCTGATAAATAAGTCACATAAATCTTCTGGGAGGAGAATTGTAAAAGTAGGGCTCATGAGTATTACATTGTCATTTATACTCTATTCTTTAGCTAGATTTAGTAAGGGTGAGAGAAAAAAAGATTTAGAAATTAAAGCCTCAAAACTATATGGAGAAATTGGAGCAATTAAATAATGTAACGATAATAATTCCAACTTTAAACTAAGAGGAATATCTTCCTAGTTTATTAAACGATTTAGATAATCAAACATTTAATAATTTTGATGTAGTTATTGCAGATGCAGACTCTACCGATAAAACCAAAGAAATAGCTAAGAAATTCGGGGCAAAAATTGTTAATGGGGGAAATATATCCACGGGAAGAAACAATGGTGCAAAAAGCTCTTTAAGCCCAATTCTAGTTTTTATGGACGCTGATATTAATTTTGATAAGAAATTTCTAGAATTGTCGTTATCTCAATTTATTAATGAAGGATTAGATGTAGCAATTCCACTTTTTAGTAAAGACCTCAAAAAGAAAATAAGTAACTATGTATATAAACTTTCTGACTTCTTTAAGGTAAAAACAAGCAAAAGTAAGAAAATTACATTTGCTACATGTCAATGTGTTTTTATAAAAAAAGACTTTTTTGAATCTTTAGGTGGTTTTAACGAACAGATTGATATTGGAGAAGATATTGCATTTTTTAACGAGGTAAGGAAAAAAAACGCTAAATACAATATTTTAAAAACTTCTTTTAGTGCTTCAGATAGAAGATTTAATAAAATCGGAATATTTAGAGTCTTTTTTGCAAGTGGACTCATGGCATTTATTGTAATGACTAGCTTATATAAAAGGAAAAAAATACAAAAATTTATTGAAAAGATTTATGGAGGTTGGGGTAATTCTAAACCTTCTTAACGATAATAAAGTGGCTAATACCAAAAAAGTGTAATGGTGTTTTTTCTATTATATGAAAAAGCCATTTAATCATTCTACCCAAAATACCAAACTTTCTAACCGCCCCATCAAAACCTGGAAAAACATGAGAATGATGTTCAATGACCCACTTATCTTTTGGGAATAATTTCCTTATCTCCCTATTAGAATAGTTTCTTACATGAGGTGCAAATTTATTAAAAATGAATTTAGGCATCCATGAAAGAAATGGTATATTTCCCCAGTAATACTTGCCATTAAAAAACATACCGTGAGTCTCAAAAGGCCAACCTTTGTTAGGTGTAAAAATTATGAATTCACCACCTTTTTTAAGAACTCTGTGTACTTCATCTACTGCTTTGTAATCATCTTCTACGTGTTCCAAAACTTCATTTGAAAAAACAATATCAAATTTTCCATCTTCAAACTTCAAATCTTCAGCAGAACAGATAATATAGTTATCTATTGGTACAGGTTCTTGATAGTTTGGAATTATTAATTCATAATTAGCCTTTGATTCTGGATCAATATCAAAGCCATAAACATTTTTTGGACTAGTAAATTTTGCAAACTGATTCATCCAAACTCCTTCTCCACAACCTTGATCCAAAATTACTTTATTATTTAGATCAACCTTTTTTCTAAGAATATCTAATCTCCGTTGAAAACCTTTTGAGAAAGCCGTTCCAGGTTTACCTAAATGAGCGAACTTAGTTTCTTTTTCCATTACTTTCATGTTTTATTCTAACTTCATAATAATTAAATATACAATTAATAATTCAATTAAAAGTTATGCACCTATTCCAGTCTATCTTTTGGAATCTGATATCTTGGGTCTGGGACTGATAAATTTGAGCAAAAACCTTTTATGGATTAGAATATAGCATTATAAAAATATGGGAAGAAGACGTAAAAAGAAAAAAATAACTTATGATAGTAAGGAAACACAGACTTTCTTAGGTCTTGTATTGATTATTTTATCTGTATTCTTCGGAATTTCAGTCTTTACAGTTTCTGAAGGTGATGGAACAATTTTTGAAGAAGCTAGGGTTTTCTTTGGTGATGCAACTATTGTTCTTGCAGCCTATCTAGGAATATTAGGTTTAAAATTTATAGGGGTAAGATTACCCTTTACAGGGCTTGTTAATATAATTGCTGGAGGAATCATTGTTCCTTTAATATCAGGATTACTGACTGCTTTTACAACCTATTCATGGGAAGAGATAAAACTTAATCCAGCAATTACTGAGGGTGGTAGAATCGGTCATTATATTGTTGTTGGAATTTTTGGAGATGGATTTCCAACTCAGTCTGCAACAAAAATCATCCTTACTCTCTTAGTTGCACTACTCGTTCCAGTTGCTCTTTCTGTTCCTCTATCTACAATTGTTGAGCAATCTAAGAAAATATCAGCTCAAATATCAGAGTTAATAAAAAGGCTATTTTTCTACGAAACTGAAGAAGAAGCTAAGGAAAAAAAGGAGATTATTACTGATGAACCTCAGAGAGCTTCCAGATTTGGTGATTTTAATGATTTAATTAAAAAGAAAGAAAAACCACAACCAGTTATATCTCAAGAAGAAGAGATTAAACCTATTCAAACCCCGCCTAAAATAAAGGATAATGATGGCTCAGATATTGAATATAAAGAAGGTGAAATAGGTGAAGATGGTCTAAAGAGAGATTCACTTCAATATCCGAATTGGACATTACCTCCCCTTAATCTTTTAAGTCCTTATAAAAAAAGTCAAAGTAAAGAAGCATCTATAAAGCAAAATGCCTCAATTATTGAACAGATCCTTTCTAGCTTCAGCATTGAAGCAAAGGTTGAAGATGCATATGTTGGGCCCTCAGTTGTCCAATATGCCCTAAATATTCCGCTCGGGATAAAAGTATCTAAAGTTGCAACTTTGAGTGAAAATATAGCTTTAGCACTCGGAGTAGACTCTAAAGCTGTAAGGGTTGATAGTATTCCTGAAACTACATATTTAGGAATTGAGGTTCCAAGGACAAATCGAGATATGGTTAAGATTAAGGAGCTAATGGAATCTCCTGAGATGAAGAGTACTGACAAGCCGTTACCCGTTCCTATTGGAAAAAATATTCATGGTGAATCAATTATTGGAAATATACAGAAAATGCCTCACCTTTTGATTGCTGGAGCAACTGGCTCTGGAAAATCTATTCTTACTAATGCTTTCATTACATCCTTAATAATGAAAAAAACTCCTGACGAGGTCAAGCTAATTCTTGTTGATCCTAAGCAGGTTGAGTTAATGGACTATAACGGAATCCCTCATTTACTAACTGCTGTAATTACTGACATGGATAAGGTAGTTAATGCTTTGAAGTGGTTAGTGAATGAAATGGAAACTAGATATACAAATCTTGCTGGTGAGCAAGTTAGAAATATTGAAGGATTTAATAAAAAGAAAGGTTTTGCTGCTATGCCTTATATTGTTGTAGTTATTGATGAGATGGCAGATATGATGATGACATCTAATAGACAAGAGTCTGAAAATGCTATTGTTAGATTAGCTCAGAAAGCTAGAGCTGTTGGAATTCATCTTATCTTAGCTACTCAAAGACCATCTGTTAACGTTATTACAGGAATTATTAAGGCGAATATTCCAGGAAGGGTAGGTATGAGTGTAACTAGTTCAACCGACTCTAGAGTTATTTTAGATAGAATAGGAGCTGAAAGTTTGATGGGGGCTGGAGATCTACTTTGGAAAGCTCCAGATAAAACTAAATCTGAAAGGCTTCAGAGTGGTTTTATAGAACAGGAAGAAGTTATTAGAGTTGTAGATTTTATTAAACAACAAGCCCCAGAGATTGAGTATATAACTGAGATTACAGAAAAACAGATGAGTGAAGGTGAGGCTACTCAGGAAGCATTGGGAGAGATCTCTGAAGACAATCTTGTTGAATCGGCTATAAGAATAGTAGTTAGGTCAGGAAAAGGATCTTCTTCTTACCTTCAAAGAAGGTTGAATATTGGATTTAATAGAGCCGCAAGGTTACTAGAAGAACTTGAAGAAGCAGGAGTCGTAGGTCCCCCGAACGGATCAAAACCAAGAGAGGTTCTAATCAGCGATGCTGATTCGTTTATTGAACAGTTGAAAGGTTAAGCTGCTTCCTGGTCTGGTGGATTTAGTGGTCCAGTATCCCCTCCTCCATTACTATCTTTTGGCAATTGGGTAATATTACTAGGAGCAGGAGCATCCGGTAATAAGGATCCGCCTCTTTCCTTATATGCTTCCTGTAAAGGGAGTAATGGGTTTTTTTCATTTCTCTTGCCAATTCTATATATATCAAAATCATCCATTCCAAACACAAATCCTTGATAATTTAACAGTGTCTCTATTCGAGGATCCCCCTCTGGTAATTGTTCTAACTTTCTTTCAATCATTTTTGCTACTTCAGCTCTATAATCGGACATCCTGTCATCGAGTGCTTTTGTAATGTCTGTAGTGGCTTCTATATAGTCTTGTAATCCTTCATCATTAAGCCAAGAGTACATCAGTTCTTGATATGTAACCTTTATCTCAAGTGTTTCTGCTGATGCATTTGCTGCCTCTGTTTCTACTGTTTCAATTTCTGCCTGAATGTCATCTGAAGAACCACTATTCTCTTCACCTTCTTCTCCAGAAACCAACTCATCTCTAATTTGTTCTAAAGTATCTGTCATAAATTTTCTTTAACTGTAATAAACTAAAGTTAACAAATAATTATCTTTGAATGCAACTTTCTTTAATAAAAATTATAAATATACTAATATGAATTATGATTCCTGCAATAATAATAACTCTAGTCTACTTCGGATCCATGTACTTCGGCTGGATTCAAACGAAAAAACTAAAGGAACACTTAGTAGAACAAGGTGCTATTTCTCCTGAGACTGCTACTTTCGTAGACAAGAATAAATATTTTGTTCTGACTACTCAGTTCCCAATGACTGCAATTATTGAAGAACCTGATGGGGCAATTTGGTTTGATTTTCCTAAATGGAGACCAATGTTAATTTTATTTGGAGTTGTTGTTTTTATTACTTTTATTACTCTTCTCTTTTTAATTATTTCTCTTTTTTAGTAACTATATAAATAAGAAAAAGAGCTCTTAATTAAGAGCTCTTTTTCTTTGTACGCTTACCCTTACTTTTGTTCTTCAGGTTTTGCTGGAGCTGCTCCTCCGCCAAATGGACTTGAGCCTCCTCCTGCCTCACCCTCTTCTAATTTATCAAGAGAGATTGTTTCGCTTATGTATCCTTGTTCATTAACTGCTAACTTGTCTAGTCTCTTCATTTTATAACCATCCTTATTAGCAATTGTTAAATACTCTGCTGGTTTCAAATTCATCTTAACTATTCCTTTCTCATTTGTAAGTGACATACTTACCTTACTTACTCCTTGGTAGAATCTAACTACTACTCCTGCTAAACCTCGTTTAGTTCCACTATCCACAACTTTACCTTTAGCCTTAGTGTAAAGACTTAGAAGTGCATAGATGTTTAGGAAAAGAAGTAGAGCATATACAACGAGCATTACAATATTTAATGTGCTTTGATCTTCACTGAACGCGATAACTGTTACTACAAATCCTACGAGCATTAGTATTCCACTAAAGTAAGTAAACCCAGTCTTTAGTACAGGTAGTATTTTCTTCCAAGTTTCCTTCAATGCACCTACTGTTGTCTTTTCTTTTTGTAATGCTACATCTTCTACAACTTCTTGATCAGCTTGAACTGTTAACTCTTTAGTAAATCCTTCATATCCATCAGCTTTAACCTCAAGTTTAAATGTTCCTGATTGACCCGCTATAAATCCGTATTTTCCTTCAAAGTCTGAGATACTTTGATTAATGTTCTTACCATTATTATCCATTAATCTAACAACAGCTAATGGAACAGGTAGACTTTGTTTAGGATCAAATACAATTCCCCAGTACTTCTTATTTCTATTAAACACTAATCCTGCGAATAGTCCTATTACAGAAACAATTCCTCCTTTAGCTACACTTGCTGTATAGATTATTGAAACTCCTGCAGCTATTGTTAAAGTTGCTATAGCAGTGATCAAAGGAGCTACAACTGCTGAAGGCTCTATAGTAGGTTCATCTTCATCAGGGAATTCCTCAAATGAGTCAGTAACACTAACATCAACTGATTCATCAATATTTATCACAATCTCTTGAGTGAACACATTAGATCCCTTTCTTGCAATTATTCTTAAAACTATATCTTCAGTTGGTATAAATTCAAAACATCCTACTGGAGAAACTTCTGCATCAAGGTAATCAATGAAGACTTCGCCAGGATTACCATCAACCCTCCAGCAAATTTCTACAACTTCTCCTCGAGGGACATTTATAACATCGTCTGGAACTGTAATTATTGCTGGTCCTCTGTCGATAATAATTTCAACTCTTTCGATATCTTCATCTCCATTTTCTCTTCTGACAGTTATCTCTACCCCAACTCTATCCTCATCACCACTAGGAATAAGTTCAATTATTTCAAATTCAATTGGTAAAACTGTTACAGGTAAGTCTCCCTCATTCACAGGTGGAATGACCTCTGGAATAATAACTACAGGAGGTTCATCATCCTCAGGAATATCTATAATTATTTCAATAGGATCATCTCCTGGATCATCTGGATCATCAATTATTATAGTTGGAATTATATTGTCTTCTGGATCATCCTCAGGTTGTGGATCTTCAGGACCTAATAATTCTGGGTCAACTATAATAGGATCATCAGGATAAACTTCAATTGGGTCTTCAGGAACAGTTATATCAACACTAGGGGTTCCATCATCAACTGGATCTTCTTCATCAGCTGGTGTTGAATCTTCGACAATAATAGTTAGAGACGCAGATAGATCCCCATTATCACCAAATCCACTTATAGTATAGAGAGTACTAATTTGAGGTGATACCTGTACTGAACCACTAGAATTTACAAGTCCAATTCCTTGGTCAATAAATACAGTTTCAAAGTTTCTTGTGTCCCAACTTAGTGTCACAGTTTCCCCTCTTTGGATTGTGTAGTTGTCAGCTGTAAACTCTATAGAGGGAAGTAAACCTTCTTCAATAGGATCCTCTGGGAATATAACACCACCTCCATCATCATCACCTCCACCGTCGTCCTCATCTTCATCATCTTCTGTTACAGTAATAGTATTTGAGTCTCCTTGGTAAGTTCCATCATCCGCCCTAATTACATAAGTTCCTGCATTACTAATGGTTACGTTATTAAGAGTCACTGTTCCAGAAACCAAAGTAGCATCACTTACACTCAAGCCTGAAGCTGATGACAACCCCGGAGAGTTCAGTAATTCAAGATCTACTGAGTTATTTGCAGTATCTACGACAAATCCTGCTGTATCTAAAGCATTAATTTCCAAATCAAAATTTTCTCCTGTTCCAACAGTAGATGGAGTTGCTATAACTTCATACTCATCAACTGTAACAGGATCATCGGGATCTTCATATGCGGCATATGTAAGACTGAAGCTGTCAATAACAGGAGTTGTCCCTGGATTTTCATTTAAATCCATTCTAAATCTAACTCTGTAGTCAGTAGTTGCAAGATTAAGTACCTCTCCCACTGTTATCGGTGTCCATGTTAAACCATCATCTATAGAAACATATGTTTCAACTGTAGCTGTAGATGTTGGATCTGAAACCCCATTTCCATCAATTCTATCTAGAATATCTAAACTCACTAACTCAATATTATCTACAGCTGCAGTATTTGCAGGAGGAACTGTAAATGCTATTGCTTGATTTACAGCTTCCCATCCTCTAGTAACATCAACTCTAAAAAGTCCTGCTCTATCAAGTGTAATGTACCATGTGTTGTAATTGCCAGAATCGTAATCTCCAGTAACTATCGATGCAAGATTTAATGGATTTTGTCCTGCAGACATGTCAAGAGCTATTATTGTATCATCTAATAAGTCCTCGGGTGTATTGTTAGGATTTATGTATAGGATTGTTGCATCTTCACTAATTACCAAAAGCTGATCTCCAACATATTCTCTACCCTCAAATGCACCTTGTCGTTCTTTCTGACCTTTTGGCT
>CAYTGI010000008.1:0-33708 GCA_964437465.1 uncultured Candidatus Saccharibacteria bacterium | reverse complement strand
TTCTCTACCCTCAATAAACTCTAATCTATACACATTCTTATTAAACAAAAGTGAATCATCAGCAATTTGTACAAAAGTATCATCAGATAAATCCATAGGTGTTGCGCCATCATCTGTAATTGCATGAACACCATCTCCAAAACCAACATTGTTAACATAATAAATATCTCCTGTGTCTTGATCCTGAACTATATCAAAAATACCATCAAAACCACTTCCAGATTGTAATGCTCTTGTATCATCAGCTATATTGCCAGGAGTACCATTGTCATCAATCTTAACAAGTCCTATATTGAATACTCCAATGTATAAATGATTATTTACAGTATCAAGGTGTAATGAAGTAACATTATTTATGGATACACCACCTCCTGTTGCGTACCATGTAGCTGTATCATCTCCTGTAGCAAAAGTTCCATTTGTTTGAATGTATATAAGGTTTGAGTTACTCCCTACATCAACAATATCAGTCTGGATATATAAACCAGTTTCAGACCTTGGATCTATCCATATCTGTTCAGGACCTAAAACAGATGGATTAAATGTTGCCGAGGTATATAAGCTATGAGTTCCTTGAGTAACATTTAGTATTAAAAATTCATTAGAGGATCCAGCATATACTATTGTATCCCCACCCCACTGAGTAACAGCTATTGCTCTTATCGATTGAGTCATACCATAAGTCGTTGCATCAAAAGATTGAGTAGCTGTTGTAACTGTATTGTAACTATGGATTGAATTTCTTTTTGAATACCATAGAGTGTTGTTTGGCCCCTGTACCATTTCATAGTCTCCTAAGCCAAAAGATCTGTCATACCTATCTTTGAAGTCTGTTGTATCTATAGCCACTCTACTCACGGATATGTCTTCTTTCAACCTTACAATTCCATTTCCCCAAACTGCATTAGTAGCACTAACTGCATTTCTAAGCTGATTAGTAAAATCTTCAGTTACTACAGAAACCTCTGGATCACCAGGAGCCAAGGCCTCAATTACAAAAGTATCGGAAACTACTGAAGAAACATTCCCAGCGGCATCAGTACACCTGATCTGAACAGTATAATCTGGGTTTATACTGTCATTAACAGATAATTCAGGTAGTTCATATGAATAGATCTCAACTGTAGAGTTAAACAATTGATCACCTTGTATTGCAGTGTTTGGCAAGAAATTCCATCCAGCATTATCAAGATTATACTCAATTGAAGCTATGTTAGTATTAACTTCGTAAGGATGTTTATCTCCACATGTTCCAGTTATTATTGGGGTCGTATCTGTTAATGGATCTGGGACAACTTGATTCAAGAATGGTGTTGGAGCCGCATTATCAACTGCCTCAACAACTACAGTCAATTGAGGTATTAATTCATCCTGACCTACACCACCCGGTGTGTTAAATGCTTTAATAAATACGGCTGCACTTCCGTCAAGTAATGCTGGGCTAGTTAGCTCAAATGAAACAGTGTTATCCCCCCAATTACCACTAGTTAATGTAACAGTTGAAGGGTCAGAGTTGTTTGTCGGGAATGGAACAATCTCTGGATCAAAAGCAATTCCTTGGAAAACTCTATGGTGAATTCTGTCTACCCCTAAAGGATCTGTACAAGTTCCAGAAATTGTTGGTGTTTGATCAGATGTAGGATTAAAGAACGGATCAAGAACACATTCTGGGTAAGTATCTACCTGTAATACTTCAAATGTAAATGTAGCAACTACTCCCGAGTTAAATGCAGCATCATCAGCAGAGAATTCTACGTAGTATACTCCATTTTCTACATCAAACAAGCTATATTCAAAACTATATGCTTGTGGACTTGGATCTAGATCCTCAGAGGTGATGTCATCAACGAATTGGAATACTCCATCTTTTTCTACTCTGATTTGAACGTAATCAATTGGAGTAAGATCTGTAAATACACCTACAAAGTCAATTTTATCATTATTTATAGTATTAACTTCATCTGGAGAAGTTTCAAAAAATACCTGAGGAAGAGATTCATCAAAATAGACAACTATATTTTCATCAGAAGTATCACCAAAACCATCTTCTGCTGTTATTGTTATTGTTCTCTGACCATCTGCATATGGGCCAATTTCTTCATCAAATTCTATCGAAGTATCTCCAGGACTTCCAGAACTAAAAGGCAAGTCAACATCTGTACTTATTTCATCATCATAAACTACTGATTCTACACCATCACTATCAGTTACTGTACCTCGAAGAGTAAAGTAATCACTATTAAGATAAGGAAAGTTTGTAGGTAAATCTAGGTTTATATTTGGGCCCAAACCATCCCCAGTTCCTCCACCTGAATTCTGAATACCGTAGAACATAACTGCTCCTCCAGCATAGGCTAAGTAGTCGGTTATATTAAACTCTATAATTCCATTGTCACTTGTTGTTTGAGATATTGCTCCTAATGTATGTGAGTATCCATCTTGAGCTTGAAAGTTAATTCTTGTTGTATTGAATCCTGCAGAAGTACTATGGAATGTTCCATCAGAAATAAAACCTCCAACAGTAAATATATCTTCGTATGTGTAATCAAATCCTAAGCTCACTGAGGTATCATAATCACTTCTACAATAGTAATCATATACGTATCCCTGGTCGGTATTTATATTATCAACAGTAACGACATAAACACTTATTTCTCCAACATAGTCACTAAAACTAATTTCTAACTGGTTATTACCAATTGTTGGAGACTCAAACAGATAGCTTTCAAAATTATACGCATCTGTATCCCCATACATAGTTTCATAACATAAACTTTGATCGTAATAATTCCCTCCTAGAGTAACATCATAAATATATTCGTTATAATAACTACCTCCTCCATAGGCAATCTGAACATACACTGCACTGTTAGCAGAAGCAGATACGTTGTACTGATAACTAACAAAGCTATCACCAGGGTCAGAAAAATACTGTGGGTTATTAGTAAATGTACCATCTGGAGCTTCAAAAGTTGATGTTAGTGATACTGCAGCAACTGCCCATGGCCAACTAACAGTTGAGGTCCAGCTCATACCAATGCTTGATGCCCCATCCCTAATACTTGTAGTTTGTAAAACATTTGCTGTTGATATCTGTTCCACCCTAGTCATTTGAACTGATCCTTCAGTTACTCCATTAAAACCACCTGTGTACATTGCAGTAGCAGCAAAGACTAGATCAGATGAATTAGATGTAATAGTTGTTGACGGTGTCGTTCCTGTACCACTTGTGCATGAAGATGCACGAACTGGATTTGTGGAATCTGCTCCATCAAAAAAAGCAACTACTACGTTTCTGTCATCAACAGAGTTAACCCAAGTTATATCAAGATCATACCCACCATATACAGAATCAGCATCTAAATACCATAGTTCAGTCCAATACCCTGAACTATGTTCGCCACAGATTTTTGTCAAATTTGTACCAGCTAAATTATCAAAGATATCAGAGATAAAATCTCCATCATTATTTCCACTAACCACTCTATAGGATACTGCTACTACCATTGTCTTGTTAAAGTCACCAGTGCTTGAAGAAACATTCATAGATCCATCAATCCCTCCTGAGCTGTGGGTATAGCTAGAATCAAGCGATACTGTAGGAGCAGCATCCGCAACTTGAATTTCACTATAGTTATCAAATTGGTATAGCAATAGTACTAATGCAGAAAGAAAGAGAATTGCAAAGAATTCAACGAATAAATAAATTCTAGTATTTTTCATAGCAACCGTTAAACTTTATATTATATGAATCAATTTACATTATTTTAGGAGCGAAATAAAGCCTAGTTTATTATTAAAGTATCTCCATTGATTATTATCTCCTCTTCAGAGAAAGATATGACTTTTGAAGGCATTTCACCAAATTCATTATCTCCAACTATTACTAAACTAGTTTCTCCTTCAGCTATTCTCTGAATATTAAGTGTCATAAAAACTTCGTCTTCTTCTTTTCCTTGGTCTAAATTACCTCCAGACAGTTTTACCAAACCCAACTCTTCATTAATTTCCTCTCCTACATAACTATCAAAAGCAGTTCCTTTACTTATACTATTAACTAGTATTGTTTCAGGATCATAGTTAACAAATATTTCACTAGCAGACACATTAGATGACAATCCATTTGTAGTAATATTTACAGAAGATTCCTCATTTAAACCAAGAACAATATCTTGTGACTCAAACTCTAGGTTAAAACTTATTGGATTATTAGGAAACAGCTTTGTGTCAGACTCCTGTGTTTCTTTAACTATTTCTTTTTGATCTTCTTCAGAAGTCTGTTGATTAAAATATACCCCCCATACAACAACGCCTAAAAGGGTTAGTATTGCAGCTAGGCTTAATTGAATTTTCTGAAAATTTGACATTTTTAATTACTGTTAAAAGTATTATTATCTAAAACTGGATCAAAATCCTCAATATTTGAGCCTACAAATAGATGATCTTCAAGGTATTCTGGTATTAATATATCATTTGGTAATCTTTCAACTTGTTCATTAAAGTCACTATCCCCGCCGATAAGACTTTGATAAATACTCCAACCAGTAGTACCCAGGAATATTAAGATTCCTAAAGCCACTAGAAATGTCCAGAAAGAGTTTAATTTACTCATCTTCTAATTCTATATTATTATTCCAATAATAGTAATTAAAAATAAGACTAACCTCATACTCTTGATCAAATCCAACTTCTTGAATTATTGATTCTGCCCTTCTTGTCAAATTTATCCTTTCAACATTAATGATACGTCTTGATTCTTCTAATTTCTTATAAAATTCAACTAAAGATCTTTTTGTTCCTGTTGCTGACAGAGAAACCTGAACTTGCCTTACTTCACTATTTGAACTTATTAAGCTTAAAGTCACAGGAAACGTTGAAGGAAAAGAGATATTATTGATTGACACCTCTTCACCTGCAAGATTGTATAACTCTTCTATAAAATTGCCTTGATCTATATCGTTTGCAAATACTGAATTAAATGTATCTATAACTTCAGCTTTTTCTTCTGATTCTGCCACTAAATTTTCCATAACTTGAATTTTATCTTCAACATCTTCAATAACCTCGGCAATTTGTTGATTTTCTCTATTTTGAGCTAGAACTGCTCGGAAAGAAGGAACAACTCCAAAAATCATTAAGAACAAGAAAAGAAGCGTAGTTATTGCTCCAACAAAAATACTTTTATTCTTACTATTACTCAATAGCTCATTTAACTGAGCACTTCTTCTTTGATTAACACCTTTTACTGCATTCATTTTATTATTCTGGTTGAAATAGAGTACCCCTATTTATAAGTTCCTCCTCTATAAAAGCGCTTAGTGAATACCTTCCCCTTTGTTCGATAAGATCTGACTGATCAGCTGCTGTGTTAAATCCAACATTTAAGAAAGTATTAGAACTTTTAATAAGTGCTTCGATTTCTTTTAATTCATTTAAATCATTATATCCATCAATCTGTACAACCCCTGTATTATTAATACTTAAAGAAAACTGATCAGAAGGATTGCCTAAATACCCAGAAAGTTCATTTAATATAGGAAAGAAACTTGTTGATAATTGCCAATGCTCATCATAACTCTGTACTTTTAACTGTAAAGTTGAAAATTCTTGCTCGTACTGACTCTCTAAAGATAGTAATTGCAACTGTAGTCTTTCAAACTCCTGTATTCTATTTTTTTCTGTATTATCTACTATAATCTTTGCAAAAAAAATCAAAACCATCAAAATTTCAACAAACAATAAAACAACTCTTGCCTTACCAATTATCCAGTCATATATCTTATCCCAAGAGGATTTGGGTTCTTTAATTGGTTTTAATAGGTTAAAAAAACGATCTTCTGACATACTACCTTCAGTCTAATAATCTGGTGTTCCTTTGTAAAGGATATAATATTTATTAAGTTACATTAATGAAAAAAACTAGGAATTTCATAGTTTTAGTGAAAAACTTTTAGATCGCCTCAATTTTAATAGTGTAATTCAATAACAACAAAAGCTGTCGTTTTCTAGCTGATTTTTTATTGTATACTTATTCTATGGTTAGATACAATTTTGATTTAGGTACAACCCCAATTCTTATAACAACAAGAAAACAAATAACTCAAGAAATACTTGACTCTATATTTAAGCTCATTCAATTTGTTAGATTCGACTTTAATCATACTATTCATAATAGCTCAGGAAATAGATTGACCAATGCAAAGGTTGGTGTGCCTTTTTTAGTTTCTCCGGAGTTTATTCATTATCTAAATTTAAATAAAGAAAATTTAACAAAAAATTTTACACCATTTCTCTCTAAGAAAGACAATACTAGAGCAAATGCATCTGGAGATGATTTATTTTCTATACAAGAACACACCGTAGTTAAAAAATATGATTTTAACTTTAATTCCCAAATCATTCTACAACCTTACATTCTTGATCTTATATATGAGCTACTTTCGGACAAAGGATATAAAAATTTTTTAATCCAAACAAACTCCTATTACAGAGCAGATAAAAATGGCTCATGGAAAATTAAATATGAAATAGAAGACGATATTGAGATCCCAGATTCCATAGAGAATGAAGCTTCTGGAATTATATATAATACAATAAACAAAAAGATTAATCCTATTAGTGGCTTTGCAAATCTAGATACAAACGTAACACCGTCTTATGCAATTTTAAAAACAGAAAGTTGTGTTAAATGTAAAGTTAGAGCAATGGATCTGTTTGATGTAACTACAGATAGCGGATTTAGAATGCATTCTAAAAATAAGCAACAAGAGTTTATTATTATAGATTCTGACTTAAATAAGAAATTCTATTCTCCAAATAAATTTCTAAACGTTTCTTTATAGATCTATCTCTGCTAAAAGATTTAAATCTTCAATATTATTCAATTTCATTTCCCCATTCATAATTGTGAATAGAGTATCTTCGATATATAAAGACCTTGAATTTCCATAGTTATAGTAATATCTATCATCATTGCCTTCTTGAAAGATGATATTATTTCTAACTTCAAGAACATCTTCTGATATTTCAATTACACTAAATCCACTATATTTAAACGTTGGATATGAATTACCTTCAGAAGAAAACCATATTGTAAATGAGGTAAACTCATCGCTTCCAAAATTACCCTCTGCAAGGTCAGCAGAACCCACAGAGGTTACGCCTTTGATCTCTTCAAGTCCTCTGATTAATTCTTCAGGATTAGTACCTTTGTCTATAATATCAAACTCTATGTATGATACAGATTCATTTATATTAACTATACTTAGATTTAGATTTTCAAAATATAATCTGATGTTTTCACGAATTTCTTCAATTGATGTCTCTTCTTCTGTTTCATAAATACTGACTGGTATCACCATCAACTCTCTTTCCTTATCAAAAAGAAAAGCTTTATGATTGTTCAGCACTTCTGAATCTGATCCCGTTTCACCCATTATAATTTCATTTTTTACAACAGGGTTAGTTACATCAGTCACATCAAAAAGTGCAATTTTTAGACCTTCTGCTCTTCCAGTAACTTCACTAGCATCCTTCCCTATTCCAATTAGATGATCTTCATCATAAGGATGTAAGTAGTTAGAAAATCCAGGTATTTTTAACTCTCCTAAAACTTCAGGACTTTCTTGATCCGAAAGATCAATTACATAAAGTGGATCAACTTGCCTAAAAGTAACCATGTAAGCTCTATCACCAAAGTATCTTACAGAATAAATTCTTTCATCGAGACCAAGTCCATCAACCTTACTAACTTCTTCTAAATCTTCATTTAATACATATAAAACATTTTCGGAATCGGGACCCCATCCATTCCAATCATTTATTGTTGTAGCAACTCTGAAATAACCATCCTTCTCATCCATAGAAAATTGATTTAAAACAGTTCCTCTAACTCTACCCTTTCCACTGAATTCAACGTTATTTCCATCCAATCCAAGCTTAAAGATTTCAGTATTTGTACTAATTATCTCTCGATAAACAGGGGGTCTTTTAGGTCTAATATCTACATCAAGTTCAAAATCATACCGAAAATCATCATTTTCGTATTCCTCATATTCATATGCAAGAGAGCTCAAGTATAGATTACTAGGTGACATATAAACATTTGAAGTATCTCCAAGTAACACTTCAGAGTTATATTCAGTATTTTCTACATCTAAACTCAATATAGTAACGAAACCATTAACAGTACTTCCAAAGTATGATATTTCACTACAGTCAGCAGCTTTGAAGTACTCTCGTTCAGTTCTATCGCTGATTAATGGTACATATCTTTCTATATCAGTTTCAGTCACTTCTCCATAGTCATAGAAGGAAGAATTACTTACTAGATAAAAATTATTGTCTATCATTCTTGAAGTTACATAGTTTCCTTGTAACCTAATCTCCTGAATAATATTTGGATTTTCTAAATTCGAAACATCATAAACTACAACATCAGTTCTTGATCCGTCTAAGTTTGAATTTCTAAAGTCAGCAAAGTCTCTACCGAAAATTATTAGCTTTTCTTCATAAAGAAACATCTCTATTGGGTTAGCTGAAACTTCAGTTCTTGAAAGCTCAATTGGATTATTTATTTCACTTACATCAAAAATTACTAACTCCACATCATTAATAACAAACAAGCTACTTCCATCTGTCTTCACGATATCAGCTTCATTAACTCCCTCAACTTGGATATTTGTTTCAGAAAAATCCCTGCTTTCACCTCTACCAGATGATGAAGGAGGCGCTCCTAAAGCTGAGTCCTCTTGAATAGAAAATTCATCGATTGAATCTATTAATGGAATAGGTTCTGGAATACCATAATAAAAGTCATTAATGAAGTTAGCATTTACATATTCTGAAAGATCTCTACAAGAACTAAATGTCCCAAAATCATTTCTTTCTCTATCTTCTATGTCGTTTTGGACGCTACTAATCAACCAAATAAATCCAACAAAAACTAAAGCTGAAATAAATATTAGCGAAGACACAATTACGACAGATCTGTCGATTTTTTTCATAAGATTTTTTGTTACTACCTAATATTACCAGATTTAGTAATTAAGTACCCTTGTTAGATTTAATTGAAAAATGATCAGGAACAGGATCATGCCCACCTTCATTAAAAGGATTACATCTCATAATTCTAAAAAACCCCATAATGGAGCCCTTTAGAATTCCATGTTTATCAATAGCTTGGTAAGTATATTCTGAACACTTAGGTTCGTGAATACAAACCTTTATCCCTGTCTTTCTACCCCAGAAAGATTGATCAATTGAAAGAAAATTTTGATAGAAACGTATAAGCATTAATACTATTTGTTTTGGTAAGTTTAAGATCATTTTCATATTTAAATTATAGCAGTGGGAAGTTGTGAGTTGTGAGTTGCTAGTTGCTAGTTGCTAGTTGCTAGTTGCTAGTTGCTAGTTGCTAGTTGCTAGAAAAATTATAGCTCACTCTGCAAATAGGACATACTTTTAATTAATTATTTAGCTCTTAACAAAAATTCTCTTAATCCCAAGAAGTTTTGTGATTTTGTAGGAGTATGCTTATCAATCATTCCTATAAATTCATCGATATAAACCCATTTAAGGTCAAAATCTTCGTTATCTTCAAGCTCCTGCTCATCTTGTTCTAAATTTATAAGTTCAACTTTGTAACAAGCTAGTTCTAGTTTTCTCCAAAGGCCTTTATTATCAGCGTAAAAATATGAAAATATATTATCTCCAAGTTTCTCAATGATCTCAAAGTTTTGATATCCTGTCTCTTCAACAATTTCTCTTTTAAGCGTTTGTACTTCAGTTTCACCTTCATCCTGACCTCCTTGAACAATTCCGTATACAGAATAAATATGCCAATCCAATCCTAAGACTTTTGTTTTTTCAGGATTAAAAATAACTGCTCCAATTGATTTTCTATACTCAGCTTCAGGATGTTTCTCTCCAAATTCTAAAATCATAAGTTTTAAACTAATTAGTAATTGATTAATTCATTGAATAGGCAACAAACAAAAAACCATCAGGATCGGAAAACATAAATTCTCTTCCACCCCAATGATTTTCTTTTATATCAGTAATCACTTCTGTCTTCAGCTTCCCTACTTTATTTTTAAACTCTTCAATTTGACCAATTTCAAAGTAAATTAGAACTCCATTACCTCTACCTTCTTTTCTGGTTGCAAATTGATATTCTTTAAAAGGCTCAGTTGAATCTAATATATAATGAATCTCAAAATCTGAAAACCCTACCACAATCTTATCTTCTTCTTTATTCAAAATATTAAAGTCTAATGATTTCCAAAAACTATAAGTATTTTCTACAGACTCACAGTAGAAAACTGAAAAGGGTAAACTTTTAATCATAAGTATTTCTTAATTTACTAATTATAGCAGTCTAATTTTCAATTATTAATTAGTAATTGTTAATTTATAATAAATTTCTTCTTTACAACTTATCCACGTGGATATATATTAAATAAATCCTAAATTCTAAAGATTTAGGATTTAGATATTGTAGTTTATAATTTTTCAATAATGGCTATGAAGATTAAAGAACCAAAAGAACTTTGGAAAACCACATTAGCTCAGCTTGAGATTAAACTCGATGCACCTGCACAGTTCAAAACTTTTTTTCAAGATACTGAACTTACACAAATAGAGGGTAAAAAAGCGATAATCGGTGTTCCTAATCCCTATACTGCAGACTGGTTAAAAATGAGACATGAAAAATTAATTCAAGACACATTAACTTATGTTTACGGAGCTACCCTTCAACCTATATTTAGAGTTGCAATTAACTCCTCTCAAGTAGAAAAAAAACCTTCAGCAGATGAGTCTCCCCTTCTAGCTACTGAAAACGGAGTAATGGGGTCGGTTATTAAAGCGATTGAAGACTCAGGATTAAATACAAAATACTCTCTTTCAAATTTTGTAGTTGGAAACGCTAATAGAATTGCTCATGCAGCAGCAATTGCTGCTATTGAAAATCCAGGACAAGTTTATAATCCTCTATTTATTCATGGAAAGACTGGTGTAGGAAAAACTCATCTTGCTCAAGCAATTGGAATTGGAATGTTAGAAAGAAATATATCAAGAAAAATTATTTATACCCCATCAGAAAATTTCTTAAACGATATGGTTCGTGGAATTAAAACTGGTCAGATGGAACGATTTAGAAAAAAATATAGAGCTATGGATCTTTTAATAATTGATGATATTCAGCTAATTTCAAAATGGGTTCAAACTCAAGATGAATTTTTCAATACATTTAACGAGCTTTATAACGCAGGAAAACAGATTGTAATTATTGCTGATAGAAAACCTGATGATATAAAAAACTTAGAAAGTAGACTTAAATCTAGACTACAAGGAGGTATGGTTGCAGATGTAGGACAGCCTGACTTTGAGATGCGATTAGCTATTGTTGAAAAGAAAGCAGCAACACTTGGAATTGATTTGAATCAAAAAATATTAGAATTTATTGCTAGATCAATAACTGATAACGTTCGTGAACTTGAAGGTGCTCTTCAAAAAGTTTCATTATTCAATCAAATGAAACCTAACGGAGATCTAACTCTTGAAGAAGTTGCGCATATGCTTGGAAGAGATGCTAAAAGTAGAAGAGAACAAGTTAAAGTTCCGAAAGTTTTAAGGGAAGTTTCGAAAAGTTTTGGAGTAAAAGTTAAAGACATGAAAGGTCCTAGAAGAACAAAAGATCTAGCTCTTGCTAGGCAAGTTGCTATGTATATTCTTCGAGAAGAGTTTAATTACAAGCTGGAGCAAGTTGCGTCTTTTCTAAGTCGAAAAGATCACACAACTGTACTCCATGCTCTGGATAAGATTAAAAGTAAGATGATGCTTCAAGATGAGTTTAATCTACAGATCTCAAAGATCATAACTACAATCAACGATAGTGCTGTTGTAACTGAAGATATAGATTAAGCTTCAGCATATCTATTATAAGGATTATATTCTAGAATATTTCTATAGTTTTCTGGAAGTTCCTCTATAGAATATTTTCCTGCATCAATGCCAAATTGAATATATGTTTGCATTTTCCTAATGAGCGATGGTTGGTGATGATGTGGATTTCTAAAATCTATTCCATCAAAAAAGGAATTAAATGCACTGATACCAAATTTCCTTATATTTTGTTCCATTCCTGTTCCTATAATATGCCTATATTTCTCCGCAAAATAACCGGGATCCTCATCATTCAGTGTAACTTGTGGAAGATCTTCTTGTGTTTCTAAGAAATTTGGGGAAATTACAGTAGTTTCCTGAGTTTCAGTTTCGTCAATAACACTCATTGCCATAATAAAATATTAATAATTAAAGTATGTCTCCTTCATTTGGATACATAACCATATTATCTTTGTTAGCTAATTTGGTCAACATTTGCTATATCGATTTTAATACTGTGGATAAATACAAAAATATATTTTAATTAAATATAACAGAAAGGGTATTGAGTGATTACTTGTTTGTGGAAAATGCTACTCTACTTATACTTCGGGTCTAATGTGTTTCAACTATGGTGACATAGAGCCTCTATTTTATAACTAGAAAATTGATCAAATATTATTGTTCACTTGAGATTGATCATTAGCCAACAATGAAATTACCATAATTACTGTATAATCTGTTAGAATTCTTTACACAAACAGAATATGTATCAAAATCTGATATACAAGAAGAATGATGAAAATGAAGCAAATTTTATTCACATTGCTATTCCACAGAATAAAAACCAGAGTTTTCCTGTTATAATAATGAGATTTAAAAACTTATACACTTATTTACATTCACTATTACTAAATACTTCTAATTAAAATAATTAATAGATATGAAGGTAACTTTAAAACATTCAAAACTCTCAAAAGCACTAGGATACTCTAGTAAATCAGTAAGCGGAAAGCCTAATATACCTATACTTTCTAACGTACTTTTATCTTCTTCTGAGAATGCATTAAAACTAGCGGCAACAAACTTAGATATGGGTATACAGATGTGGATAGACTGTCAGGTTGAAGACGAGGGAACAATAACAGTAAATGCTAAATACATTTCTGACTTTGTTTCAGCAACTTCAAGTGATGACAATATTACTTTAGAACTTAGAGATTCTACTCTTTATGTAAGAACTTCAAAATCTAAAGCAACATTCACAACAATTCCTTCAGATGAATTTCCAGTTCTTCCAAAAACAACTGAGAAACCAATTTTTACAATTAGTACTATAGATTTTGTTGAATCAATGGATAAAACATTATTCGCATGTTCAACAGACCTTTCTGCAGGAAGAATTCAACAATCAGGAGTTTTCTTTGAAATAGATAAAGAGCAAAATGAAGTTCATTTTATAGGTCTAGATGGATTTAGACTTTCTAAAAGAGTTGTTCAAATTAAAAATATTGATCCAAATTTTGAAAAAGAAGAGATAATAGTTCCAGCAAGATATCTAAATGAGCTTACAAGAATTATTTCAGATTATCCAGAGATAGAAAATGTAGAAGTATTTTTAAGTGAGAGTGGTTCACAACTTATTTTTAAATTTGATGATATTGAATTTAGTGTCAGATTACTCGAGGGTCCATACCCAGACTATAAAAGAATAATGCCTGATGATTTCCAATATACATACGAAGTAAAAAAGAAAGATTTAGAAGAAGCAATAAAAATTACAAATACTTTTGCTAGAGGTAATTTAGGAAATAAAACACTGTTCGATTTTGATATTGAAAATAATGAAATACGATTGAAGTCAGCGGTTGCTGAAGTAGGAGAAGGAGAAACAGAGGTAATTGTGTCCAATACAAGTGGAGATAGTGATTTAAAAACTGCTTATACATTAAGATACCTTCAAGATATTGTGAACCACATTAAAGGAGATAAAATTATTGTAGAGACAAAAGGTCCACTAGCAGCTTCTGTTTTCAAAGATAATGAAGACCCAAACTACATACATTTGGTTATGCCAATGAGAAGAGATTCTTAACTAATTAATAATTGTTAATTTCGATCAGGATCTTATAATTTTCTAGCAACTAGCAACTAGCAACTAGCAACTTATAGCTAACAACATTTTCCTTGTGTATAATTAACCCATGACGTATACCTTTGAGGAGTTTAACAATGAGAAAGAGTTATGGGACAAAATTAATTATGAAGGTTTTTCTTCATTCCTAACCTTATATGACTGGATAGAGTTTCAAAAAAGCATAGGTAAAAATACCAAACGATTCTGGATTAAGAAAGATGACGAAGTAGTAGGTACTTTATATATTGAAATTTTTAGAAGAAAAATAGCTAAATATGCCTACTCACCACATAGCCCTGTATTGTTGGAAAAAGTAATAGAAAATGATTTGGAGAATTTTCTTATTGACCTTTCAGTATTTGCAAAATCGTTTATTAAAGCTCAAGGATTAAACTATTTTAAAATAGATACTCTGTTAAGAGATGAGAAAATTAAATCATTAGAAAAAACTGGATGGAAAAAATCATTTTCTCCAGGCCAGGCCAAAGATATGTGGGTGATTGATTTTAAAGAGAATGAAGAAAAAACATTAATGAGTTTTAAAAAAGATACTAGGTATTATGTAAGAAGGGCTGAGAAATTAGGAGTTGAGATAGTTGAAGCAACAAGTGAAGAAGAAGTTAGAGAGTTTGTAAACATTTTAAATGAGACAAAAGAAAGAAAAGGTTTTCAAAACTTTAATGACTCATACTTTATTGATCAGTGGAAGGCTCTGAATGTTGATTTAAAGACGAAAGATATCAAACCTATAACTAGAGTATTCTTAGCAAAGTTCGAAGGAAAAACAATCGCTGGAGCTCTAATTAACTATAACGAAACAACTATCTTCTACTCTCACGGAGGCTCTACATCTGATCCAGAACTTTCGAAGTTAGCTGCTCCGTATTTTCTACATTGGACGATTATAAAAAATGCTATTGAGCATGGCTATAGTCAATACAGTATGTGGGGAGTTGTTCCTAAAGGAATTGATCATGTTTGGAGGAGTATGAGTAACTTTAAGATGAAGTTTCCCGGAGAAATAATGAGTTTTTCAGGAACATATGAGGTTTGTAATAATACTCCTATGTATTATTTAAATAGACTATTTGATTACTACGTTTATAGAAATGATAGATATTAATCATTTACTACAATCAGATATTTGGAAGCGGAGTAAAATCAATCAAGGTTATGAGATTTTTGAGACTTCAAAAGCCTGGGGAACAATATCTAAGGTTCCTATTCTAGGGTTTAGAATTGGATACATGTCACGACCAGTTGTGGATGATCAATTGTTAGAAGAGCTACAAGAAATTGGAAATAAAAAGAAATTATCACATATACAAATTGATCCAGTTAACAAGGAAGAACTTGATAAAAATCTAGTTCCAACAAAACCAGTTCAGTTACGAAAAACATACATAGTAAAGCTTGGTTTTAGTGAGGATGAATTCTTATCAGATATGAAAAGAAAGGATAGATATTATATTCGTAAAGGGGAAAAAGATGGATTAACCACATATTTCAGAACGGATAAAGAATCTTTCAATAAGTTTTCAAATTTATACGAAGCAACAATGAAAAGACATAAAGTTGCTCCAAGAGGTTACAAATACTTAGAAGCTGTCTTTGATGCAGCAAAAGATAATCTTGTAATTGCTCAAACTTATTTTCAAGATGAACTTCTTGTATCGAGTTTTATTATTAAACACGATTCTGTAGCTTATTATCTATATACAGGATCAAGTGAAAAACAAAAAAACCTAAGAGCATCATTTTTTCATGTTTGGAATTGTTTAAAATGGGCAAATAGTGGGGGACTAGAAATATTTGATATGTTCGGTATAGATGAAGATGAAAAGAAGGGTTTCTCAAACTTTAAGTTTAAATTTATAGGAGAGGTTTTTGAGTACACGGACTCTTTTGATTTAATAGTAGATAGTTCTAAATATAAGCTGATAAAATTACTTATAAAGTTAAGAGAATTAGTTTCATGAGTATTTTTAGAAAATCAATTTTTACAGCAGCATCTCCGAACACTCAGTTTGATGATGTAAAAGTAGCATTAGGTACTCTTCTAAATCCAATGTCTTGGAGAAATGAAGACTATAGCTCTAAATTCAAATTTGATTTACAAAGTTATTTAGGAATTGATTATCTATACTTGATTGATTCAGGAAGATCAGCTCTTCAAATAGCGATTGAGTCAATTGGGATTAAATCTGATGATGAGGTAATAGTTCCTAGTTTTACCTGTGTTGTTGTAGCTAATGCTGTTAGTTTCGCTGGAGCAAAACCAGTATACTTGGATACTTCAAAAGAAGATTTTAACGCCGATTATAGTAACTTAAAGGAAGTAATAACAAAACGAACTAGAATAATCGTTGTTCAACACACCTTTGGAAAAAAAGTTGAAGTTGAAGATATTAGATCTCAACTAAATGAGATTAATAGAAATGATATTTTAATTTTTGAAGACTTTGCTCACATTATTAAAAAAGATCTGAATCTAAAAGGAGATATTGGCTTTACAACTTTCGGAATTGAAAAAGTAATGTCTACGGTTAGAGGTGGAGCAGTTTTCACAAATAACGAAACTTTATCAAACAGTTTATTTGAAAAAATTGAAAAGCTTCCTGAATTTCCAACTAAGCAAACCATTAAATCATTGTTAAATCCTATCTTTTGGTACATAGCAATACCACTTCATTCTGTTGGAGTAGGCAGATTTACAATTGGAGCTTTAATAAGATCAATTTGGAGAAAGCTTGGGTTTTTAGGAATCATGGTTGAAGAGAGAGAAAATAAGTCTGAGAAACCAGACTGGTTTCCAGCGAAAATGTCCCCTGCCCTATCTAGGTTAGGACTTGTGCAGTTAAGAAAGTTAGAAAAATATAATTCTCATAGACAGGCAATTTCAATTATATATCACCTTCACCTTGCACCATATTCAGATAATGAAACAATTACTGATTCAAGAGTTTATCTTAGATATCCTATTCTAGTTCCAGATGAAGAAAAGTTTAAAAAGGTCTGGGACTTTTCAAGAGATGTAAGGGTTACTTTAGGTAATTGGTTCGCTTCTCCTCTTTACGGATCAAGTGTTAATTTAAAAACATATGAAAAACTTTGTTATGTTCCTAAGCTTACTCCTACAACTGAAACCAAGACTGGTCTAACGATGAACCTACCAACAAGTATAAATATGAATCAAGAAAGAGCTAGAGAATTAGCTACTGGAATAAAGAAAATTTTAGAAAGCTAAGATTTTTTTTCTCTCCAAAAACTTAATCCAAATGCAGCTAATAGTAACCCTCCTAAAATTGATCCAAAACTAGACAATATTTCACTACTAATTGCAGTGTCAGGGATATTGTTAATATCATTTACAGGGACATTAGGTTCTTCTCCCCCTGCAGGAGGAAGTGTAGGTTGTGGCTGAGGTACAGGCTGTGGAGTTGGTTGAGGTTGTGGTGTTGGAACAGGATCTGGAACAGGTTCTGTAGTAGGTTCTGGCTCAGGTTCAGGAATTGGTTCAGGTTCTTCTGCTACAATTGTTCCAATAACTGCGTTTGGATCATAGAACGAAGCAACTGTATCTGCTTGGCTAAATGCGATAATCTCATCAAATTTTTCTATATCTCTTGCATACCTAGTTCCATCAGTAGCAGTAGCAAAAATCCTGATAAGATTACCATCTAAATTGTATTCATCCCCATTAACTTTGTCTTTTAAATTATTCAACTGTAATAAAACAGATTCATTGGTAGCTCTTAATGAAGAAACTGTTGAAGTACTCCCTCCGTTTGATGCATGAGCGTAAACTATTGCGTTTGTTGTTCCTGAAGGTAAAGATACTCTTAATGTATTTGGTGTTGAAATATCGTTATTTTCAAAAGTAGTAAATTTATAGAACTCCCCTGCATTATTAAAAGCAGTGTCATTATTATATATCTCAACAAAATATTCTTGACCAGGGTCTAAACTTGTTAATCTCACATAGTGAAGATTTTGATTTGCGTTTACACCATCCCCTTGAACATCATTAGCAGTTGATTCTATTTCGGAAACACTTTCTCCATATTTTACATAACCTATTGAAGGGGTATCTGTAACCCAAGATATAGTGGCAGATGAATTTGTTAGATTACTAATTATTACCTCTTTTGGCGGTGGACCTTCAGTATCAGAAACCCCAACATCGTCTTGATCTTCTGATAAAGAAAAAATATATAAACTAATAAATCCTAAAATTGCAATCAGAATGAGAAAAAATACAGTTAGTATGATTGTCCCATTTTCTTTTAATCTCATAGTTAAGGATTAATAGTGAATGATCCATCGCTTTCTACTTTAATAAAGTAGCCTCTATTTTCATATATAATAAAATTATTTCCAAATGAAGTTCCATCAACAGATTCATAGGAGTCATAATAGCCAGCACCGTCAATCCATTGACTTACATTTGTACAGAAAATACTATTAGCACCACACAATTGTAATACTGTTTGCGCTGTATAGTTAACTGCAGATTGGATACTTACTAAGTTCCATCCCGTATTAAGTTTTATTGGTACTGAACTTGTGAATTCTTGTCCCTTGAAAGCTGCGGTCCCAGTACTTAATGATCTTACAAAATAGCTTTTACCAGGAACCAAGTTAAAACTAGCTCCGTATACTTCTGGTTGACCTACTGAGTTAGTTGTTTGAATAAAGTGAATCCAGTTACCGCTGTCATACTGAGATATCTGTTCTACAAAAATTCCTTGATCAGCTAGATAGGAGATTAGTTCTGCTGCAGAATCATACTCTTCGGAAAAAATTTCAAATCCTAGAAGATTCCATCCTCTACTAAGCTCTCTAGTTGCTATTGAAGCAGTTTGAGATAATTTAATTTCATAAATATTTGGATCTAAGTTTGGCTCATTAGCTTGTTTTATTCCATCTGCATTCTGGTCCTCAAAATAACTAACTCGGATATTATCGTAGAAGATCTCGAATTCAGCAGTCTCGTATCCTGGAACTTCAACTACATATAGGCCTTTTTGTAGAAGGGTTGGGTCAATTATCTCAGGAGCAGGTGGATCATCATCAGTTTGAGCTGAGACTTTAGGCACTACAAAATTAAACGGAGAGTAATTGGTATTATTTCTACTAAAGCCTTCATTATTACATCCTCTAAAAACAATAGTTTGTCTTCCAACCTCATTTCCATCTGCATTAAAAAATACACAAGTTACAGAGTTTCCGTTAACTTCAAATTCAGCATAATCGGCATTATTACTTCCAAAAAATGCTGTACATTGACTTCTATTAGCTTCAACTATATCGCCACTATTGCAGGTTATTTGGGACTGAGTTTGTGTTATTGGTTCTTCTTCAGGAATTGGAGCACAAAAAACATCACTACCTATAAAACTAATTCTATTGTTTGGAGGACAACAAACAGAAGGTATTGTTCCATTTAAACAAGTCGCATCATCCCTTCTTGGAACAGATTGGCAAACATCATCACTGTTACAAGGACCCAAAGTCTCTCCATCTGTTTCTTCAGAAGTATCTTCTTCTTCATCTCCTGGACTAATATTACTTTCACTAATCAGGCTTCCTAGACAATAGTTATAAGTTGGGTTTTCTGGTTGATAAATATAACATTCAAAAGTTTCTCCATTAGATTCATATGTGTGACCAACAGCTTCACCTTGACAGCTTGCAACTCCGGCATTATCCCTACATGTATTAGAATTCTGTGCTCCACCTCCATCTGTATCCTCATCGTCTCCTGCATTTTCTTCAGAGGGCAATAAGGGAACCTCTTCTTCTTCCCCTTGAGCCTGTCTCCTTCTTGCAGCATTAGCGTTTGCAATATTAATACAAACTCGTTGATCTAGCATACATTGGCTTTCTCCGTACTGATCTAGCTCACTTTCATTTACACTAAAACAGCTTCCCTCTAGTGAATCTTCGTCTTCAACAAAACAGGTTCTATTTCTAGGAACTGTTACTTCTGGCTCATTATTATCTTGATTGCCTCCTTGACTACTCCCTCCATCTGAAGGATTAGTTCTACAACAAACCTCTCCTTGGCCATTTGAATTCGTAAAAGATTGAATTACTCCTGCATTAGGGTTATTACAAGAGTTTCCAACAACCCAATATCCATTACAAGCTGGTCTTTGATTTTCCATTCCCTCATCTGAGTTATTACCCTGATCATCTCCGCCACCGGAAGAATTAGTTCTACAACATACCTCAAGGAGGCCTTCAGAATTTGTATAATTCTGGATTACTCCTGCATTAGGATTATTACAAGAGTTTCCAACAACCCAAAAGCCATTACATGCAGGTCTTGGCTCCACTTCAGTTGCTGCCCTAGCATCTCTTGAACATCGATTACTTTGGGACATAGGGTATTCCCCTTCGCTTGTTCTACAATCTCTATTAAATACTGTCTTTATGGTGCAAGCTGATCCGTTTATGTACCAGCATCTAGTTGTGCTTGGAGCAGTTCCACCACCACCTGCAGCTTCACAATTTCTTTGACACTGTGCAGTCCCTATATCTCCCCCTGTTCCGTCTTCTAGTTGTTGGAGACATTGCTGAGCACAAGAAGGCCCTGTAGAAGTCCCTCCTCCTGACCCTTCATTTCCTCCTGTTCCATTTCCCCCAGTCTCACCAGAACCTCCTGTATTTCCACTATTGTCATTACCTCCACTAATTAATGCATTGTATGATTCATCAGTTAAACATTTATCTCCTGCACTAGTTCTATAGCACTGTAGAGGTCCATTACCATCACAAGCACTCATTCCACAAGACTGATCGCAATCGCTCCAATTACTTTTACTCTCTCCTGGCTGAATACATGCTCCGCCGCCACCACCTCCAGTAGCTGGTTGTCCACCACTAGAACCTCCATTATCATTATTGTGAGTTTCCTCTTCAGGAGCACAAGCACCGCATCCAGCTTCGTACATCCAATTACAATATCCATTTCCATTATGAGCATCATTAAAGTTTTTTACATCTGGTGGATATGCACATGCACCATTGCAAGACCAAACGCATTCTTGCTCATCAGAAACAGAAATATCATTTATTAAAGATTCATCAATAGGTTCTAATACTAAAGTACCTATATCTGCAAATGCTTCTGTCAAATCAGCTGGGAAAGTATAGTCTAATTTAATTGATCCACTATCTGAAATTATATCTATTGTTACTTCTGGAGAATCAATATTTACAGGTATTTCTCCATTATCTGGTTCCAATTTTTGTAATTGTGTTGATATATCTAATGAAAAGGTCCCAGTTGGAGAAATCGGCTGTGATTGAACATCTTCAGGATTAGTTCCAATAACTTGGTAGTAAACAACTCCGTTTGTTGGAGCAGCGCCATTTATTAGGGCTGCTTTTCCAACGATTGTTTTTGGACTAGGAAATGACTCTTGAACAGGAGCTGTTGTAAAGCTATTTATTTCTGCGTCTACGATCTTACTTCCGGTATCTACTCTAAAGAAATATTCTTGTTCTGGGTTTAATTTTCTTACTGTTACGTGGTGAATAGTTCTTCCATTAAATTCTTTTTTTACGTATTCACCTTCTGAATTTAATTCAATATCTCTGTCATCATAATGTTCCTCACCAGAATTAATTAATCCATCAATAGGAGTCCATGTATTATTTCTTTTAACTAAAACTTTTCCAACAACATCATCCTCTGTCTCCCAAGAAATCGTAGCGGAATTTGATGAAATATTAGTAACACGAAGATTGTCAACAGAAGGATTATTCAATAAAAATACTCCAGAAAGTAGTAAAACTAATAAAATTGAAATTAAACCTATAAGCAAGAATTTTTTCTTTTTCATTTATAAAAATATATCTGCTTTATACTAAAGCCTATTAGGAAAAGAATCAATTCTATTATATTTCTTGGGCATACCAACTGGCTATCCAACCTCTTGATCCATCTTCAAGTTCTATTTGAATCCAACCATTTCCAGCGTCTCCGACTTTGAAAAATCTTTGACCTGCAGAAACTTGTGTAAATGATTGAGCAACACTTGAAGGTTCGGATCTAACATTTAGAACTCCAGTCTCAGTATTTTGAATCTGAACTATTGGTCTGTCTGTTCTGGCAATGTTTAGGGTAATTGTTATAGGTTCTGTGTTTATTTTCTGACCAGATATAGTGAATATTTCAAATGTTTCAGTTATCTGCCCGACGAAAATCGGAGCTTTAACTCTTACATCATAGATACTGTTATTAAAAGGTAGAAGATATTCATCTTCAGACATAATAGGCACTTGGGTCGTACTTACCCATTCGTTATTTAAAAAGAATGCACTTGAACCTTCTCCAACCTTTGTTAATAATAATTCATTTTCTGTTCCTCCATAAATTCCGAATTGACCAAGATTCGAAATATCTAAAGACACTACTACTTCTGTTCCTGGTGTAACTTCAGAATCTGGAATTATCACGTTGTTAACAGCGATTTGGTAGGTTCGTCCCTGAGGATTATATTGTAAAGAAGCAAAGTTCGTAATTTCAGTAAGATCAGTTTGCCAAGTTCCAAATAAATCTTTTTTCTCAAGTGTAACAGTTCTAGATTCTACATCTCTATTAAATTTGACTCCTGTAACCTCTACTCTTTCAAGTGGATTTATACCATTTACATTAGAAATATTAGTAACAAGGTTTTTTAAAGAATCTTTTGCTTCAGTTGTGAAACGAGCAGAACTCTTACTAGTCATATAGCCAATCAAAACTACATTGTCACCAATACCACTAATCCTTAGTCTTCTTTCATCACCACCCTGGTTTCCTTTATAAAGCTCTCCGTCCTCAGAAACAAGGTAATGGTATGGAATATCATTAAAACCTAGCATCTCAACTGTATAGAAATAAATTCCTCTATACATCTCATCAGCATCTAGTCCTGCAATTTCTGTTTCAGAATGAACAGGGGTAATGACTATTCTAGTCGGCAGGCTGTAGTTATCGTCAATTCGTGTTTTTGAGATATCTAGATTAACTTCTTCTGGAGTTATTAAGTCAAAATCTTGGGCATTCACAACATTGCTTAACGCAATGATTAAGACCATTCCAATTATGATTTTAGAAAAAGTATTTTTTATTAAGACCATCTAAATATAAGTTTAATCCAATAGAACTATTTATTTCACCATTTTTTATTGATAAGTCAAGATTAAAAAGACTATTTGATAGTTTTTCTATCTCATCAAGTGAAAAATTCTCAGAATTCTTAACAGCTTTTTGCAAAACAAAAGGGTGTAATTTTAAAAGCTTCAATTCTCCATTTTCTTCCTTTATACATTTTACATCAAGAAGCATTTGAAGTTCTCTATTTAGCATTGAGATTACATATTGTGAAAGGTCACTATATCTGAGTATTTTGTTTAACTCTTGTTTCGCTTTTGTAGTACTTTTTGAACTAAAGAAATTCAGAAATTCCCAAATATTTCCTGAACTCTCAGCACCTGTTATCTTATTTAGTTCCTCTTTAGTGAGTTCATTTTTTTCGTTTTTCTTACAATAGATATCTATTTTATTCAGTTCGGATCTTATTAACCATTTATTATTTTCAGAAATTTGAAGAAGAAAAATTATCTGATCTTTTGTTAATTTAAAACTGAATTTTTTTAGATAGTTTTCAAGCCACTTCTCTATCTGCCAGCTTTTACCTTCATCGTAAATATTTAACCTTTTCTCTTTCTTAAGTAGTTTTGCAAATTTTTTTCTTGAATCGATCTTCTCTGGAATCCAAATTATAAGGTCATCTTTATCTAATCTTTCAAAGTTTTGAGTGAACTCTTCTTCAACTGAAGCTTTTGTGAAAAGTCTTTTTACTATGAAAATTGATTTATCATTAAATAAGCCGATTCCTTCAGTCTTTGCAAAAATTTCTTCGATAGAATTTAATTCATCCCCGTTAATATACGAGATTGTAGCAGATTCTTTTTTTGCTATTTTTTTCGCCTCACTTACAGCGGCAATAAAGCTTTCGTAAGTGTCTGTTCCAGAAAAAACTTTAATCATATAGTCTCACTTCTACATTAATTATTATTTCTAAAACATCTTCTTTGAAGTTTACATCATTAATTTGAACTGAATCATCAGCTGAAAGTATTTTGTATAAAAGATTGTTATTTTCAGCCTTTTCTTCTCCAAAGCTAAATACAGCTAATGCTGCAGTCGATAAAGAATTATTCAAAGCTCTAGGTAGTCTAAACCTTGGAGTACCTAGCTGTTCTACATAGAGTTCGTTATCAATATTTTTTCTTATTTCAGCATATCCTATTAAAGGCTTTGGGGTTTCGATCTGCTCAATTGACCAATATAACTTCATTTTATCTTCTTCCATATCAACAGTAAGATTTTTTAACTCAGAAAAACTGTCTCTTGCTAAAACTGATACGTAATCTTCAGGAATTTCAATTACATTTTCACCAATCTCATCGATCTGTGATTCAATTAGTTCTTGAGCTTCCTCTTTTGTAATTTCTAATTCATAATTTAGTCCTCCGTCCTTATTATTGTAATCAACTATTATTTCCCAAATTGCAGGTGGCTTTGAAAAGATAATAAAGAAAACACTTAAAAAACAAACTGATAGAATGATTAAAATAAAGCAGCTTAACGATCTGCAGGAGATACCTTGTTTTTTTGAATTGTCTTCTTCCATTTCTTAAGTATATCATTGTAAATAAAGCAAAAAACTAGATTTATGTTTATAAGAACAATTACAATACTTTCAACTTTGAGTATAGCTTTCTTTGGAATGGCTATATTTTTTATGTACTTAAACCCACCTCTTTCCATAGATAAACTTCAAGAATTTGTTATTGAACAAGAAGTTGAAGATGAAGACTTTAATGGGGTTCTAACATCTATAAATCAAATTATTGAAGAAGGTCGTATATTTGATTATATTTCTCCCAATACATATACCGGGGTATTCTTATTAACTCTTGGAATTACTTTTTTAGTGGGAACAATTCATTTTTTTATTGATAAGATATTTTTTAAAGAGTTTTATGAAAATGCTTCTTTGTTTGATGCATGTAGACGAGGATTTATTTTCGCATCTATGCTTATTATCTTTTTTTATTTAAGACTTAAAAACTCTCCACAAGACGAAATTTATATTTCACTTGGAATACTAATTATTGGTGAAATTTTATTTACTATAGTTCTAAAAGAACCACTTATGGGTTTAGTAAATAAAAAAGAAATATTAGACGAAAAGAGCTAATACATCCTTTTTAGATTCTTCAGTTTCTTCTCCTAAGATAAAAAGTGCAGTTGCCCAGGCATCTGTAATTAATGAGTTTTTACCCAGAGTAAAAACAGTTGAATATTTTTTTTCTGCAGGTTTTCCAGTACTTGGATCTATAAGGTGATGAAACTGTTTAACTTTACGAGCCCATGAGCCTGAGCTACTTAACGATTGATTTTTAAGTTCAATAGCTCCATTTGAGCCATCTTTCCCTTTTAAGTTAATAGTCCACCATCGGTTTTCATAGTTCTTACCTTTTGCTCTAATATCTCCTCCAGCATTAATAAGAAAATTATTTGAAACCTTTTCTAAAGTGTTAAATGCTAGGTCAATAGCAAAACCTTTGCCAACTGAGCCTAAATCAATTTTCGTATTTTGGGGAAGGTGTATTGTAGAATTATCCTTATCTAGTTTAATCTGGTCCCAGTAGCCTCTTTTTTCTTTTACATTTTTTACGAAACTATCCAAATTTGGATTGTCCAATTTGCTAAAATCGTAATCTTTGTCATACCCATACACTTCTAAAAAGTCAATAATTGTGGGATCAAATGCTCCATTCGTTCTTTTTGACATTGAAAGCATAAATTCTATAAGCTCAAAAAATTCTTTACTTACTCTGTAAGGCGAGTTAGATTTATTCAGCTTAGCAAGCTCGCTTGTATTGTTAAATCTGGTATATTTTTCAACAACTTTTTCAAACTGAAAAAATGCATCTTCTAGAGCTTCATTAATCTCAATAGTCCCTACATTATCTTGAATAACTGTGATAGCTATAATAGTATTCATAAATTTTTTTTCTCGAAATATAACCCTTCTCATTTTAATTATTGACAATTCATGTTTTAATTATACAACTATGGACGAGAATGAAATTAAACAAAGAGCTAAAAACTTTCTTGCAAACGAATCTAAAGCTAGCCTAGCTACAGTTTGTGAGGGAAAGCCATGGGTAGTGGATTCTTTTTATATTTCTGATAAGGAAGGTAATTTATACTTTTTAGTTTCAAGGGAGTCTAAAACTGTTTACAATCTAATAGCAAATGAAAATGTTGCAGTATCAATTGAACAAAACTCTGAGCAAGGTAATAAATTTAAAAATATTCAGTTAACGGGGACAGCTAAAATTATTAGAGGGAAAGAATTAAAAGAAGTTATAGATACATATGAGATAAAATTTCCTGGATTAATAGGGGAAAACTTTACTCAAAAAGACTTTGAGGGGAGTAGTGCTAAAGAAGGATTTTTAAAATTTGAACCTAAAAAAGTTTATTTTCAAGATACTGATGCTTTTGAAGGTAAGATAGAAGTTTTACTTTAATTTTTAAATAATTAGTATGACACACAAACGTATAGAGTTCTCAGAGGAATATGACGCTTTAGAGCCTTACATAGACGAAGAGACTATGAAAATTCATAGTGAAAAACATCATGAGGGGTACACTAATAAGCTAAATAAAGCTGTTGAAGGAACTGAATTTGAGGAATACACTGCTGAAGAACTAATGGGGATGTTAGATAATCTTCCTGATGACATAGCTACTGCTGTTAGAAACAATGGAGGAGGTTTTGTAAATCATAATCTATTCTTCTCTACTCTCTCAGAGAAAGGTGGAGGGCAACCAGATGGCGATCTTTCAGAAGCCATAGAGGAAGCTTTTGGTTCTTTTGAGGATTTTAAAGATGAGTTTTCTGCCTCAGCCGCAGGAGTCTTTGGATCAGGATGGGCTTTTTTAGTAGTTAATGATGAAGGGGAGCTTTCAATAGTTTCTAAGCCAAACCAAGATAGTCCTTTGAGTGATGGTTTAGTACCAATACTAGGTTTAGATGTATGGGAACATGCTTACTATTTAAACTACCAAAATAAAAGGCCAGAATATATTGAAGCATTCTGGAATGTAGTTAATTGGGATAAAGTTTCAGAGCTATATGATAATGTGTCTAGTTAAGCTCAACTTTCATTACCTAAGTTAAATTTTGCAAACAGTGCGTGTTTGAAGAAAATCACTGAAGATTTGACCTTATTAAATTTTTCTAAATCTTCTTCTTTTTGTTCACCTGTTGTACCAATAGCAGAGATGATTCCTGAAAAATATGATCTAGCCAAATGCTGATGGTTTATCGCGGCTTTAAGCCCTTTCGGAATATCTTTTGATATTTCTGTTATGAATTTATCAACTGCTTCTACGTCTCTCTTTGTACCATTTCTCTCATTAATAATAAATTTCTTTACAACTTGACCATGCATATTTAATACTTGTGTCTCTTCTGAAGTTTCATCTGGAGTAGGTGTTATATCTAAATGAGTGCTAGGGTCTGTCATAATATTTTCTTAAAAATTAATTTTCATCTGGATAAGGCTTAGTATCTGCTCTTGATAAGAGTGAAACTCTATATGCTCTAAAAAATGTAATAGAATCAAGGTCAATACCTCTATACCTTTCATTGCTTATTATTTGGTTCATTCTATGAATTTTCTCATCATACAAATACTCAGGAACCTCATATTCAATCAAACTAATCTCTAGTTTTAAAGCCTCTATTACTGGGTCTAGTGTTTCTTTTTGATGTTTTAAATTGTGGTAAGCCCTTTTTAGATGCATAGGAGAAGTTGCATCTAAAGCTTTTCTTGCGAATGCATACATAAGACCTCTGAATTGAGAGCTCAGAGGAATAATAGTTTCTGAATCTTTAATTTCTTTAGCAAATGTTCGAATAGTTTCGAAGTCATGTCCACGAACCTTAATTTGCTCAAGCTGCTCAATAAAATATACATTTATAAACAATTCTTCTGGTAAAGTCTGGACATGGGGACTCTTCAATCTTGGATTTATCCCCCTAATCATTTCTGCTGCATTACTCAATCCTTGGCTTGAGATTATTGAGGTAGTTTTATGCTTTAAAGCTTGTAATTTAAGCTCTCTGCTTCTTCTCGGATCTTCAGGATTAAGTGTTATCAAAAAACCAAGTCGCATGTACGAAGATAGCAGTTCTTGAAATTCAGGTGTTTGTCTATCTTGACCAAAAGGGTTATTCAAAGAAAAAAATCTAGATTTAAATCTACTAGTTATGGAAAGGGTCCTTTCAAGTGAGTCTTCTATATCTAAATCTAAAATAAGACCACTATGTACATGATTCAGAAATAATAGTTCTCTTAAAGATATGTTCCTTGTATCAATCCCGTAATGATTAAGCATCCCAGCAGCAATATCTTCAACTTTTTTTTTGTTTTTTAAATGAATATTAACTGCAGAGTTCAAACGAGATATTTGTGTAATTGGATCTGTAACTTTCTTATCAGTGGCGAGTTTTAACATTACTAATGCTGTTGAATAAAGGATTGGGTTATAAATACAATCAGGATCCTTTATATCGGCGTCAATAACATTCGCTGCAGCTTCAACTATGTTTCGCCTGACCTCTTGAATATCAATTTCACCTTCTTGTTTTGCTGAGTCTCTTTCAAGGGTGAATCTAACATTACATGAACCATACTGACCAAATGCTGCACCCATCACCTCTGCCCATCCTGCACAAGTTGCACATAAAGCTACTCCATTATCATCTAAAGTTTCCGAGGGTAAGTCGTCAGATTGTGCTTCACTCATTCATATGTTTATTCAACACCATAGTTTAATAAATCTTTGTATTTTTTCAATCTAGAATTTACTTCTTTAAAATGCTATGAATTTCTGGTTTAATTTTTTCGAAATAATCATCCAGTAATGGACCATCGATATAGAAGTTTTCTCCAACTTTTTCTCCACCTAACTTTTTGATGAAAATTTCTTCAGCTTTTTCTACTGCACCACAATAATGGTCGTAGTGACTCTCTCCAAGCCCAAACAAAAAGAACTTTTGTTTTGAAAAATCTAAACCTAAATTTTCAATTTCTTGCATTTTCTCTTCAACTCTTGGTGGAAAATCACCTTCACTCCAGGTTGAAGTACCGAAGATTATCAGGTCTGGTTCTTCTAAAATCTTAAATTCTTCTAAATCTTCAATATTCATAATTGAAACAGAATTTGATAAAGAATGACTTTCTAAGTAATCCTTGATTTTTTTAGCAAAGTACTCTGTGTTTAAAGTTAATGTGGCATATAGTATTAATATATTTTCCATTTTTAATTGTAACACCTACTACAAATCACTTTTTTATAAGTGTAAAATGTTGAAAATAAGAATATTTATTAAATTCCTGAGTATATGGAAAATTTAATGATCGGTTTACTACTTTTGCTTTTAGTAGTGAATGTATTTAATATTGCGATGGTAATTAGGGTAGCAAGGTGGATTGGAGCAAACGATGCATTTAGAGAAAGTAAGGCGATAAAGCTAGAAGATCCTTTTTTTGCTCTATATTTAATGGGGCCAATGGTTTCTTGGTCAAGTTTAAAAAGAACTAAGGACAACAAATACTGGATTGATCTTAAGGGCTGGGCAGTTGTAAGGATAGTGATGTTTGCTATTCTAACTTTTCTTCTTTATGCAAATATTTATCTGTTGCTTTTCTACCTTTCTGTTCAATAAATTCGAAACCTATACTTGCGTTAGTAAGAGTGCAAGTATAGGTTATAATTCTTCATGAATAAGATTCCGTTTACTTTGGCTATTGACACTTCTTGCGACGAAACGTCCGCTTCGGTTGTGGAAGGAGTTGTGGTTTTATCAAACATACAACCATCTCAGATGGAATATCATAAAAAGTACGGAGGTGTAGTTCCTTCACTAGCAAAGCTTGCTCATATTGATCGAATCGACAATGTTGTTGAAGAGGCATTAAATAAAGCTCAAAAAACAATTGAAGAGATAGATACAATTTCAGTAACTGTTGGACCTGGGCTTGCTATAGCTTTAGAAATTGGTATAAAAAAAGCTAAAGAACTAGCTGAAAAACATTTAAAACCATTAGTTATAGTGAATCATATGGAAGGACACCTACTTTCAGGTTTTGCAGAAAGAAATTCTAAACAGGATAGAAATGCTTCAATAGATGATTACTTTGATAATAATAACTACCCTACTCTTGGAGTTTTAGTATCAGGAGGGCATACAGAGATAATCTTAGTTAAAAGCCCAGGAGTTTATGAAAAAATTGGTGAGACTTTGGATGACTCTTTAGGGGAGTGTTTTGATAAGTGCGGTCGTATGCTTGGTCTTGGATATCCAGCTGGTCCTCTAATTACTGAATTCGCGAAAGAGTTTAGAGGTAGTCTAAAACTAGAAACTATTAAGAGAAACCAATCCACTTTGATGAAAGGAAAAGGTGAAAAAGGAGAAACATATGAACTTCCAGTTCCAATGGCTAGCTCAAAAGACTTAAACATGAGTTTTTCTGGATTGAAAACGGCTTTTAAGCAGCTAGTTAACGAACTAAACGAAAAAGAAATTTCAATCCAAGATGAAATTAAAGGAGAAACTCACGGTTTAGGTAAGCAACATATTACTAACCTCTGTATTATGCTTGAAGCTACAGCTTATGAACAATTGGTATTAAAAGTAAATAAAGCAATTCAGGAATTCAAACCAAAAGAAGTCTGGCTAGGAGGTGGGGTTGTTGCAAGTGCAAGACTAAGAAATGTGATTAGAAAAGCTGCGAAAGATATTAAAGTAAGGTTCCCATTTTCGAAAAAATTAACAACAGATAACGCTGCAATGATTGGAATTGCTTCAAACTTACATGTGATAAAATTAGCTAACGAAATATCAATAGCCCCAGAAAATAAAGCTACACTTGAAGAAAATGGAATATTTTCAGATCCATTAGACTTCTCAAAAATCGATCGAATCCCCTCGTTAAGTTTATAGATTAAAAAATAAAAATGTCTACTAAGGTTTTTACGGCCGCACTTGAAGGTCTAAATTGCACAATTGTCGAAGTTGAAACTGATTATAGAAGAGGAAAAGCTTACTTTTCAATTGTAGGTTTAGCCGATAAATCAATCCAGGAAGCGAGAGACAGAATTCCTTCTTCAATTCGAAATTCTGGAGGAAAATACGTTCCAATGCATATAGTAATGAATTTAGCTCCAGCTGAGATCCATAAATCTGGCCCCAGTTACGATCTTCCATTAGCAGTTGGCTACTTACTAGCTTCTGAGCAGATAGAATACGACTTTAATGATGCAATATTTATTGGTGAATTGGCCCTAGACGGCAGATTGCGACCAGTTTCTGGGATCCTCCCAATTGTTGACGGTATAAAAAAGAACGGATTTAAAAGAATTTTTTTACCTTATGAAAATGCTGCTGAAGCATCTTTGATAGAAGGAGTTGAAATATTCGGCCTTAAGCACCTTGAGCAATTAGTCAATAAAGAAATTCCAAAAGCATTTGAAAAAAGTGACATTAAAACTATTAGAAAGGATAAATTTAAAGTCTCTCTTTTTGAAGATATAAAAGGACAGAATCATGCGAAGAGAGCTTTAGAAATAGCTGCAGCTGGAGGTCATAATGTACTCTTGTCTGGGGTTCCAGGATCAGGTAAAACAATGCTTTCAAGAAGTATTCCAGCAATCTTACCTGAGATGAAAATAGATGAGATGTTAGAAGTGACAAAGATTTATAGTATTGTTGGAGAAACAAGTAAAAACTCTCCTTTAATACAGGAAAGACCGTTTAGAACCCCTCACCATACTTCATCTCAAACAGCTCTTGTAGGAGGAGGATCTAGAATTAGACCTGGTGAAATTAGTCTTGCACATAGAGGTGTTTTGTTCCTTGATGAATTTCCAGAATTCTCAGTACAATCTTTAGAAGCACTCCGCCAACCTTTGGAAGATAAAATAGTTACAATTTCTAGGGCTAGCGGGACTTTAACCTTTCCTGCAAATTTTATTTTAGTAGCTGCAATGAATCCTTGTAAATGCGGTTATCTTGGTGATAGTGATAAAGAGTGTACGTGTACCCAGATTGAAATAATGCGATACCAGAAAAAGATATCGGGACCAATATTGGATAGAATTGATTTATTAGTAAATGTTTCTAAAGTAAAAAATGATGACTTCTTTAAAGATAAAACAGAGGAATCATCAGAAAATGTAAGAAAAAGAGTTCAAAATGCTAAGAATCTTCAAGAAGAAAGATTTAAAAAGATAAAGATTCATTCTAATTCAGATATGGGCCAGAAAGACTTAAAACAGATATTGGTCCTGGATGAAGAATCAAAAGATTTACTTAGAAAGGCTATGGAAAAATTGAATTTAACGGCAAGATCCTATTATCGTGTTTTAAAAGTCTCTAGAACAATAGCTGATCTTGAACAAAGTGAAAAGATACATAAATCCCATATCCAGGAGGCGTTGAGCTTTAGGGTGAGTATAGGTGGATAAAATGATAAAAAATAAATACTAATATCTAAATTCTAAGCTAGGATTTCCTAATAACTAACACCCACTCCCCTTTTGCTGGTTGATTCTCAAATTTATTAATTACTTCAGAAACTTTACCTCGCTCCACCCGTTGAAACTTTTTAGTCATTTCCCCGCAAGCACTAACCAGTAGATCCTCTCCATATATAGTTTGTAAAGCTTCAAGAGTCTTAGAAATTCTAAAAGGTGATTCAAAAAACACAACAGATGTTTGTTCAAGATTGTAGTTATCAATCAATTTTTTTATACGACTTTTTTTCCTGGGTAAGAAACCAATAAAAGCAAAATGATCTGTAGGTAATCCAGAAAGAACTAATGCACTCGAAACTGCTGTAGGACCAGGGATTACATCAATCTCAAAGCCATTTTCTATTGATTCTTTTACAATTTTATATCCAGGGTCTGAGATAGCAGGCATTCCTGCGTCAGTCATTAAAACAACATCATTATCTTTCAACAAATCTAGAATATTGCCTACAACCCTTTCATGGTTTTGATCTCTATATGATGAAATTGTTTGATTAGTTTCTGTTGTTACTTCTAATGATTCTAATACTTCTAGATATCTATCTTTTAGAATATTCTTGAATTTAATAAAAACTCTTGTATCTTCAGCTAATATGATTGGACTTTCAAATATGTATCTCAAAGCTCTAATTGATATATCTTCAAGGTTACCAATTGTTGTTCCTAATAGAACTAGTTTGCCCACTTTCCCAGTTCTTTAATAATCATTTTCTCTTGTTAATTCAGTAATTATAACTTAAAAACTCATATCCAAACCTTATAATATTTTTAGCAACTAGCAACTAGCAACTAGCAACTAGCAACTAGCAACTATAACTCAGGAAATGAAGAAGCAGAATTTAACCATGCTATATAGGCAAAAGCAAAAATTAAAAGAATAATTAATATTCCGAACTTAATAATTTCAAAAATTAGATCTTTATTCTTCATTAATTAATCTTGCTCTAACAACTAATCTACGCTCTGCAGTGTAAAGAGGGGTACATGTATATAGTGTAACAAT
>CAYTGI010000007.1:63010-73041 GCA_964437465.1 uncultured Candidatus Saccharibacteria bacterium | reverse complement strand
AAATGAACTTTATCTCTAGTAGTTTTCTTAATAATTCTTTTCCTGTTCTTCCTGTTGCTCCAAATAGTGCTATTTTCATAATTATTTTAAATATATATAGATATTCATTATAATTTTACTATACTTATATCAACATTATGTCTAGAACTTGTTATGGCAAAGATAACTTATCCAGAAAATTGTGAAAACTCTTCTAAAGCTTTATTTATTAGAGACATGAATATCGCTTTTGCTGAAAACAATATTGATAAGGCATTAGAATTCTTTACTGAGGATGTTAATTGGCGAATGGTTGGGGATGCTGAGGTGATTGGATTAGAAAATGTAAAAAAAATTATGAAGGAAATGGATGGACCCGATATAAAAGAGCTTAATATTGAAAATATAATTACTCATGGAAATAAGGCTTCAGCAAATGGATTTATGAAAATGAGTGATGGAAAGATCTATGAATTTTGTGATGTTTATATATTTAATAGTCATAGTAAAGATGCAAAAATCAAAAAACTTACAAGCTTTGTTATAGAAAAACATGATCAATAATGAAGTAGATAAGTTTATAAATGAAAATGGGGGATGGAAGAAAGACAATCTTGAAATGTTTAGAAAATTAGAAAATGACTTTGAAACAAAAGAGAAAATTTGTTTCGAATACTTAAAGAGCATGATGTCAACCTAATTTTATTTAATCAGCTTAGTTATTATGAATAAAGTTGATTCTTTTATAGAAGAAAAAGTATTAGATCAATTCAAACCTATTGTTAAAAACTTTAGGAATTTAGTAAAGAAAGAGTTTCCAGAGTTAAAAGAAGAGATGCGTGGAGGAACTGAGAAATATTTCGGAGTTCCTGCATATAGAAATAAGAAAATTGTAGTTACGATTAGTCCAACTAAGAAAGGAATCACTTTTTCTTTTTCAGAGGGAAAGCAGTTAGAAGACAAGTTTGATCTATTAGAAGGGAAAGGTAATAAGACTCTAAATTTGAGAGTAGACTCAATTGATAAATACTCCGATGAGCAAATCAGATACTATTTAAAACAGGCAATTAATATCGATAATAATGATTAATATGTTAATTGGAAAACAATTTAGATTATATCTATACTTTATACTACATTAATTATATAGTAAAAATATACATGTGTGGTATAATTCAAATAATATTCAAATATCATACTTTCTTTAAATTACTTACTAATGGAAATATTCATAAATAAAATATTACCAAGAGCAAGATACACTAAAGCCTTTTCAAGGTTTTTTTTAGTATTTTATGTTCTTTTCGTAACATCTTTTACTTTCTCTCCGTTATATAACGTTCTATCAGCAACATTTATTGTTGAAACTCCTAATCCTGTAGCTACGGATTGTTCAGATGCAGGATTTCCTGTAGCTGTTGGAGATGAGTGTTATAACTCAATTCAAGATGCTATTGATATTGCTCCAATAGGAGATACTATTGAAATAAAAAATGGGAATTATACAATTAGTTCTACTATTAATGTTAATAAAACAGTTACCATTACCGGTGAATCTCAAGCAGGTGTCAACTTAGATATGACCGGAATTAATGGATACGGATTTTTAGTTACTGCAGATAATGTTGTAATTCAAAACCTTACGGTTCAAGGAACAAATACTGGAGTGAACTCAAACTATACTTTTAAATTTGGAAATGCTACCCCAATTATTTCTAATGGAGTGCTTTCTAACATAACTGTAAACGGAAGTTACAGAAGTCCTTTTGATATTCATGGAGTAAATAACATGACTTTGCAAAATTTAAATGCACTGAACACAATAAGAGGAAACGGAATACAGCTAACTGGTGTTGATGGGGCAGGTATAACTGGTTATTCAGGTTCGGGAAATGCATGGGGAGATATTGCAATTTATACTTCTCTTTTTACTACGCCAAATATAGGAAGCTCTAACATTGTAATTGGACCTACAGATAGCTCTGCTGTTATTTACAGTCAGGATAATTCAGCAGCAGGATTATTTAGCTCAAATATCTCTGTAGATGGGAGAGCAGCAGTTACAGATCCTACTTTACCTGATTACACATTTTATGTTGTAGATAACTCAGGGGCAATTCAAGGTAGAACTTTTTTAGATCAAAATGATAATGGACTATTACTTTCCGCTGATGGTGACTACCCTTCAGGCATGTCAGATGGGTATACAGTATTATTATATGATAATGCATGGAATTTCGTAGAATCTCAGACTACAAATACAACAGGAGAAATCGGGCAATATAGATTTGAAAATTTAAATGTTCCTAACACTTATTTTGTTTGTGGCTCTCATAATGCACCTGAGATTGCTGTAGCACCAGCTATTGGTCAAACACTTGTAGATACAAATGGAAACGCAATACCAGCTGGATACGCTTACGGAGAAACTGTTACTAACAACTCTGGAAATACTTTAGAAAGTAATAACTGTTGGCAGATTAACTTAACATCGACTGAGAACGAAGCTGCATGGGTAGGTATTGGGTATATTCAAAACATTCCTCCTGTAGTTGATATAACAAGTCATAATAACGGAGATATCGTAAATGGTGATAGTTTTGAAGCTTTAGTAACAGCAACTGATGACTTAGGAATGGGATCTTATTATATTAGACTTTGGCAGGATGCTCCTTATGTAATTAATGGAGGAACTTTAGTTGGAAACTGTCAAGAAGCACCTGGAGGAAATAATTTAGGGGTAAGTAGAAATGACTCATGCACATTTGATATATCATCATTACCAAATGGAACATATTATATTACTGCACAATATTTAGATTCTTCTACTCAGTGGGGTTCTGATGTTGTAGAGATAACAATAGAAAATACTCTTGAAGCACCAACATTTTTAGGATGGAATAGCCAGGTAGATGGAGATAATATAGGAGATACACCTGTAAGTTTTACTTGTGGAGAAACTTTTGATGGAACTACCGGAAATAGAATTTCGGGAACATGGACTGAAGTAACTTCCCCTTTAGGTACTGTTAGATATATAAGGCACAATGAAAGACCTAACGGAAATCCTGATTTACTTTTATGGAATGGTGGAAACATTACGGTGGATGGTTCTTTATTAGATGATCCAGCAACTTTAGAAGCTGCATTAGAAACAGCAATAGGTTCTTATAATCAGCCCTACACTCCATGGGGAGCATTTGGAGCAAGTACAGGAACATACACGATTAGAGTAATTGCTTTTGTTGATGCAAATGATGATGGGAGATATAACTCCGGAGAGTTACTTTCAGATTGGAGTAATGATTGCGAAATTACAAACGATGTAATTCCAACTACTTTTGAATTTAATCTAAAATCACTAGTTTGTGTAAACAGTTCATCAACAGGAGATGAAACATTCAACATCAATGGGACAGATTATACAAATGCTGAGCTGAGATCAGAATATACAGATTTCAATAATACAGATTGTATTCCTGCAGAAAGCATTGAGGTCAGCATAATGCACGATGAAGATAATATAAACGGAGCAGGGCCAGGCTCACCACCGATAACCGATTTAGGAATCTTTACAACAGATGCAAATGGTGAGATTATTGAAACTTTAAATAATGAAGGTAGATATGAGGTTAGAGTTCAAGATACAACAAATCTTGTAGCTTTTGCTTGTGAGAGAGATGGAATTGGAATCAATAACATTAGTAATGAAGGAGAGTATGCTCTTCCGTTTAGTGATGAAAACAGTAATAATCTTTTCGGAGAATGTATAGCTATTTTTAATAATCCAGTTGTTGAAACACCATTCTTTTGGGTAGAAGAAGATACTTCTGAAGTATTAGTTCAATGGAACAATATTGCTGGAGGAGAAGTTTATAGAATTTATAGAGACGGAATATTAGCTCATGAAAATACAGATACTAATTTAAACTCATGGATTGATACAACTCCTGGTACAGAATACGAGGTTAGAGCAGTAATCAACGGAAACGAATCAGATCCTAGTGATACCAAGTCAATTGAATTAATGGATATTGTTGTTGATGATAATGCAGCCTTTGAGGATCATAACTCCAATGGAGTTATTTCAACTACAGGAAACTGGATAACTTATGGAATGCCTGGAACAACTGCAAATCATACAACAGCTCCTTACGCTTTGGATGATGCTGTAGGAGGAGATGTTTATGGAACTGCTCCTTCAAATGGTCAAACTCTAACTTGGACAACTAATAATACATTGAATGGAAGATATGAAGTATATATTTCTTATCTTTGTACACCAAGAAGAGATAGTGCTGAATACTCAGTAAATGGTAATACTCCAGTTGTAATTAATCAGTCTCTAGAAGGAGATCAAATAACAGCTTGCCCAGATACAGGACTTTTAAACAACCAAACACCTTCAGGATGGGTTTCTATAGGTGAATACAACTTTTTTAACGAACAAGGTGAAGTTACATTAGATACATCAATTTCAAACGCAAATATTACAGCTGATGCTGTCGCATTTAGATTTGTAGATAATAATGAAACTGATATCTCAATTGAAAAAGATTCAGATTCAAACAACTTGAGAGTAAATTCAGTTATTGAATATATTATTACAATTGAAAACAGTAGCTCTACTGATGCATTTGATTTAGAGATAGTTGATACGTTACCTAATGGGATAACATTTGACTCTTTCATAGAAAATAACTCAACTTGTAGTGAAGATAACAATGTAATTTCATGTACAATTCCTGAATTACTAGCAGGTGAAAGCGAACAAATAATAATCTTTGGTGTTATACGATCTACTGGAACTTTAACAAACTCAGTAGAAGTTACTACATCTACAGATGATTCAGATTTAGATAATAATATTGCAACTCATACTATTCGAATCTCTTCAACAGGTGGTGGAGGTAATCCAGATGATATTCCTTCTGTAATCCTAACTCCAAATGATCCTGTAATCGAATTTGGAGAAAATCTTTCTGTTGAAGCTAGCTATGAAGGTGAAGATACTCCGCTATCATTGGAATGGGGAGGAGTTTGTTCAGAATTTGATGGAGAAGGAGGGACTCTGTCTGGTTTAGTGGTTGGAGAATATACATGTTCTGTAATTGTAACTGACTCGGATGGTGACTCCACTTCAGATGAAATTGTAATTGAAGTTATAGAAGATACAGATAACAGTAATAATAATACTCAAAGTCCAAGTTTATTAATTAACAGCTTTACTATTGAAGAGGCCCAGTTAAATCAGGTTATTCTAGGGGTTAACAACAGTACTATTTGTAACGAAAATGGGAATGATGGGGCTTGTAATGATCTGATTTGGGAAGTTAAGGTATCTAATGGAGAATGGATAGAGATATTTAGAGGTCCAATTGGAACTTTTAATTTAGAAGTTGATGAAAATAATTCAAACGGTTTGGTTCAAACCTACCAATATAGCGAATATGAAACCGGTATAAATGGATTCTTTACTGACGATCCTATAAATCCTGAAATTAGAGTAAGCTTTGCTGATAATGAATTTTCAAACATAAGTGACTCTGCTACAGTGATCATCAATAATATTATGCCTTCTGTAACATTATCTGTTACTGATGGTGAGGAGATAGTTACTGGAACTAATGGATTTACTCCTTCAATAAATATTGATGCTGGTGAAATTGTTGCGTTAACAGGTAGATTTTCTGATCCTGCGGGTAATTTCGACGCAGGGCCAGGTTGGCAAGCAAGATATAATTTCGGTGGAACCGGATTCTTTAATGGACAAGTAATTCAAGATAACAATACAGATTACTCTATTGAGATTGGTGAGACTTCTTATGTAAATGGGACATATCTAGCGACACTGCGAGTATGTGAAGAAGATAATCTTTATGGATATTGTAGTTTTGCATCAGTTAATATAATTGTAACTGGAGGAACAGCAGATCAAATTCCAGATAATTCAATTGGAGCTGATGGTGAGCCACAGGGAACAATAGAGGGAGAGCAGGAACAGTTACTGGAAGAAGGAGATGTTGAAGGTGCTACTGAAGGAATAGAAGACGAAGGACAGGTATTAGGAGAGCAGACATGTGTGGAAACTGTAGAAGTGAGTGGGTTTGTATTCTTAGACTCTAACGGAAATGGACAAATTGATGATAACGAAGAAGTCTATGAGAATATATTAATCGCAATCTATTCAGTAGAAGGAGAAGATCGTAAGCAACTAGCAGAAGTTGAAACAAATAGAAACGGTAGGTGGGACTACAACGTATGCTCTGGTGAATATGAAGTTGTTATAGATACCGATAGTATAGATGGCAACTTAGATAAGGATGTGATTTCTTTATTAGTAAATGACGAAGGCGTAGATGATGTTAACTTCTTAGTTAGTGAGAATGATGAAAGCTTTAATCCAATCTGGCTTATTATTCCATTCTTGCTTTTAGCTATTGCTGGAGGAGTCTACTACTATTCACAAAATCAAGGTAAGCCAAAAGAATAAGCTCACTTTAGTTCGTATAAACTAAGCCTCTGTGTTACAAAATACAGAGGTTTTTATTTCAAAAATAAACTACAAGAAATAACAAGAAATATAATTGAATTTGTATACTTTAACTTTAGATATATGGCACCAAAAATATAGTAAGTATTTTATCTAGTATTATTTCCTACTATTAGATAATAAATGTTTAAGACTTGAATATATATTAAATATATCTTGTATATACACTGAAGAGTTCTTTATCTATTTATAATGATATTGAAATGAGGTTATCTAATTGTTAATATTAAGAAGATTCTTCTGAGATGTACGCGAACCTAATCAATCCTTGATTTCAGAAGGTCAAGGAAGTCAGCGCTGACAATTTAATTAAAAATAGGATTACTCTATATCTTGAGTATCTGTTTGTGGAATATCTTCATTACTTATTCCAATATCAGCATTATTCTCTCTTTGATCAATTACATACTCTACTACCTGATCTAAACCTGTTGCCTCCATAAATTGATTTATTAAAGGAACATCTCTTAATCCTGCGTATAAACCGATGAGAATATAAAATAGTACTGCAATACCTACTGTTGCTCCTAATGCAGTAAAAACACCGTTTACAAGTCCTCTTAAGACAACTGTTTTCCATTTAAATGCATTTGAAAGTCTTTTAATGGCTTCTTTAAGCTCTTTAGACTCTTCTTCAGGTAATACAATCATTTTATCCTCTTCAGTTTTTTTTGCATGTCCAAATTTCGGTAGTAACTTTTTTTCTTTCATTGTTAGAACTATTAATATACTTTATAATCCAATATGTAATATTACAACAAGTATGTCAGTAATTGCTAATTTCGTACAATATAATCTTCGATCTGATTTAAGAAATTATGATGCTCCTCTTCGAGGAGTATTAAAACATTAAATAAAAAGCAATTACTATATTAATTTTCAAAAAATGATAATGAACAGAATATTGGTTTCAGATATTAAAAATTCAGAAAAACAGGTTCAAATTAAAGGATGGGTTTCCAATCTTAGATTGATGGGGAAGCTTGTATTCTTGGAGCTAAGGGATAGGTCAGGAAAAATTCAGTGCATTTATGAGAAAGAAGGCGAAAATGATGCTATGTTAAAAAATCTTAAGCAAACTACACTTGAGTCTGTTGTTGAAATTGAGGGAACAGTTAAAGAAAGACCTACAAAAGATAAAACAAAAAAAGAAGAATTTGAAATTCAGATTACTGAATTTAAAATCCTAAATAAATCTGCCGCATTACCAATACCAGTGATGGGAGATGGTAAAGATATTAATGAAGAGGCAAGATTGAAATATCGTTATCTGGATTTAAGAAGAGAAAGGATGAATAACATTCTTAAATTAAGATCAAAATTCATTAGAGAGCTTAGAGAGGGGCTATATTCGAAAGATTTCATAGAGGTTGAAACACCTATGCTTACTGCCTCAACAATGGAGGGTGCAAGAGATTTTGTTGTTCCTTCAAGACTGCATCCTGGAAAATTTTACGCACTTCCTCAAAGTCCTCAACAATATAAACAGTTATTAATGACTGCTGGAGTTGAGAACTATTTTCAAGTTGCAAAATGTATTAGAGATGAGGATTTAAGGGCGGACAGAGGTTTTGAATTTACTCAATTTGACCTAGAGACTAGCTTTAAAACTGAAGAAGAAGTTATGAACATTGTTGAAGATACAGTGAAAACAGCTGTCAAGGCTGTTGGAGGAAAACTTAAAGATGAAATCTTCCCTAAATTTACCTATGAAGAAGCAATGGAAAAGTACGGTGCTGATAAATTTGATATTCGAAACGAAAAAGAGAAAGAGGAGGGGGTTTTAGCTTTTGCTTGGGTACACAGATTCCCATTCTTTAAAAAGGTTGATAGTGAAGATATTGCTGAAGTTAGAGATGGAAAAAGTGGATGGACATTCACTCACAATCCATTCTCAATGCCACTTCCAGAACATATTGACTGGCATTTAAAGGGAGAAAAGACTGAACAAATTATTACTCAACAATATGATTTAGTCTGTAATGGATATGAAGCTGGTGGAGGAAGTATTAGAGCTCATAATCCTGAAGTTTTAAGAGCAACATACAAAACAATGGGATATTCAGATGAAGAAATTGAAAAGAGTATTGGTCATATGTTGAAAGCTTTTGAAGTCGGAACTCCACCTCATGGAGGTATCGCTCTTGGAATTGATCGATTAGTAATGATATTAGCCGGTGAAGAATCATTAAAAGAAACTATAGCATTCCCAATGACATATAACGGGCGAACAGCCGTTATGGAAGGGCCTGGCCCAATTTCTGGTGAACAAAGAAAAGAGCTTCATCTTGAACTTGGAGGTGAAATGGACGGTGAAAAAGTTGTTAAACAAATTAGGAATATCTTAGACTCAAGCAATATAGATTATGATTTCCATGAACATGAGCCAACTCCAACCAGTGAAGATTCAGCAAAAGTTAGAGGTACAAAAATTGAAGAAGGAGCAAAAGCATTGATCTTACGAGGAAAGAAATCAGGTAATAACCTAATGGCAGTTGTAAGAGGAGATAAGAAATTAAACACAAAAGAGATTAAAAAAAAGTATGGCGAAGATGTAGAATTTGAAAAGCCAGAAGTCATTGAAGAAAAATATGGACTAATTATTGGAGGTGTTCCACCATTCGGAAATCTGTTTGATCTTCCAATATATTTTGATGAATCAATTCTTGAAAATGAGAATGTTTCTTTTAACGCAGGACTTCAGACTAGGTCAATTACTATGAAGAGTGAGAGTCTAAAGAAAGTCTTAGATCCAATTATGGGAAATTTTTCAAAGTAAATGAACAAAAAAGAGGGCGAAAGCCCTCTAGCCCTTTAAGCTTCTTCAGTATCAGTATCAATTACCTCTATACCATTTTCTTGGGCATAGGCAGCTAACTTTGGCCTAATTGCTTCAAAGTAGCTTGAACTTGGTAAACCATCTGCGTCTGACGTAGCAATTATATCGCTTATTATATCTTCAATTTTTAGTGTTGAAACCCCACTTTTTAGTCTTTGATTAACTACATCTCGCCCAATCTGAGTAAGTGTATCTTCAATAGTGGCTCGAATTTTTTCTCCCATTTTTGTATTGAATGAAAATTAATATAGAGAAGTATATAAAATAAATCCGAAAAGCCAAGCTTTTGTTACCATAAAATAGTAACAGTAATGCTCTTGCAGTTAACTATATTTTTGTTAAAATAAATAATGGTTTTTCTAATTAACAACAACAATAATAATTTCAACTCCAAAGGGAGCTGATATTTTGTTGTTAGGAATATCATTAAAAAGCTCCCAAAAGGGAGTTTTTTTATTTTTAATTTTATTTAAGCGATTTTCGTTGTCGAATTTGAAAAAATTCATTCAATGTATGGTTTATACATCTCATTAGAATTTTTTCTTTTCTCCTAGAAAGTCAGCTTAACTAAATATTAAGAAGAACTATATACAAGGGATTAAAAATAGATAAGAGTTCATCTCGAAACCTGAGCGGTAGCCTGCCTAAGCTGAAGCTACG